>NZ_LECR01000002.1:0-8149 GCF_001602625.1 Sodalis-like endosymbiont of Proechinophthirus fluctus
TGGCGCGACATTAGTTCCTCATGATTGCCGTGTTCGACTATCCACCCCCCCTCTACCACCAGAATTTCATCGGCTTTTTCGATGGTGGACAGGCGATGGGCGATAACTAGGGAGGTCCGATTCTTTTGCAGCGCATCCAATGCCTTTTGGATTGCCCGTTCGGATTCGGTATCAAGCGCCGAGGTGGCTTCGTCGAGGATAAGTACCGGGCAATCACGTAGCAGCGCGCGGGCGATTGCGATGCACTGACGCTGACCGCCGGAGAGCAAGACGCCGTTTTCTCCGATCACCGTGTCCAGGCCCATATCCATTTTTTCTATGAAATCCATGGCGTAAGCCATTCGGGCCGCGTTCTCTACCTGCTCGCGGGAGTAAGTTGCCTTGCGGGCATAAGCGATATTGTTGGCGATAGTATCGTTAAACAGATGCACGTTTTGGGAAACCAACGCCACCTGGTTACGCAGCGAGGCAAGCTTATAGGCGCACAGATCGGTACCGTCGAGCAGGATCTGGCCCTGCTGGATATCATAAAAACGCGTCAGCAAACTAGCGATGGTCGATTTACCGGAGCCAGAGCGCCCCACCAACGCTACCGTATGCCCCGCAGGAATGCTCAGACTAACATCGTACAGCGAAGGTGTCTCTTTGCCAGGATAGGAAAAAGTGACATGTTTAAAGGTGATGTCACCTTTAACGCGCTCAACTTCCACTATGCCTTCATCCTTTTCGGTTTCCATATCAAGAATGGAAAACAGCGTCTGACAAGCGGCCATACCGCGTTGGAACTGAGTGTTAACGTTAGTCAAGGATTTCAGTGGGCGCATCATGGCAATCATTGACGAAAACACGACAGTAATGGTGCCGGCGGTCAAGGTTTCCATGACCGCCGGAAAGCTAGCAGCATACAGAACAAAGGCCAGCGCAAGAGAGGCAATAAACTGGATTAGTGGATCGGAGACCGAGGAAGTGGCTACCATTTTCATCCCCTGTTGGCGCATTCGGTTGCTAACGCTGTTAAAACGCTCGTTTTCCACCTTTTGGCCGCCAAAAATCAGCACTTCCTTATGCCCTTTGAGCATCTGTTCAGCGCTGGTGGTCACCCGCCCCATGGTGCTTTGCATTCTTTTACTAATCTGGCGGAACCGTCTTGACACCTGCCGGATAGAAAATGATACTACGGGCGCAATCACCACCAGGATCAGCGACAATTGCCAACTATAGTAGAACATCATCGCGGACAGGCCGATGATCGATGCCCCTTCACGAATCAGGGTAATCAGCACGCTGGAGGACGATGAAGCCACCTGTTCGGAATCATAGGTAATGCGTGAAAGTAGGGTGCCGGTGGATTGCTGGTCGAAAAAAGACACTGGCATATCCATCATATGGTTAAACAGCCTGCGGCGCATGTTCATCACCACTTTGCCGGAAACCCAGGATACGCAATAGCTGGAGACAAAGCCGCTGACGCCTCGCAGCACCATCAGACCAATCACTACCAGCGGCATCCAGACCAGAATATTACTGTTGGCTTTGCCAAATCCGTCATCAAGCAGGGGCTTAAGCAGAGATAGCATAAAAGTATCGCTGGCAGCATTGAGTATCAGGGCAATCGCCGCGGCGATCAGACCTATCTTGAAAGGTGAGATCATCCGCCAAAGGCGACGGAAGGTCTGCCAGGTGGAGAGATCTTTATCTTTTAGCATTTATTCACCAGTGCTGGGACTCAATAGCCGTCTATTCTACCTATTTTAGCACAGCGACGCCAAACCGCTTGATGATACTATCGGCGGGAAATTCGACACGATAGACCAGCACGTCAAACGACTGCGGATAAAAACGCACGCTCAGCTGGCCGCTTGCCGCTGTATCGCACCAGAGAATTCCCAGACGCTAGTAGCACTGAGCCACTGCCTCAGCCGACAGCCAGAAGGTAGCACACAGCGCGCCCGCTATTGTTAGTTGCGGCAAAAATAACAGCGGCAAATTCCCCGTAATAATGGCCAGCACTAGCGCGGTCATTCCCGTCAGGTAACCGACCTTATGCGTCTTCTCTCGGCGGCAACGACGCAATGACTGAAAGCGGCGCTAGTGGAAGCATTGCCGCAGCAAACTTTCCACCGACTCGCTTGTCCCAATACCATACTGAGCCAGTCGCTATCGCTATGCCATAACAGGTTGTCGGCGTCATCCTCTCTCCCAGTGCCATCGTTGTACTGCAAATTGGTCATGTGGTCACCGATGCTGCTGCTTAACATATCATCCTCATAACCGCCTGACTAATTCGTCAGGTCACAAAGATCAAAAAAAACCGATATAGGTGATAGCGATATTTCCATAACGCGTTATGGAAATATCTTAGGCCTGAGGCCGTTAGCGCTCTGAACACCATATCGTTTTTTGCTCCGGTATCCCTCCCTCCTCCAGCAAGGTATCCCAATCCGTATATCATCTGCTTGCTAATTTCTTGTGAAACGTCCCGTTCCCGTTCGCCCTCGCCTCGCGCCGTAGCATTTGCGTCAGAAATAGAGATAGTGTATGTCGCTATCGGCCTAAAGAAGCCTGGAGACTCAACTTTTTTGTAAACCGCATCCTCCATTCTCATGCGAAGGTTTGCTACATGAAATAATGGCAGCGGATTAGCGTCTCCGTTTCTGCTCTTTGCGAACACATTATCAAACTGGAATAAAGTCCGGCCATTGACCTTTACCGTGTATCCCCAGTCATACTATGCGATTGGGGCTAGGAGTCTGAAGCTGAAATTGACTTTGGTATCCCGGTAACGCCACCGCCTTAGCTGGATGAATTTCTCCAGACAGAGATATTCTGGCATCTCTGTTGCGCTATGTTGGCTTTCCTATAGGCCATGAAATATCGTAACGATCTCTTTTTTGTTACCCATCTAAACTAATCAATAATATGCCACTGACAAATTCAGCAATATTATTAATCCGAGTTACCTCTTTGTACGTTATTTGCATTTAGCACTTGCGCTATTTTCTAATCGCTGACCAGGATATGTTAATTAAGCATTGAAAAATTGAAAAAACGATAGGCATCTTCACCTTATGAGATAGTTTAATCATGAACATCGCCCGGGATATACCTCACCCGATAATCTTGTAGGTAAACGTTAACAGGCCAAAGCTGGACGATGTCTGGCATTAACTGCGGCATACGTCCTAGTTCTTAGGTGTTAAGCATCGGCTGAATCAATACTGGCCTTAACTACCTCCACAGCATATCGGTATCCTTCGCTGTTTTCCTGTCGGCCGTTGACTCGATCTCTAGCGGTTTGGAGGCAAAAAACCCCATAAAGGGGCTTTCAGGTTTTCAGTAACGTTGGCCGCCGGACCGGACCGCGGCAGTTTAGCCATAGATGTTGGCGCGATCGCGCAACTCTTTGCCCGGTTTAAAATGTGGAACATATTTTCCTTCCAACTCCACCTTATCACCAGTTTTCGGGTTGCGGCCGATGCGCGGGGCACGGTAGTGAAGAGAAAAACTGCCGAAACCTCGGATTTCGATACGCTCGCCGCTGGCGAGCGTCGTCGCCATATGCTCAAGCATCTCTTTAACTGCATCCTCAACCACTTTCGTCTGGATATGAGAGTACTGGCTGGCTAGTCTTTCGATAAGCTCGGACTTAGTCATAATTCCTCCAAGTTTACGCGGCTCTCTTCAAGAGCAGCATAACAACTTAACTATCGTCCAGGAGCAGAGTCGCCGCCTCAGCTCCCCCATTATTATTACTCGCCTTTGGTCGCCGCTTTAAAGGCTTCAGCCATTGCGTTGGAGAAGTTGCCTTCTTCCTGCTTGTTATTCACGGCGCTGATGGCTTCTTTCTCGTCCGCCTCGTCCTTAGCACGAATGGAAAGGCTGACAATACGGTTTTTGCGATCGACACCGGTGAATTTAGCTTCCACATCGTCGCCGACGTTCAGGACCAGCGTAGCGTCTTCCACGTGGTCGCGCGAAGCTTCAGAGGCGCGCAGATAACCTTCCACGCCACCCGCTAATTCAACTGCAGCACCTTTTGCGTCTACTGCTGTGACTTTACCGGTAACAATAGCTCCTTTCTTGTTCAAAGATAGGTAGTTATTAAACGGATCTTCAGACAGCTGCTTCACGCCTAGGGAAATACGCTCGCGCTCTGCGTCAACCTGCAAAACTACAGCCGCGATTTCATCACCCTTCTTGTATTCGCGCACGGCTTCTTCACCAGCCACGTTCCAAGAGATGTCGGACAGATGAACAAGACCGTCGATACCGCCGTCCAGGCCGATGAAGATACCGAAGTCGGTGATTGACTTAATTTTGCCTTCAACGCGGTCGCCCTTGTTATGGGTTTCAGAGAACTGCTGCCACGGATTGGCCTTGCACTGTTTCAGGCCTAGGGAGATACGTCGACGCTCTTCGTCGATGTCCAGCACCATAACTTCCACCACATCGCCCACGTTAACCACTTTGGACGGATGGATGTTCTTGTTGGTCCAGTCCATTTCAGAAACGTGCACCAAGCCTTCAACTCCTTCTTCAATTTCAACGAAGCAGCCGTAGTCGGTCAGGTTAGTCACGCGGCCGGTCAAGCGGGTGCCTTCCGGGTAACGTTTCGCGATAGCGACCCATGGATCTTCACCTAGCTGTTTCAGGCCCAGGGAGACACGGATACACTCACGATCGAATTTTAGTACCTTAACGGTGATTTCGTCGCCAACATTCACGATTTCGCTCGGATGCTTCACTCGCTTCCAGGCCATATCGGTAATGTGCAGCAGGCCGTCAACTCCGCCCAGATCAACGAAGGCGCCGTAGTCCGTTAGGTTCTTGACTATACCCTTGACTTCCATGCCTTCCTGCAGGTTTTCCAGCAGCTGATCGCGCTCGGCGCTGCTTTCAGATTCAATAACGGCACGACGGGAAACTACAACGTTATTACGTTTCTGGTCCAACTTGATCACTTTAAACTCAAGCTCTTTACCTTCCAGATGCAGGGTGTCGCGAATCGGACGCACGTCGACCAGAGAACCCGGCAGGAACGCACGGATACCGTTCAGTTCTACGGTGAAACCGCCTTTGACTTTCCCGTTAATAACGCCGATCACTGTGGCCGCTTCTTCGTATGATTTTTCCAGCATCAGCCAAGCCTCGTAGCGCTTGGCTTTTTCACGAGACAGCAGCGTTTCTCCGAAACCGTCTTCGACTGCATCTAGAGCGACATCAACATGATCGCCCACTTCGATTTCCAGCTTACCCTGGGCGTTGCGGAACTGCTCGACAGGAATTGTGGATTCGGATTTCAGGCCGGCGTCAACCAGAACTACGTCTTTCTCGATAGATACAACGGTACCGCGAACGATGGATCCTGGGCGGGTTTCAATTTCTTTCAGCGATTCTTCAAAGAGTTGAGCAAAAGATTCTGTCATATTTGATAGTCTTCAAATTTTTTGATTAACGTCCATCCGGCATCCTGCTTGATGGGGCTATTATACACTCCCCGCTGCCTTTCCTCGCTGCAGGGTAATTTATTGACGATATCTTTACGATAGCGCCAGAATCTGCCTGGCACGCGCCAGCGCTTTGACTATCACTTCATCGATAGTCAAGCGGGTGGAGTCAAGCACCAGCGCGTTAGCTGCCGGCACCAATGGTGCTACCGCACGATTACGATCGCGATCGTCACGTTCTTTTATCTCGGATAAAAGGCGCTCGAAGTTAACACTAAAGCCATTTTCCTGCAACTGCCACATGCGGCGGTGTGCCCTTTCTTCCGACGACGCGTCCAGAAAGATTTTCACTGGTGCATCGGGAAACACCACGGTTCCCATGTCGCGGCCATCAGCGATGAGGCCTGGCGTGGCGCGAAACGCGCGCTGACGCTGCAGCAGTGCTTCACGCACGCGCGGAAACGCGGCGATTCGCGATGCGGTGTTGCCAACAGTCTCATTTCGAATAGCCTGGCTGACATCTTCCCCCTCCAGTACCACTTTCAACTGACCCTGTTCGACCTCGAAGCGGACATCGAGATGAGCGGCAAACGACGCCAACGCCTCCTCGCTATCGATAGCCACCTGTTGATGCAGGGCTGCCAGCGCTAACACCCGGTAGATCGCACCGGAATCCAGTAAATGCCATTGTAACGCTTCCGACAACGCTTTGCAGAGCGTCCCTTTTCCTGCGCCGCTCGGTCCATCGATGGTGATTACCGGAGCTATAACCGTCATTAACTTCTCCTTATTAAGCACAACGGGTGTGAAAGCCTCAGGGAGTCCTCAGGCTTCATTTCGCGTCATTATACCTTTCATTATGAGTAAAGGTTAATCTTACCCGTTAAGTAGCGCCGAATGCGGCGTGGCCGGCGTACTTAGAGCAGCCAGCCGGGCAAAAAAGTCCGGGAAAGTTTTGTGGGTACATTGCGGATCAAGAATAGTCACCGGCGTATCGGATAGCGCTACCAGCGCAAAACACATCGCCATGCGGTGGTCGTTATAGGTACCGATGAGGGCGCCGGTCAGTCTGGTGGGCGGAGTGATCGACAGATAATCCTCACCTTCGGTGACGGTGGCACCTAATTTGCGCAGCTCGGTAGCCATCGCCGTCAGCCGATCGGTCTCTTTGACTCGCCAGTTGGCAATATTGCGCAACGTGGTGGTGCCGCCGCTGGCGAACAGCGCAGTAGTGGCTATGGTCATCGCCGCGTCGGGGATATGATTCATATCCATATCGATAGCGTGCAGCGTAGCACGGCTGCATTCAATGTAATCGTTGCCCCAACGAATGGTAGCGCCCATGCTCTCCAGCACATCGGCGAAGCGGATATCCCCTTGCACGCTGTGGCGACCGATACCGGTTACCCGCACGGTACCGCCGCGGATCGCCGCCGCCGCCAGAAAATACGACGCGCTGGAGGCATCCCCTTCTACCAGATAATCGCCCGGCGAACGGTATACGCCGTTGCCGGTGAGGTAAAATACCTGATAATTATCGTGCCACACTGAAATACCGAAGCTTTTCATTAACGCCAGGGTAATATCGATATAGGGTTGGGACACCAGTTTACCCTTGATGCGGATGCAGCTGTCCTGCGGCGCCAGCGGCGCCATCATCAACAGAGAGGTGAGAAACTGGCTGGAGATGCTGCCGTCGACGGTGATATCACCGCCTTGATAACCTCCGCGCAAACGCAGCGGTGGATAGTGCTCTTGTTCGAGGTAATCAATTTTCGCCCCGCCCTGGCGCAGCGCATCCACTAAATGGCCGATGGGCCGATCTTTCATGCGCGGCTCGCCGGTCAGCGTCACATCCTGTTGTGCCTGTAGGCACAGCGCGGCGGTTAGCGGGCGCATGGCGGTGCCGGCATTACCAAGAAACAGCGTCAGCGCGTCATCCGCGCGCAGTGGGCCGCCGAGGCCGTCGATTTCACAGCTGCGGCGGTTCGCCGATAGGCGGTAATTGACGCCGAGCTGGTCCAAGGCCGTCAGCATATGGCGAACATCATCGCTGTCGAGCAGGTTGGCCAAGCGTGTGGTGCCGATGGCCTGTACTGCTATTAACAGGGCACGATTGGAAATGCTTTTGGAACCTGGAAGACTGAGAGTGCCATCGACGCGCGTGATGGGATTTAAGGTCAGGGAATCCTGCATGTGTAAGACGTTCTCCAGCAAACAATAAAGCCTGGCGCCTGTAGCCTCGGCGCGAAGACGATTCGGTAGAGTCTGACCCCGAGACCAGCTTCGCCATTATTAAGGAAAATATTTTTCACCAACGCCACATCGATGGCAGCAACGACCATCCCGGTCCGGCGGCGAACGTTATCCGTGGAGGCAAGCAAACCCCAGCATAAAGTCCACCAGCGCTTGTACGCCTTCCAGCGGCATGGCATTATACAGCGATGCGCGCATGCCGCCCACCACCCGGTGTCCCTTCAGGGCATGCAGACCGACAGCCTGAGACTTCTGCAAGAACAGCGCGTCAAGTTTACTGTTCACCAATTGGAACGGCACATTCATGCGCGAACGGTTGGCCGGCGCAATGGTATTGCGATAAAAATCGCTCTCGTCGATGGCGTGGTATAGCAAGGACGCCTTGGCCTGATTGCGTTTATCCATTTCCGCCAGCCCGCCCTGCGCTTTTAGCCATTTGAACACCA
>NZ_LECR01000002.1:8171-19308 GCF_001602625.1 Sodalis-like endosymbiont of Proechinophthirus fluctus
AAGGTCGGCGGTGTATTAAACATCGAATCGTTTTCGGCCAGCACGCTGTAATCGAGAATGGACGGTAGCGCTTTGCTCGCTCGACCCAACAGATCCTCGCGCACGATGACCAGCGTCAACCCGGCCAGTCCGATGTTTTTCTGTGCGCCGGCGTAGATGACCCCAAAGCGGCTCACGTCCAGAGGGTGCGACAAGATCGTGGACGAGAAGTCTGCTACCACCACCCGATCGCCGAAATCCGGCAGTTCATCAATGGCCAGGCCATCAATTGTTTCATTCGGGCAATAGTGGACATAGGCGCCGTCAGTGGATAAGGCCCAGTCGCGCATCGGTTTGATCGCACGCAGGCCGTCTACTTCGGTGGTGACATCAATAACTCGCGGGTCGCAATATTTTTGCGCTTCTTTTATAGCACTGTGCGCCCAATAGCCGCCATCGATATAATCGGCGCTGGCGGCATCCCCCAGCAGATTCATCGGCACCGCGGCGAATTGCGCGCGCGCGCCGCCATGGCAAAACAGAACCTTATAATTGTCGGGGATCGCCAGTAGTTCACGCAAGTCTTGTTCAGAGGATTGCGCTACTTCGAGAAATTCTTTACTGCGATGGCTAATTTCCATGACCGATGTGCCCAGGCCATGCCAATTACACAATTCCTGCTCTGCCTTACGTAACACTTCCGCCGGCAGCATTGCCGGGCCAGCGCTAAAATTAAACACCTGATTCATTTTCCCTCACCAAGATTTGCCAGTAATACCGATAGATCTACTATGGTCTGGTCTTACCAGCCGCAACGCTTAATACTTAAGAGAATACATGGAGCCGGGGGAGAAAACACCATATTGTGGCAGTTTGCGGTTGATAATTTTGCCGTTGATAATATTGTGGCAGTTTGCTGTTAATAATAAGTAACCCTGATGATATAGGTCTTTTTTATTCCAGGCAAAAATGCGCGCTGGAAAACTCTATTGCCCGATTTCAGGCACAGCTCAGCACGCTTGGCTTTACTATTGAAGAAACATCCTGGCCTAGCCCGTGTTCCATGTCTAGTCGGTGCGTATTCGTGATCGCGACTGCCCGCTATGCCTTACCAACGCAAGGATGCGACCAGAAAAGTAGCGCTGGTGAGTATTTTGAACAGCCTCTCCACCAACTATTTTTTCGCCGGCTTTTCTCTCAGCACCACAACCGCCAACAGCGAATTTGTGCATTATCCTAAGAGCGCTGGTTCGCGCTTCTGGGAGACGGCACGCTACCGGACGGTATCCTCGATGATCATCTGAGCGCCTTTTATAATCCTGACTAGGAATTGACTGGACGCGATCTGGTAGATTTACAGTCCAGCAAATAACAAACGGGATTTGCGCCCTGTCTTTCAGACGCCTTTCCGACGGCGCTAAGGCGGTTTAGTCTACATTCCGATGAACATTGTTGGTAACCTGTGTGTTTCCAACGGCATATCGACCTTTAAACCGATGCGCCGATTAAAATACGCCATCATCCAGTTCGGCGGCATCAAAATGATAGAAAGCTCCTGCAGGGCGCGCACGACCGCGAGCTGGATCCGAGCCTGAAGAAAATCTTCACCGACTACTGTAAAACCCATAACCAGGGAGTTTTCGATGGTTACACCCCTGATATCTTACGCTGTCGTAAAGCGGGTGTTCCGACTGGTCAGCCGGATGCTTATGTTATGGCCGCGGCCGCACTATCAGCGATTACCGTCGTATTACCCTGTACGATATCGTACTACCTGATGAAAGATAAGCTCGCCCAGTTCCAGTCGCTGTATATTAAACTGGAAAACAGTGATAGTCTGGAACAGAACCATTCGCTGCGCGAAGAAATTGCCGACCAGCATCGCACACTAGGCCAGATTAAAGAGATGGCCGCCAAATCCGGCAGCGATATATTACCTGACCAGCTAGCACCGCGCAGGAAGCCGTGCAGTGAATATATTTCAGTTATCTGGCCGCCGTGAAATCCCAAACGACGGTGTCATATCCTTAAGCCACATCTCCACCTTCCTGGCCGTGTTCATCAAACGCGACCTGAAATCCGGCAAATTAACTGAAGAAATGACGCTGAACGACAGTAACGTCTATCGCACCATAGCCTGCAGCATCGCCGCCGACTCGATGTCCGCTATTAAATATGCCAAAATCACACCTATCCGCGGCGAAGATGGCCTGGCTACCGAATTTAACATTGAAGGCGAATACGTGCAGTTCGGTAATAACGATCTGCGCGTAGACGACATTGCCTACTACCTGGTTGAACGCTTCATAAAGAAAACTCAGAAGTTGACTACCTATCGCGGCGCCGTCCCGACCTAGTCGATCCTGACCATTACTTATACCTCCAACGTGGTGTATGGTAAGAAAACTGGTAATACACCGGACAAATGTCGCGCCAGCGCGACGTTTGTCACGGGCACCAATCCCCATACACAGCCATGACCAGAGAGGTGATGTCGGCTCGTTGACCTCGGTGGCGAAACTGCCGTTTACTTATGTGAAGGACGGGATTTCCTACACCTTCTCTATCTTTCTGAAGGCGATGGGTAAAGACGACATGCTTATAGCTAACCAGGGTCTGATGGATAGGTATTTCCATCATGAAGCCGGGTAGAAGGCGGGTCAGCATCTGAACGTCAACATGATGTACCGAAAAATACTGGTGAAGGCCATGGAATATCTAGAAGACTACCCGAACCGAACTATTCGCGTGTCCGGTTATACAATACGCTTCAAATTGCTAACTAAAGAGCAGAAGAAGCATACCTTCACTGAATCAATTTAGTTTCTCATACCGTCTTAAAGAACGTAAAATTAAGCAGGCTTTCAGCCAAAACTTATTATTCCATTATCAATGGATAAGTCCCTGCCGTGTCTGTTACTGGTCGTGTCTATTCCTTCGAATCCTGCGGTACTATAGATGGCCCCAGAATTCGTTTTATTATTTTTTCTAGAGATGCCTGACGTGCTTGTTTGTAATTGCTACAATCGCGATACCTAGGATACCCATAGCGGGTAGGAAATTACCATTGAGGAGATCGTGCGCTAGGTGATCACCTATCGCCATTTCATGAACGCGGTCGGTGGCGAAGCGATTCTGCAGGCGGAGTTTATGGACGAATGGTTCTGCGCCTGCCACGCCTAGGGTATACAGCCTGTGGTACAACACCTGTCTAGAGATATCAACGGTTTTGTGCGTCGCCACGATCCTGTGATTGACGAATTACTAGAGGTCAACGGTTTGGTTATGCTGGATATTAAGGAGATGAATGACGATATCTATCAAAATCTGGTCGAGGTGTCCAATTACCGTACCCTGGATTTTTCCCGCCATCTGGCCAAAATCAATAAGCGTACCTGGCTGCGTTATATAGTGGTGTACCGGGCTGGGAGGAATACTAGCTGGAAGGAGTCAAAACGTCCACCACCGAAACTATGAATTGTGCGCGCGATATTTTGGCGGGCTACGCTACAAGGTGATGTATTAAAGCCGCTGCGCCAAGCGACAGCCCGCCTAGGTGCATTATAGGTGCATTTCATGTTTATTTACTAATCATGAAAATTTATGAAAAATACAGTATATAATATCATATTTTTTGAACAACAAATGTTATTATAGGTTATAAAAGAAAACCACATTAAAGCAGCCCGCTGACGGGACATTTGGCAGCTCATTGCCCTCCGTATTAGCGTTCAGAAAAAAATGGCGATCCCTAGGACATCCCGGTCGTCATTATCATTCTATCTTTGGTTATTGTGTATTTAAAGTGTATTATTTAACCAATGAACCGAGTGTTTTATGGCGCGCCGCAAACGAAAAAATTCGCGGTATTCAAAAACCAACTGTTTAGTTCACCTGACTTGCGTTGCTGTATATCCTGCTTTCTATCTATAAAATCTATCTTATCCAAGGGTTGCAGATGCACTGGCGACGCTGCTGGATGACCAGGCAATACACGGAAAATGGTTGTCTCACCACGTTTATTATCACACGGAATAGCAGCACAAACGTTAGATAACCCGACAAGCGTAGCGTATAGCCGAAGACTTGAACTTCTTACTAACGGTCATCATATCACCATACTGAACTATATGGTCTGGTTCGCCATCTTCCGGCGTCGGTTCCATTATCATTTGGAAAGTGGATGCCCCCTTGGTGAGCCTGGGCTATTGCACTTTATCAAAGTGAACCGTACGAGTCTAAACAACCGGACGATTAATTTGCCTCCATCAAGGATAACTGGTAGTCCATCATGCGCGTCGGTCGCTGGATAAATGAAGGTCGCTAGCAACTTTATATGGGAAGTGTTCCATTATATTTCCCATCCTGGTGGCCGCCTACGCGCTACTTCTCCGGTGCTATCCAGTTCGTTACACTGATGCAGATTAACTCCGCGTTCAGCCATATTCAGGGCTCGCTGTCCTGTCCTGGTTTATCGATGCCTTTACCTAGCCAATTGGAAACCGTTTGGCGGGTTTTAACACCGTAGTGGACCGCCACAGCAGTCAAAATAAGCCTATCGAGCGCGTGCGGGAAACCTCACTCCAGGTGCTGTCTTTGCGGATATTAATGCTCAAGTACTAGATGGCCACTCGCTCTTTGCTCCGGTCACCACGTCCATTGCCACGGCGAGCAGGTACTTATGCCTGACCTGACCCGGCTGCGGTAAATACACACTGCTGAGGGCCAAATGCCGGCTTATAGCCCTCAGCAGCAGAGGCATTGTACTACAAGAGGATCGTAAGCTACTATTTTTTACTGAAACGCAGTTATATTCCCATCGGCAAATTGAAAGGTGTGCTGTACTATCTCGATCCACTGGATCACTTTATCGAAGCGTAAGTGTATGAAGTGTTAGTACAGTGTCGCCTCAACCATATGTTTCCGCGCCTCAACAAAGAGACCAAATGGAGCCCACTGGCGCTTTCCGCCAGCGCCCTTCCGATAAAGCCGGAGATTTTGTTTCATGATGAAGCGACCAGCACACTAGATGATAAGAATGAGCAACTTATGTATCGTCTGCCAATTGATACTTTGCCACACATTACGCTGGTTAGAGTGGCGCATCGCAATAGTGCTGCGCGTTGTCATACCCGCTGCTGATGCTTCACGCATCACGATGATAACGATCAGGCACAGATGCAGCCAAGCAGCAAACGCTAACGGAAAACACATAGCTAGGGCCATGGAGCCCCGTTGTACACTCCTCAACCGCGCAATGGAGAATCAAAACCGCACTAGTATAAAAAGGAGATAGGATAGCGTCCTCCAGCCCCAACGACGCGGTAGCCGGCGCGAACAACAAACAGACCATTATGATAACTGCGGGTGAAGTACTTAGCTAAGATAAGCCAGAGCGGCACTAGCGTGCTGTGTTCAACACAGCAATGGAAATCGTCAATAACAGGAGACTCGGGAGCAATAATAGCACCGGGCCGAGAATAGGCGGACATGGTATGGGAAACAAAGCCTCAAAGAAGAGATTGCGCGCAAAAAACGCACCTCAACGGGCGCGTCGCGATTATAGGACCCTTAACCTATATGGTCCAAACCGTTCATGTAGGGCCGCAGCACCACTGGTATTTCAATGCGGCCGTCGGCCAGCTGATAGTTTTCCATCACCGCTACCAGCGCACGTCCGACTGCCAGGCCAGAGCCATTCAGCGTATGCACCAACTGTGGCTTTTTATCGGTCCGGCTGCGGTAACGCGCCTGCATACGGCGCGCTTGGAAGTCCCCGATGTTAGAGCACGAGGAAATTTCGCAGTAAGTATTCTGCGCCGGCAGCCAGACCTCCAGATCGTAGGTTTTACAGGACGCGAAGCCCATATCACCAGTACACAGTAGCACTTTGCGGTACGGCAATCGCAGCAATTTCAGCACCTTTTCCGCATGGCCGATCATTTCTTCCAGCGCTTGCATCGACTGCGCTGGTTTGACTACCTGCACCATTTCTACTTTGTCGAACTGATGCATGCGGATGAGTCGGCGGGTATCACGCCCATAAGAGCCGGCCTCGGAGCGGAAGCACGGCGTATGGGCGGTCATTTTCAGTGGTAGCGCGTCTTCCTCGATGATCTCGTCACGCATCAGGTTGGTCAGCGGCACTTCTGCGGTCGGGATAAGCGCATAGGCGCTAGCTTCCGCTTCTTCGCTGAGAGTATTAGTATGAAACAGATCCTCGGCAAATTTCGGCAGTTGGCCGGTGCCATACAGCGAGACATGATTCACTAGATAAGGCAGATAATGCTCCAGATAGCCATGCTGCTCGGTATGCAGATCCAACATGAACTGGGACAGAGCTCGGTGCAGGCGGGCTATTTGGCCGCGCATCACTACAAAACGCGCGCCGGTCAGCTTCACCGCCGCGGCAAAATCGAGCCCACCCGCCATTTCCCCCAACTCCACGTGGTCGCGGATGGGGAAATCGTACTGGCGCGGTTCATCCCAGCGCGACACTTCCCGATTGCTATTTTCATCACGGCCGTCGGGCACCTCGTCGGCTGGGATATTGGGCAGCAACAGCGCGTAGTCGCGAATCGCGGCCTGCAGGGCATCCAGTTCCGTCTTGGCAGCGCTCAAACGCTCACCCAGTTGATTGACTTCCTGGCGCAGTGGCTCGATATTTTCCCCGCGGGATTTCGCGGCTCCGATGGCCCTGGATCGAATATTTCGTTCTGCTTGCAGATTTTCGGTTTCCACCTGGAGCACTTTGCGGCGCTCCTCTTGCTGGCGCAAGGTCGCTATATCCAGTTCGAATTTCCTGCGAGCTAACTTTTGAGCAACTGCGTCGAGCTCGTTACGCAGTAGATTGGGATCGAGCATGCTAGTCCTGTGCTTATGGTTATCTAATGTACGTTTAAGATGTAAGTCTATGGCCACACGGCGCTCAGAGGAACAACGGGGTCATACGTCATGAATTCAGTACTCTAACCTTACCGCAACGATAGGGTTATCGGTAGCGTTTTGTCGGGCTATTTTGATCCATCGCGCCCAACCAGGCGAGATTTTAATCGATTTTGACCTCCAGCCCGCGTGAGCTAGGTTGATAGTAAAGGGTATGCGCTATTTCTGACAGGAAATAGTCTTCGCCGGTAATGGTGTAGAGGCGTTGGTTCATCATGGGTATAGCGGTATTCTGCCCCCGGGAACATATCTTTTATCAACCGGGTCGGAATATTGCGCAGATGCGGCGGCACATCGTACGCGCATCGTGCATCGCCGCTTTGAAGATGGTATAGATCACATTACTTTTTTTCTGCGCGCAGGCCACCAGATAGACAATCGCCTGAGCTATGGCCCATTCTCTATCTGCCGGTCCCAAGGCAGCGATGGCAACCTATAGACGCGCGGATCGACATTACCCATCTCCTCCGAAGTAATAGCCAGCAGACGGCATGCGACATACAGCGGATCGCCGGCGGCGGTAATAATCCGAGCGTACCATACAGCGCTGTATCCGGGGCGGATCCGAGAACCGATTTATGCAGCGCCGAGATCAGGTCGTATAGCGATCCCTTTGTTATCAAAGAGCGCGTTGCGCTCGCCGGCTATCTCGTTTAACAGCGCGGGCGCAGCACCTTTGGTCCTCGGCGTCGGTTTTCCACCATGTCCACCATCATTTCTAGGCTGTTGAGCGCCTGAAGCACGCTGTTCACCTATGCTGACAGAAGGCGCCGTGTTTCCGGTTGCAGCATGATATTCTGGCCTCTGTACCCGCGATGGCTGTCGTCTTGCATTGCCTGATCGAACACCAGGCCGATATCGTCGGCCGTCAGGCTTTTCAGCAGAAAGACTTTGGCGCCGGAAGCAGCGCCGAATTCAACTCAAAGAAGAGGTTTTCGGTGGTGACTTGGATAAGGTGATGGTGCCCTCTTCAATATACGGCAAAAAGGCGTCTTGCTAGCCTTTATTGAAGCGGTGCACCTCATCGACAAGCAAAGTGATGCACTATCCAGCATCGCGATTGCACTGCCCCATCTCGATGGCCTCGCGGATCTCCTTGATACCGGAGGTCACTGCCGACAGAAGCTCCACATCGGCCTGGCCATAGTGTACAATGAGTTACACCAGGTTCGTTTTCAGGTCCCCGGCGGGGTTCCTCACAAAATCATGGAGCTTGCCGTTTTTTATCGCCCGCAGCAGCGGTTTGTCCGCCGCCAGCAGGTAGCTTCTGACCTATATACTCCTCAAGCATCGACGGGGCATGCAAGCTGCCAGCGGCTGGAATACGTTTTGGGAAAAGTCCAGGGATAGGTTACCCATATTACCTCATTGGCGCTGGTCGTCCAGCGTCACGCCTTTCGGTAGAGTAAAGTGGAATTTGGCATCCTCCATCGAGCTGTTCTTTTGTCTTTTTAGCTCATAAGCACTGCATTGACCATCCTGCTCCACAGCGGTAAAACCTTCAATAGTGCCGTTAGCGGTCACTTTAATCGTAAACTGCTTTAGGTTACTGTTATCGGATTTCGGCACCAGCGAGAAGTTATCGCCTTGCTGCTTCACGTTGTACTGACTCCAGTCGGCGGCGCTGTTGCGGGTTATCAGCATGAACGGCGTATTACCAGTTGTATTTTTCAGCCAGTTGGCGGTCACTTGTTCAACAAAAGGATTATAGAACCACAGGGTTTTGCCGTCGGAAACCAACACGCTTTCATCCGGCGCGGTCATATGCCAGTTAAACAGATTTGGCCGTTTCACCCACAGTTCCCCTTCACTTTCCTGAACTACTCTGCCTTCGGCAGTGGTCACCCGTTGGGTGAATCTGGCATGAAAATTATTGACCTGATTCAGGCGGCTTTGCAGGACATCGGCATCGTCCGCAAAAGCCGGCGCCGCTAGCACAGCTGCAAACAGACAAGCGGTCATTAACTGTTTTTCCACTATGGGTATTCCTTAAAAGAGTGAACCTGCGGCTCCCTCTCGAGGAGAGGCGACAGCGTTAACTTTATCGGAAGATGGGCAGGACGCCATAGAAATATCCTCTGAAACGTCCCGGCTTACGCATCTTTACGCATCTTTGCACGCGCGCCACACGTGGGACTTACTCCTGTGACGGCGGAGACAGCACTTCGCGGTTGCCGTTGTGCCCAGGTGAGCTGACAATGCCCTGCAATTCCATTTGCTCGACGATGCGTGCGGCTCGGTTATAGCCAATGCGGAACTGGCGCTGCACGCCTGAAATCGACGCCCGGCGCTTGTCGATAACGAAAGCCACCGTCTGGTCGAACAGCGGATCCAGCTCTTCATCGCCGTCCAGGCCGCCACCCTCGCCCTCATCGCTAGAACTGGTGATGCTGTCGATATATTGCGGCTGTCCACGGGCTTTCCAGTCGTTAACCACCGCATGTACCTCCTCATCGCGGACAAAGGCGCCATGGACGCGCACCGGCAGCGAGGAGTTAGGGGCCAAGTAGAGCATATCCCCCATGCCCAGCAGAGACTCCGCGCCCGTCTGGTCGAGAATGGTACGGGAATCGATTTTGCTTGAAACGGTAAAAGCGATGCGCGTCGGGATATTGGCCTTGATAAGGCCGGTGATAACGTCCACCGACGGCCGCTGCGTCGCCAGTACCAGATGAATTCCGGCGGCGCGTGCCTTCTGCGCCAGGCGGGCAATAAGCCCTTCTACCTTCTTGCCGACTGCCATCATCAGATCGGCAAATTCATCTATCATCACTACGATATAGGGAAACTTCTCCAGCACCGGCGGTGTTTCCGCTATGCCGTCACCCAATTTCCAGAAGGGATCCGGCACCGGCCTGCCCATAGCATCCGCCTGTTCAATACGCTCATTGTAGCCCGCCAAGTTGCGCACACCGAGCGCCGACATCAGCTTATAGCGCCGTTCCATTTCACCAACGCACCAGTGCAGTGCGTTGGCGGCGTCCCTCATATCTGTGACCACTTCGGTCAGCAAATGAGGGATACCTTCATACACTGACAGCTCCAGCATTTTCGGGTCGATCATAATAAAGCGCACCTCTTTTGGAGTCGCCTTATACAGGATACTGAGGATCATGGCGTTAATCCCCACCGATTTCCCAGAGCCGGTGGTCCCCGACACCAGCAGATGCGGCATTTTGCCTAGATCAGCGATCACCGGNATGTCCTTGCCGAACACCAGCGCCAGCGGCGAGGCAGTGTCGCGGAATTTTTCGCAATCCAGCACTTCGCGCAGATAAACTGTTTGGCGACGTTTGTTGGGCAATTCTAGGCCGACATAGGGTTTACCGGGGATCACTTCTACCACCCTTACCGCCATCGCCGACAGCGATCTCGCCAGATCGCGCGATAAATTGGAAATACGTGCCGCTTTCACCCCGGGGGCCAGATCCAGCTCGAAACGGGTAATGACTGGCCCCGGCGAAATGCCCACGACTTCCGCCTTGACGCGATAATCGGCCAGCCTAGCTTCCACCAGACGCGCCGTCTGCTCAAGTGTGAATATGTCCACCGGCTCTTCTTCACACGGCGGTGGAGTCAGAAGATCCATGGTCGGCAGTGACGTGGACGGTTTTTGCCGCGGCTGCTCCTGACGTATTAGGAACGGATGAATCAGACTGTCCATGATCGGTGTCTGCAGCGCGGGTTGGCCAAAGGGGTTATCCTGCAGCGATGACATGTCATCGCTCGGATAAGCGTTGGATTGCCAGTGGTCATCATGGGAAGGCGGCGTAAAACACGCGTTCTGCCTCGTAAAATCCGCCTCCTGTCGGCAGTTGTTTCCGNTCGCCGGTGCAGCGTCGGGATAGCTCTGTCTCTGCTGATGGGTAAAATCTTCCTCCAGACGCTGCTCCCAGGCCTCTTCTTCATCCGGGGAGGAGAGCATACGTCTTGGCGCAGCGTCGGCTAATGGCGCGTCAGGGTACTGAACCGCCATCTGACAGCGACGACCGTCAGATGGCGGCGACGACCCTTCCTGACTACCCGCCTGTCGTTCCTCCAGCGGCGGTCGCTGCTGAGAGGGGATCTTGATCCCGTATGAGGCGAGTTCACGCCGTGTCGGGATACGCACTGGTTTCGGGCGCGGCAGTTCTGGCCCGATGCCCTGTTTCACTTGCGGATTGTAGTTATTGCCGCTGGCGGAAAAAACCGGCATGAAGGTTAGCGGCGCGCC
>NZ_LECR01000002.1:19324-19706 GCF_001602625.1 Sodalis-like endosymbiont of Proechinophthirus fluctus
CGGTAGCGATGCCGGCTGCCAGCACACTACTGTTTTTTTGAGCTACAGTGAAGTCATAAGGGGTGTATGGCGCATCCAGATCTGGTTGCCAGTCGCCCATGCGTGGCTCATCGTCCTCGGCAGCCAAAGCGTGAGGATCGGCTAGCGTGCCAGGCAATTCAAAACGGTAATGCGGTACCTGGTCTGCCTGCTTCGGCGGCAGGGCGGAGGACGGTGCCGCTTCTCTCAGGCAAGTCGCGCCCGATGGCCGTAGAGACAGGTCGTCATCTTCGTCATCTTCGTCATCTTCGTCATCTTCGTCATCGTGCCGACTGCGGTTGGAGAAAAAAGTCAGACAACCCAGCACCCATGCGCCGATTTTCTCTGCGATGGTAAGCCACGA
>NZ_LECR01000002.1:19922-22273 GCF_001602625.1 Sodalis-like endosymbiont of Proechinophthirus fluctus
GACAGGCCGAATAAATCCACATAGTCACGTCTATCGCGCTGGGCGAAGGAGCTCCAGCAAAAAAATAGCATGATAAGCGGCAGCGCATAGGCCAGCACACCAAAGGTAAAAAACAGAGTATCGGCAAACCACGACCCTACCCCGCCGCCCAGATTATGTATCTGACCATGCCAGGCAGTCTGGGACCAACTTGGATCGGAGGGGCTGAAACTGACCAGCACAACCATCAAATAAAACGCAAAAATACCCACAACAGCCAGCACCACCTCCAGTAGCCGGCGGCCGCCGCTGAGTTTTTTAATGGTGATGTTTTTATCTTCTGTATATTCCTGGTTCAAGAAAGGCTCTCCAGGTTTCTGGTAACCGACATAACAACAGCGCCGAGGTGTTGTCCGGCGCTGGGACTGTATGAATTCACAGAAGTGTAACCAAAACAAACCGTATTTGCACCTAAAATGCTCCTTAACGCGTCTTTATGACTAGACGATTACTCTGTTTCACTTCTTCCATGACCACATAGGTCCGGGTGTCGTTCACGCCTGGCAAGCGCAGCAGCGTCTCGCCAAGCAGTTTACGATAGGCGGACATATCCGGCACACGTGTTTTCAACAAATAGTCGAAATCGCCGGAAACCAGATGACAATCCTGAATCTCTTCTAGCTTCTGCACCGCAGCGTTGAATTGCTCGAATACATCCGGTGCGCCGTGGTTGAGAATAATCTCAACAAATACCAGTAACGATGCATCCAGATAGTGCGGGTTCAACAACGCAGTATAGCCCTGGATGAAACCCTGGCGTTCCAGACGGCGCACGCGTTCCAGACAAGGAGTGGGCGATAACCCAACCCGCTTCGATAACTCGACATTGGAAATCCGTCCGTTTTTTTGCAGCTCTTTCAGGATACTGTGGTCGATACGATCGAGATCTTTCCCTGGGCGCTTTTTATTGTCTACCATCATTAGTGTCTCTCTCAATTCTTTCCCTGTACTTGCCATAATATTAATAATTTAATTGTGTTAATGGTTGTCTAACAACCGGTTATTAGTTTTTTAAGGTCAAGCTTTTCCGGAAAAATTTAGAACCTATCTGTCAACGTACTGCACGGCATCAGAAAGCGCATGACGCGCTATAACAGCATATCGCGCACGGTACCGCAAACCCCCACACTCTACCGCCAAGCACAGGCGGCCAAATTTCGGGCTGTTTTATTTTCCAGCCTGGATGTTTTCGCAAAAGCGCAGCCGATTGTCAAAGTAAAACGTTAAAAATCAGAATAACATACCGGTTGTTAGCAACAATCGTGGCTACGGGGAGGGTTAGCGATTTTTTTCCCTGATTATGCCCTGCTGGCGGCAATCGATACGATAGCCGCGATTAATTGGAAAAATCGTTAACTACTTTTTGCATCCTTTCTTAACTATGGTAATTTTCTCACAATGTCCTGGTTATGCGATGACAATGAGGAAAATATGTCTACGGTGAAACATAGTAAACTACTCATATTGGGTTCAGGGCCGGCAGGCTATACCGCTGCAGTTTATGCCGCGCGCGCCAATCTGAATCCCGTTTTAATCACCGGTATGGAGCAAGGCGGACAGCTAGCGACTACCAACGAGGTGGAAAACTGGCCTGGCGACCCTGAAGGGTTGACCGGACCGCTGCTGATGGAGCGCATGTATACCCACGCTACAAAATTCAATACGGAAATCATCTTCGACCACATTACCCATGTAGATCTGCGAAACCGTCCGTTCCACCTGGTCGGCGATAACGGCGAATACACCTGTGATGCGCTTATTATTGCCACCGGAGCCTCCGCGCGGTATTTGGGTCTGCCGTCTGAAGAAGCCTATAAAGGGAAAGGGGTGTCCGCTTGCGCCACCTGCGATGGCTTCTTTTACCGCAACCAAAAAGTGGCGGTGGTTGGTGGCGGCAACACCGCCGTGGAGGAAGCTTTGTATCTATCCAATATCACCGAGGAAGTGCATTTAATCCACCGCCGAGACACCTTCCGTTCGGAAAAGATCCTAATCGACCGGCTGATGGATAAAGTCAATAATGGCAATATAGTTCTGCACACCAATCGGACTTTGGAAGAGGTATTGGGCGACGAGATGGGCGTCACTGGAGTACGACTCAAAGATGTGGTCGGCAATGCCCATGAAGATTTGGCGGTCGTCGGGGTGTTTATCGCTATCGGTCATAGTCCCAATACCGCCATTTTCGACTCGCAGCTGTCGCTGCAAAACGGTTACCTGCGCGTGCAGTCCGGGATTAACGGCAATGCGACCGCCACCTCGATTCCGGGCGTGTTCGCGGCCGGCGACGTCATGGACCATAACTACCGCCA
>NZ_LECR01000002.1:22316-23090 GCF_001602625.1 Sodalis-like endosymbiont of Proechinophthirus fluctus
GGACGCCGAACGTTATCTCGATGTACTGGCGCATGACGACCGTATCTGACGCCACAACGCTTGTACAGGGCTGGGTGGCAGCGTATCCGATGCCTTCCTCGCTCAGGAAGGCTTCCATCGGCCACTTTCTCTTTGCCTTTCCTTGACAGATGGACGACGCGCCTGCTCTTAGCCGCCGACAGCAGGAGTTCATGCTTACCGAGCTAACCTCTGTACATTGAACACGCCAAGGTGTAATAAGCTGGCCCTGGCGTCCGTCTTCGAGGCCAGAGTACTTCGCTCCGCACGCGCACTGTAGGAACCTTAGTTGGCGATCTAAGATTATCCTGGCGGTCACAATACCCCTGCCAGCCGAACGCGATGCAGCTTGATCGGTCCTATAGGGGGTAATTTGCCGGCAATGATTTTCACCTGGCGCGCAACAGGATAAGATATCGGCGCACCGGTAAGCTACAGGTTCATTCAGGTCTCGCTTCCCGGCATGGGATTTCCAATGTTAACCGCTTGATGCTCTGGCTGAAAACTGACGTTCAATGGATAAAAATCGACAACACATCCTGGTGTGCTGGCTTAGGTCGCAAAGTCAGCGGGTAAACCGCTGGTTACACCTTTCCGTATTGCTCGGCCTGCTGAGCGCCTTGATTATCGTTGCCCAGGCCTGGGCGCTGGCCGCCTTGCTGCAAGCATTGATCGTGGACAATACCCCGCGCGCTAGCCTGACCGGCCACTTTGTCCTTCTGGCGACGTTATTCGCTCTGCGCGCGGCGGTTAACT
>NZ_LECR01000002.1:23187-23917 GCF_001602625.1 Sodalis-like endosymbiont of Proechinophthirus fluctus
TGGATCCGCGGCAAACCTACCGGTAGCTGGAGCAGCATGCTGCTTGAGCAGATTGAGGAGATGCACGACTATTATGCCCGCTATTTGCCGCAAATGTCGCTGTCGGTACTGGTGCCATTGATGATCCTCATCGTAGTATTTCCTATCAACTGGGCCGCAGGGCTGATTTTGTTTTTAACTGCCCCTCTGATTCCACTGTTCATGGCACTAGTCGGCACAGGCGCCGCTGGCGCCAACCAGCGTAATTTTCTTGCGCTAGCGCGTCTGTCGGGCTATTTCCTCGACCGGCTACGTGGACTGGAAACCCTGCGGCTATTCTTTCGCGCCGAAGCGGAAACGGAGGATATGCGCCGCGCCACCGAGGATTTCCGTCAGCGTACTATGGAGGTTTTGCGGCTGGCGTTTTTGTCGTCTGGCGTATTGGAATTCTTCGCCTCGATCTCTATCGCAGTCGCGGCGGTTTATTTTGGCTTCTCCTACCTGGGGGAACTGCATTTCGGCAGTTACGGCACCAGTGTCACGCTATTCGACGGCTTTTTAGTGTTGATCCTAGCATCGGAATTTTTTCAGCCACTGCGCGATTTGGGTACTTTTTATCACGCTAAAGCCCAGGCAGTGGGCGCGGCAGAATCTCTGGTCTCCTTTTTGGAACACGACGATGTAAGCCAGGGCGCCGGCCAGGAAACACCTGCCTCGGGGCCGGTCAGTTTACTCGCTCGCGATCTGTGGG
>NZ_LECR01000028.1:0-217 GCF_001602625.1 Sodalis-like endosymbiont of Proechinophthirus fluctus
CGCAGACCGAGACGGCGTGTACCGCCCCCCTTTACCGCCTGCCACTGTTGGCGTAAGGATGATTCATCCAGGGCTGATAATATCTCACCATTGTAATGATAGCCACCGGCAAGGGTAAACAGCCGTACCGGCAAGCGCGCGGAAATCGGCCGGCATATCGCTTAACAGCGGCGCCGCCAGCGAGGCCGGTGCGCCGAGATGGAAATGTGTCACTGGC
>NZ_LECR01000028.1:232-4059 GCF_001602625.1 Sodalis-like endosymbiont of Proechinophthirus fluctus
GCTGTAAATCTTTACGCTCAACGATAGCATTGGTGCAATGGATTGTGCCGAGCATCGCCCGGCGTATATCGCCGGGGTCCACTTTGACCAAAGCCAGCAAGACCGCCAACGCCTGACCAATTCCCTGCATAACGTCAACGCTGGTGGGCTGGGCTGTTTAGTTTGGACGATAATCCTATGCCGTGCATCCAGCAGTACCGCATCCGTATGGGTGCTGCCGACATCGATCCCCAAAGATATACTCATGCACTTTCCTCCTTGCACCGAGCCGCCAGCGTCTCTCCACCGGAGTATAGTCATTTCTATAGTTAAAATAGCGCGGTCCGCATACCTCGATTCCCCGCGACGTCGGCTATTTTTATGGGCGGGAACACCTATCGCCACCACGCGCATCCCGTAACAAAGCCTTTCGCCTAGAATCGGCAGCCCCGTTTCCTCATCGAGTAGAATAATCAGATCCGGCGTCATACACAGCGGCTGCTCGTCTCGCCGTGCCAGCAAATATTCATTCTGAAAGAGCACGTCAAAGTGGGCGCCGCTATCGTTGTCCACGCTGACAAAACAGGCGGTGCCATGATTGAAACTGCCTTCGCTACACTGGGTTACCCGATTCGCTTTACCACGAAACAGCACGACACCATGCAGCAGCGTCGTTGGAGTATCGATAACAAGAAACGCGCCTGATCGACCGTAACCGGATAACAGGCGAAGGTCGAGGCGCCGCCCATTTTTACCGCGATCGCGCGGGCTAATTATTCCGCCTTCATACTGTCTTCAGCCTCTGCTAGAACAGTGTTAGTATGATCATCCACGACGGCAAACGGCGACGCATTGAGGCCGTCTAGATAGACGGTCGTCATTTGAAAATCGGGAAAATCCCAGCCCATAGCGTCGACGTCCATCATAATGGGTAGCCCAAGAGTACAGGACGAGGGCCAGTAGCAACAGTGAATTGATGCCGCTGGTTTCTATCGGGTAGATAGTGGATAAAAAACGTCTCATATACTGAGAAATAATCCGGCAGGCCGTCAGGGATGATTCCTGACTATTTGGCAACTTCTCCATCGTCACGGCCGGCGAACCTATCATGCCCTTTGCCAGCAGCAATTCTTCTCTTCCGGCTGAAGCTCATCTAACGTTAATAATCGAATAGGCTCGTACTCAGCAATTTCCCTCTGTGCTGTGATTTTACCGATATAGGGGTCCGCCTCCGCGGCCGCTGGCAAGGATAGCAGCACCGTAGCTGATGTAATCAATCGCTTCATGATCCAGCCATTTTATCTCACCATCTCCCTTAGATCTACACAGGCACTGATACCTTATTCCTCTTAAGAATGACATAAATATTATACACATTATAATTATAACATTTTATAATATATTCAAGGATAGAGAAATTAAATCATAAATTCATTTGACCTCATAGAATTTTTCTAATCAATCCATATTTAAAATTTAATATCAATTAATAAAATTAATTTTTTTATTATCATAAAATAGACTTTAAACAGTACCCTGTAGATTATTCTTCTGGCACAATTCCTTCGAAATATTTAATTAGCCTTTCATCAACCGATAAGCTAATGTCTTATCTTTTTAACGAACATATGGCCAGGTAACCAAATACTTATACACCTGACTGAGTTATCCCAATCCCCGTCATTTCTTAGCGTAGGATTAACCGCTTTCTTACTATTTCCCACCGCATCGTTAATTACCTATGACCCTCTCCCTATTTAGGGATATACTCATTTATGAAATCCACATCAATCAGCTTGCTGACTTATTTCACTGGCCGGTATCTATTACCTATTTTATGTCTATCTCCTTGCCTCATTAACGCTCTATATCCCGTTATATAATCGCTATTTTTTCTGAGAAGAAAATTTATCCATCTTGCCCTCGACGAGCCATCGGCATACCTATCAATAAGCACATAAATAAACGCAACAATAGCGGCCCAAAGATAGAAAAATGAATAAATTAATTATCACCTTATTAATAATATTGTCCTAATTAATATTACACAATGATAGATTATCTATATCTCCGAAGTTGTTAATCATAAATTAATAGGAAACCAGGCTGGATAAAAAATAACATTTGCGGTAAAAAATAAGACTGCTATGCGGTATTTTTCAAAAGGACTTTATATGAACAGCGATTGCCTATCTCGCGATACTCAGGATCGAATCATAACACCGCAGCTGCTAATGCTATGGGAATCGTCCCGTGAACCTTGGAGCGTCAAAGACCTTGAATCACGCTATCTTTATTCCAACCCTGCTTATTACTATAAGCTGAATATTAATCCAGCACTTTTCACAATCCCCGGTTGTTTCGATCATGATTTACCGTCACCGGTGGCGGATTTTGCATCGCACTTCTAACTCCACAACCGTTGTACTATTATCAAACAGCAGGATCGCCTCTGCTCCAGAGAAATCCACTGTTACGGCCGAGAAAAGCTTATTCAGCCTTATTTTTTCGATAAATATCCGCTCTACCATCAGGATCACCCGTGAGTGTATTAGCTCAATTTTCCACGCGCGTAAAGTCGAGGACGTCTCGCTGCAAAAGCAGTTATGCGGCAAAAGCCCCGGTTATTTCCTGTTTTATCCACCGGAAACGATCTTTACCGAGGGCAAGCTAGACGTGATCTTTTTTGTCCTGCAAAACATGAGCAGCAAAGTCATTGGCCGTCATCTTGGTCTTTCACACTGTACGGTGGAGAACAAGCTGTAGGGTATCTATCAGAAAGCAGGAGTACACTGTTTGCGTCAAGTTCAGCGAATACAGTTGTCACAACGGTTTTGACCGTTATGTGCCGCAAAAATTCTTAAAACCCTTGAGTCAATTATTAGTACTGGACGCAGGATAACGCTTTAATCAACACATCGGCACCCGCGCCTGGACGGTGGGCATGTTCGCTTAAATAGCGGCGCCACTGCTGGGCACCTCGCATCCCTTGAAACAGTCCGAGCATATGGCGGGTAATGTCGCTAAGGACCGTTCCGCAAAACAGCTCCCGCTCTATATAAGGTAACATCGCGTCAATCACCGCTGCCTGATTCGGCAAAGGATCCGCGTCGCCAAACAGCTCACTGTCAACCCGCGCTAGGATGCCCGGGTTCTGGTAGGCTTCGCGGCCCATCATAACCCCATCAAGCCACTGCAGATGTTCCCGAGCATCATGCAGAGTGGTGATGCCGCCGTTTATCATGATTCGAAGCGATGGGAAATCCCGCTTTAGATGATATACCCGACCGTAATCCAGCGGTGGAATTTCGCGGTTTTCTTTAGGACTCAAGCCGCTAAGCCAGGCCTTGCGGGCATGAATGATGAATGTCTGACAGCCGCCACAAGCGGCGACAGTATTGATGAACTCACAAAGGAACGCATAGCTGTCCTGATCGTCAATACCGATGCGGGTTTTTACCGTTATCGGCAATGATACCACCTCGCGCATAGCGGCGATACACGCTACTACCCTGTCTTTCTCGGCCATCAAACAGGCTCCGAAATGGCCATTCTGCACGCGATCAGAAGGGCAACCCACATTGAGATTGACTTCATCATAGCCTCGCTCCTGTGCTATTTTCGCGCAGCGCGCTAGCGCACCCGGTTCACTTCCGCCCAGTTGCAGCGCAAGAGGATGTTCCGCGTCATTATAGGCCAGATAATCGCCTTTACCGTGTAACAGAGCTCCGGTGGTCACCATTTCGGTGTACAGCAGCGCACGGCGGCTCAACTGGCGCAGAAAAAAACGGCAATGACGATCTGTCCAATCCAGCATAGGCGCAACGCTGAACCGGCCTGGCGCAAGC
>NZ_LECR01000028.1:4110-13531 GCF_001602625.1 Sodalis-like endosymbiont of Proechinophthirus fluctus
TTTTCAAGCATAGTTGATATTTTCACGTCTGTTCAGGCAATCAGCTACCCCACGCGACACGGGACAAAGGGAACCGACAGGGAATTTTTCAGGAAGATTCTAGCATAAATTAGCGGTTGCCGGTGGCTCTGTCGAAGACAACCCTTCACACCCATCAGGCGTTCGGTAGGAAAGTAAAAAAATAAAGCCATGGCCAAAACACCTTAGCACCCTTTACCCTATAGGTTATTCTGGCTACTTTCCACATTACCTGACTGAAGGATGACACGATTTAACCACTTTATCCTAATATCGCTGTATCCGACAGATGCCAGTTTCGCATGCAAATAATCGGCGGCCTACCAGAATTGAATAACGAGTGCCAGTTAACTTGTAATGTAGCGGATAGGCATTTTACATCTTTTATTAATTCTAGCTGCTTAATTCTTTAACGCGATAGGTGCCGCAGCCGTTCGCCTGCAGCGGCCGGGCTTGGCATACCTACACCCACTATGGATAACCTTAATCAGGAGCTAATGCGATCACTCTATCCCACATTGCTCATATTGCGTTCCAATACCCAGAGTGTAGATTTACAAAATGGCACATCTGTTCTATCAAAAGATAGCTGGGTATTAAAAATGCATGCCGGTGTTTCCCAAGGCAAAGGACCACAGCTCTACGCACTCGACCGTGAACAACTATGCATAATATTAGTAGGCTATTTCTTCTATTAACTTCCGATTCATAATCAACAGCACCTGCCTGCGCAGCCTAGAAAATGGCGGCGATACACGAATTTCTGAGGCCTACTATGTAGGAAACATAATAATATCTTTTTCCCTATGGTGAAAAAGATACCAGACTGAGCAATATGATAGCCTTTATCATTGATCATTATATATTTACCCGTAGTGCGATACAGTCGTTACTAACTGATGGCGGAGTGAGAGGAAGTATCTTTACTCTTAATGATGTTCTGAAATTAGATATTCTTTGCCATAGAATTATTCCTGATATTGTCATAATTAGTCAGAGATATATGCATTCAAAAGATGACGACTACATTTTAAAAACATTAATTGAATAGTTGACACACAAATTTTTGTGATTTTCATTGGTAATGAAAAAATTTTCTATAACGCTATTATCCCCCTTAAAAGCAATATTATCTTGACCTATAAATTTCTTACGCTTGACAGCTTTACACATCTATTACGCTATTTCACTAGTCAAGAAAAGTCTCCTCTCGCCAACAGAGTGAAACTCTGTTCACTGCTGAGATTCAGTAAAATAGAAAAGGAAATTCTGGCTATGTGGATGGCTGTCGAGAATACGAAATCTATTTGTGCGCATTTGAATATCAAAGATAAAATGCTGTCATCACATAAGATCAACATCAAACGCAGATAATAAATTGATTATCTATCATATTTTGAAGATTGCCGGTAGAGTCACAGATAATCTGTATCCCCACCAATACAATGGTCAAGGCACCTTTATTTGTATTTTTTCCTTCATGATAATATAACTTGAGGAACCGTAACCGGGGATCTTTATGAAAGCCACTACTAAAAACCCACTTATTAGCCAGGTCGAACAATTGTTCGAGCAGAGCAATGTCGCTTGCCGCCGCAGAGGCTGGAAGTACTGCGCCTGATGTCTCAGCAAAAAGATGCATAAGTGCTTATGATTTTTTTAGATTTATTATGTCAGTCTGAACCTTAAAAAATTACCGACCGTTTACCGCGTCCTAGATTTTCTCTTTAGCAAGGTTTGTTCACCGCGTCCGAATATACCAATAGCTTTACTAATAGCTTTGTGCTGTATCATCGTCTTTTTGAACCGTCCCACTGTGTGGTTTAGTCAGTGACCAAACCACACAGTGCATTAAAGACATATTACATTTTATGGCAGCCGTCTCCGGTTTTACCCTCTCCCATAACGTAGTAGAAGTGCGCGATTTCTGTCCGCAGTGTGCTAAAGTACAGGCCTGTTAGCATCATGACGCGTGCGAACATGACCATAGCGTTGCAATTAAAAAACGATGAAAAGTCCCTCCCAGCTTACTGGGGATAATTTTATCGAAGACGGGATAGTGAACCATGTGATAGGGTAGGCTAAGAGCGCCGAAATTTAGCATAAGTAAATAGGGCACGTAGGATACGAGTAGCGTCATCGCCGTTGACTACTCCCCCTATGATAGACATCAATTGCGTTATTCTTCGACGCCACATAGTTAAAAGGCTACCTACCACTTTCCTATTTGACCCCTCATTATTAATTTTACCCTCCTATCATAAGAATAGGGTGAGAAGGATGAAATTGCAGCCAGAATAAGAGCTCTGCACTGATGTGATAACATTCGACATTACTTGACCTAAGGTATGGAATTAATCCATTATTGTTAATAGCAGTATTTATAGTAACGTTGTTTTAGTGGCAATATTGCACATAAGCACGGTATTATCGAATACGGACGACGTAACATTTAGTTTAATTTATATTTGCCTTATCACATTTTATCATATATTATTTATGCAGTGATCTTCTATTATTTGACGCGATGATATCCCCTCCTACTAACTCTCTCAATAGCATAATTTATTTCTCATCCATTGTCACAAAACATGATATAAAACTAATAATATATAAATAAAGTTATAATAGTATTAAACATCATTGATGGGATAATGTCAACCACCAAGGAGAAAAATATAATTTTTATATTAATTAGTGATATTCACTAAAATGGGAAATATGAAAATGATGTACTAGAAATATCATTAATAAATATGGCAAAAAATTGGGTTACAGCATTAATTATAGCTGGTGATGTCGGTGACATGAACTGTAAGTGAGAAAAATCGTTTTCAATCATAAGAAATTATTTTCCCAAAGAATTTCATAACGCTATGATACTTATGCTAGGAAATTATGATGTTAGAATGAGTAGAAGACATGATTACTCCTTAGACCAAGATTTAGTAAACTTATGTCATTGCTATTTAGATAAGTTTAGTATTCACTATCACGATAATACCATGTGCATTGACATTTGGTTTAATGAACATCATATTTTATATCTGAATACTAATCTCGGTCTCAAAATAGTATGTCTTTGAATGATCAGTTAATAACATGGTTAAAAGAAAAAATTAGCAGAAAATATCGAAATCAATATAATAATTATTATATATAAATAAATTAACTCATCCTATTAGCATGCAGGGCTTTTTGGTTTTTTTAGCGAACAGGATGAAATCCTTAAGAAATTAATTAATAATTACTAGCAAATCATTATTATGATGAACGGACAAATACATAATGGTTTCGGTGTGATCGAACTCGTTCAACGCCTTTTTGGCACACTTATCTAAATTCCCATTTTGAAAAAGTGAAAATGGCGTTAAATAATCTGGCACGATATGGTTAATAAAAAGAGCCAAAAATCATTTTTTTGAAACATGGGTTTTTTCAACAAAAAGAGATTAGATGAGTACAAACAGGCTATTAACTTTCTACAATTATCCATCTTGGCAAAGGAACTGACGGAAGTTGAGAAGAGTGAACCGCAGGACCTGCCGTCCAAAGCGCCGGCGTCAATGGATAATAAGTACCTTGACGATAATCATAAGGACAATCATATCATCAAATGGCAAATCGATTATGGTATTGATTAATATATAATGAGAAAACCTAGTTCGATATTGAAGCGTTACGATATGAACTTATTGATTATTCATATGAGAAAAAATCTCATCATTTCACAATAAAAAATTGAAAATATATTATCGAATAGTTATAAATTACTACGATAATATTCTTATAAAAATATACAATGGGGTGGGCCTATAAAATATTTATTCCTTCAGTGGCAGAAATCTATAAAAAGATAAAAATCGTCACCAACGATGGATACCAGATATGGGTATATTACAATAAAGAAGAAGTATTACTTATGATGGGTATATTTTGAGGATTACTACCCGAGAGAATTGACATGATATTTAATCAGTTTAAAGGATGAGAAAAGTAATGACTGGTAATAGACTTAAAGTTCCATATATTTCATCGAAATTATTTATAATTACAACCTAAAATTTGAGATAGTCTATAATAGACAAGAAAAACAGGAGAATTGACGGCCATCATAGCTCAGAAAAGTTGATAAGCGCAGAGAATCATTCATTGACCAGGGGATAATTAGAGAAGGATTTATGTTAGAAAAAAAACGACAGGAGAACACTTTACATTATCATACAAACAAAATCTAGTAAATAACCTCGATATGAACTTCAACTAGTAGCAATACATTTGTGAGATATATTATTTTCAAACAATGGAGGAGAAAAATTATCTTAGTTTTCAAGCAGCCCCATCACCCCACCTCATGGGAAAAGTAAGCACCTTAATGAAGTAGGTGATACATCCCTGTACCTTTGGGTATAGATAGGAAAAATTCAGTGGGAGACCGATTATGCCTACTACCCTTTATAACCTGAAACCACTTACCAAATATATTTATTATGTATTTCCTAATATTTCACTTCTATTTCGGCCGTATTTTTGTCGTATCCGTATCTTTCCTGTATTTTAGAGAATAATTTATCGCGTTTATCTTCCAGCACGGTCAAATCATCATCTGTAATTTTACCACATTGTTCTTTTATTTTACCATTGAATTTTTTCTAATTGCCGCTGGATTCGTCTTTATTCATGTCAGGTACTCATCCAGTCTTACGTTTTCAGGCTCATGGCAGTGGCAAACGAATAGTGTCGCATTTACAGGAACAGGGCGCAAGCAGATCTACCGTTTCCATTCAGCGAACACGGGCAGCATCCAGGCATAAACCGGTGCTGGGTGCAGATGATTGCCGAAACACCAGCACACAAGCGAATAACGATGAGGGTAAGTCGCATCGTGCCAAGATAGCGTGCGGCAGAAATGGAGTGGGAGAGCTGAGCCGTAAGGTGTCTCTATATCTCCGCCGAGAGTAGTTTCTCCAGTAGAGAGCAGCACCGGGAGCTTAAGGGCACAGGCAGCATGGCAACCGAGACGTCATTTGCTAGGAAAACGGACAGCTCTGTCTGCTGCGCTACGATCATAGCCAGTTTCCGTTGCGTATTACACCTACCGCAAGCCCCTCGATGGTTAGTTCCTGCTGGCGCAGATCCACCACAATGGGGGAAAATTCGCTGTTCTCAGGTAATAATTCGACGATGTTTCCCTGGCGTTTTAGCCGTTTGACGATGACATCATCGTCAATGCGAGCCACGATGACCTGACCATTACGGGCTTCCTGCGTTTTATGGACCGCCAGTAGATCACCGTCTATAATACCAATATATTTCATTGACATACCGCTAACACACAGCAGAAAATCCGCGTGAGGCTTGAACAAAGTGGGATCCACCTGATAATAGCTTTCAATATGCTGTCTCGCTAACAGAGACTCTCCAGCAGACACGTGACTAATCAACGGCAATCCGCTTTCCTTTTCAATCATTAGACGGATACCGCGCGAAGCGCCGGAGACAATTTCGATAGCGCCCTTACGCGCCAGTGCTTTCAAATGCTCTTCCGCCGCATTGGGCGAACGGAACCCCAGACATGACGCAATCTCGGCGCGCGTGGGTGGCATGCCGGTCTGCGTGATACGGTCGCGGATCAGGTCAAAAACCTCTTGTTGTCTAGTGGTTAGAGCTTTCATTCCTCCCTCTGTTTTTTTATACAGTCTTTCTGAGAGTATATACAGGTCATTACCAATTAAAAACCGAAAACGTGCGAAATAGAGTGCCATTCACCGATAACATAAGCCCTTTGCTGCGCAGTTACCGGCAACTCGGGCGTCCAGAGACACAGCGCGGGTATCGCTCAAACCATTGCCCCGTATCCCTTGATTAGCCGCTCCTACCCAGGCCTTATTACCCGCGAGCGCTATGGAACCCGAACCCGGTGAGCACTAATTTTGCACACGACGCTGCAGCGGTTGCCGCTGTGTCTCCAACACTGACGCCGCCACAGATCCGCAGCATGGTTTTTGGTATTCTTGCATCGTATTTTAACAAGAGGATTCACAAAAACATGTCAGGTTGGCGTAGAATTTATTATAATTTTCTGGAGTTACCGCTAAAGTTGCTGGTAAAAAGTAAAGTTATTCCGGCCGATCCGGGCGCTGAAGCTGGCCTCGATCCGCGGCAGCCCATGATGTATGTGCTTCCTTATAATTCTAAAGTGGACTTGCTCACGTTACGCATGCAATGTCTGAAACAGGGGTTGCCCGATCCGCTGACACCGCTGCATATCGATGGCATCACCCTACCGCGCTATGTTTTTATTCATGACGGACCGCGCGCACTGTCGTGGTACGCCGAAAAAACGCAGTCGGTTTTACTATTTCATAATTATCTTAATTTGCACCGCTCGAATCCTGCGCTGGATGTGCAGTTGGTAGCGGTATCGGTTATGTTCGGCCATTCGCCCGGCAGAGAGTTGCAATCCAGTCAGCCGGCACCGCAGTTGTTACGACTGCTGAACAGTATCGAGAAGTTCTTCGCGGTGCTATGGCTCGGACGCGATAGCTTCGTACGGTTCTCGCGGCCGTTATCGCTGCTCTATATAGCCACTGAGCACGGCACTGACAAGTCTATCGCTCAGAAACTCGCTCGGGTCGCGCGCATTCACTTTGCCCGGCAGCGTCTGGCGGCGGCGGGGCCTCGGCTGCTGGTACGTCAAGATCTATTCAATAAGCTACTGGCCTCAAAATCTATTGAAAAAGCGGTGGAGGATGAGGCGCGCAGTAAGAAAATTTCCATGGAAAAAGCCCAGCAAAATGCCATTGAACTCATGGAAGAGATCGCTGCTGATTTTTCATATGAAGCGATCCGCCTTTCAGACCGGGTGCTGAGCTGGACCTATAACCGGCTGTATCAAGGTCTGCACGTGCACAATGCCAAGCGGGTCCGTCAACTGGCGGAAAAAGGCCATGAAATCGTCTATGTGCCTTGCCACCGCAGCCATATGGATTATCTGCTGCTTTCCTATGTGCTTTACCATCAAGGGCTGGTGCCACCGCATGTCGCTGCCGGCATTAATCTCAATTTCTGGCCGGCGGGCCCGATATTCCGTCGCCTAGGGGCGTTTTTTATTCGTCGCACCTTCAAAGGTAATAAGCTCTACTCTACTATTTTTCGCGAATATCTCGTCGAGTTATTCGCCCACGGCTATTCAGTGGAGTATTTCATCGAAGGGAGCCGCTCTCGGACTGGGCGACTACTGGATCCGAAAACCGGTACGCTGACCATGACCATTCAGGCCATACTACGTGGTGGCAACAGACCCATTACCCTGGTGCCGATTTATGTCGGCTATGAGTACGTGATGGAGGTAGCGACCTACGCTAAGGAATTGCGCGGCGCGGCTAAAGAGAAAGAGGGACTCTGGCAAATGCTGCGTGGATTGTGCAAATTACGCAATCTCGGTCAGGGTTATGTTAATTTTGGCGATCCGCTGCCCCTGGCCACCTGGTTGTCGCAACAAGTGCCGCAGTGGCGTGATTCCATCGATCCTATCGAGGCTCAACGCCCAGGCTGGCTGGCGCCGGTGGTGGATGACATTGCGGCTACCATTATGGTGCGGATCAACAACGCCGCCGCGGCCAATGCCATTAATCTGTGCTCCACCGTGCTGCTGGCCTCGCACCAGCGATCCCTCACCCGTCCGCAGTTGCTGTCGCAGTTGGCCTGTTATCTGGAGCTGCTACGCAATGTTCCCTATGCACCGGACATCACGATACCCAATTCGACGCCGGAGGCGCTTTTATCCCACGCGCTGACGATGAATAAGTTTACCGTCGAGCAAGATAACATCGGCGATATCATCTGTTTGTCACGCGATCAGGCCGTATTGATGGCCTATTACCGCAATAATATTCAACATCTGTTTATCCTGCCGTCACTGGTAGCGAGTGTTATTTGCGGCCGTCCGGGAATCGCGTACCTGCAGCTACACCAGCGGATCATGCTATTATACCCGCTCCTAAAAGCGGAGCTGTTTATGTGCTACAACAAACAACAGTTGCTACCGGTCATCGACAGTCTCATTGCCGAACTGGCGCGTCAGGGGCTGATAGAAACGCGGGAAATGCTGCTGTATCCGGCGCAAACGCGTCTTCATGCCCTACAGCTGTTGGCCGCCAGCGTGAGCGAAACGCTGCAGCGCTACGCCATAACCTTTTTATTATTGCGCGCCAATCCACAGCTTGACCGCGGCACGCTGGAAAAAGAGAGCCGAATTATGGCGCAGCGGCTATCAGTACTGCACGGTATCAACGCGCCGGAGTTTTTCGATAAAGCGGTATTTTCGACTCTGGTGGCGACGCTGCGCGCCGAGGAATATATCGTCGATACTGGCGACGCCATCAATGAGAAAGTCAGCGAGATGTGCGATATCCTTAGTGAGTTGATCACGCCGAACGTCTTCGGCACTATCGAAGGCACTAGTTTACTGGTGAACGGGCCAGTTATCGCAGCGCTGCCAGCGAGATAAGCATAAAACCGCTATAGGACGCGATGGCGAAAGTGCCGCGGCGACGCTACGGAACAAGCGTCCGGAGCCGCTGCTCCACCACCCATCGAGCCGATAACCGCCTACGCTGCCCAATAAGATAGTGAAAACCCAGTTATTTCACGCTAGTATGCGTTTAAATGAATGAGTTTAATGCGGCAATAAACTCAGTAAAATGCCGATAAAAATTATCATCCCAACGAGGTTATTATTCAGAAACGACCGAAAACAGGCCTGTCGTTCTCGGTTGGCAATAAGCTTTTGCTGCCAGAGAAACAATGCCGCAGCGCCTGCCAGAGCCATATAGTAAATACGACTGAGCCCGACAAGCCAGCCGATAACACCCAGCAACACCAGTGTCGCCAGTTGCAGCAACCCGATGATCAGTTTATCAAAACGACCAAAAAGGATGGCGGTGGATTTAACACCAATACGCAGATCGTCATTACGATCCACCATTGCATATTGGGTGTCATAAGCAACTGTCCAGGTGATATTTGCCAGAAATAGCAGCCAACAACTTAAAGGTAAGTACTCACTGATAGCGGTAAACGCCATCGGAATGGACCAGCTAAACGCCGCGCCCAGCACCAGCTGCGGAAAATGCGTGTATCGCTTCATGAACGGATAAACCCACGCCATTGCCAGAGCTACCGTTGACAGCGCGATGGTCATACTACTCAACGTTAACACCAGTACGAACGAAATCCCCACCAAAGTGCCAAATAGCAGCTTGGCCTCTTTTTCGCCGATTGCACCGCTGGGCAAGGGGCGGGCGCGAGTACGTTTTACATGGCCGTCTATTTTACGGTCCGCATAATCGTTAATCACGCAACCAGCGGCGCGCATAAAGAAGACACCTAGAATAAACAC
>NZ_LECR01000028.1:13633-32354 GCF_001602625.1 Sodalis-like endosymbiont of Proechinophthirus fluctus
AAGCCGCATCAATCGGCACCATGCTTGCCATTTATCCTGTATCAGACTGTGATCCAACGCAATTTCCTTTCTATCTGGCGCATCACCGCCGCGAGCATACAGCGGGCAATCTGGTAAAAACGCCTCTGTCAGCAGCATCAGTTTCCCTTCGGGGAGCAGGCGAGCACGCCGCGCCCATAGGTCGCCCACCCGGCCTAATTGGATAACATCTCGCGCCGGCGGCCGATTACGAAAAAGCTATTGCCAGAGCGGCATATCGTCGAGGCTCAACACGTACTGCGCCGGCCCTGCTTTTATCACAGTGGGAACCAGAGTGCACGCGGTCAGTCAGCGGCCATCATAATCATAGAGCACCACTTCCTGCAGCTAGAACTGCCTACAATCATCTGGCGGTAATGCTGCCTTGCCCAATCCGCCGCAGAAGAGGACGAACCCTTCGCGAAAGCGTCGTACGCGGATCTGCCCGCAGTAGCGTTCAAGACGGCACGTCATAGATCCGCGCTCGGTCAACCAACTTCGCGTGACGTCATCTGGCCACGATGGTGGCGCGTCGTCACTGAATACCGTCAGGTAGCGTAACAATGGCCTGATCCGGTATATAGGGTCCACACTCGCTCCCTGAGTTAAAGATTTCATTGTGACCAAAAACTGCCTTTCATTGACATTCCACACCTATAATTTCACCACGGTGGACTGCGGTTCCTCGTCCGCCTTAGACCGATACCACTCTCCACAATAAGCGGAGGATCCTGCGGCCGAGGCTCGGGTGAAAAAATAGTTTCCATGAGGAGACTATTTGTATCATGTCATGTACTGCGCCCGAGCGCTTATTCTACCACGGGAGAACATTCGTCGCTCAGACCATACAGATAGTATTTGCGTCCCACCATCTGACTACCGTCGCGGGTAAGCAGCTTCCAGTTGAACTGTGCTCGATTCGGTTCGGTGTTATCGTTAGGACATCCAGCGGGATCGACAGATAGAAATCCTTAGTAAAGGATCTCTCGCTATATTCCTCTTTTCGATACCTTGGTGAAGGTAGCGAAGGTGGTGTAGGCACCGGCGGTAATACCGCTGTCGAAACGTTTCGAGCAGTCGAATGTGATGCCTTTGTCTTTCACCAGATACTGCCCGACGCTAGCTTTGACCAGTACCATCTTCAGAAAGGTCGGCTGCCAATACCCGTCAGGTTACCGGTAGCAACCTTGTATTCGGTGAACTGCATCATATTATCCCAATCACACTGCTTGAGGTAGTTACCGTAAACGCCCACCGCCTCGTTACTGTCCAGCAGACGATAAAGCAACTTCGCCGACGACGCCAACATATATCATCTCCAGATACCCACCGTACATCTCGCCGTGCCAGCCATCACCCAACCGATCGACATAGGTGTTCTTCAACTTACTGATATACAATTTTTTAATATATGAGCGGATATTGGTGCACACGTGCGGCAAACTGGAATCCAACAACGGATTAGTGTAGTTAAATTTATCGTAATTATTCATGATATTGCCGAACAAGCTGTCTGATAGCGCCCAGTGGTTAGTGGGGGCCAATAACTGGCCGTGCCCGACACCTTTTCACGCCGATCTGATACAAATAAAAACTTTCCTGGCCACCGAATGACTAAGTTCAGTACCGGAGACCATCCCAGCTGCAAGCCGGCTACGGGCAATGTAATAGCCCTGCTTAGCGGTTTTCAGCACGTCAGGCTCGACGCGGCGCTGAATCAGTAGCTTCCCGTGGCCCAACGGATAGCCTTGCAGGGTATCTTGCGGGCTGCGCACACTGGTTTCGGTGGTTACTATCGGCATATTTTCGCGCATTTCGGTGACATTCAGGGTATCGATATTTTCCGGTAGATTATTAAACATAGCGCGGTTGGCGAGATCCACGCCCTCCGCGCTATCGTAGTATTTGTCGAACAGGCTGGTAGGTACCGCCGAAGTCGCGTACGCCCACTGATAACTTCGACAACCAATAACTTTTTTAGCAAGCGCAGCTTGAAATCGACTCTCTTATTTTTGTAGGTCTGATCGCTATTGAAACTTTCCACTCTACTGTACTTCCGTGTATGCATATTGGTATAGCAGATGGTATTTTCCAGTCAGGGGAACAGCTGTATGTTCAGGGATTAGAAGCAGTATTCTATTGATCTTTATCGCGATATCCTATGCTGAATTCTCCTTCCCGCGCCATACGTCCGGTAGGAGTTTGCAGCATGCCTACGCCACCCTGATCCATTTGCGACGGCTCTATAGGTTCAGGAATAAGAAGCGGTTTGATTGGCTATGGCCACTGATAGAGCAATAAAACTGAGGAGATATTTTTATTCATTAGTCTGGGATCCGGTGAGGGTGGTCAGTAAAGAGATAATCTGTTCATTTACATCCCGATAGGCCATGGACAGTGACCAGGAAGAGAACCCGACATAGATGATGCTGCCCGGATCCCACTTCCACATGCCGGCGATTCCGGTAAGCCACGGACACGTCCTCCTCTTTACCGTTGGGCGCAATGATCCAGGCCAAGATTTTTCCGCACTGCTTAACCGCTGCTGGTAGGTTTGCAGATATTCGGCGACAATCGCAACCTGGCTAATAGGGTTGCAGACCGGCAGTCGTCGTGACCAATAACGCTAGTAGGTCTATGGATAAGGTATAGGTGCTATAATCGCTGCTCAATCGGCGGTTGGCCTCGGAATGTTAGCATATCCAGTCTGGATCCAACGGCACAAACTGCCGACTGATCACCCGCATCGAGGCCAATTGCACACGCACTCTCGCCCTACCGAGTTGGCCAATTCGCCGTCATTATCCCCGCTTAGTTCAGCACGTTATTGAGCCAGCAACCGTCGCTGCGCCTGATGCTCTGTACCCCGCGCTAGCAGTCCTTTCTGCTATCACAGTTCCAGGCTACCAACTAATCTCCGGGTGCAGCGTAAGCTGCCGCAGATTGGAGGCGTCTTTTTAACACCACCGCCTGGGATTGCCCAGGATAATGAATCGCCACCCGAATGTAAATCAGAGCGGATGCGATAAAACCAGCACATCAGCTCACGGCGACTAAGAGTTTTTTTATTTTTATAGGGACTTATACTGTTTAGTTTCAATCGATAAGTAATCCTGGCCAATGGATTGTTAGGTTTTTATCACAGCGTCGGATCTCGAATCGACTCACATAACGTCAAATTAAGCTACGAAGGGCTAGGTACTTAAAGCTCTTCATGAGCTAATCCTATAATTATAAAGCCTAATATGAGTGTATCACTATATTTCATCTGCCAAAGCCGGAGACAGACAGGGTATTTTTAATAATAACCCTAAAAGGTGTTCTAAATAACCACCGGCGTCACGCTTTAGGTTGGTTGTTGGAGGCCTCGCGCGGGAAATAGAGTGGCCAGAGACCGACTGCTCTCCCATAAAGAAAATTTATCAGTGACGCCAGGATTTATAACGATTGATCAAGCCGTTTGTAGAACTATCATGGGCATCGGTCGGACTGTCTTGCGCCAATTCTGGCAAAATACGATTAGCGAGTTGCTTGCCCAACTCAACGCCCCACTGGTCGAAGGTATAGATATTCAAGATCGCCCCTTGTGTGAAAATTTTGTGCTCGTACAACGCAATCAGCGCCCCTAGGCTATAGGGGGTAATCTCGCGCAGCAAAATAGAGTTGGTGGGGCGGTTACCCTCAAACACTTTAAACGGCACCACGTGCTGCACCTGATCCGGCGATTTCCCGACCGCGCTAAATTCTTGCTCCACTACGTCCCGTGATTTGCCAAAAGCCAGCGCTTCGGTCTGGGCGAAGAAATTGGCCAGCAATTTGGCGTGGTGATCGGTAAGCGGATTATGGCTGATAGCGGGTGCGATAAAATCGCAAGGCACGATTTTCGTTCCCTGGTGAATCAGCTGATAGAATGCATGCTGCCCGTTAGTGCCTGGTTCACCCCAGATAATAGGTCCGGTTTGATAGCTCACAGGATTCCCATCGCGATCGATATATTTCCCACTAGACTCCATATTACCCTGTTGAAGATAGGCCGCGAAGCGGTGCATGTATTGATCGTAAGGCAGTATTGCTTCGGTTTCCATTCCATAGAAATTGTTATACCAAATGCTGATGAGCGCCAACAGTACCGGTAAATTCTTATCCAGCGGTGTTTCGATGAAATGATGATCCATGGCGTGCGCACCGCTGAGCAGTTTTTCAAAATTCTCAAAGCCAAGCGACAGCGCAATAGATAGGCCAATGGCGGACCACAGCGAATATCGACCGCCAACCCAGTCCCAGAACTCAAACATATTGTCAGTATCGATGCCAAATTCCGCTACCGCATTGGCGTTGGTGGACAAAGCGGCGAAATGGCGGACGACATGTTTCTCATCACCGGCAGTTTTCAGGAACCAATCCCGCGCGCTGTTGGCATTGGCCATGGTTTCCTGTGTAGTAAAGGTTTTGGACGCCACCAGGAATAAGGTGGTCGCCGGATTCAGGTATTTAATCGTTTCAACGAAATGGGTGCCGTCAACATTAGAAACGTAATGCATATGAAGATGGTTTTTGTAAGGCCGTAGCGCCTCGGTCACCATATAAGGGCCAAGATCTGAGCCGCCGATACCGATATTGACGATATCGGTGATGGTGCAGCCGGTATACCCTTTCCATTCGCCGCCAATCACCCGCTCGCAGAATTGTTTCATTTTCGCCAGCACCGCATTAACGTCCGGCATCACATCCTTGCCGTCAACGTTAATTGGCGTACTGCTACGGTTGCGTAACGCTACATGCAGTACCGCTCTGTCCTCGGTACGGTTGATTTTCTCGCCGTTGAACATGGCGGCAATCGCGTCATTAACTCTACATTCATCCACCAATGCCAATAAGCGAGTTAACGTCTCGGCGGTGATGCGGTTTTTGGAGTAATCTACTAGCATCTGGTCGTCAAACGTTGCCGAGAAGGCAGAAAAACGATCCGGCTCTTGCGCGAACAGGTCGCTTATCTGCACGTCTTTCATCGAGTCGAAATGTTGTTGCAGCGCTTTCCAGGCTGCAGTATAGCTGGGATTGATATTTTTCATAACAACACTCTTATAGGTGATTAAATCGTCACATATTTTTTCATTATATCTCTTAACGCTGCGCTGAGGATGCTTTTCTTGCGTTAACGTGTTGCCCCGTGTGAAAACCGGCATCGGTCGCACCGTATGCCCTTTATTCAGCCCTAACAGACTCGCGCTGTTTTTTCCGTTGCAAATTATCGCCCGCCGGGAGAATCGGGCCGGAGATAATAAAGTCACGTGCTGGCAAGTTGACATCAACGTTATTACCCATTATTTCTAATGGCCTAGTGACGCATCTGATACGTGAACTAGAAGAGGCGAGCTGCCCAGTTAGGGGCGAGGGAGGATCCGATTTCTAACGCTCACACTACAGGAGGAGCGCCGCAGAGACGATAGCAGCAGGCATGCTGGCCATCGTCGACTACAGGAGTTGAATCCCCTAATTTGTCGCTAGCATTGTTCACTACCAGGTGAACAGAACGGTGGGGCGTTTCTAGGTGTACCCCGTAGTCAACCTCTACGCCTGCTCCCTATTTCCCTTACTTGGTTCGTGCTTGGTCTGATATCACCGATGTCACCAGACATGGCATCTGACACTAGGCCATTTTTAGACATGTCAAACAACTCTGCGACTCCCCCTTTCTCTGCGGCTCCCCTTGTAGGTAGCCAAATTCGACAGAACCAGCGCGCGTGGTGGCGATGTGGTTTGATATGTGTAAGGTGATGCGTACCAACGATCAGTTCGGCGGCGCCGAGCCAGACAGCAAGATACCCAAGGCGCAAATGTGCACCCTGCTGCTGCCGCGTCTGGAAAACAAGTTGGTCATTACCTAGGGCCTTATCAGCAGTAAGGCAAAAAGGTGCACACTACCCTCGGCCACAGCGATAGCAATTCCACGGCATTACTGGGAGAAGCGCTGGAGGCAGGGCAAATCAATATATGGACCGATGTGCCTGGCATCTATACCACCGATCCGCGCGTTGTCCCACAGGCCAAGTGCATCGATAAAATCAGCTTCGAGGAAGCGGTGGAAATGGCCATATTTGTCGCCAAAATTCTGCATCAGGCGACGCTACTACTGCCGGATATACGCAGCGCGATTCCAGTGTTCGTCGGCTCCAGTAAAGCTCCCGCCGCGGGCGGCACCCTATTTTATAATCATAACGACAATCCGCCGTTGTTACGCCGGCGACGCCGGTGCCAAACACTGCTGACGCTGCATAGCCTGAACATGCTGCATGCCCAGGGTTTTCTGGTGGAGGTATTTAATATTCTGGCACGACATGTGATTGCGGTGGATCTTATCACCACGTCCGAGGTCAGCTTGGCGCTCACTATAGACATTACCGACCCCACCACCACCGGAGCAAGCCTGCTGACGCAAGAACTGCTGACCGAACTCTCCTCCCTTTACCGGGTAGAGGTGAGGTGGAAGAGGATCTGGCGTTGGTGGTATTGATTAGCAATAAATTGTCGCAGGCTTGCGGGGTGGGAAAAGAGGCTTTCGGCGTCCTGATCCGTTCAATATCCGGCTCATTTGCTACGGCACTAGCGGCCATATCTATGCCCGCTAGTGCCGGGCGATGACTGCGAGCAGATGGGGTAGTAAGAACCTTGCACAGCGCGCTGTTCGACTAAGCCTGTCCGTCGATAGGCTTAGAGCCCGCCGCCGGCGGAGATTAAACCGGCAAGAATATCGTCCCCTACCTTCCAGGGAGAAGACCAAGCCTTCCACATCCTCACCCGCTGACGTTGCGGCAGAAAACTAGAATTACGTAGGCGGGCCATACGGCGCCATTCTAGCAGCCCCGCACCGTTAGGGCTTACCGGCGGCCGGCGGTCTGTTGTCGTCGCGCCCGAGGACCTCATCCTCTTCCGACTCCTCGTCTAGCTCCAGCACGTTATAGGCCACTGAGCAAAACAGTGAATTGACCCGCTTCAAGTCCCCCAGCAGGCTCAAATGCAGCGAGCTAGTTTCTAAACTCTGCACATTCTGCTGGTGCAACCGATCCACATGGGCGTGCGCATAGCGGCGGTCGGTGATACGAAAGCGGTGCTTGGCGCGACGTAGGCGGCGGGCGCTGGTCATATCGTTCGACAAAAACACCGACAGGCTTAAGCGCAGGTTTGACATCAGCTGCTCATGCAGCGTATCCAGCTCCTTCATGCCCTGGGCGGAGAAAGCCCGGCGCGCATTTAGCGATTTGGCGGCAATATCCCCCGTCATGCGTTCGATAATATCCCCAGCCTGTTCCAGATTAAGTGCCATTTCAATGACTTCCGCCCAGCGACGCGAATCCGCTTCGTCCAGATCTTCCTTCGGGATCTGCGCCAGATAAAGTTTAATGGCCGTGTACAGCACATCAACGTCGTCATCTAGACGGCATACCTCACGGTTTTTTTCAACCTTTCCGTGCAGCACCTCGGTGTGCAATAGCAACATGCTTTCCACCACATCACCCATGCGCAGTGTTTCACGGGCGGCGTTCACCAGCGCCAGCGCAGGCGTATCTAGTGCGCTGGTGTCCAAATGGCGCGGGCGCACGCTGCAATCGTCTATCGGCGTATCAGCAATCCACTTATTGCACAGATGTGCCATATAATCGACGAAGGGAACCATGGCCAGACAGCGGAGCAGGTTATAAAACACGTGGAAATAGATGACCAATTCCGAATCCGCCAGCGGAAGACATTCCAATAGCCCCGCCAGCGGCGAGACAAACGGCACTACCGCTATACAGCCGATAAGTTTAAACAGCAAGCTGCCGAGGGCGACGCGCTTGCCCTCGGCGTTCTGGCCGCTGGCGTTAAGCATTGCCAGGATCCCGCTACCGAGATTCGCTCCGATCGCCAGGCAAAGCGCCACTTTGAAGGAGATAACATCGGTAGCAGAGAGGGTCGCGGTCAGCAGCACCGCTGCCAAACTGGAGTAACTGATAATGGCGAACAATGCCCCGGTCAGCGCATCCAACAGAATATCACCGGTAAGGGAAGAGAACAGCACTTTGACGCCGCTGGCCTGCGTAATTGGCGTGGAGGCGCTGACAGTCAGCTCCAGAGCCAGCAGAATAAGGCCAAGGCCGATAGCGACGCGACCAAGTTGCCCGGCTCGGGATTGTTTACGGCTGAGAAACAGACAAACGCCGATGAAAATAAGCAGCGGCGACAGCCAGGAAAAATCGAAGGTCAACACCCGCGCCATTAGGGCGGTGCCCACATCGGCACCGAGAATAATCACCAGAGCCGGCGTCAGCGCCACCAATTTCTGGGAAACGAAGGACACTACCAGCATCGCCGTGGCGTTGCTGCTTTGCACCAGCGCAGTCACACCGATACCGGCCACAAAGGCCATTGTTTTTTTCTCTACGCTGCGGCCAAGCACCTGCCGCAGACGGGCACCATAAATACGCATAATACCCGTGCGAACGATATGGGTTCCCCATACCAGCAACGCCACGGCGGACAGCAAATGTAACAGCGTTAACACTCGATTTGAAGCTCCTTTTTGCAGATGAATACCGGCGGGCTCCCTACCGGCAATACTGATAAGGAGGTTCATGGGGCCGCACAATCAAGCAACCTCGCATAGTGTTGATATTTCTAGCTGTAGACCAATTCGCCCGCCATTTTGATGGAGATCGGCCACAGAACGATTTAAAACATCCACCGCGAGCTAAACCTAACGATATTCTACCCGATGGTGGATCACATTACCCAATAGACTATGGCCAAGGATGACCGCGTCAAGCCCTTATCCGGCTGGCAGTAGTGTAATGGATTCCGAACGTATCACGACCCGCGTCGTGTAGCGCCCAGCCTGTTCATCAGCGCTATCGTTAACACGGAAGCGTACAAATATTTCATAGCTGAAGCTCCGCATAGAGGATGAAAATGCCTGGCCTTACTGATCTAGTCCAGCAAGAACTACGCCAATCCGCCCCAGCCGGATAAATATTTAATGACTAAAACCCATGCCGTTGTTTTTTTATGGTTTTCCTTCCGATTCTGCTGGCGAAAATAGCTGCACTGAAAACAGGCAAACCGGGGATAAATATTCCCTCTGATAAAGCCTCCCCGCCTGGGGAAAGCGCATACTACAAGGATGGTGGACCATATCTGCCAAACCATCGCCGACTAGATAGATACCGACTAGTTGGGCTATAACGATCGTCTTCCGGCGGATCAGATGATGAGGGCGCACATTGCTATCATCAGCATTTCGCTACGTGAAGCGCTTAGGTAGCTTAAGGCGAGAGAGGTATGATTTACCGCGAAGAGCGGCACGGCTGGCTCGTCAGCCCGCGAGGGTGGCATATAACCCGCTGCAGCACAGCCACTTTTACACTATAGTACGTGTAGTGCGTGCTCAGGAGCAGCTACACTTGCCGCCGGCTTGCCGTTCTGCCGGCCTTCGTCACAGCGGTGGTGATGTTTTTTCACTACCTTGGCCGGCAGATAGTTGCACTGCATATAGCGATGTGTCGAAACAAACGATACTATCCAGCATCATAATAAAGTGTCTTTTTTCATGTTTATCTATATCTACCTCCCTTTTGCTTTAAAAAGCCCGAGAATCGTCCCTCTGGATTAATCGATGCTGCCCGTCCAGCCGGGTGACATCACGACCCAGCTTCATGTGCCTGGCAACGGCGGGTTATATGAAAGTTCATAAGGCAACTGACGCAGGTCGGTTTTTTCCCAGCAATGTGGTGAAAAAAGCCTGATACTGCTCGATATAACTTAAGCGCCTGCAAAAAAATGGACTGAGTACAGCCCTGCAAGGACGCCATCAACGTCAATTCACATCAAACGTATCGTGCATTTTACCCGTAGCATTTCCCCAGCATGCGGTAACACCATAAATCATCACCACGCCGGCGTCGCGTACCGCCGCTAGCGCCGTCAGCATCCCGTCCCGGCTATCGGAGCAATCAATCACCAAGTGGTAATGCCAGTCCCGAGCGGCCTGCTGGCACAAATGGAGTAACTTTGCGCCTAGGCCAAGCGTCGTCATGGATATCGCACAGCGACAGATGCCATTGTATGCTTTAATGCCGCCGTACGAGTTAAGCAGTTTAAACCGTGCATAATGGCACGCCAGTGGTTTCTACCAGCACGTCCAGATGGAGATCGCTCAGCGACAAGGTATGCAGACTGCTGTTAGGTACACAAAATATGGGTCGCGAAGCCACCCGTGGGTGGATAGTGCCCAACTCTATTGTTTGTGGAGACAATGGATTACCCAATCTTCTTGGCAGTATTCACACTCATAATAGGGGATCTCATTATTCAGCACCCGATACATCCCGTCTAGTCCGCGGCAAATCACTTTATGGCCGAGCACCTGGCCCTCGCTTTGAGCGGACCATGCTAGGGCGCTGCCGGTTTTACAGATGCCGCAGTAGCAAACTTCCCACTGTTGCCACTCGTGATTTTGCGGGATTAATTTCTCTGAGTAGTGCATCTTACCCAGGTCAAGCTTGACGACCACGGCCATATCAGACCTCCTCCGCGTCGGCCAGGGTGGCGAAGACCTGATAGAGAATGGTAAGCATGCGTTCCATCTCTTCGTAACCCAATCCAGCTAGGGAGGAGCCAGTTTGATTTTTTCGCAATGGTAGTCGCCGCTATTAAAGATCAGACGCAGCGTCTCTCCTTGGTAGATGTAATCATTATCCTGCGCCAGCGTGACCGCCTGCTTACCCGCATTACGCCATGACAAACCTTCCGGCGTGGTCAAAGTAACGCTAAACAGCATCCCCGGCCCTTCGATTTGCCTAATGAAGAGATAGAGTTGTTTTAAACGCTGCAGTCCGTCCATAAAATAGGCAGATTTTTTCTGCAGTTGCAGCTCATAATCCTGAAAAATTATATGGCGCTAGGTTTGCAGCGCGACGACGATTCCTGTGGTCGCGCTGCAGATAAACAGCGTCAGCGTGAACCCCCCTGGCGTTCCATTTCTTTGGCAATGTCGACCATTTCATCCAGAAACGGATAATCAGGAAAGATAATCACATGATATACAAATTTTTTTGAGCGCGGTCTTAAGAATTTTATCCATCGGTACCATGACACCGAGATCGGAGAACGTCATAGTTGTTACAGGCTAGCACAACGCCGACGATATTCTTGCCAATATCTTGCACAATCGCCCTCGCCCTTCACGGTCGCCAGCAGAATTTTATAAGCGGCTTTCAACTCAGTCTTCCTGGCTTGGATAATAAGACTCCAGGTAGATAAAGGCTTGTTTCATCACCTCGGCCGATTTCACCACCTGCGGCAAAAACATTTTGCCGGCGTCAAACAGGTCTCCCACCACGTTCATGCCAGCCGTTAACCTCCCTTCAATCACTTCGATAGGGCGTGCCGCCTGATGCCGCGTCTCTTAGGTATCCTGCTCAATGAAGTCGGTAATACCTTTGGGCATATTCCAGGCGTTTACTCACGTCTCATCCGCGCCACTCCGCCTGCTGCGCCGGCGCCTCGCCTTCGCTCTGGCTGCCATGATACATCTCCGCCAGAGCCAGCAACCGTTCGGTTCCGTCTACGCGCCGATTCAGCACCACATCCTCCACCCGCTCGTACAGCGACGGCAGCAAATCGTCATAGATCGCTAATTGGCCGGTGTTGTCAATGCCCATATCGAGGCTGTTGCGCATCGCATGATAAAGAGATACGGAGTGAACTGCTTCACCGTACTGACTCGTTGTCGTGAAAATAGAAAGAAACATTGGAAACACAGCCGGAAATGAGTGCATGTAGAAATTCCGCTTTAATATCCGCACAAGGTGCCAATGAAATCTTGAGCATAGTTATTATGCTCTTCGATACCAGTGGCTACGAGGCGAAAATATTCGGATCTAAGATGATATCTTCGGAAAGTCTAGCGTATCGGTCAAAAGCCGGTAGGCGGCGACAGATCTCAATTTTTCCAGCCCAGGTAAGCCTAGCCATGTTCGTCAAACGCCATTACTACTAAAGCGACGCAATAGCGCCGTACCAAGCGCACGTGATTAAAGAAATGCCTCCTCTCTCTTTCATGGAAATCGAGTTAACAATGCCTTTACCCTGAATACACTTCATCCCCTGCTCAATAACCTGCCATTTAGAGGAGTCGATCATGATCGGCACGCGGGCGGATATCCGGCTCGCCGGCAATCAGATAGAGAAAGCGCACCATGGCCGCCCCGGCGTCCAGTATATCCCATCCATATTGATGTCGATGATCTTCGTACCGCTTTCTACCTTACCTGCTGGCGCGCCATAACGCGCCTAGATCATATTCGCCGAACGCATTGGGCAGGTTAGAATTAGGGTGAGTGCTGACTAAGCAATCAGTGATGCGCGACAGTTCCGCCAAATATTAGCGCAATTCATCAGGGCCTAACGCGCAGTTCAGACAGAAAGACAGCGGCCGCGCGTGACTCAGCGAGTTGTAGAACGCTTCGGCAGTCTGCCCGGAAAGCGTACGCCCAGAAGCATCGGTAATGGTGCCCGAAATCATGACCGGCAAGGTTATCTCCCTAGCGCTTCAAATTCCATTTCCAGCGCGGTCGATTTGGCATTAGCGTGTCGAAGATAGTTTCCACCATAATCATGTCGATGATACCTTGAATCAGCGCTCTGATACTACTAATGTAATCTTCTACTAACTTATCAAAGTCGATATTGCGGTAGGCGGGATCGTTCACATCTGGCGATATCGATGTCGTGCGGTTGGGTCGGGCCTAATACGCCCGCGATATAATGCGGCTTTTCCTGGGTATGTATTCGCTAGGCATCCAGCAGAGAAGTTGATTTCTCTGGCCAGCAACGCCATCTGATAATCGACCATCGTGATAGGAGTGGCGTTAAAGGTATTAGTTTCAAGAATATCGGCGCCGGCGGCGAGATAGGCATCATGGATAGCGCTGACGACATCAGGCTTACTCAGTACCAGCAGGTCATTATTGCCTTTCACAATTGCCTTTCTCATCGCACGGAGTAGTTAGCGAAGCGTTGCCCGCGATAATCCGCTTCTTGCAACTGATAACTCTGAATCATGGCGGTGCCCATACTGCCATCCAACACCACTATCCGTCGTACCAGCGTAGCGCCCAGTTCGTTTATCCGATTCATAACGATGATCTCATTTTTCGCCGATATAGGCGTCATTCCGCCTAAAACAACGCAACATCCTAGCACAGGTTATAATGAACCCAATCGTCGCCTAATAATACTTTTCTCCTTCAAAGGCAGTATTATTTAACGTTTTGTTAAGGAGCGGAACATGATGTTTTAATTATTCTTAACTATTTTATATTTATCTTATTTAAAGATTTATTACGCAATAATGATTGAAATATCATGAAAATCTCGCAAAATTTATACATAATATTATTATAATAAATATTATTTCTCACGGAGCTACGTCCATGGCTACCCAAACTCAAAATCATATCTTCGTTCTGATGGGCGTGTCTGGCAGCGGCAAATCCGTTGCGGCTGCCGCCCTGTCCCGTGAGCTATCCGCTGCCTTTCTTGATGGAGATTTCCTCCATCCGCGTGCCAACATTGAAAAAATGTCTGCTGGTCATGCGCTGAATGACTATGATCGCGCCCCGTGGCTTAACGCTATCAATGACGCTGCTTTCGCGATGCAACGTACCAACGCTATTTCCATTATCGTGTGCTCGGCGCTGAAAAAGCACTACCGCAACCGGTTACGTGAGGGGAATCCCAATTTGTCGTTCATTTATATGCAGGGCAGCTTTGATGTGATTAAGGAGCGTATGAAGGCCAGAAAAGGACACTTCTTTAAACAGCAGATGCTGATAACACAATTTGACACATTAGAAGAGCCGGGAAAAGACGAGTCGGACGTGTACACTATAAATGTCGATCAGCCGCTGGAGGGAGTCGTTGCCGATACCATAGCCTGGATCCGCACCGCTACCGCCGGTTAAGTCGCCTCCGGAGTTGAGTTAAGGCGCGTAGCTAACCACCTTGGCGCGCTAATAAGGAATGCGATCCCTCATGCTGATTGTTACAAAGTCTATCACTGGGGTGGATATATTCCATTCGATTGCCAAATTGAATGCAGATTACCGTAAAGATAAACGCGGTGATCGCCTCGCAGCATAGTCCCGCGTCCCGCACACGGGTATAGTAGGCCCTGCTCCAGATGAATCGTTTCAAGGAATATCACAAGCGCCCCTGCCAGCGGCATTAGCTTGGGAAGCACGGTTAATAATAACAAACGGTATTACCATATTGTCATTCGATCTTTTCAGCCAGCATCAGGGGTAAGAGGTGGATAAAAGAATTATTAAGTGATGAATGTATAAATGCCACTCTGCAACGCGTAATCCAACGCATTATCAACCGCTCATGCCTCAGTCGCGATACCTACTTGACCCGTATCGAAGCCGCGTGCAGTCAGACCTCTCATCGTACACAGCTGGCATGCGGTAATCTAGCGCACGGTTTCTCCGCCTGCCAAACCTGGCGATAAGGACGCATTGAAAATGCCTGACCCACAACGGCATCACCATCGTCATAATGCCTACAAATATGCTTTCCATCCATCAGCCATAAGAACATTACCCACAGCGAATCAAACAAGCGTCGCAAAGCGTCGGCGCGGTAGGACAGGTGACCGCAGGCGTGCCAGTTATGTGCGATGACGTTACCCAAGGCTAGGATGGTATGGAGTTATCGTTGATGAGCCGCGAAATCATCGCCATGTCGGCGGCCATTGGTCTGTAGCATAACATGTTTGATAGCGCTCTTTATCTGAGCATATGCGATAAAATTGTCCCTAGATTGGTCATAACGGCGCTCTCGTTCGGCCATTTGCCTTCGGTGTTTGTTCCCGCTGACCTCATGACCACCGGGCTGCCGAATAAAGAAAAGTACGTATCTGCCAGCTGCACACTGAAGGTACGATGGATCGTCATGCAATACTGGAAGCGGAAGCAGTTTCCTATCATAGAGCAGGCATCTTTTGCAGCACTGCCAATTCTAACCAAATGATCATGGAAATGATGAGCCTGCATTTACCCGATTCCTCATTTATTCAGCTGGACAGTCCGCTATGCAATTCCCTTACCGATGCAGTAGCAATACAGATTACCCGACTCACCGAAGCCAGCAGCAACTATCTCCCGATCGAGCGACTGCTAATAGATGAGAGGTAGTAACGGTATCGTAGCGCTACTGGCGACCAGCGGCTCAACCAACCATACCATGCATTTGGTGACCATGACCCGACCGATATCATCATCAACTGGGAAGACTTCTCCGAATTGTCGGATGCGGTACCGCTACTGGCCAGGATTTACCCGAAAGAGCCGGCGGACATTAACCGATTTCATGCCATGGGCGGCATTGCGCTATTGGTGCGAACTGCTGCATGAAGACGTGCAGACGATTGCCGGATGCGGGCTTGCTTGAGCCTCTATACGATAGAACCTTGGCTGGATAATGGCCGGCTATCCTAGCGCGACAGTCCGGCCGCCTTGCTGGATGCAACCATTATCGCCAGCGTCGTACGCCCCTTCGTGCACCAAGACGGCACAAAAGTTCTCGACAGCAATCTCGGCCTCGCGGTGATAAAACCTCCTCCGTACCCGAGGAAAATTAAGTTATAAAGAGAGCCAGCCATGGTATATTTAAAAGCCAGTACGACATCGGCCCGGCGTTGAGTGGTTCGCTATCAAGGACCTCGCGCCAACGGCATGTCGGAACTGCATAAACTGATGCCACCGCTAGGGGTGTTGCTGGATCGCGGTTATAAGGTGGCAATGGTGACCGATGGCTGTTTCTCCAGTGCGTCCGGCAAAGTACCCTTGGCTATTCATGTAACGACAGAAGCCTATAACGGCGGTCTGCTCGGCAAAATCCTCAACGGGGATATACAGTACTGGTGAACGGAAAAACGGGCGAATTGACGTTATTGATGGACGACGCGGAATTGCCGCAGCGTCAGGTGCCGGAATCGGATCTTTCTGTCGGCGCGGTGGGCTGCGCGGCCGCGAATTGTTCGGTGCGCACTGCGCCGACATCAGCTTTCCGGCACGGAACAAGACAAGGTGCCAAGTTTCATCAGTTTCTAAAACTCGACAGCTACGGCAAAATGACACCATGGATTGACAACGCCGCAAAAGCGGGAAATCGTTTTGACCAACGCGTTTAAGGGTAATGCGCTGGCTGGCGCTTATTCCAGCGTCGGACTCATACGCCGCAAATCATACGGTTTTATATGATAAACGTAGTAGATTAAGTGTTAATCCAGTTAGCAAACAGCAAATAATACCCGTGTCTGCGTTAGCTAGCTTGTGCGTCAGTCTGGACTATCTTGCGGGAAATAGTTAACCGGTAACGCTGGCCGGAGACCGTTTTCTCTGTCGCGGTGAATACTCTCTGGCCAGAGTTAGAACATCATATTCCGGATGGCCGTTGACAAACGCCAGACGCTTATCCGAGTTGGCAAACAAATAGGCTCCCGCCTCATCAGATGAGTCCAATATTTATAAATCAGTGTACTGACGAGTCATCACAGTAGAGAAATCTGCATTGCGGGAATGCATGGCAAGAAAGGTCTCATCAAAACATCGGGTCAGCAATGCATGCTGCTTCAGCGTGTGGTGCTGATAGACGCCCGCTCCCTAGATTTTTCTGGCGAGTCATTTATGGATACCGTAGAGAATATTCAGCGCTGCCTTTGAACCGCCAAACAGACAAATAGACAAATATACAAACAGCGTAGACGTTACATGATCGCTGCCCAGTATAGTACTTAATCAATCTACGGCCAGAAGACGACATCCCGAAAATCCACCAGGCTCAACGGTGCGCCGGTCACGACTAAGCTATCGAAGTTATCATGCTGGATATCTTCAAAATTACAGTAAAATTATTCATATACCCCGCCGGGGTATTCTTCGATTTCAGGCTGTCGATATGCAACAGTTGAATATTCACTTGCAGCGATGAATTTGGATAATAAACGCAAAACTGATTTGCGGTTTCAATTTTTTAGCATCAAATTTAGGATCAGCATTCAACGGGAGAATTTACTATGTGGGGAGAATTTCCTATGTGCTGGCGAGAAAGGACGCCATCACAAAGACAGTTTTGTTAGGCAGAAAATGACTATAAGTAGCTAGTCTACACATGAATCGGTATAACCTGAGATCCTCAAAGCGTATGTTTAAACGTTTAAACGTTTAGATTTCTGAAAATAAACGTTTTAGAACGTGATGTCAAGTTCTCAGCAATTTCTCAGCAATAAGTTGAATATATTTCAACTTATTCAATAAATACATTATCATAGTCTCTACTTTAACTACGCTTTGACAGGAGCCGACATCGAATAATATGCTTGTCTATGGCTATAGATTGAACGTTCAATGTCTGTACGCAGACCGGGTAACACCACGGTATTCGTTTATAGTTGCTTTAAACCAGCCAGCTAAATACCGCTATATAAGCGCTAATATGAAATTAGCATGCCAGCCGCCGCGCCTGCTGCATGCTGCTCCGCCCTATTGCTTGCCGCCTGGCCTGTGTTGATTATCCATTAGTATGCCACGCTTTTGGAGGGTAAAAACGGCTATAGCCGGTGCTTCTGTCCGGACCCCTAGCTTAAGGCTTAGATCCAGTTCCAGTTCAGATCGATCTTACCTATCGCTAAAATGGTCCAATGGGTTAACCGCAGGGACGGCTATATTATTCTTCAATCGACCGCACACGATACATGTCCTACTACGCTAACGGCGTGTAGAGCACTGGCACTAGCAAAGGCATTTCTATTACTACCTACTACAGTAGGATAGAATAGTCATATTCAGTAATGGTATTATCCCGGCAGGTGCTTCCCGACCGTAATCGACTTTCAGAGTTAAAATAATTAAATTAATTGTAGATCCAATACTATGGATTTCAGTATTACTGCTCATTCTATTTACCCGAAACTTTATTCTCCTGAGAAGAGGATGAATTTTCCACAGTCGCCATCTCCAATACGCTGGCAATAGTACTAATGCCAGGTATAACTTATCAGACTGGAGGTATCGACTAACAGCCAGACTCCGTAATTTGTCGAGCAATGACGCGAGTCTGGTATGTATTAGCTATATATTAGCGTTGAGCAGGGCAAGTGATAGCATGGTAGCACAGCGAGAAAAACATCCTGATTTCCCTGTCGATACCGACTGTTAGCGGGATAAAGGCGTTAAACACTGTTGCGATAGATTGGCTGTGTTAACGATATACAGAAGCTCCCGCGTCATAAAATCTCACTCTCTGCCTTACTGCTCGCGAGTGGCAATTGCTGACCGGTAATAACCTTAACCCACGTGCCTGGCGGCTCGATCTGGAAAATGCGCTACTAATCCACGATCCCACACAGGCGCTGCGGACGCAGCGTGAGCGCGAACTCGCCATGATCCGTACTCACACTCGGATGGTAAAGCACTTCACCGAGCTACAAAGCATAGCAGACTATCCGATTAAAGTGCGTAAACTTATTCGTCGTTTACGCCGTGTCCGCATTGATCGCTTAATTAGCCGAATACTCTGAAGTAGTATGAACGATCATTTTAATGCCGGTACAGCAGTAGCAGCGGCAGTTCCCTACTCTCGCATGGGGAGACCCCACACTACC
>NZ_LECR01000004.1:0-1116 GCF_001602625.1 Sodalis-like endosymbiont of Proechinophthirus fluctus
GGATTTTGAAAAAAAATGCGTAATTTAAATTGAAGAAATCAAAAATTTATTTATTTATTGAAATATTGTTTGAGAATGTCGATACTTCATTGATATTGGGAGTGAGTGATTGATATTTCTGCGACTGTTCAAATCCAGGTATTGATATTAATATCGAGAGCATTTTTCGCGATTATAGCAGGAAAGGTGGGGATCTCCTTGTGGACACCCGGGCAAGGTAGATCCTGTGAAGGGGACAAGAACCGTCAAGTTGAGAGCCCAGTTTGGTTACACCAGGCATCCAGGCAGGGARAGGACRGTAAATATRTAWGMWATTGGTTATTKATTGAGAGSATTTGSACTRTTGATGGAGGTGACATGAGCTCTTGGCTAATCGGAGCTCTTACTTCAGTGTGAAGTGTGAGCAATCCAATATCGCATGTTTGACTGTTTGAGGCGTCMTTCCATCACAGGGACAGAATGGATTCGCCGCCAGTCAAAAGCGATGCAAGAGAGGAAAGGGCCATGACCAGAGAAAATCCATAGGGATAGGTTTGGCAGACAGGGGAAGCTGATTGCTAGGAAAGAAATGCTGCAGATTGTCGTTGGACAAAAGCAGCGAGTCAATTCGACAGATTTTAATTCGCAGGAATTGAAAATTGGAATTGCACTACGAAACTGTTTGAAAATGCATGCGTAACAAATTGGAACTTTTTTTTTTCTATCATGGCGAATAACTTTTTATTTGAATCGTTGTTCGTTTTTTTTTTTTTTTTGATATTATTTTCATGAATTTTCATCGAAGGTCATGAAAGTTCATAAAAACTCTTTTAAGGTTTTTTGTGCATTTTCGAATTCTGAAGCCCTCGTTTCATTTTTTATTTATACATCGATAATAATAACGGGAAATCATTTAATGGGATGTAAAAATGTATTTAATAACTTTTTAACTTCAAAAAGTTTTTTTTTTTTTTTTATATGTATTTGTTTTACTGAATAATTCATTTTTATTCCACGTTTTTAATTGTTAATCATACCGTCGACAGAATGACAGACTTTATAGACAGTTTTGAGTTTCCCCTCCCCTCCCCCAACGAGTGCATTACGAAGGCAGATTTTAATGTTAATTTTTTTTTT
>NZ_LECR01000004.1:1133-1357 GCF_001602625.1 Sodalis-like endosymbiont of Proechinophthirus fluctus
GAAAACGTCCAATCGAAAACGATAAAATTGAATTTGGACGTTATTTTCGAGGCAATTTAATTGCCGCGAATTCGATTTAATTCGCAAAACTTTTCGTCATTTCTCAAATTAAATTTATTTTTCTTTCACGGTCGACAACTCTCGAGCTTAATTTAGCTTAATGAAGCTTACCGGTATCGAGCTTCACCTGAAGCGGGATCGAAAATTATTTTATTTATAGTTTG
>NZ_LECR01000004.1:1402-1735 GCF_001602625.1 Sodalis-like endosymbiont of Proechinophthirus fluctus
TTTTTTTTCTTTAAATGTTTCGCGTTTTCTTAATTTTTTTTGTTCGGTTTGCAAAATAAGGCAATTTTGAAAGAAAAAAAAAGAAAAGAAGTTGAGGAATCGCAAATAATTCGGCATGTTTTCTTTCGATTACCTGAGAAACGTTGGGAAAATGTCAATCACGGCGCTTGACAATGCCGTGGCAGCAGTGGAAGTGACCGCAATGAATATAGATATGGAAGCGAGCATGTAATTCGATGAGGCGGACCAGTAAAGGGCAAAGCAAGAACCGACGCTGAAGACGTACATCGAAACTGTCGCAAAAAAAAAAAAATTTCCCATTTATTTTATTTT
>NZ_LECR01000004.1:1741-5027 GCF_001602625.1 Sodalis-like endosymbiont of Proechinophthirus fluctus
TTTTTTTTAATTAATTTTTCTTCTTCCTTCCAATTTCAAACTTACTCATCAGCCATTTTCTATCGAGGATTTTTACTACGTAGCCGGAAATTAAATATCCGCTTCCGGTCACGACTCCCGAAATCACGACGTTCGAATAAACTTTGTCGTTTACGATTCTTTCCTGACAGTATTCTTCGAAGACGTTCGTCTTCTGCAGATTCGTTAGAACGAGTTCGCAAATGTTGGAAAAGATGGTGGAATTGGAGGAGAATTTTTCCATTTCGATGGCGTACGTAAATAATTCGGGCGACCACAATCGAATGGTGTTCGCGCTGAAATTGTTCAATTCAATTCAATTCAATTTATTCGATTTTCGAGAATCACACGAAGGGGGAAATGAGGGGATGGGAATGGGGGTGGGGGCGAGGGTAAGCAATTGAATTTCACGCAGGCGTTTCAAACGGTAAAATTATCTATCGATTCCGGCAAGTTCGCTTTTGCACCTTTCATCACGTCTGCGTGATCGTCTTCTATAATTCTAACGCATGTCTGCCAGCATTTATATTTCCTCCATTATCATCATCATCATCGTTATTATTTTTTTCCTTTCATCCGATGAGATGCGAGGATGCTTTTTCAGCTCTCTTCCCTCCGTCGATATTCATGAAAAAAATATGTAATTGAAATGCATCAAATGCAAAGTGAGAATAGATAGGCGCGCGGTTAGCTTAAATAAAAAGAATAGATGAGAGGTAAATCGATTGCAGATGGGGATCAAGGAATTTCAAAATTAATTTTTTTGCTTGCAATTAGAAGACAAGCGATGAGTAGAACTTTTATTATGCATTAGAGATGCGTTATTCATTATTTATAAATGATTTTTTTTTTACGGGATGAAGATGACGTAATAAAACAAAAAAAAAATCAAATTTGAAAAAGGCAATTTCAGACAAAGAAAAATGAATTCGACCTGATGGAGAGATGTGAATTTTTCATCAAGGTTACTCTCCTCACTTTGACTTAAGGATCGAATCATTGAATTCTTCGACCATTTCTTACCTCAAGAGAGTGAAAAATTGTATCGTGCAGGGAAGGAGAGTAATCAAAAGGTAAGGTTTTCCAAAAATGGGCATCACTTGCTTCCATCCGGTCCACATCATTTGAGCGAAAGAAAAATTTTTCTTTTTCAATTCGTATTCGTCGTTCGTTTTTTCCATTTTCAAACTTTTAATCTGAAAAAAAATAAAAATAAAAAGATTAAAAACGGAAGGAAGGAAAATTAAGCGAATCGATCAAAAAAAGTCGATTACGAATTATTCGAATCGATTGAATTCAATTCGGACCGGAAATGATTCGGCCGATTTTCCGGTGTTCATTGAATAAATCCTTTTGAAAACTTTCATGGCTTCTTCGTTTCGATTTTGATGCATCAGAAATTTGGGACTTTCGTCGAAGAAAAGAAGGCAGAGGAAAGCCATCGAACTGGGAATCGCACTCAGAAGAAGAAATATCCTCCAGCTGGGTAATTCTATGTATCCGTTCAAGAAGACGAAACGAACCGGAAGCGGAATGATCAGCCATGCTAAAACTTCAAATCGAATTCGAATTTTTCGGTCGTTAATCGATCGGAATGGGTAATAAAATAATTGATTTTTTTTTCGAAGGGATTTCACCCACGTGGTAAAACGATGACTCCGGCCGAAGAAAAAATTCCCATGCCGACGGTGACGCTGGCGCGATATTTGTTTGCGTGACATTCGGCTACGTACGAAGCCAAAATGACAATCAGACTCGAATTTCTTAAGGAGCAATCGAAAATAAAATAAAAAGAAGAAATCAAATAGAAAATCAATCGTGTTTTAATGAATCTCGAGACTCACATGAGACCGGAGAAAAGCTTCGAAATCAGAAGGAACGAATAATTTTGAGCGAATCCTATTAAAATGCAGAAGAATGCATCCAATGCGAATCCTCCCACGAGAACGTTTCTCCTGCCCACGGAATCGGAAAGGATGCCCCAGAAAATCGAGCTGAAGATCATGCCTGAAAATGACGGGGATTTGGCGGATGAGGGTGTGGGGGTGGGAGAATTAATCGATCGAACGGATAAATCGCGATGAAATTTTCATTTCGCCATTATTGATTTTCATTACCGAAGTAAACGATCGAATTGAGCATTCCCTTGTCGAAATTGGTCAGATTCAATTCGCATTCTGCAGAAGGCAAAATGAGGGACATCGTCGTCGTCGTGTACATTCCCGACATGTAACCCCATAAGGCTATGATTAAAATGAACCAATTGTACTTTCCGTATTCTGAAAAAAAAAAAAGTAGAAAATATCGACGTCCGTCGTGATTATCGTATAAATCGTATAAGGATATATTTTGTTAGGGGGAGGGGGAACAGACAATCGAGACCGCGACAAACAAATCCCGGGAAAAATTCGTCATTTTTTTCTTTTTTTTGGTCATATCGAATTCCAAGTTGAAAGATATGAAATTCCACCATTTTATTCATATTATTTAATAATATTTTTAATTTCAGTTTATGATTTAAATTAATTTCAATTTAATTTCAATTTTTTTTTATTTTGCCTTTTCGATTTGGGACATCTCGAAGAATTGATTCAGTGATTCCTACGAATTTCCTCTCTCTCTCTCTTTTTGTATAGCTCTTTTTCTGTCTCTCTCTTTCTCTGTTTCTCTCCTGCTGCCATCCCTCCACCATCTTTTCTTCTTCCTCATCATTGCATTGTCCTGCTGCTTTCTCTCTTCCGTCCACCTTCTAATCGTGTTTCATACTTTTTCGATTCCTTTTCCATTTGGGTTTTTCGCGAGACAGGGAATTGCGCTTTTAATTATCATTATTATATTGTTTTCTGCTTTTGTTATATATTGCTTATATTGTTTGTTTCCTTTTGCTGGTTGAAATTTCTTTTGAGCCGATTTTGATCGAAAAAAAAAAAAAATTAACTTTTTCTTCTTCGAGTTTTTACCGAAGGATTCCTAATTAATTTTTTTTTCAAGCCGCGGCAGCCATAGATTTATATGTATATACGAAATAATAATATGTATATAATGTATATAAATACAACGTAATAATGTATACAATGTGTATATCGCGAAGGAAATAATAATATTACTGATAAATTTTTTTTTTTTAAATTGAAATGGAAATTTTTGAATTCGTTCGCTGCTGGCCAGTCGATAATTTAATTTGATGAATATTGAATTTAAATTGTATCAGGTTCGTCAGGTATTACGTGGATCATTAGAATTAATTTCTCGACGTAAAAAAAAAAAA
>NZ_LECR01000004.1:5058-5987 GCF_001602625.1 Sodalis-like endosymbiont of Proechinophthirus fluctus
AAATCGTCAATTCACACGTAGAATTCACGATTATCAATTATTTACATTAATTTTATTAGTTAATCCCGGAAATGGATGGATTAAAGTAAATCGAAGAGTTAAACAAGTTGTTTATACGTAATACATGAAAATCGTAAGAAGAGTTAATTGGAGATATTAATATAAATCGATCGGAAAAATAATTTCTCGTTTATATTTTGCGTTTCAATAAGATTGCGTTTTTCGTTTTTTTTTCCTTCCTCGATCATTTAAATTATGATAATTAAATTAATTAAATTGGGTTAGATCAATTAGATCGTTAGATAATTAGAAATTAGATCAATTTAATTAGATTAATGAATTTAAATTGATGGAAAATAAACGTTTGAGAAGTTAACTTACTCGTTGCTTTGATGGCCGCTTCGAAATCGCAATTTTCTCCATCTTCGATTTGATATTGAATCGAAATTTTTCGATTCAATTTCTTCTCTTTAGATTCCTCCCCATTGAAATTATTATCATTATCATTATTATCATTATTGATTTCGGATTCCGAAACTATTTCGAAATCGATTGCTTTTATCGAAGAATTTCGCTCGCTTTTAATTTCCGATCCGATTTCGATCACGCTGACGGTGTAATTTCCCGATTTCTTTTTGAAAAATTTATTTTTCATTTTGGATGTTAAAACCGAATCAGATTCACTTCCTGCTTTTCATTTTGAATCATTCTTATTTAGGGAGAAAAAAATCCGGACGAAAAAAGAAAAGTTAATCGAATTTGGATTGCGCCGATGCAGCCGAAAAAATTTTTTTTTACGTGAATCGCGGCATCCCGGATAAGGCGAAACTGGCAGCAGAAGAAGTGGCAGCAGCAGCAGCAGCAGCAGCATCAGCGGCGGCGGCGGCGACAAAATCGAGCATCAATTTCGGAATGTTTGTCCGCGATAA
>NZ_LECR01000004.1:6006-6531 GCF_001602625.1 Sodalis-like endosymbiont of Proechinophthirus fluctus
AAAAAAAAAAAAAAAAAAGAAGCAAACATCGAAATGATGTCTGACCTTTTCACACCTGCGAAATACGATTTACATTTTTCATAAATTAAAGGCGAAAAGATAAAAATCTGAATTCGAAAAAAACAAAAAAAAACAAAAAATTCTTTTTACGTAACTGCAAAAAAAAAGAGAGGGAAATTCCTTCGTGGCCTCCTTTCATCTCCGTTTCCGTTTTCTCTCCCCACGCACCTTCCTCCCCATTTCGAATCGTTTCAATCCTTACGAAATCATTTTCAAGAAGGCTTTTGTTTCATTTTTGCCCTGCGAAATAATCATTTTTTTTGTTTACAAACAACTTGGAAATTAAACGAACGTGATTTTTTGGCAAAATTTTTAGTTGAATTGATTCGAAATGACCGACTGCGGTAACGATCAGAAGGAATTCCTGTGCAACACCTTGCTAATTAAAGCACTTATGCAATTTGTTTCTTATCAGGGTAAGTTAATCGTCCCCTCCTATTCCTCCTCCCCTTCCCTCCCCCCCCC
>NZ_LECR01000004.1:6568-7093 GCF_001602625.1 Sodalis-like endosymbiont of Proechinophthirus fluctus
AAAAAAAAAAAAAAATAAATCACCCTCGATGTCACTCTAATCGATTATCCGGACTTTCGTCTGCAAGAATCAAGAGGATTTTCAACGAGTTAAAGTTGTTATTATTATTATTATTATTATTATTGGTTTTTGTGGGGAGGGGCGGGGAGAGGCAAGAGCCCGAGTTGTGGAAGAGCCTCGAGAACTCACTTTTGACTTTTTAAAATTAATTTTCGTTTCTCCTTCTCGAAGCTTAAATTGATACCCGAAATGAAAATTTATCCCAAATTATATTGATTTCAAAATGGTCCGGAAGAGATTTCCACTCTTTCCCCCTCCCCACTCCTCTCCCTTCCCCTCCCCCTAGATCCAGACAAAATGCGAATGGCATTTATAATATGCTTTTGAGAATTCTCTGACAAACGTTTCAATTGTTAGTAATTAAGAGTAGATTTCTTTTACGTACGTGTTTTTAATTCTCTAGAACTTTCCATTTTCCCTTCCTTTTTTTCTATTCTGATTGCCTCCTCCTCCTCCTCCTCCTCC
>NZ_LECR01000004.1:7103-7931 GCF_001602625.1 Sodalis-like endosymbiont of Proechinophthirus fluctus
AAAAAAAAAACAAAAAAAAATTCTCGATTTCGCGTTTCATTTGATTCATTTTCAAAATTGCTTTCGATTAAAATTGTTTTCGGACATTTTTTCCATTTTACCCCGAGTAAATTGCTTTTCCAGAGCGAAAAAGAACTCAAGAATGGTTGGCGAAACTTCAGGATGTTGACGAACCGAATTCCGATTGGAAGACCAGAAACGAATATGCATTTTACCTGCTGATCAACTTACAGAATGGAACCATGTCTCAGCCTTTCAGCAGGTCTCCGCCATCCGGGAAATTGAAGCCTCTCTGCGAAATTCAGGTGAGGAAGTCTTATTAACGATTTAATCGGAATCAATAGATTGAACCTTGAAGAGGGTAAAAAGCAAACGCGAAGAGTGTAGGCAGCACGCCGGAGAATGCAGACGAAACTTAAGCAAAAGTTAAGTCTTCAGTCTTAACACGCAGGTGTTAACTCGATCGAATTCGGAGTGCAATTCCGCAGAGATAAACGAGGAAATTTTCGATTCTCGGCCATCGGACAGACTGCTGACTTCTGGACGTTTTGAACGATTCCGGATGCGTGAATTCCACGTTTGTTTTTTTTTTTTTTCTCTCTCTCTTCCCAGCTCGATTATCTCTACGAGGACGTGATGAAGCAACTCAAAATAAGCGAATGCCGATTGAACAAAATTCTTAGCGACAACACAGATCCTCCAGACGATCCCGAACTCGCATGCGAACCTGCAGGTTTTCAATCTCAGCAACCCAGTCCTCGCAAGGGTGTGACCGTTCATTGTGCCGCCTTCAGCAGATTCGAAAATCCACCCGGTGCCAATTAATCC
>NZ_LECR01000004.1:7946-8034 GCF_001602625.1 Sodalis-like endosymbiont of Proechinophthirus fluctus
GAAAGCTGGACTTTATTTTTCTTTGGTATCTGTCGAAAGTCCTGCAGCTTTTTTTGCTAGTCGGGGGGAGGGGAGTGAGAGAGAGAGA
>NZ_LECR01000004.1:8088-8793 GCF_001602625.1 Sodalis-like endosymbiont of Proechinophthirus fluctus
GCCACGATCTCACTCTCTCTCTCTCTCTCTCTCCGGATTGTTGAAGAAATCGCGAATCGCAGAAGAAAAATTCATGTCAAATGAAGTCGGAGTGGACGGCGATGGCGATGGCGATGGCGATGGCGATGACGAATTCTTCGTGGTTACTCTACGAGAAGAAAAAGTCGCGCGGAGCCGCCACGTGCTCTCGAAGCGAATCGACCGGCAAATTGAGTTTATTTTAATCCGCAACAACAACAACAACAACAACTTAAAATCGATTCGTGTTTGTGCGTGCGTTTTTCATCAGAGAATTTTTTTTTTTTTTTGTTTTTAAATTACAACTTCATCGAAAAAGAAAAAAAAAGTTTTTTTTTTTCTTCGACGCTTTCCGACTTCGTACGCGATTTATCGAACGCGATTTATCGAACGCGTTTTTTTTTAGCTTAAATATCAAATTATTAATACGTAAAGAATCAAAATAAAAATAAATAAAATTGTTTCGAACGTACCTTAAGGAAAATTCGATAAAGGTAGATTTTCAACCGATCGAAAATGATCGCGAGGAATTTCAATTGCAATCGTTTTAATTTCGATTTTTGAATTTTCGCGTAAGTAAAAAAAAAAAAAAATTGATTTGAATTGAATTTCAATTGATTTTCGAATTTTCTTTCGATGATTTTCTCATTCTTGATTCAGGATAAGCATCGATTTCGTTCATTTTGA
>NZ_LECR01000060.1:0-158 GCF_001602625.1 Sodalis-like endosymbiont of Proechinophthirus fluctus
GGCGCCGACAATGCCAACGGTCTTGTCACGCAGCGCGAAACCGTCCCGCTGAGCCAGCCAAAGCAGCGCGGAAAATACGTACTCCACCACCGCAATCGCATTGCAGCCCGGGGCAGAGGAAAAACCAATTCCCGCCTGCGCCAACCAATCCTCATCCA
>NZ_LECR01000060.1:197-2895 GCF_001602625.1 Sodalis-like endosymbiont of Proechinophthirus fluctus
ACCGGGCTGCCGTCGAGCAGGGCGCCGTCGACTCGGGTCACAGAACGCACCATTAGCGCGTCAGCCTGCGCCAGCGACGGTGCAGGAATGACCCTACCTGCTACCGCCTGTACGTCGCCCAAGCGACCGAACAGAGCCTCGGCGTAGGGTATATTCTCATCCACCAGGATTTTCACATCAGGATCCGGCAGTACAATGCCATCAAACATTATAAAGGGAGTATTCTGCCACAGAATGCGTAAAAATCCTAACTAACCCTATCACGCTTCATTTTACCATTACCGCCGGCGCAACCTGCTAGGTTTGCAGGGCATAGGCTAAATATGCTTATCCATCAGAAAATACCTCCCGGCGACAGAGCCTATACTACTGCCGACGGGGCTTGCTATTCTATTAACAGCCCCAACAGCGCACGTTCACGCTACAGCGCCGGATCTTCACCGTCTGTTATCCCGAGAGGACATACACTATGCAACCAGTTACCGTTCCAGGTACGCTACCACAGGGTCAGACACTGCCACCGACCGGACAGGATCGGCCTTTGACCACCGCCCAGCGCACCACGCTTGATCGGCTGATTACCTGCATATTGGCCCTTAGCCCCAATAAACCAGCAGAAATTTGGGCCGCGCTACTCCACCACCTGCACATTGCTGGCAACGGTGAGTTACGGGTGCGGCATTTTATCGCCGCTGAACAGATGCTACAGAGGCGATTATTGATGGCGAAAGCGACACTCGCCGGCCGACAGCTATTGCGGCCGCTGACCGATCTGTTGCCTCAGAGCAACAATCGGCAGGCGGTGAGTGACTATATCCGCAACCAGTTCGGCCACACCGTCTTAAGTCAATCGGACACCGACCAACTGTGTCAGATACTACAGTTATTGCAAAGTAGGCAATTGGATATTCCGGCGTCGCAGCAGCATAGCGCCATGACTGATCGTACCCTGCTGCCGGTGGAAAACCAGGCCATCGGCCAGCTCATTACCAAACTGGCGGCATTGACAAGCGAAACGCCGACCGAGCTTTGGGAAAGTCTGCACTGCATGATGGGGCTGAATCCGATTTTCGCCCGCTATTTCCCGCTGTTAAGCCAGTTTTTACAAAGCCATTTCATGCTGTCGCAGCAGAGGCACCCCACTTTGACGCCACTCTCGGCGGTGCCCAAATATCTCATCCACGGCGAGGAGCAGCAGGCAGTGGAACAGTACTGCCGGCAACATTTCGCCGCCGACAGGCAGACGCCTTTGACTACCACTCAGGTTAACGCGGTGATGCAATATATGTATATTTATCGCCTGAGCTGCACCCAGAGCCAGCACCAAACCCCCTATTTCCGGCTGCTTCAGACGGTGACCCATCCTCTCATCGCGACGGAACACGCGCCTCGGACCGTCCGCGAGTCGCGTTCACCTCTGGTGATCGGGGTGTTCTTCGCCATAGTGCTGCTGGTTATCTGGCTGCTGGCCCGCTGATGGCTGGGCGAGGCGCTACACATTAGGCGCGGGGAAGAGTAACTGATGAGCGCAGCCGGCGCGGTTTATACACCAGTATCAACGCGCGCCGAAGAGCAAGTAGCCCTAGTTAGCGACGCGCAGGAAGATGCTACTTTTGTGGGAGGGCTCACAATTTGTGGGAGGGCGCACAATGTGCCGTTTACGCACATCCCACACATGTCCGTCAAACGCTGCGGTAACCGCTTGATAGTTATCGCTGCCTGGCGAACAACAGTATTATAGCAATACTTGCCAGCTCGCATTGTATGGCGGCACTAAATACCGAAGCGTAACAGAAGGCAGTCGCCAGCATACCCTTTAGCGGTCCGACACGGCATAGGCGACATCCTGAAACGCACTATAGTCTCCTACCGCCGTCGCACATGCCTGCGCCAGCAAACCGAACCCCTATCTTAAGGTACTAGTCAGCAATTGACTCTCACTAAAATCCAGCATCATACGCCTTATCAGCAACAGCCCGTAACGTGGATAAACCGATAACGGCAGCACAGCGGAAAGCAGATAGAACACTCCGCCAGCCAGTCTGCATGCCGCCGTTCCCTGCGGTGGGGATCACTTGGCGCTAAACTGGTCGGCGAGTCTACCGGCATAACTGCGGATTAGTCGGCATAACTACAGGTCAGTGCCGTAGCTAGAAACTGAACACCGACCGCAAAGCTCCCTAGGGTATTACTGAGCCCCAGCTTGTCATGGACGTAAAGCAGGATAACCAGTAACGGCAATTCCACGGTCAAATAATACAGAAACACCGTACTATACCAGCGAGAATGAACATCGTCTTATTTCGCCGGAATAGTGCCCAATGTAGTCGGTTAAGCATGCTTAGTGCGCCCTTTCCCTCAAGCACTTAACGGTAGAAAGGGAAGCGTTGGTTAGCGTGAATGTTTACACCTGTACACGGTAAAATCTTTACGCCTGTACACAGCAAAGAGGCTCAGAATGCGGTGCTCCCCACGGCACGACCGCCTCTCCGACGCGGCTCAGCGGTATTTCCGCATGACAAGCGTTGCGTTGGTGCCGCCGAAACCAAAACTGTTACTCATAACGGTGGTCAATGTGCGCTGGGTCGACTCGGTGATGACGTTCATCCCCTCCGCCTGCGGATCGAGTTCGTCAATATTAATGCTCGGGGCGATGAAACCATGCTCTAGCATCAGTAACGTAAAGATCGTCTCATGC
>NZ_LECR01000060.1:2946-3227 GCF_001602625.1 Sodalis-like endosymbiont of Proechinophthirus fluctus
GCTGGCGGCCGAAGGTTTCACGAATCGCCCACAGTTCTTTTACGTCGCCGACCGGAGTGGAGGTGCCATGGACGTTAAGATAATCTACCGGCGTATCCACATCTTTCAGCGCCATCTGCATACAACGGATGGCACCTTCGCCGGACGGCGCCACCATATCCACGCCGTCGGATGTTGCACCATAACCAATGATTTCGGCATAGATATGGGCGCCGCGGTCCAGGGCGTGCTCCAGCCCTTCCACGACCACGATACCGCCGCCAGCGGCGATTACAAAGCCG
>NZ_LECR01000011.1:0-24854 GCF_001602625.1 Sodalis-like endosymbiont of Proechinophthirus fluctus
CCCGCCACTACGCGCACGTAGACTGTCCAGGGCACGCCGACTATGTGAAAAACATGATCACCGGCGCGGCTCAGATGGACGGCGCGATCCTGGTCGTTGCCGCCACCGATGGCCCGATGCCGCAGACCCGCGAGCACATCCTGCTGGGTCGCCAGGTTGGCGTACCGTACATTATCGTATTCATGAACAAATGCGATATGGTTGATGATGAAGAGCTACTGGAACTGGTAGAAATGGAAGTACGTGAGCTGCTGTCACAGTACGACTTCCCCGGCGATGATACGCCGGTTATCCGCGGTTCCGCATTGAAAGCGCTGGAAGGTGACGAAGCCTGGACGCAGAAAATCATTGAACTAGCGGAAGCATTGGATAGTTATATTCCGGAACCGGAACGCGCCATCGACAAGCCGTTCCTGCTGCCGATTGAAGACGTATTCTCCATCTCCGGCCGCGGTACCGTGGTCACCGGTCGTGTAGAGCGTGGTATCGTCAAAGTGGGCGAAGAAGTGGAAATCGTCGGTATCAAAAACACTACCAAAACCACCTGCACCGGCGTTGAAATGTTCCGTAAACTGCTGGACGAAGGTCGTGCCGGCGAGAACGTGGGTGTGTTGCTGCGCGGTACCAAGCGTGACGACGTCGAGCGTGGACAAGTTCTAGCCAAGCCAGGCTCGATCAAGCCGCACACCCAATTTGAATCGGAAGTGTATATTCTGAGCAAAGATGAAGGCGGCCGCCACACGCCGTTCTTCAAAGGCTACCGTCCACAGTTCTATTTCCGTACCACTGACGTGACCGGTACTATTGAACTGCCGGAAGGCGTTGAAATGGTAATGCCTGGCGATAACATCAAGATGGTTGTCAAACTGATTGCCCCGATCGCCATGGACGACGGTTTGCGTTTTGCCATTCGCGAAGGTGGCCGTACCGTTGGCGCGGGTGTTGTTGCCAAAATTATCGCTTAAGACAATACGTATTACGGCCAATGTCGCATTAGGCTAGCAGCATAAATAACAGGGCGCTTTGGGCGGCTTTCTTATGGCTGCGGTTTCTGGGCAGCAGTTGTTGGTAGTCGTAGGTTCACAGCACACGTCGGGTGGTCCGCTGCGTTGCGGCGCTATTTGCGCCCGTGCGGGCACCGGTAGTCCGGACATTTTTCCGATGCTTCACATTGGCATTACCGTAGCTGATAATGTCGCTACCTAAGATAATGTCGCCACCTAGAGGTATATAAGGTCACCATAGCCGCGGCAAACCTCGCCGCTGCACCTAGTCCTAGCGTCTATCATGGGTTGAAATAATTGGCCACTCCAACTACAATGGGTGCGCTGATAGGCAATACACCCAAAGCAATGCCCACGCACCGCCATCACACCCCTCCCCCGCAAAAAATCAATAGTCCGGTGTAATAACAGCCAACAAATAGCTTAGTCCAAATACCGCGGTACCGGCTAGCAACGCCGTATGGCGAGGGGCGATGCCGCCCGTCGGTAAATAAGGCGCCATAAGGTACCGATAGCTATATAATCGAGGACAACAGGCCAAAACCGCGGGCGTCGGTATGAAATACATTAACGGCCACCATGGAAATGAAGATGAGAAAATTCAGTTCAAAGGTGCAGGATAAGAAACAATATGATCAGTATGACTTTCAAATCTGGACGGGACGCGACATAGCGGAACCCTTCCATCAAACTGCCTCGGGTGCGACGCGCATTCACATTCGCCTGCAGATCGTCGACATGCAGGAACTATAAAAACACAAACACCGCTAGGAAATAAGGAGTCGTTGAGCAAAAAAGCCCAGCCGGTATCTCTACCGAGGCAATAATGACGCCGACGATGGCCAGTGCTACCATGCTTGCGCTATTATACGGGGCACGAATTAAGTTCGACCGCATTGGGAAAATCCTTACCATCCACTATTTCCGAGACGAAGGTTTGTCGCACCGGCGCGCCGAACGCAGCCGCGCAGCCAAACAAAGATGCAAAAAGATAAATATACCGGAGTTTAACGATGCTGAAAAAGGTAAGCGCGCCCAGCACCAGCGCAAATATTTCAATCGTCGAACTGGGTGGTAGGTGGTAGAGCAGAAGTCGGAGTTGATTGAAATAATCTGGCGCAAAACCTTTCAATGGTAATATCAGCAGCTGTGGCCTAAACTGTAACACCATGACCGACCGTGCCAAAGGTAGAAGCATTGTTGTGCTGTGTGAGATGGGTCAGCACTAACCAGTTTTCCACGGTATTCTGCATCCACGTGCCTAAATTGGAAACCAGGGTGCCGGCGACCAAAAGTCTCTAACTGTAGAGCCGCAGCGAACGGAGAATCCTACCTGCCGGTGCACTCATCGCTGCGGGACTCCGGATACGCGCCCTGCAGCCGACAGAAATGCACAGCCAGAAATAACCCATCGCTAGAATGCTGAACCACGATAGCGTCGTCGTGGGCGGTAATGCGGATATCGAAATCGCCAATACGGTATAGGAACACATAACTGAGAACCAGGATAACACACCCCAAAAAAGTACGTTGACAGGCGCAGAGGAAAGATAGCATCTCAGAACTAGGAAAGCCAATAATGCTTACATTAACTACCTTCTTTCAGATCGCCAACGGATATAATGCTAATTTGCTTTAATTTAGTCTAGCTGGCTATGGAAAGGCGTAAGCAATGGTAGGGGCACGTTTTAACGGCCATTAGATTAGCACTAACCGTGAGGGTAAGGATGATTGCTCATAGGCCGGATGCGATGCCCCACGATACCATGCTGGTCGCATAGCGACGCCAGTGAACGGAAGGAAGAAGAGTCTACCAATCAGCGTTTGTCGCACCTCAGCGCGATGACAGGCGCCACATATGTTGCTATCACTGCCTCTCTAGTCTGGTCAAGGCCGAGATATAAATAACCAGCAAACCGCTGTAACAACGTGACCGCAGCGGACGGCTGCGTTTTAAGGGCGCTGTGTAGCCGTCGTTCTTTGCCGAGCGATGAGCCTACAGGCGTTGGCGAAATGCGTTTGTCAAGGTGATAATCTTTTGCCGGCTGTCAAACAGGATCAGCAACGCTATTGACCGCCCCATTGACTGCAACATCGCTACCGTGTTGCGCATAAACTGTGGACGCACGCCTTCGGGCTCGTGCTAACGCCGAAACGGCGGTGGGAGGGGATGGGGTGGACCCCGCGATCCAGCCGTAGCAGCACAGATTTTTTCGCGGAGGTGAAATCGTTATTAAAGCAAATTAGCATTTGTTTGCTCATGCAGCCGCCGAACCAGTTTACCTAGGGTATAGGCAGCCCCCCGCCAGGGCGGTTAAAGATGTTTCTTCATCGGTAAAATTAGGGGTTATTACACAAGAATTAGCGCATGGGCTATAGTAGACACAACGCAACCGGTATTAACTAACAACTGTATAACGCTTATCGCGTCATAGCAATAAAAATTGTCATATTAAGAGGTCTAAGATTAGAGAGTTATTCAATAAAGAGTAAACAGTAATACTTTCTCTATTTTAATATCACTCATTCTCATCTAAATTGGCCTGAGATAAGCTAACGAGTAGCAGAAATGTATGTTTATTTACGTAATGCGGTACGTGACACAGCGATACGCGCGCCGCAGCGAGGCTGAATCAGCTCTAGACTTTCTAGTAAGCAGTTAAAACGATTGGTGCCGGTGGGTACCTAATGCGGAAAATGCTTCTGCGTCCGCGCCGTATTTTTAAGGATGAACTACGGCATATCGCGCCGTTGGAAAATTTCACTTGAAAAAAATAGGGTTATCTCTTTACATGACTCTGTCACAGTTATATTCCGATATAGAACGCAACGGAGAGTTTTGTCATATAAAGGTAAATATTATGCCTATATTATCAATAATATAAACAAGTTAATTAGAAACTAGCTTGTGGTTATCAATTACCATTTCTGCATGCTGGGTGTGGGATGTTCAAGAATTGGGGCCTGATGTGCCTCAACGAGGTCGAATACCACGAATACATTGACGAGCGTAGGATTTGAGCGATAGCATCGCCTAAGCGGATTCTATCCGCGACGACTATGCGTCGTGGAATTTAATGGTAGAAATCCTTACTGACGAAGAAGAGCATATCGATTTTCTGGAAATCGAACGGCGCTTATAGCCCGTATCAGCGTCCAGAAAGAACTACCTGCAGTCACGGCTAATATAAAAAAAGACGCAGCCCGGTAAACTTGGGCTGCGATAGTCAGTATTCACTGGGCGCCGGTGTCAGCTTAACCACACCTTGAGCTGCTGCTTAGCACAGGGCGTCTATTCGCCCGTCATATCCCCTTTACTATAGTCTGTTCAGCTCATAGGTTGGGGGCACGGCGTTTCTCGTCTGGCGTCTCTTTCCTTTACCGTTTGCTCTCTGCTCAGGCAAAAGACTTGGAGCACGACGTTGAAGACCTTTCTACCTTACTAACAGAGGAAAGATTTTGCGCCCTAATGTAATATCCGGATAATATCCGTCATAATATTCGTATAGTGCGGCCTGTGCTGAGCATGGTATTTTCCTCCGTAATACCTCTCCCTTTTCACTAGATGCGCTTGCTTCCTGTACAGATTTGCGTATAATGGACGGGCTTGTCTTGTAGATATTACCTTGACAGGTTGACTCGCTCGTCGGGTCCTCGCAGGCGAGTTAAGCCAGCTAACAACACCCCTAAAGGGGGATAACACTGAGCTATTACGCTCCCCCATCAATCGAAATGGGGGAGCGGGTGTTTTTTTACTTTTATAAATAATTGGAGTTCTGGTCTCATGCAGAACCAAAGAATCCGTATCCGTTTGAAAGCATTTGATCATCGTTTGATCGATCAATCAACCATGGAAATCGTCGAGACTGCTAAGCGTACCGGTGCGCAGGTACGTGGTCCGATCCCGCTGCCGACTCGCAAAGAGCGATTTACTATTCTGATCTCTCCGCACGTCAATAAAGATGCGCGCGATCAGTATGAAATCCGTACTCATAAGCGTCTGGTTGACATCGTTGAGCCAACCGAAAAAACCGTTGATGCTCTGATGCGTCTGGATCTAGCTGCTGGTGTAGACGTGCAGATCAGCCTGGGTTAATCAGGTCGTTGGACGATTGAGAGGTTAGAATAAAATAATGAAGGGTTTAATTGGACGTAAAGTGGGCATGACTCGCATCTTCACCAAAGATGGTGTTTCTATCCCCGTTACCGTTATTGAAATCGAAGCAAACCGCGTGACCCAGGTTAAGGATCTGAAAAGCGACGGGTACCGCGCAATCCAGGTTACCGCCGGCACTAAAAAAGCCAACCGCCTAACCAAACCGGAAGCTGGTCATTTTGCGAAGGCGGGCGTTGAAGCCGGTCGTGGTCTGTGGGAATTCCGCGTCGAAGACGACGAAGAGGTCACCGTTGGCTATAACATAACCGTAGAACTGTTTGCTGAAGTTAAAAAAGTCGACGTTACTGGTACCTCCAAAGGTAAAGGATTTGCCGGCACTGTAAAACGCTGGAACTTTCGAACCCAGGATGCTACCCACGGCAACTCCTTGTCTCACCGCATTCCAGGTTCTATCGGTCAGAACCAGACTCCGGGCAAGGTATTCAAGGGAAAGAAAATGGCAGGCCAGCTGGGCAACCAACGCGTAACTATTCAGAACCTGGATGTGGTACGTGTTGATTTAGAACGCAACCTGCTGTTAGTCAAAGGCGCTGTCCCGGGAGCGACCGGTGGTGATCTGATCGTTAAACCGTCTGTAAAGGCGTAACGTCGAGGAGATAGGAATGGAATTGGTATTGAAAGATGCGAAAAGCGCACTGACTGTTTCCGAAAATACCTTCGGGCGTGACTTCAACGAAGCGCTGGTCCACCAGGTTGTTGTGGCTTACACAGCAGGTGCCCGTCAGGGGACCCGTGGTCAGAAGACCCGTGCTGAAGTCATCGGTTCCGGTAAAAAACCCTGGCGTCAGAAAGGTACCGGTCGTGCGCGTTCCGGTAGTGTTAAGAGCCCGATCTGGCGTTCTGGCGGTGTTACCTTTGCCGCCAAGTCGCAGGATCACAGTCAGAAAGTGAATAAGAAGATGTACCGCGGAGCGCTGAAAAGTATCCTGTCTGAACTGGTACGCCAGGATCGCTTGATAGTTGTTGAACAGCTTTCTGTCGAAGCGCCGAAAACCAAGCTGCTGGCACAGAAACTGAGAGACATGGCGTTAGAAGATGTGCTGATTATTACCGGCGAACTGGACGAAAACCTGTTCCTGGCTGCGCGTAACCTCTACAAAGTAGACGTGCGAGATGCTCAAGGTATTGACCCGGTTAGCCTGATCGCCTTCGATAAAGTTGTTATGACGGCTGACGCTGTTAAGCAAGTTGAGGAGATGCTTGCATGATTTGTGAAGAACGTCTGCTAAAAGTACTGCGCGCACCGCATGTTTCTGAAAAAGCATCTACCGAGATGGAAAAACACAACACCATCGTTCTTAAAGTAGCTAAAGATGCGACAAAATCAGAAATCAAAGCCGCTGTGTATAAACTGTTTGAAGTCGAAGTCAGTGACGTGCGTACCCTGGTTATTAAAGGAAAAATGAAACGTCACAGACAGTGTATTGGTCGTCGTAGTGATTGGAAAAAAGCTTATGTCACCCTGAAAGAAGGCCAGAACCTGGATCTCATCGGCGGCGCAAAGTGATCCGGAGGAGTAAGAACAATGGCAATTGTTAAATGTAAACCGACATCTCCGGGTCGTCGCCATGTTGTTAAAGTGGTCAACCATGAATTGCACAAGGGAAAACCGCATACCCCGTTGCTGGAAACCCTCAGCAAATCCGGTGGCCGTAATAACAATGGCCGTATCACTACGCGCCATATCGTCTGATTGACTTCAAACGCAACAAAGATGGTATCCCAGCAATGGTAGAACGTCTAGAGTACGATCCTAACCGTTCCGCCAATATCGCGCTGGTGTTGTACAAAGATGGTGAACGTCGTTACATCCTGGCACCGAAAGGCCTCAAGGCCGGTGATCAGATTCAATCTGGCGTCAATGCGGTAATCAAAGCTGGTAACGCTCTGCCGATGCGTAATATTCCGGTTGGTTCTACCGTGCATAATGTGGAAATGAAACCGGGTAAAGGCGGTCAGCTGGCGCGTTCCGCCGGTGCCTATGTTCAGATCGTCGCTCGTGATGGCGCTTATGTCACGCTGCGTCTGCGTTCCGGTGAGATGCGCAAAATTCAGTCCGAATGCCGGGCGACCCTGGGCGAAGTAGGTAATGCCGAACATATGCTGTGTGTACTGGGTAAAGCTGGCGCAAGCTGCTGGCGTGGTATACGTCCGACCGTTCGTGGTACAGCGATGAATCCGGTGGACCATCCGCACGGTGGTGGTGAAGGTCGCAACTTTGGTAAGCACCCTGTATCGCCGTGGGGCATCCAGACCAAAGGTAAGAAAACTCGTAGCAACAAGCGTACTGATAAGTTCATTGTACGTCGCCGTAGCAAATAATAAAATAATATTAGAGGATAAACCATGCCACGTTCTCTCAAGAAAGGTCCATTTATTGACCTGCACTTGCTGAAGAAGGTAGAGAAAGCGGTGGAAAGCGGTGATAAGAAGCCTATTCGCACTTGGTCACGTCGTTCAACGATCTTTCCAACAATGATTGGTTTGACCATCGCTGTCCATAATGGTCGTCAGCACGTGCCCGTTTTTGTCGCCGATGAAATGGTCGGTCACAAACTGGGCGAATTCGCGCCGACGCGTACTTATCGCGGCCATGCGGCCGACAAAAAGACCAAAAAACGCTAAGGTAGGAGGAAGAGATGGAAACTATCGCTCAATATCGCCACGCTCGTTCTTCTGCTCGAAAGATTCGCCTAGTGGCTGATCTGATTCGCGGTAAGGAAGTGTCGCAAGCTCTGGAAGTTCTGAACTATATCAACAAGAAAGCTGCTAGTCTGGTAAAGAAAGTACTGGAGTCTGCCATTGCTAATGCTGAACACAACGGTGGCGCAGATATCGATGATCTGAAAGTCACGAAGATTTTCGTCGACGCCGGCCCGAGCATGAAGCGCATTATGCCGCGCGCCAAGGGTCGTGCAGATCGTATCCTGAAACGCACCAGCCATATTACTGTGGTTGTGTCCGATAGCTGAGACTCTGGAGATTAGCAATGGGTCAGAAAGTACATCCTAATGGTATTCGCCTGGGTATCGTCAAACCCTGGAACTCTACCTGGTATGCGAATACTAAAGAATTCGCTGACAACCTGGACAGCGACTTTAAAGTTCGTCAGTTCCTGACCAAAGAACTATCGAAAGCTTCGGTTTCCCGCGTGGTGATTGAGCGTCCAGCCAAGAGCATTCGTGTGACTATTCACACCGCTCGTCCCGGCATCGTGATTGGCAAGAAAGGCGAAGACGTCGAAAAACTGCGTAAGGCCGTAGCAGATATCGCTGGCGTCCCGGCGCAGATTAATATCGCCGAAGTACGTAAACCGGAACTGGACGCCAAACTAGTTGCCGATAGCATCTTCTCGCAGCTGGAACGACGAGTTATGTTCCGTCGCGCGATGAAACGTGCCGTGCAGAACGCCATTCGTCTTGGTGCCAAAGGGATCAAGGTTGAAGTCAGCGGTCGTCTGGGCGGCGCTGAAATCGCACGTACCGAATGGTACCGTGAAGGTCGTGTTCCGTTGCACACCCTGCGTGCGGATATCGACTACAATACCTCCGAAGCGCACACCACTTATGGTGTCATCGGCGTAAAAGTGTGGATCTTCAAAGGTGAGATCTTAGGTGGTATGGCTGCCTTTGAAAAACCGGAACCGGCTGCTCAACATAAAAAGCAGCAGCGTAGAGTCCGCAAGTAAGGATAGTCAATGATATTACAACCAAGGCGTACAAAATTCAGTAAGATGCACAAAGGCCGCAATCGTGGTCTGGCATCTGGTACGGATGTTAGCTTCGGTACTTTCGGTCTGAAAGCTGTTGGCCGTGGTCGTTTGACCGCTCGTCAAATCGAAGCAGCACGTCGTGCTATGACACGTGCAGTTAAGCGTCAAGGTAAGATCTGGATCCGGATTTTCCCGGACAAACCGATCACCGAAAAGCCGCTTGAAGTGCGTATGGGTAAAGGTAAAGGTAACGTAGAATACTGGGTTGCCTTGATTCAGCCGGGAAAAGTCCTATACGAAATGGACGGTGTTCCGGAAGAGCTTGCCCATGAAGCCTTCAAGCTGGCAGCAGCAAAACTGCCGATTAAAACCACCTTTGTAACTAAGACGGTGATGTAATGAAAGAAAATGAGTTGCGTGAAAAAAACGCCGAAGAGCTGAACACCGAACTATTGAACCTGCTGCGCGAGCAATTCAACCTGCGTATGCAGGCTGCTAGCGGCCAGCTACAGCAGACTCACCTGTTAAAGCAGGGGCGCCGCAGTATTGCGCGCGTGAAGACGTTATTGACTGAGAAGGCAGGTGCGTAATGAGTAACCAAATCCGTGTTCTGCAAGGTCGTGTGGTTAGCGACAAAATGGAGAAATCCATCGTTGTGACCATTGAACGTTTTGTGAAACACCCGATCTACGGCAAGTTCATTAAACGTACAACCAAGCTCCATGTACATGACGAGAACAATGACAGCAATATCGGTGACATCGTTGAAATCAGCGAATGCCGTCCGATTTCCAAGACTAAGTCTTGGACGCTGGTTCGCGTTGTAGAGAAAGCAATCCTGTGAAACGGTAAGCGTACTCTAAATAGATAAGTGGCTCGTCCTTTTAGCCGTTTATTTTTTTCTACCCATACACTAGTAGTAGTGTTATAATACCATCCCGTGTATTACGGGGCTTTTCTATGGAGATTTTTCTTGCGACCTATTCAGGTCATTAAGTGTAAGTAGTTACTAGCGGAGCACTAACATGATCCAAGAACAGACTATGCTAGCCGTGGCCGACAACTCCGGTGCACGTCGCGTAATGTGTATCAAGGTCCTAGGTGGCTCGCACCGTCGCTACGCAGGCGTCGGCGACATAATTAAAATTACCATCAAAGAAGCGATTCCTCGTGGCAAAGTAAAAAAAGGTGATGTCCTGAAGGCGGTAGTGGTTCGCACTAAGAAAGGTGTTCGTCGCCCTGACGGTTCTGTCGTTCGCTTCGATGGTAATGCTTGTGTTTTGTTGAATAATAACAGTGAGCAACCTGTCGGTACGCGTATTTTTGGGCCGGTGACCACCCGTGAACTACGTACTGAAAAGTTCATGAAGATCATTTCCCTAGCACCTGAAGCACTCTAAGGAGCGAATCATGGCAGCGAAAATTCGTCGTAATGACGAAGTCATCGTGCTGACCGGCAAAGATAAAGGTAAGCGTGGTAAAGTAAAAAATGTCCTGCATACTGGCAAGGCCATTGTTGGAGGTATTAATCTGGTTAAGAAGCATCAGAAACCAGTGCCGGCCATGAACCAACCAGGCGGCATCATTGAGAAAGAAGCGGCAATCGATCTTTCCAATATTGCGATCTTCAATGCGGTTACCAGCAAGCCGGACCGTGTGGGCTTTAAGATTAAAGACGGCAAGAAAGTGCGTGTCTTCAAATCTAATGGCGAAACTATTAAGTAATTTGGAGTAGTACGATGGCGAAACTGCATGATTACTACAAATATGAAGTAGTCTCTCAGTTGATGAAACAGTTCGGCTACCGCTCTGTCATGCAAGTCCCTCGGGTAGAGAAGATCACCCTGAATATGGGGGTAGGTGAAGCGATCGCCGATAAAAAACTGCTGGATAACTCCACAGCCGATCTGACCGCGATTTCAGGCCAAAAGCCGCTTATCACTAAGGCAAGAAAATCTGTTGCTGGCTTCAAAATCCGTCAGGGCTATCCAATAGGTTGTAAAGTAACCCTACGTGGCGAACGTATGTGGGATTTCTTCGAGCGATTAATTTCTATTGCTGTACCGCGTATCCGTGACTTCCGTGGCCTGTCCGTTAAATCATTCGATGGCCGTGGCAACTACAGCATGGGAGTACGTGAACGGATTATTTTTCCGGAAATCGACTATGATAAGGTCGATCGCGTTCGTGGCTTGGATATTACTATCACCACCACTGCGAAATCCGATAATGAAGGCTGTGCGCTGTTGACCGCCTTTAACTTCCCATTCCGCAAGTAATGGTGTAGGGTCGCTAATGGCTAAACAATCCATGAAAGCACGCGAAGTAAAACGCGTGAAATTAGCTGATAAATTCTTCGTAAAACGCGCCGAACTTAAAACTATCATCTCCGACGCCAATGCTTCCGATGAAGAACGTTGGGATGCAGTTCTTAAGCTGCAGACTCTGCCGCGTGATTCTAGCCCGTCTCGTCAGCGCAACCGCTGCCGCCAAACTGGTCGTCCACACGCTTTCCTGCGGAAATTCGGGTTGAGTCGTATCAAGGTCCGTGAAGCCGCGATGCGCGGTGAAATCCCGGGACTGAGAAAGTCTAGCTGGTAAATTGTCACCAATTGAATCACAGGAGTAAAGACAGATGAGCATGCAAGATCCGATCGCGGATATGCTGACCCGTATCCGTAACGGTCAAACCGCGAATAAAACCGCTGTCTCCATGCCTTCCTCCAAGCTTAAAGTGGCAATTGTCAGCTTGCTAAAAGAAGAAGGCTTTATCGAAGATTACAAAGTTAAAGGCGACACCAAGCCAGTGCTGGAGCTAGTACTTAAGTACTTCCAGGGTAAACCAGTGGTAGAAAGCATCCAGCGTATCAGCCGCCCCGGTCTGCGTATCTATAAGAAAAAAGATACACTGCCGAAAGTTATGACAGGCATGGGTATCGCGGTTGTTTCTACCTCTAAAGGTGTCATGACTGATCGTGCTGCTCGCCAGGCTGGTCTTGGTGGCGAGATTATCTGCTACGTAGCGTAAGTGGGAGGAAAAAATGTCTCGTGTTGCTAAAGCAACTGTCGTCATTCCTGCCGGCGTAGAGGTAAAACTCGATGGTCAGGACATTTCGATTAAGGGTAAAAACGGCGAGCTAACTCGTACTATCCATGAAGCTGTTGGCATTCAGTATGCTGATAACCAGCTGACCTTTGCTCCGCGTGAAGGCCATGTCAATGCGCGTGAAGGCCGCATCAATGGTTGGGCGCTTGCGGGCACGAGTCGTGCACTGCTGAACAGCATGGTGATTGGTGTGACCGACGGCTTCACTAAAAAGCTACATTTGGTAGGTGTAGGTTACCGTGCTGCAGTGAAAGGTAATGTTGTGAATTTGTCCTTGGGATTTTCCCACTCCATCGACCATCAACTGCCGGCAGGTATCACCGCAGAATGCCCGAGCCAAACTGAAATCGTGCTGAAAGGCGCTGATAAAAAGACTATTGGCCAGGTTGCGGCAGATTTGCGTGCTTATCGTCGTCCTGAGCCTTACAAAGGCAAGGGTATTCGTTACGCCGACGAAGTCGTGCGTACTAAAGAGGCTAAGAAGAAGTAAGGTAACATATGGATAAGAAAGCAGCTCGTATCCGTCGTGCAACCCGCGCGCGCCGCAAGCTCTATGAATTGGGTGCAACCCGTCTGGTGGTACATCGTACCCCGCGTCATATTTACGCACAGGTTATTGCATCGTACGGTTCTGAAGTCCTAGTAGCCGCATCTACGGTAGAAAAAGCTATCGTGGAGCAATTAAATGGTACCGGTAACAAAGACGCCGCCGCAGTAGTAGGTAAAACTGTCGCCGAGCGCGCTCTGGAAAAAGGCATTAAAAATGTGTCCTTTGACCGTTCCGGGTTCCAATATCATGGTCGAGTTCAGGCACTGGCAGATGCTGCCCGTGAAGCTGGCCTTCAGTTCTAGGTAGAGTCTTAAGATGGCACACATCGAAAAACAAGCTGGCGAACTGCAGGAAAAGCTGATCGCGGTAAACCGCGTATCTAAGACTGTAAAAGGTGGCCGTATTTTCAGCTTTACCGCACTGACAGTTGTCGGTGATGGTAACGGTCGTGTCGGTTTTGGTTATGGCAAAGCACGCGAAGTTCCGGCAGCAATTCAGAAAGCGATGGAAAAAGCCCGTCGCAACATGATGAGTGTCGTGCTGAACAGCGGCACCCTGCAGCACCCGATTAAAGGTGCGCATACGGGTTCCCGCGTGTTCATGCAGCCAGCTTCCGAAGGTACCGGTATTATCGCCGGTGGTGCAATGCGCGCCGTCCTGGAAGTCGCAGGGGTTCACAACGTACTGGCAAAAGCCTATGGTTCCACCAACCCAATCAACGTGGTTCGTGCAACTATCGATGCTCTTGGCAGTATGAAGTCTCTTGAAATGGTCGCTGCTAAGCGTGGTAAGTCTGTTGAAGAAATTCTGGGGTAATGACTATGACACAGACTATTAAAATCACCCAGACTCGTAGTTCCATCGGTCGTCTGCCGAAACACAAGGCAACTCTGATTGGCTTGGGCCTGCGTCGCATTGGCCACACTGTGGAGCGTGAGGATACGCTTGCTATACGCGGTATGGTCAATGTAGCTTCCTACATGGTCAAAATTGAGGAGTAAGAGATGCGTTTAAATACTCTGTCTCCGGCTGAGGGTTCCAAACACACCTCTAAGCGTCCAGGCCGCGGCGTTGGTTCTGGCTTGGGCAAAACCGGCGGTCGCGGTCATAAAGGTCAGAAGTCCCGTTCTGGCAGTGGCGTGCATCGCGGGTTTGAAGGCGGCCAGATGCCTCTGTACCGTCGTCTGCCGAAATTCGGCTTTACGTCTCGTAAATCCATGGTCACGGCGGAAGTTCGCCTATCTGAATTAGCGCGCGTCGAAGGCGATGTGGTAGATCTGAACACGCTGAAAGCTGCTAACATCGTTGGCATCCAAACTAAATTCGCCAAAATCATGCTGTCCGGCGAAGTTAAACGCGCGGTCACTGTTCGTGGCATAAGTGTTAGCAAAGGCGCGCGTGCCGTAATCGAAGCTGCCGGCGGTAAAATTGAGGAATAAGTAGCAGATGGCTAAACAACCGGGACTAGATTTTCAAAGCGCCAAAGGCGGATTGGGTGAACTGAAACGCAGACTTCTGTTTGTTATCGGGGCTCTTATTGTCTTCCGCATTGGCTCTTTTGTTCCGATCCCTGGTATTGATGCCACCGTACTTGCGAAATTGCTTGAACAACAGCGCGGCACCATCATTGAAATGTTTAACATGTTCTCTGGTGGTGCACTCAGCCATGCTTCTATCTTCGCATTGGGAATCGTGCCATATATTTCGGCGTCGATTATTATTCAGCTGATTACGGTGGTTCACCCAGCGCTGTCAGAGATTAAAAAAGAGGGTGAGTCTGGTAGACGTAAAATCAGCCAGTACACGCGCTACAGCACGTTGGTGTTGGCAATATTTCAATCAATCAGTATCGCAACGGGTTTGCCAAATATGCCTGGAATGCAAGGTCTAGTAATCAATCCAGACTTTGCATTTTACTTTACTGCAGTAGTGAGCTTGGTCTGCGGGACAATGTTCCTGATGTGGCTGGGTGAGCAGATTACTGAACGAGGTATCGGCAACGGTATCTCCATCATTATCTTCGCGGGTATCGTAGCGGGCTTGCCGCCTGCCATCGGCCATACTATAGAGCAAGCTCGACAAGGCGATATGCATTTCCTCGTGTTGCTATTGGTTGCAGGTCTGGTGTTCGCGGTGACATTTTTCGTGGCGTTCGTTGAACGTGGTCAACGTCGTATCGTCGTTAACTACGCCAAGCGTCAGCAAGGACGTCGCGTTTATGCGGCCCAGAGCACGCATTTGCCGCTGAAAGTGAACATGGCCGGAGTTATCCCAGCAATTTTCGCCTCCAGTATCATTTTATTTCCAGCCACGGTTGTATCTTGGTTCGGAGGCGGCACAGGTTGGGGCTGGCTGTCTGCGATTTCGCTCTATCTGCAGCCTGGTCAACCGCTTTATATGTTAATATACGCAGCTGCAATCATATTCTTCTGTTTCTTTTACACGGCGTTGGTGTTCAACCCGCGTGAGACAGCGGATAACCTGAAGAAGTCCGGTGCATTTGTACCAGGTATTCGTCCGGGAGAGCAAACTGCGAGGTATATTGATAAGGTGATGACCCGCTTAACCCTGGTCGGCGCCATGTATATTACCTTTATCTGCCTAATCCCAGAGTTCATGCGTGACGCAATGAAAGTTCCCTTTTATTTCGGGGGCACGTCTTTATTAATCGTCGTTGTGGTTATCATGGACTTTATAGCTCAAGCGCAGACCCTGATGATGTCGAGTCAATACGAGTCTGCGTTGAAGAAAGCAAACCTGAAAGGCTGTAACCGCTAATTCGGGGAGCTTGAGAAGTTACGGAGAGTAAAAAATGAAAGTTCGTGCTTCCGTCAAGAAATTATGTCGAAACTGCAAAGTCGTCAAGCGTAACGGTGTCGTTCGCGTGATTTGTAGCGCTGAGCCTAAGCATAAACAACGCCAAGGTTAATATCTCCAGCATATTTTTTCTTGCAAAGTTAGGTTGAGCTGGCTAAATTGGCCAACAAATCTTTTGTGTGTCGCTGCAACATTGTTTTGAGTATCTTGAAAACTAGATTTTCAGAACGGTGTTGCAGTTAAAAACTCTAGGAGTGCATAGTGGCCCGCATAGCAGGTATTAACATTCCTGATTACAAACATACCGTTATTGCTCTGACGTCAATCTACGGTATCGGCAAAACCCGCTCGCAGCACATCTGCACGGCTACGGGTATTGCTGAAAATATTAAGATTAGTGAGCTGTCTGAAGAGCAGATTGACATGCTGCGTGACGCAGTTTCCAAGTTTGTTGTTGAAGGTGATCTGCGCCGTGAAGTAACCCTGAGTATCAAGCGCTTGATGGACCTTTGTACCTATCGTGGTTTACGTCATCGTCGTGGTCTTCCGGTCCGCGGTCAGGGTACTAAGACCAATGCTCGTACCCGTAAGGGTCCACGTAAGCCGATCAAGAAATAATCGGGATGAGTGTAGATAATGGCTAAGGTACCTATTCGTGCACGTAAGCGTGTTAAAAAACAAGTTCCAGATGGTGTGGCGCATATCCATGCATCTTTCAACAATACCATCGTAACTATTACCGATCGTCAGGGTAATGCGTTGGGCTGGGCGACGGCTGGTGGTTCCGGTTTCCGTGGTTCTCGTAAGTCTACGCCTTTCGCTGCACAGGTTGCAGCAGAACGTTGCGCTGAAGCAGTGAAAGAATATGGTATCAAGAATCTGGAAGTTATGGTTAAAGGACCAGGTCCGGGACGCGAGTCCACTGTCCGCGCGTTAAACGCGGCTGGTTTCCGCATAACAAACATTACTGATGTGACTCCGATCCCCCATAACGGTTGTCGTCCGCCTAAAAAGCGCCGCGTATAACGCCGTTTTTTAGGTTAATTAGAGAAAGAAAATGGCAAGATATTTGGGTCCTAAGCTTAGGCTGAGCCGTCGTGAGGGCATAGACCTATCCCTGAAGTCTGGCGTTCGCGCGATCGATTCTAAGTGTAAAATTGAGCAGCCGCCCGGTCAGCACGGCGCGCGTAAACCACGACTGTCTGATTACGGCATACAGCTGCGCGAAAAACAAAAAGTTCGTCGTATTTACGGCGTGTTGGAGCGTCAATTCCGCAACTACTACAGAGGAGCAGCACGCCTGAAAGGCAATACCGGTGAAAACCTGTTGCAGTTGCTGGAAGGTCGTCTCGATAACGTTGTTTACCGCATGGGCTTTGGTGCTACCCGCGCTGAATCACGTCAATTGGTCAGCCACAAGGCCATCATGGTGAACGGACGCGTTGTCAATATCGCTTCTTACCAGGTTAATCCAAATGACGTAGTCAGCATCCGTGAGAAAGCAAAAAAGCAATCCCGTGTTCGTGCCTCATTGGAACTGGCTGAGCAGCGTGAAAAGTCAACCTGGCTTGAAGTCGACGCTACTAAGATGGAAGGGGTGTTCAAACGTATTCCAGAACGTACCGATTTGTCTGCGGATATTAATGAACACCTGATCGTCGAGCTTTACTCTAAGTAAGGCTTAGTACTAAGAGAGGATACAATGCAGGGTTCTGTGACAGAGTTTCTAAAACCGCGCCTAGTAGATATCGAGCAAGTCAGTTCGACGCACGCCAAGGTGACCCTTGAGCCATTAGAGCGGGGCTTTGGCCATACTCTGGGTAACGCACTGCGTCGTATTCTGCTTTCATCGATGCCGGGTTGCGCGGTGACCGAGGTTGAGATTGATGGTGTACTTCACGAGTACAGTACCAAAGAAGGTGTACAGGAAGACATCCTGGAGATTCTGCTCAATCTAAAAGGACTCGCGGTAAGAGTCCAAGGTAAAGATGACGTTGTCTTGACCCTGAATAAATCTGGCATTGGCCCTGTGACCGCAGCTGACATCACACATGATGGAGATGTCGTAATTGTCAAGCCGCAGCATGTCCTGTGCCACCTGACCGATGATAACGCATCCATCAATATGTGTATCAAGGTTCAGCGTGGACGTGGTTATTCTCCGGCTTCTGCCCGAATTCATTCTGAAGAAGGTGAGCGCCCGATCGGTCGTTTGCTGGTAGACGCATGCTATAGTCCCGTAGAGCGTATTGCCTACAATGTAGAAGCAGCGCGCGTTGAGCAGCGTACCGACCTGGACAAGCTGGTTATCGAAATGGAAACCAACGGCACGATCGATCCTGAAGATGCGATCCGCCGTGCGGCAACCATTCTAGCTGAACAACTAGAAGCTTTCATTGATTTACGTGATGTACGTCAGCCGGAAGTGAAAGAAGAGAAACCAGAATTTGATCCGGTCTTGCTGCGCCCTGTTGACGATCTGGAATTAACTGTGCGCTCTGCTAATTGCCTCAAGGCAGAAGCTATCCATTACATCGGTGATCTAGTACAGCGCACTGAGGTTGAGTTGCTGAAAACACCAAACCTTGGTAAAAAATCTCTTACCGAGATCAAAGATGTGTTGGCTTCTCGTGGGTTGTCTTTGGGCATGCGTCTCGAGAACTGGCCTCCGGCAAGTATCGCTGATGAATAACCTGATTATAGGTTAAGGTTTTACTGAGAAGGATAAGGTCATGCACCATCGTAAGAGTAGTCGTCAACTGAACCGTAATAGCAGTCATCGCCAGGCCATGTTCCGTAATATGGCTGGCTCTTTAGTTCGTCATGAAATCATCAAGACGACCCTTCCGAAAGCGAAAGAGCTGCGCCGCTTTGTTGAACCGCTGATTACACTTTCCAAAACTGACAGCGTTGCAAATCGTCGTCTAACATTCGCTCGTACCCGTGATAACGAGATCGTAGCAAAAATGTTTAACGAGCTAGGCCCACGTTTCGCAAGCCGCGCCGGTGGTTATACTCGCATTCTGAAGAGTGGCTTCCGTGCAGGAGACAACGCGCTGATGGCATACATCGAACTCGTTGATCGCGCTGATGCAACAGATTCAGCAGTGGAAGCAACCGCAGAGTAATCTGTCATTTTACAAGCTTGTAAAAACTGGGCTTAGCCCGGTTTTTATGCTCGGGAGTTGCCTGTCGGTAGTCGTAATGAGTTTGCCACTATGGTTTTTAGCGCGCCCAAAACCGATGGTCGGTCTTTCTCCGCCGCCACTGTGTAAGAGTCAGCATGATTCTCTATTGGCGCTGCTACCGTGGCTGAGCTGAATTTTCTCTTCCGCCGATAATAGATGCAAAAATCCCTCTAATGTTGTCGTCGCCGTTTTCCACATGGCAGGTGAAAAGGCGCGATGGGATTGTCGCAAATCAGCGCCTAACCTAACCTTATGTCCGTCTTAGGGATAATTAATCAAGTAATAAGAACTGCATAAGATATGTGAATAATAGTGCTTCTTCTGCGTCGTGTTACAAAAATTTTGTTAATAAAAAATTCATATAGGATATCTATCCTCAACTCAACATTATGGTAAGAAAAATTATCACTTAACTAATGATATGGTAGATATTGATGCCTATTTCTATTATCTTATCTTAATTATGTCATTATCGCTTTTGCGACACTATCTTCGTCAGTGTGCTTCTTCGTTGATTTAAATAATAAGATAGATACAGGAGATTAAAATATATTCATCGCCGCGATGGAAAGCGCCAATACGATTGATATCAGTATCGATGTTGAAGTTGATAGCGATAAAAACACATTTCTTATGTATGAATTAAGAAAAGGATATAATCATATTGCTACCCATCTCTTGAAAATGGGCGCGGATCACAAGCTGACTGATAAGGATGGGAACACGATATTGATGTTGACGCTTTCTTATTACGCCTCTGATGTGATGCGGACCTTGGTGAGGCTACATGATAAGCTTTTCCCGAACTTTCGGGTAAACTGATTAAAAAAGAGGGAAATATCAACGGAGCTAATGACTGAAAGAAAGGAGACGGCAGCTATGATAACAATATATTCTGGTATAGAAGAAGACATGCTCATGATGATATTATCGATTATGGATTCAAGAGATTTGAATATCAATAGATATGATGCTGATAGTCATTCTGTAATAACTAATAGAATTTTTTACTCTAGGAACTTCTGTAGTGAAAAATTATTGATATGGGTTTTGATATCAATGATTTTTCTACATCATGGGATGTTAATTGTAGGAGGTACGAAAAAATAACGCTACTCAGGCTGGCGGAAAATTATGACATGAAGATATAATAAAGTTATTAATGGATAATAATTTTAAAGACAGACGATTGTCTTCAAGATAGGAATTCTCCGATAGCGATAATGGTTGTACGTTTTATTATCAAACATTGAAGGTTATCAGGAGTCTCTATTCGATAGAGACTAACTTATTACATGATGGTGACATCATAAGATGGCCCCTGTCTCCGCCAGCATCGTGAATGTTATGGCTGCCGCCAGGTAACACAGTAAATACGATCGCTAAACTCCCATTTAGGTGTATCTCCTCTTTTTTAAGCGCTGGCAGTCATTGCGAAATTGAGTTTATCTATAGTTTATCTACAATGTATTTACACGTATGGAGACTGAGACGGAAACTAATACTCCCGCCGTATTCAGCTTTAGAAAAAGTAGTTTTTTGAGAGGCTAAAGTTACGCGGCTCGCTATATAAAATCGTATTGGAAATACTGGTGTCGTAGGCTTTATCAAACAAGTTGTGAATGTTGGCCTGTATCGACAAATTTTTGTTCAGCTGGTAGTGGCTGAACAGGTCGACCAACGCATAGTTGCCATGTTCCGCATGGCAAGTACCATAGGAGGTGGAGAATAATCCTAGTGCACGTGGTTCCGCTAATTGACCTATCCCACCACAGTCAAATCCGGCGCAACCGGGCAGGGCGATAGCTGGAAAATTTTACCTTGGTCCACTGCAGTTCCGGGCTTCACCGCTTTGTTATCACTATCGGTGGCGATATAGCGTGTGGCGCCGAATGTCAATTGCTAATTATCGGTTATAGTCTGTTAATCTCGAATTCCACCCATTTGCTTACGGTGCTATATCCACGCCCCGATAGGAGGTGACGGTGGATCTTTAAATTATTTTGCTCTGTGCGACCCTGTTACCCTGCCCAATTCTGAAGACGGCCAATGTCGTGGGCAGACGGCTGCCCATCCAGTCGGATTTCACCCCGATTTCATAATTGTTACTGGTGGTGATGGATGCGAGTTATTTACATGAGCTATCGCGGTAGTTTTGCGGTTGGAAGATAGAGGTATAACTGGCATAAGCCGACCAGTTTTCATCAATTTCATACACCAAACTAGCGTAGGGTAGGTATGGTTTTCTCCATACTGGAGATCATGGTATCGATACACCAGTTGATATAACAGGCGCCAATAATCAGGTTTATCAGATCGACCAATGAAATCGCTGCATACAGCGATTTCATGTAGGTTTTATCATCCTATACAAAGGTCTACTATACCCCCATTAGATTTCTGGAAAATTACCGTCATAATCGTAGAAGCTACCCAACTCGTCAGGATAAATATTTGTTCCAGGTGTTCAGGTAGTGGTTAGTTTGCCGGCTGTGGCTGTCTCCTAGTATCACGGTATATTGATGCCCAACAGCTCATATTTGTCGTCAGTGAACAGATCGACCGGGTCTACTTTGTGCTCGCCGGTATTCCAGCCTGTCCCGCTAACATAATCATAGCAGGCGCTATAGTTGCCATAGGAGGCCGACTAATTGCCAGGTCACTTTATTGACGACCGTGTCCAGATACATCATTTGGCTATCAAATTTGATATTGGTATGGGTGACACTTAGCGTGGTCTTCCAATTATCGACGAAACGCTACGTCAGAGTGACGAAAAAATTATTAATTTCTTTATCATTGTTTTTAGACACAGTAAGGCACAGTGTTGTGGGCCGGGTCATAATGTCTAACGCTGCTATCACTATTCCAGCTTGGCAAGAGCCTGCCCAGGTCAGGCTATATCGATGCGCTGATATTTGTGCCCGGCAGTGAGAAAATCGTGAAGTCGCTCAGATCAGCATCATTGATCCCTGAAAAGAAGGTTTTTATTGTTATAGCGATCGAGCCAGGAGCTTTTATCCTGATAGCCAGCCACGATACGGCCGCGAATGTTGCCTCTTCAGTAAGAGGACGTTGCAGATCGGCCACGTAACGTTGTTTATCCCAGCCACCGTATTTGGCGGTAAGATTGCCTTTTAACTCACGACTCGCATGTTTGCGCACCATACTGATCGTCGCAGAAGGATTTCCTGTTCCCGTCAATCAGCCCATTGGTACCTCGCACTACTTCTAAACGGTCATACAAGCACTGTGTCCGTTTCGGAATCACTCAAATTTCAGCGAGACTTGAAATAGGTAGGAATGCTATCGACCATGTAATTATCTATTTGGAAAATAAGGTGATAATAGAGATAACGATCCTAATTTTGACAGATTTTTACTGATCCAGGTGTTGTATGATATCATATCCCCAGCGACTGAGGTTGCTGATCTTCCAACTCTATTGGCTGATGATACTAACCGAATGCAGGATATCGCACACTACCAGCGGCATTTTATGCTGCTGGTAGTGTGCGGGACGCTGTAATCCTGATTCTAGAGCTGTCCACTGCTGCGTCGGTATCGATGATACCTTTCACAACGATGGTCTTTTCAGTGTTATCGGTGACGTCGGAAGAACGGCAAAGACAGTGCTTGACATGAATATCAAGGCAATGATGGCGGCTAAAAACGATGGTCTACGCTCGCCTCAATGATGAGTCATTAGCGGAAAAAATTACCTCTCCTAGCTTATTTACTATCGTCATTCGGCATCAAGGCAATCCCATATTTTAATTATATAAAATTATTATTTTAATTAATAAATTAAAAATTTATTAAATTTAATTTTAAATAATTTATTTTACAAATATAAATAGATGTTGCTTGATATAACTAAAAAGTGGTCATCAATGGATGCACCAGCTTGATACACTTGTCCACCCATGGAGCTGTAGTCATATCGCTTCAGTCAAAAGCTTTGTTGGTGTCTTGTAGAGACACCAACGTTAATTATATCAATAAGTAAGATGATAGGATACGCATACTGCCTATAGTTTAGGCGCTTATAAGGGAGAACGCCGCCGTCGGTAGCAGCTCACTTTTTAATGAAGGTAGAGTATCATTGCAAATTACCATAAAAAAGGCTTATAATATTTTTAATAAAGTCTGGCAGTTAAAAAATTTTTTTATAAATCCTGCTGGGTAGTTGTAATTTTTTTCTTTGAGCAAGTTGAATGATGAACGACGTAAATCTGGAACTATACATAAAATATGTATATTTACGAATTTATATGTTTTTATACTCAGATTTTTATGCATGTTTATTTAAGCATCAGTGAATGAATAAGCTTAAGAACAAGTTTACGTTACTGAAAAAATCCAAGGTGACATTGTAAATAAAGGTATAAAGATCATCTAATAGTTAAGAATGACAGTGTTCGATACCGTAAGAATTTTTTTATTACGTTTTGATTAATGCACAACTTCTGATGAGGATCAGAAAAAAATACAGGATATTACTATATACACTTACTTGGCTATTATGGATATTATATTTTTATGTTACTAACAGTCATAAAAATAATAATGAAATGTAAATACAATATATTTTATATTTATTCATAATAAAATTTCAAGAGAAATTACTTCTGATTTTGATCATATATACTATATCGTTAAATACAAAATAGGAGACTGTCCTAAGACTAATCTAGCATTATATACAGTGGAGTGATAGTATTTTATAAGAATTTTTCTATCCGGTTTTCACCTTCAATATTAAGCTAAGTTTAATAAATTTTGTCAGGTAAATTTCTTGCGATAAAATTTGTGCAGCGATGGCTATTTCCGAGTATAGAAATTAGATAAAAGATGGAATGAATTAATCTTATGGAGATAACGATAGGTCACAATGCATTTTATATTTGGCAGGCTAACTTATTAAAAGTTAAAGAAAATATTCCATGCTTTCAATTGGATAAAAAGATATTAAATTGATTTTATACAGAGTAAACGATCTCGTGAACGAAGTTATAGTCTGACTGTGTCAAGATGATTAATTTCATCTTGAAAGTTATCTTTTAATAACTAATAAAGATATTATTAGATGTGAAAATGCTTCTGTATATAAAAGAGAATTTTTTTCCTCAAGGTAAATATGCGCGTGATGTTATTAACTGCTGGTACTCTGCATTTTATCAATAGATACAATAATTACCTATCCCTTATAGTCATCTTCGTATCACGCTCTGTCTCTGGTGGAAATACTATCAATCTATATATATTGCTATGGTCGCCAAAAATATCTATATTAGTCAACCTGCTTAAGATAAGGCAGTCAGCCTGCTCAGCATCAATGATTAGGAGTTATAACTACGTGGTCTGACGCCGCAAATACGTTTTTAAATGAATTGATTATACAAGAGTTGCAATTACCAGGATAATCAATGTAGGAAAATTTTTAATAAATTAAATTTTATGCGTTAACTGATTATACATAAAATTTTTTATATAATTAAATAGAGTGCATCGAGATGATAGCTCCTAGTGCATGTAAGGAAAATTTAATATCGAATATAATTCCTGCATTACAACTACCTAATTTTAAGGTATCATTAGTCACTGTTTGACATATTCATTATTTTCCGTTGGGTTAAGTAATGCTAATTTAACTCGGTCCGTAATTGGCGACCTCTTAGTTAAACAAGTTGAGGTAACACAATGGAGCTCATTGACGACAGGTACGAACGCCATATTCAGTAAGCGCAGCAGGCGGGATAGTTTGTGCACTACCTGGCTATGGTTAAGCCACTACAGTTAGATAACGACAGCACTGTGCTGCGGGGAGCTGTTGGAACAGCCGTTCCACATCACTGACAAAATTTTTATCGGTCAGGAACATGATCAAATGGTCGCCATGTTCGATAGGGCTATTACGATTGGCGATGATCACCTCATCGCCGCGCATAATTGCGTCGATCAGTCCCAGGCAGCAATTTGATGGCGTCGATATGGCGGCAAACCACCCGCGAGATGCTCTCATTGCCATGAGCGATGTTCTCATCGCCTCCGCCACCCCGACCCCGCGCCGCAGCGAGGAGGAGACGCTGACAATACCCGCTTGTGCACATGCGTCAGCAGCGCTGATATAGTGGCCTGCTGTGGAGAAATAGCGATATCGATAACGCTGCCCTGCACCAGAGGAATCACCGTAAAAAGATGATAGTATATAGTATCATGCGACCATTCCGTCAGTTCTGCGCTACACTACTGATCTCTCTCAATCAGTTTTACACTGTAATCTTTTTCCAGCCGACA
>NZ_LECR01000011.1:24973-26081 GCF_001602625.1 Sodalis-like endosymbiont of Proechinophthirus fluctus
TCATCAATGCGCGGATATACTACGAGGCGATAAAAAGAACACCTTATCGCCCGCCTAGATAATCGTCGAACCCTATAGGGCGAATCAGTCAGTCCTGGAGAAAAATCGCCGCGATGCGTATTTCGCAATTTACAGCATATGTTCGCACAGAGATGAGAGAGGGTATTACCGACCAGCAGCCCGCCATAATAGCCCTTGACCGCCACTAGGCTAACTTTGTCCTTAAGCGAAATTGACCACCCGCAGCGCTCCCGAGGAGGTACTCAATCAGTTTATAGATGTTATCGGTGACCAGCTGCTAAGGGGAAATTACAATGATTGATTGGCACTGCTTCCGTTAAAAATAACCTCCCCGCCTCTCGTGGATGTAATCGTGGTAGCGGATGCATGCGATGCAGTTCAGCGTTTTGAACAGCGTATAGGCTATCTGTCGGTATCCTCATCCCCAGCATCGCGCAGGATCTAAGGATAGGACCCATGCCTTGAATTGCACGCAAATCGAATTTGTCCTGCAACTGGCGCAGCTGGTCAGGATTGGTATCGACGATGGTGATGTTATTATTCTCACTGATCAGGTTTTCCGCCAGCGTGCCGCCGACCCACTCCGCACCATAATTTCCATAAAATTCGTTGCGTTCACCAAGCACGACGTTAGCTGACGGGGAACCCCTGCTGTTATTATGCGCGCTATTTAGCGGGCGCATGCTCCTTTTTTATTATGTACGTCGTCAGGGGGCCCGCATCCCCCTTTTATCATCTTAGCGTAAAAGAAACCGTCGCCCGACGTCGGCGACGGTAAGCATTGTAAGCCTGGTGTAGTGGCATCGCCCGTTTCCTGCAGCTGGGCATTAGGATGGCTGGCGAGAAAAGCGGCGATTTGACCGCAGTTTTCTTCCGGCAGAACCGAACATGTGGCATACAGCAACGTTCCTCCGGGCTTCAGGATCCGCCAGGCAGCGTGCAGGATCTGCCGCTGTAACTCGGCCAGTTTGGCGATGTCCCCATCGCGGCGCAGCCATTTGATATCAGGATGCCGGCGTATGACACCCGTTGCAGAGCAAGGCGCATCCAGCAGGATGCGATCGAAAAGCCGGTTACCGCACCAATC
>NZ_LECR01000011.1:26098-26378 GCF_001602625.1 Sodalis-like endosymbiont of Proechinophthirus fluctus
ACCTCCGTCTGCATGCCAAGCCTCTTCAGATTGTCATAGATCCGTGCCGTGCGTTGCCCATCCACATCTACCGCGGTGACTTGCGCCGCGGGCGCGATCTCCAAAAGATGGGTGGTCTTGCTGCCAGGAGCGGCGCACAGATCGAGAATAGCTTCTCCGTCCTGTGGTGCCAGTAGCAAGGCGCAGCCCTGTGCCGATGCATCCTGCACCGTTACCCAGCCCCGATCGAAGCCAGGCAGGAGATCTACTTTGCACGGCATCTCCAGCCTGATGGCGTCTG
>NZ_LECR01000038.1:0-1586 GCF_001602625.1 Sodalis-like endosymbiont of Proechinophthirus fluctus
GCGAAACGCTGCTAACGGCGCGGCGCAGACTGTTGCCGAGATGGCTCCCTCCCCTCTTGATCCCTGCGCGCACAAAGGCGACAACGGCTGCCTGTTGGTTGATTGTGGGCGGGGATCATGAATTCGGCGGCGCTATTTGCATAATGGGGGAGGCCGGCCGCGCTGCGCTGCAGCGCCGGGCTGGTCTGCGTTCTGAGCCGCAAGGAGAATATTCCCAGACAGGAAAGTTGGGAGGAATGGAATGTTCTACGCCTGGTGGAAATATATGGGACGTGGATATGCTTAACTTGCTGGCATTCAATCCTGAGAAACGTAACAATAGAATAGTTACACCTAACCGTGGCGAGGCTGACCCGGTTGCTGAATAGCAACGCCGGCGATATTGAAAGTGACCGTATACTTGCAGCACGCAAACTAGTGAGGTGCTACAGCAGCATAGTACTGAAAGGCATGGGGATCTTGCTGGCAACTGAAGATGGCACCGTCGCCATCGACGATGTCGGTAACGCGGGTATGGGCCGGGGATAGGGGATGTATTGTCTGGTATCATCGGTGGTTTGCTTGCGCAAAAACCGTCGCTGTATGATGCGGCCTGTGTCGGCCGTGTAGTCCATGGTACCCACCGCCGGCCGTCTGGTAGCGGAAAAAGGAACGCTTGACATGTTGTCCACAGATTTACTGCCGGCATTGTACCTATTTGTCAATCCAGAGCTTACCGTATAGAAACCAGACATGGAAAAACGTACAATATTCCTGCCGGATGAAACGGCAACTATCGCATTTGGTGCAGCATTGGCTACCTCCTGCCGGCAAGCCTGCGTGATTTATCTTTATGGCGACCTCGGAGCCGGCAAAACGACATTTTGCCGAGGCTTTCTGCGTGCTTTGGGGCACCAAGGCAATGTGAAAAGCCCCACCTACACCCTGGTCGAGCCCTACGCGCTGCAGCGCTGGACGGTTTATCATTTTGACCTTTATCTCCTGGTGGATCCAGAGGAGCTTGAATTTATAGGAGTGCGGGACTATTTCGATGATACTGCTCTATGTTTAGTAGAATGGCCGCAGCGCGGGGAGGGTATCCTGCCGGCAGCGGATATCGCCTTGACACTATCCTATCAAGGGGACGGTCGGCAGGCGCAGGCGCAGGCCCTCAGCGCCACCAGCGAGCGCATTTTGGCGCATCTGATGCCGCGGCAGGGAACGCTTTCATGATGCTAAGGTTCAGGATAATGCTGGTGTTGGCAGTGTGTTTTATCGTAGAACGGATAATAGCGGCGACGCTTAGCAATATTAATGGTTGCCAACAGCGTCAATCAATCGACAGTCACCCTGGGTTTAATCAACAGCCGGTTTACGCTTTTTTCTCTCTGCATAATCCCGAACGTATCGTGGTGGATATACGCCAGAGTAATCCGGTGCAGGTGCTGCCGCTCGATTTAAGTGGTGAGAATATGGTTAAACGAATTCGTACTAGTAGGTACGCCGGTGGGTAAGTAGAGTATACGCCTAGTATTCGAGCTGACCCACACATCTGGTGCACAGGCCACGACACGGCAGGTGGACCGGAATTACAACGTCGTGTTGAC
>NZ_LECR01000038.1:1651-2512 GCF_001602625.1 Sodalis-like endosymbiont of Proechinophthirus fluctus
CCGGCGGTCCCGAGCGCACCGCCGCCGTCAAGATCGGTAAAAACCCCTTTACTAACCGGGCGACGGTGGTCGAGAGCCCACTATGGTAGTGACGCTGGCAACCCGCCCCCGCAAGGGCTCTATATCATAAAGTGGAGTGAGTCATGAAGTGGAATGAGACTTTCTCCTTTATTTCCCGTCAATATGGGGTAAACATGGATGCGATCCGTGCTATGAACAAGCTAAAAAAGAGGGTGTTTTGGTCGGCCAGCGGCTGCGCATTCCCTTGGTGGGAAGCTCTCAAACCGTGTCACCGCCCGCTGCCGTGTTGAAGGGCGGTCAGCATAGGCACCAAGTGGCGCGTAGCGATACATTGACTGCGATCACCGCTTGTTATGGCGTGTCTGCCATCGCCATCAAGCTCGCTAATAATATTACATCCAATAACGTGATGCTGGGACAAACGTTGTCCATACCGCCCGCTTAAGGCCAGAGAGGACCCGATTATCATGTCGATTCATGTGCTGCTGCCACAGCTTGCCAACCAAATTGCCGCCGGTGAAGCGGTGGAACGCGACGCGTCAGTGGTAAAGGAACTCCTCGAAAACAGTTTTGACACCAGTGCGACCTGCATTGAGATCGACATTGAGCGCGGCGGCGCCAAACGTATCCGAATTCGTGATAACGGCAGCAGTATCGTTAAAGAGGAGCTAGCGCCAGTGCTGGCCCACCATGCGACCAGCAAAATCATTAGCCTGGAAGATCTAGTAAGTATTACCAGTATGGATTTTTGCGGCGAGGTTTTACCAGCGTAAATTCCTTGTCGCGTCTGATCTTGACCTCGTGCACCGTCGCGCAGAGCGAAGCCTGGCAAGTATAAGC
>NZ_LECR01000038.1:2550-3128 GCF_001602625.1 Sodalis-like endosymbiont of Proechinophthirus fluctus
ATCCGGTAGGAAAGATGGTGGATGTTGTGGATCTGTTTTATAGTATGCCGACCCGGCTAGTATGCCGACCCGGCGCAAGTTCATGCGTACCGAAAGACCGAGTTCACCTATACCAATGAAGTTATCCGCCGTATCGTGTTGGCACGATTCGCCATGACATTCATTTTGCAGCACAACGGCAAAACAGTGCAGCAGTACTGCTCGGTCAGCCAAAAAACTAGCATCTGCCCAGACTAGGTGGGCTTTGCAGCCCTGCCTTTGTTGAGCAGGCTCTAGGCGTATCCTGGTAGCACGGCGATCTGACGATACACATCTGGGTAGCGGATCCGGAGGCGGCAGGGCGCTGCTAGAGATTGCTAGAGATACAGTAACAGCTATGTTACCGAGATACAGTACAGCTATGTTAATCGGCACACGATGCGCGACAAATTAATTAATCACGCTATACGGTAGGATTATCAAGATTAGTTGGCAGAAACGCGTCAGCCGGCCTTTGTGCTGTTTCTCGACGTGGATCCGCATCAGGTGGACGTCAATATTCACCCGCTAAACACGAGGTGCGATTTCATCAGGCACGG
>NZ_LECR01000038.1:3205-3442 GCF_001602625.1 Sodalis-like endosymbiont of Proechinophthirus fluctus
CGCGGGACCGGGCGCACCTGAGAATCTCCAGGCGTCCGCGCGCAATCATTTTTCCCCGCCGGATAGAGAGTAGCCCTTCCCACTGCTGGAGGATGCCGCTACGTTCGAGTAGACAGTGGCGCAGCCTGTGGTCGTTGCCGAGCACAGAGGGGAGTCGCACGGCGAGTGGGACGGTCAATGATAGCGAACATGACCACCGACCGCGGCAGCAGGCGAGGATAGCGTTCTTGACCATAG
>NZ_LECR01000048.1:0-731 GCF_001602625.1 Sodalis-like endosymbiont of Proechinophthirus fluctus
GGCAGCGGCAGCTCCGTGAGTTCGCGCAAGCCGTCCCACCAGTGCCAGTGCTGACCGTCGTTGTGCCACCACCAATCGCGATCACGGGCGTACAAGACCGCGCCTCTATCGGCCGCGGCAGCGTCGAGCGTCGCCGGCCGATCGGGCTCACCCACAACCGCCGGCCTACCGAGACGGAAAATGCCGGCTTTTTCCCGCGCGATACTGGCGCGATCCGGCCCAAGCCAATCGGTATGATCGAGGGCGATGGAGGTGATAACGGCAACGTCGGAGTCAACGATATTGGTAGCGTCCAGCCGCCCCCCCAACCCGACCTCGAGGATCACCACATCCAGCGACGCTTGCCGGAACAGCTGCAGCGCTGCGAGCGTGCCGAACTCGAAATAGCTAAGGAAGGCTGAGCCACGACCGGCTTCGATAATCGCCATCGCTTCACTATGAGCAGCTTCCGGCAATTCTCCGCCCTGGATACGCACCCGTTCTGTGTAACGCAGCAAATGCGGTGAGCTATAGACCCCAACCCGCATGCCGCTGGCTAGCAAGATGGCTTCTAGCAGCCGGCAGGTGGTACCTTTGCCATTAGTACCACCTATAGTAATGACCCAGGAAGCCGGGCGCAGCAAATTCAGGACGCTGGCCACATAGATTACCCGCTCCAGGTCCAGATCGATGGGTTTGGCATGCAGACGTTCAATATAATAAAGCCACGCGGTCAGTGACGATGTGGCTTG
>NZ_LECR01000048.1:747-3084 GCF_001602625.1 Sodalis-like endosymbiont of Proechinophthirus fluctus
GGTAGATTTTCCATACGTCCATTCATTGGTTTAATACTGAGTCCTCACTAAGCCTGCCCCTGCCCAGACAGATTGCTGCGTACAGGCTTACGCCATCCTTTTAGACTTCGTCCTGATGATCCTCCTGGACCGCATCAGGGCATGGTTCGTGCGGCAATTGATCCTGCGGCTGCGGCCGATTGGTCAGTTTTGCCAGCAGGCGGGCAAGACGCAGGCGTATTTCCGGGCGGCGCACGATAAGATCAATGGCACCCTTTTCCAGTAGAAATTCACTGCGCTGAAAGCAGGCCGGCAGTTTTTCACGCACCGTATGTTCAATCACGCGTGGACCGGCAAAACCAATCAGCGCTTTCGGCTCGGCGACGTTCAAATCTCCCAGCATTGCCAGACTAGCCGAAACGCCCCCCATGGTAGGATCTGTTAGCACTGAAATATAGGGCAGTCGCCTCTGGCGCAGTCGGGCCAGCGCGGCGCTGGTTTTGGCCATCTGCATCAGTGACATAAGCGCTTCCTGCATGCGTGCGCCTCCGCTGGCGGAGAAGCACACTAGCGGACAGTCGTCCGACATCGCCTGTTCCACCGCGCGCACAAAGCGCGCGCCGACTACCGAGGACATCGACCCGCCGATAAAGGTAAATTCAAAGGACGCAGCTACAACCGGCATACCGTATAGTGTGCCTTTCATCACCACCAACGCGTCTTTCTCTTCGGTGGCTTTCTGGGCCGCTGTAAGGCGATCCTTATACTTTCTCGAGTCCCTGAATTTCAGGATATCTTTCGGCTCCAGCTCGCTACCGAGTTCGGACTCGCTTCCTTCATCAAGGAAAGCATGCAAGCGCGCACGCGCGGTCATACGCATGTGGTGATCGCATTTAGGGCAGACCTCCAGATTGCGCTCGAGCTCCGCGCGGTAGAGCACCTGGCTACAACTATCACATTTGGTCCATATGCCCTCGGGAATGTTTGCCCTGCGCACCGGGGTGATAGTGCTCTTATTGAGAATTCGTTCAATCCAGCTCATCGATAACCTTTTTGTTTGAACCTGACATCTGCCAGTTCGATATGTCTACTTGACCTTTTACCGCGGCGAGAAGGCCGCCTTTTTGCGCATTCCCACACCGGGGTGGCGCGCCAAAAGCTGCCCATTAAACTATAACAGTCAGCGACTTGGCACAGAAAACTCTGTACTTTGGTCGCATTCTGCCCGCCGGCATCGGAAAATTACTCACTTTTACCGTTGTCGGCAATTAGGCACTGGCGCTACACTTCCCACCACGATTGTCAATACTGACAGTAGGATAATCGCCACGATAAGCCACTCCAAATTTTGCTACACTATCAGCTTATTGCCAAAGAAATAAGCCGGCTAAAGTAAAACCCAAAATAGACCCGCCAGCGATATTGTACAGCGCAAAATAGCAGTAGCGCATATATCCCATGACGGCCACAAACAGCGCGAAGGTCCACACGATAGACACAAAACGCGCTAGAATGATAGTTTTACCGCCGTGCCGGCGTAAAAACTGGTGATTTTTTTCAGATAGCTTCAGCGAGAATTTTCGAGTTAGGATGGCTAAACAGCTTTTCGCCGAATAGATAGCCAATCGTATAATTGACCGTATCGCTGGTTGTGTCGCCGCCAAAATTATCAAAAGCACCATTACATGAATATCAAGCACGTTGCTCGGCAAAGCTCCCCTAGAGCGCCGCCGGCAAACAGCGGCAAGTCGCCCGACAGGAAAAGCATACCACTAAACCTGTTTCTCAAAACAGGATTAGAAACAAAAAAGGTATACACCTAAACACCGCACTGCGCCACCAGTCTTGCCAGGTGGAAATCGATATGCAGAATAAAATAGATAATAAATTTTATGTATTCTATTCAGTTATCCCAGTAATGCACACGATAGAAATTATCGGTTACTCTGCTAGAAATAACGGCCCCGGCGCTGCCGTAGGCAGGGCGAACCGCGGTGGATACTCTACCGCCACCAGATAAAGTCCCTCCGCCGGGGCAGTAGCGCCAGCCTGCGTCCGGTTGCGGCATGCTAGCAGTTCAGCTATCCAGCTTTCCGGCCGTTTGCCGCATCCCACCTCTAGAAGACTGCCTACAATATTACGAACCATATGATGAACAAAGGCATTCGCTTTGATATCTACCACTACATATTGCCCTTGGCGCGTGACGTGCAAATGGTTCACGTTGCGCCAGGGATTACTCGATTGGCACTGCAGGGCACGAAAAGAGGTGAAATCGTTCTCCCCCAACAAATATTGGCCGGCGCGCGCCATCGATGGCGCATCAAGCGGGTGGTAGTAGTGGGTCAGCCCGCGGCT
>NZ_LECR01000048.1:3148-5273 GCF_001602625.1 Sodalis-like endosymbiont of Proechinophthirus fluctus
GATGGCACTAAAACGCGCATGAAAATCATCCGCTACCGACGCTACCCAGCGCACGGCGATATCGTCGGGCAGGTTGGCGTTGACGCCTAGCGTCCAGGCGGCGTCCGGCCGACATGCCGGAGTGTTGAAATGGATCACCTGCCCCGTAGCATGTACGCCGACATCGGTACGACCAGCACAGTGGACCGTGATAGGCTTGTCAGCAACCGTCGACAGCGCGCTCTCAAGGCACGCCTGCACACTCGGCACTTCCTGCTGACGCTGCCAGCCGTAATACGCACTGCCGTCATACTCAATCCCAAGCGCCAGATTCATCACGTCTTCATTGGCCGCCCGCTGGCATAGTCTCGTCCACCTCGGGAAGCTGGGCCGTTTGTGCCTTCACCATGTGCTGGCCTCAGCAATCAGTTTCTCCGCGGTGAGCATCCCTATTAGCGCGCCGTTGAAGCGATCACTATCCGCCACTGACTTGACTAGACTTGCAGTAAATTGTGCATGCCATAATCGTTACGTAGATAGTCAATGTTCAGCTCGACATTCCCCGAGGAATCTTCCACGGACGTCGGGTAGTCCAGTCCATCGCTCAAAGCCAGCTCCTCTCCGGCTGGCAGTGCCACGTAGACCTCTTCCGCGGCCATCAGCCAAAGCATTTCCAGACGCACCAGTTGCGCGTAACCATAGAATATCGGCGCCAGCACGCTGCTGACCGAAATCGGTAGCCGTAGCCTTTCATCGCGCAGGATCTTGCGCACTTCATCTACCAGACGGCGCTCGTCGCTACGCACCGATCCCGCATCGCCAGGCAGCAGCAGTAAGCAAATTGAACGCTAGCTGACGCGGGAAGAAGCTGGGCTCGACGGCCAAACCATTCAATAGGCGAGCTCTCTGGCCGGCCAAGTCGTCTACCGTCTCATTACCGTGGGCAGATGCAGACAGCATAGTGCTAACGTGCAAGTGGCTCAGGCCCGCCAAATCGGTAAGGGGTTTTACCGCCAGCAGTAACTGACTATTCAGTGCATGCCACCGCCACCATATTGAGGTTGAGTTAATTGGCCAGCACGTCATCATTGATTGACCCCGGCACCATGAGCAGTACGGCCTGCTCCAGGGAGAATAGGCCGCTGACATCCACAACCAGACAGCCGGTGGCGGCGTCAGCGGCGCCGCACAGCGCCGAGATCTGAGCGCCGGCGATAAAGAACGCCAATTGCGCCTGCGACCAGTCGAATTACGTCGCTTCACTGACCTGCAGAATTTCCCCATTGACCCGCACCGTTTTACCGGCGCAGCACTCGCTGGACAATAAAAAGCTCTACAAACGGGAATTGGCGCTCCTGCATAATATGCAACAGTGCCTTACCGACTGCGCCTATAGCTCCTAGAAGGGTGATATTCCAGTCGTCAGACATCACTTTATCTCCCGTTATTGGGATGCCCCGTAGCGCTCTCTGCGATGGCGACATCCATCAGTCAAAATATAGTGGGATACACTTGGCTTACCCGACGTCCCCCCCATAGGGGGCCAGATGATGCACGGGCGGGGACGGACCCGCGGCCTTAGCTTAGCCGGCGGCAAGGGTGTACTATGCGTAGAGCGCCCTCAGCCGACGGACGGCTTGGCTTGGAATCCCAGTTGTCGCAGGGCATCTGCAATGGTGTCGTCGTCAGTCTCCACGCAGAGCGACGACCACTCCCGACGCTGATAATACTGTTTACGCAAGCGATCAAACCCACCCGGCAGACCGGCCACGCGGCGCAACTGGATATCATCACGCCGCACATTATAGACCATATGTGCCAACAGGCGCAGCGCTCCTTCGTCAATGGCGCCGCGCAGACGGATATGCTCCACCTCTGGCGGCAGCAGCGCCGCCAGGCTCGCGCGCGTGTCGCTGCCGACAAAGGCGCTGTAGGCATCGAAGACCTGCGTCGTACCGCGCGCTTTTCCTTCCAGAGTATAACCGGCGATATGGGCGGTACCAATATCAACGCGGGATAGTAGCGGCAATAACAACGCTGGCTCCGGCTCCCAGACGTCCAGTACCACGCCCAGAGTCTTACCCCGCTCAAGCGTGCGTAGCAGGGCGGCATTATCCACTACCGCGCCGCGGCAGGCATTAATGAT
>NZ_LECR01000050.1:0-3566 GCF_001602625.1 Sodalis-like endosymbiont of Proechinophthirus fluctus
GGCAGTACGGCCGACGCTCCCATCCCGCTGACTAATACGCATCCCGACGGCCTGGCGGTAAAAATATGCGACACCAGTTTAGGCCAGCACCTTGATTTATTACTTTCCAACCATACAGTTAGCTATCCTAAGGAAGATCAGCAATTATGGTTGCGCGATCGCAAGCATACCGGTTTTTATCCGGCGCAGACGCTGTTTATCAACAGCATCGAGCCGATTTTCGACACGGCGAGCCGCTGCTTTAGTGCCCGCTATTATCTTGGCGTCAGCAATCTCAATTCCGAGCTGGTACCCCAAACTTTCCGGCGACATCCGGCGCTGAGCGACTATCGAGCGCTGTTGCCTACGCTGGCCAGCATGATGCCTGACACCCATAAGGCGAAATGAAAACCAAAGATGCTAATGGCGATGGATCCCCGGCCGTGCGGCTGGATAGGTAGCTATAAGAAGCGCGTTTTTATAAAACCTGAGCAGCTGGCCCGCGGAAATGATTGAAGGAGGCGAAGTTTATTACAATGGATAGCACAGTAAACCAGGCAAAACGATGGAGCTTGGCACGGAAATCACGCTACGTCAAGACAACTACGAACGTCAGGTGAGCGTGTGACCATTAGCGATCAGCGCCACCTGTACAGCAATGCACAGCAGCTGTATCAGGAAACCGATCCAGCATCACCAAGCGGGAAAAAATAGCGGAAGCGCGTAATACAGACAGTCGCCCTGACAAGAAAGAATGCCGCAATCTGATTAAATTTAAATATGGCGAGCCGGGTGAGGCGGAGAATATATTTTCCTCTCTACTGCGCAGGCACATGAGACTATAATGACCTATTAAGACCAGTTGCACCGTCATCTTTATTATAAAATATTCCGTTAAGGGTGAACAGTGTCATTACAGGAAACCTATCGGCAGGTACTGGGCCAGCACAACTACCCGCCAGCAGTGAAGACGCTGTTGGGGGAACTCCTAGTGGTAAGCAGGTTGGTTGCCGCCACTCTGAAGTTCACCGGCAAAATTACCGTCCAGCTGCAGGAGGAGGACAGCCCGCCGCGTCTGGCGATGATTAACGGCTAAGATCGGCAAAATATACCCGGGCTAGCGCTCTTCGACCGCGAAATCATCGCTGACACAACCCTAGCGAAAATGGTGGCAACGGCTATCTGGTCATCACGTCGACGTCCACCGATGACGAGCGGTATCAGAGAGCGGTCGGTCCGGAAGGGCCTCGTCTGGCGGACTGTTTGGAAAACTACTTCCTGCAATCGGATCAGAGAAATTGATTACGCGGCTGTTTATCTGTACCGGCGAGCATCAAGGCAATGCGCCGCTAGCCTGCTGCTGCAGGTATATTGCCCGGCCAGGAAACCTGCGCCGATGATTTTTGCCATCTAGCGCAGCTCACAGCGACGGTAAAAGGCGACGAATTGTTGGCTTTGCCGGCCAACGACGTTTTATACCATCTCTATCATCATCAAGATGAGGTGACGATCTACCCGCCGCAATCGGTGCAATTCCTGTGTATCTGCTCCCGTCATCGCGGCGGCGCAACGCTGATTACTCTGGGTGAAAAGGGAATTGAACGAAATGTTCGAGCAGGATGGTGAAGTGAATATGCATTGCGATTTTTTCGGCAGCCATTACCGTTTTGATGCCAACGCCATCGCGGCCCTACAGCGGCAGGCGGGGAAGATCGCGCGCTGCAGGCCTAGAATTTAACCTATTGCCACGCCGGACGATATGCCTCTTCTGCAGCATATGTTAAGGTAATAACTTATTTTCCGTGCGCCTATTCACAAAATAATGTAAAGCCTGCCCGGTCAGGTTAATCCTTGGTTCATCCCTCGGCGCGCCCACCACTAACCCCTACAATCGCTAACAGTACTTATTAGACTAAGGAGTAGTGACATGTTAAGTGAGAGGATTACCCCGCAGCAATGGCTCAGTTATGGAATAACGGCCTGCCGCGAACTGGTGTACAACCCAGAGTACGACCAACTGCTTGCAGAAGAAACCGACCCCGCCCTCGACGGGTTTGAACGCGGTACACTTACCCAATCGGGCGCGGTGGCGGTGGATACTGGGATTTTCACCGGCCGGTCTCCGTTCGACAAGTATCTAGTGCGTGACGCTAAGACCCGCGACACCTTATGGTGGTCCGATCAAGGTAAAGGAGCCAATGATAATCATCCCCTTGACCAACAGACCTGGGATCATCTTAAAAAGCGGGTCGGCCAGCAGCTAAGCGGCAAGCGCCTATTTGTCATTGATGCTTTCTGTGGCGCCAATGAGGATAGCCGGCTTAAGGTGCGTTTTGTCACTGAGGTGGCTTGGCAGGCGCATTTTGTAAAAAATATGTTCATCCGGCCAAGCAACGAAGAGCTGCGAGGTTTTGAACCGGATTTTGTAGTGCTCAACGGCGCTAAATGCACCAACCCTGACTGGCGCGAACAGGGTCTGTATTCAGAAAACTTTGTCGCTTTCAATCTCACGGAAGGCGTCCAGCTTATCGGCGGCACCTGGTACGGCGGCGAAATGAAAAAAGGGCTATTCTCGGTGATGAACTACCTGCTACCGCTAAAAGGGATCGCTTCCATGCACTGTTCGGCTAACGTCGGCACCGATGAGGATGTCGCGCTGTTCTTCGGCCTTTCCGGCACCGGCAAAACTACACTGTCGACCGATCCTCGCCGCCGTCTGATAGGTGATGATGAACACGGCTGGGACGACGATGGCGTGTTCAATTTTGAAGGGGGGTGTTACGCTAAAACCATCCGGCTTTCCCCCGAAGCCGAGCCGGAGATTTATCAGGCGATTCGCCGTAACGCGCTGCTAGAAAATGTGGTGGTGCGGTCGGATGGCAGCGTGGACTACAACGACGGTAGTAAGACCGAAAATGCCCGCGTTTCTTATCCCATCGATCATATCGAGAATATCGTCAAACCGGTCTCGCGTGCCGGACACGCGACGCGCGTCATTTTCCTAACGGCAGATGCCTTCGGCGTCTTACCACCGGTCGCCAGCCTGTCGATGGAACAGGCTCAGTATCATTTCCTATCCGGCTTCACTGCCAAACTGGCAGGGACCGAGCGGGGCGTGGTAGCCCCAGTACCTACCTTTTCCGCTTGCTTTGGCGCAGCGTTTTTGTCGTTGCATCCCACTACCTACACTGATGTGCTGGCAAAACGCATGAACGCTTCCGGCACCCACGCCTTTTTGGTCAATACCGGCTGGAACGGTAACGGTAAACGGATCTCCATCAAAAGCACGCGGGCGATTATTAACGCCATATTATGTGGTAACATTGATGATGCACCAACGACGACCCTGCCTATCTTTAATCTCACAATACCGACAGCGCTGCCGGGCGTAGACAGTGCGATTCTCGACCCGCGCGCTACATACGCCAATGCCGGCGAATGGCGAAGCAAGGCAGAAGATCTGGCCCAGCGTTTTATCGATAATTTCGCAAAATTTACCGACACCACGGCAGGGGCGGCGCTAGTGAGCGCGGGCCCACAATGCTGACGCTTTTTGCCCCGGCATCAAGGAGCAGCGATGCCTTCTC
>NZ_LECR01000050.1:3633-5152 GCF_001602625.1 Sodalis-like endosymbiont of Proechinophthirus fluctus
ATGCGGCGATGCTTCCTGACAGTAATGCCATGTAATGTCCGACGCTTAGTCAGCGCTTTTGCCGGCGGCTTTGCTGACGCTAGCTCCTTGATCCATTAATACAACCAGCAGCAGAAAATAGGCATGAACACGCAGTCCCTGTCGGGCGCTGCGGCCGATCTCTAGCTTACCGGTATGGGCATCGATGATGCGCTGCACAATGACCAGACCTAGGCCAGTACGTTGGTGCCGCGCGCGCTGCCGCCGTGCACGAACGGCTGGAACAAATACTGTAACTGATCCGATCCGACTTAATGCCCGGACCATCATCCTCGACCTCAAACTAAACGCGGTTGATTTCACAGCCGCTATTCCTTTGATCCAGCCATTGTCGTAGCACACCGTGTTCACCACCATATTCAGTACTGCCCGCTTGATGGACGGCGAGTTAACGTCAATAATCAGCTACTCGTCTTCCGCTATGTGCCATGGTCAATAAAAATAGGCAGCACCCACTCTAGTTATCTAACTCACTTAGACGCATAAAGAAAATTAAACACATTAAATACATAGCATTGTATAAAATCATCAGCAATATATTTATGTGATCGTCGCTAAAAAAGAATTTAGTTGATAATTTGTTTTATTTAGCGCGAGTGATAAGGTTGATAAATTATTTTTATTTTTAACTATTAAATTTTAATAGTTACATTAATTAACACTGCACCTGTCCAGTCTAACAAACGATACCCCGGACGCCGAGGTTATTACCGTTCCCACAGCGCTTTCGGTCACCATCAAGAAGGTCAATATGCAACTGAAATTGCAGCATTATTATAAAATTACCGGCTATGCCAGAGATCCCTCCCGCCTTTTGAAAAAAATACTGTCGCTTGGCATGTTGCTCGGCAGTTAGTTTCAAGTAGTGCGTGTTGCCAAGCTGGGCGGGGATCCCCTGCAAATAGGGGTGCGGTGGGTACAGATGGTATTACGAAAAAAAGATCTCTCATTATTGCTAATGATTCGTACCTGACCATTGACTCGGCCTGATACGAACACGCTGCGTTCCCGGGATAATTAGTTTGTATTTGTCACTTCTTACAGGTTTCATTAATGATCACTATACGTACTGTGGCCTTGATCGGTAATCCCAACGGCGGTAAAATCACCTTATTCAACCAGTTGACCGGCNCCCGCCAGCAGGTCAGTAACTGGACCGGCATTACGGTGGAACGTATAGAAGGATTTTTCACTAACACCGCGCGCAGCGTAATTACGCTGGTCTATCTGCCAGGCGCTTACTATCTGACCACGCTGTCGCAGCAATCCTCTCTGGATGAGAAAATCACCTGTCGGTATATCCTCTAACAGCAAGCGGATGTACTTATCAGCGTAGTCGGACGGTGCCAATCTGGAGCGTAATCTTTATCTGACGCTGCAGGTGCTGGAACTAAGTATTCCCTGCATCGTGGCGCTGAATATGCTGGATATCGCCTGTAACCATAGCATTACCATCGATATCCCGGCGCTGGAGCAACGG
>NZ_LECR01000050.1:5214-9287 GCF_001602625.1 Sodalis-like endosymbiont of Proechinophthirus fluctus
TTACCGACGGCACCATCCTCAACAGTCGACTATCTGCTCGCCGTCCGTTAAGCGGTGGAACAGCTCATGCTATTTATCCCCTATAAGTATTCGCCGCGCCAGCGGCGTTGGCTAGCTATGCATATGCTGGAATGGCACACATCCACAGCCGTAAGTTACTGAGCTCTGCTCTTCCCAACGGCTGGGAAGCCTGCGTGCAAGCCTGCAACAGATTCAGCGCTGGCGATCACCGATGGCCGCTGCATCACGATTATCACCCCTTGTCAGGCCATCAGTAACGGCCATTTGACGCAGACCAACCCATGACCACGCATCTTGATACCGTGCTGCTAAACCGCTGGCTTAGCGCGTGCCGCTGTTTTTTATGGTGATGTATATCATACTCATCCTAGCCATTAACCTCGTCGGCACCCTACACGCCATACACGCCCTACAGCCGCTGTTTTTAGGGCGGATCCGCCGCATTGTTCATCGACGGCACTCAGTGGCTTGGCTGTCAGATGCACGTTCCTCAGTGGTTAATACTGCTGCTCGCCCAGGACGTTAGCAGCGGGATCAATACCGTGCTGACGCTTATTCCGCAAATCAGCATGAAGATTCCGGCTTATATGGGCGCGCACTGCGTTCGTCATCAACCAGCTGATACAGTCCATCGGCCTGCCGGGAAAGTCATTCGTACCGCTGATTGTCGGTTTCGGCTGCAATGTGTCGTCAGTAATGGGCGCATGTATGCTCAACGCGCCGCGCGAGCGGCTGATGACCATTATGATGACACCCTTCATGTACTGCGTCGCGCGGCTGACGGTTTTCGCCGTTTTTTCTACTGCTTTTTTCGGCCAGCACGGCGCGACGTTGGTGTTTTCGCTGTATCTGCTGGGAATTTGTGTTCGCGATTTTTACCGGATTGATGCTAAAATATACACTAACGTGGGGCGAATCAATTTCTTTCATCATGGAGCGGCCTGTGTATCACGTGCCGCATATCAAAAGCCTGCTGCTACTGCAAACCTGGTAGCGTCTTAAAGCTTCGTGCTTCGGGCCGGCAAAGTCATCGTCCTGGCCAGGACGCATGCTAATTGGCGCCTTCAACAGCTTCAACCTGCACGGCGATGCGGCGTACAGAGTTAACCACTCCATGCTAGCGACGGCGAGCAAAACCCTGACCCCTCTCTGCTCAAGCCGATAGGCGTCCATGAGAATAATTGGCAGGTTACGGTCGAGCTCATTAGCGGCGCGATGGCGAAAGAGGTTGTGGGGTGGGGACGATAAACACGCTATATATCTCCGAACAAATCACCCGTACCTCGTTTGAGCAGGACACGTTCGATCTGTTGGAAGAATTGTCCGGTACCATGACGGAAACCTGGCAGAGCCTGCAGGATGTTTTAGCTTTAGCGTTCTTGCTAACCTAACCCTATCAAAGCCAGTCAGTAAAGGCGACGGTGAAATGAGCAGCGGCGCCATAGGAATGATAAGCAGTAAATTCGGCAGTGCCACTGCCGCTTACAGTTACCTTATCTTCGTTCTGTTGTATGTTCACTGTATTTCGGTCCTCATTACTATTACCCGACGAATGCAGCCGCGGCTGTATGCTACTGTCCGCGCTGTGGGGCCTCAATGTGGCTTGTTCGCTAGCAACGCTGTTCTATCAAGGCGACCATCTTCATGATGCAGCATCCCCTTGTACAGCGCGACGGTGATAGCGGCAGTTATCGTATCAATGGTCTTTTGATTGCCAACCTCTACCTCGCTGTCGTGATCGTTTCCAGCCGAGGCTATCCAAGGCGAAATCTTCACCCTGTTACCAGCCAGACGGCGCGGTGAAAGCTGTCACTAAGGAGGTACGTTGTCCGGACTAATGCGGCTGCGCGACGCGCTGTAATTGATGGGCCATGCCGAGCAAGTGATCGGCGACGATACAGCCACCAACACCTGCCGCGCCTTCTCGCGCAGCGCTTACTGTCAGCTACCCTGTAATGGTTCGCTTGTCGACAGTGAGTTTGCCGAGGGTGCGTTGAGACTGAGGGCAGAGCCTGAAAATATACTTTCCGGTGCATTCTCAGCGTCGGAGTCAATCCACTGAAGTGTCGATTATTTTCCGCAATTCCACCGTCTTCCCTGCCCGTAGCTGTTATCAATCACCTTGGCGATTTCCACTCCCAGTAGCTCTACAGTAATAACAAGGTATCATTGCCACATTTATGCTGTGTCAGCACATTCGTCACATCAATAATGTTCCATAATGGAAGCTATAAACCCGCTTACTGAGAGATTTACCTTACCGACTTAAGCCAGGGGAACTGGGCACCACCATAAAGAGCCAATCAGTTTCGCCAAGTCCACGCACGCACCCAAGCGTGCAAAACGGCAATACTCATACTATCTCTGGACCAAGTTCAGCGTCGATCAGGTGGATCTCAACTTTAAAAATCTCCAAGTACTGATCGCCGTTATCGGCGTATTGCTGTACTACTTGATTCAAGGCGCGGACTATATTCGCTTGGACGCTGTGGGGTGGGCTACCTGTGAAAGAAGGTGGGTATCTGTCGTATCCATTTATCCCGCACCAATTTTCTGGTGAAACTATTTCTCTCCATTTGCGATGAGGTCTCGCCGGGAACGGCCATTCTTACCGAAACCAACGTGTCCCCCATCAGAATAACATCAGCTATTTCTGCAGCGGCGCGATGAAGCGCAGTTGGCAGTTGGTATACAAGTTCCCGCTGCAGACGCTGGCGATGCACAACGGCAGTCGCCGCGCCCTGCGTCACAGGGATGAATATCGGTGGCAGCACACCACCTTTTTCAATTTTCTTACCTCTCATGACAGTATCGGTGTGAACCTCCCTGCGTGGCATTCTGCCGGAGACGGAAATCATCCGTCTCGTGTGTGATCTTGGAGACGGAGGGCGCGGCTAGTGTCCTCCTACAAACAAAATATTGATGGCACTACTAGCCCCTAGAAACCAACGTTACCTATACCTATCTGGATGCTCTTAATCAACGCGAGGATAGCGATCAACGCGAGGATAGCGACAAGATGAAGCTGATCCGCATTATCCTCGTCCATGCCATTTTATTGGTGTTTACGAGCGTGTCGACAATTTATATACTTATATACAGAGTATCCTCGGGTCGCGTAGCGACTATGAAGAAGTGAAGGCGGCCAGCTATAACCTCGCGGTCAATCGCGAGGAAATACCCACTAAAAATATCGAAGCGATGTTAGATGAGGAAACTAGCTTACTCTCGCGGGTATGCCCGGCACTAAGCAGCCCTTATCCGGCTGGGTCGTCGGCAACGGTCGTTTCATCCCGATGAGGCCATGGAAGTTCTGGAGTGAATAATACTCCACTCGCCTTCTACCACTGCGCCGCCGTTCAACGACTACTGACCTTTGACGGTTCGGTTGGCGGCGGCCTGCTAACCCTCATGCCCTATACATTTTACTGGATCGGACCCCTGATCGACCACTAACGCAATCAGGCAACAGTCTGGATGAAGTTGCACAGCGCCTGGCAGAAAAATATTGGATGAGAAATGAACGGCGCATGCGCCGCGCTGGTAAAGACGATACTCTGGCTGGTGGGACTGAATTCATCTACCAAGGGGACCACTTTACGCGGCACCAAGCCGTCCAGATAGCCATATAGACGCAGCAGCGGCACGTTAAGCCGTCTCAGTGCGGAACGCAAATCACTGGCGCGCAGTAGTGCCAGCCCACCAGCCAGAACTTCGGTCTCGGGCGTCGGCTGTGCCAGTACCACGCTTTTCAGCCAGCGCGCATCTTGACGTGCGGACTCGGTTCCCAGGGTTTGCAGGCCAAGAAAGCGGCTGACGGTTCGGGTGAAATCCGAGCGCAGCTCGTGCGCAAAGCCTTCCAGTATCTCCGGCCGTATCCCTGGCCAGTCACCACCGTCAGCGCAAAAACGCGGAGAAGAAGCCACGGTAATCAGGCCAGCTACCGCGTGCGGCCGCTGGCAAGCCACCGTGGTCGCCACCAGTCCACCGAGCGACCAGCCTAACCATAGCGCGCCGATAGGGGCCCGTGACGACACTTCCTCCGCCATCTG
>NZ_LECR01000050.1:9396-14985 GCF_001602625.1 Sodalis-like endosymbiont of Proechinophthirus fluctus
AGACCAGACGCCGGCATTCATTCCCCATCCGTGCAGCAGCACAAGATCCCGATCGCCGGTACCTGTCGTTTGCCAAAACAGTGACGTCATATGTTATTGTCCAATAGTCGGAAATAAAAATGGTTGGCCCTATGCTAACAATCAGCACCCTGTATTGGCTATGCCGGCAACCACTTTGGTTCAGCTATCGCAGTGTTTGCCGAGTCTGCGTCAAGGTACTGCTAGCGAAGCAGGGAACTGGGGCAGCCAGCGCTGCGGGCTTCCGGCTGCGAGCCCCACGCTGGCATAGTCTCATTACGGTGGGGGGACTACCATGCGCCGCTTAGCCAACTGGTGACAAAACTTAAATATCAGGGCGACACCGACCTTGCCGGCGTGCTAGCCCGACTATTGTGGCTGCGCTGGCAGATCGCGCCTCCCAGGGGGATGAGAATCCAGATTTGTTGCTTGATATACCTTTGCATGCCTACCGGTCACTGACGTAGGAGCTATAATAAAACTGAACTGCTCTCCAGTGCGCTTGCGCGCTGGCTAAAGGTCCTTTCCTCAGGGTCTGTTCCATCACCGCAGCGAGCCGCCTCAGCAGCGTTTATCGCCCGTCAACGCCGTCATGGCCTCAGCAACGCCTTCATGTGGCGCGTAGATGTGTGGCTGGCAAACGGGTGACGCTGATTGATGATGTCGTTACTACTGGCAGTACCGCCGGCGAAATAAGCCGGCTGCTTCGCCATCACACGTGCGAAGTGCAGCTATAGAGCATTTATCGCGCCTTGTAGTCTGTGGGGAGAAAGGCGTATAATATTCGGCTATTTTAATCAACTATTGAGTCAATGTTATGATCCGTATTACCGATGTTGCCCAGGAACATTTTGCTAAATTGCTGTCTAATCAGGAACCTGGCACCCAGATCCGCGTGTTCGTTATCAATCCTGGCACTCCCAATGCGGAATGCGGCGTTTCATACTGCCCGCCTGACGCGGTAGAGGCCACTGATACTGAGCTGAAATTTGATAAAATCTCGGCCTATGTAGATGAGGTTTCTGCCCCTTACCTGCAGGAAGCGGAAATTGACTTCGTCACGGACAAGCTCGGCTCCCAGCTGACGCTGAAAGCCCCCAATACCAAAATGCGCAAAGTGAATGACGACGCTCCCCTTATCGAGCGCGTTGAGTACCTGCTGCAGTCGCAGATAAATCCGCAGTTGGCTGGCCATGGTGGTCAGGTGACACTCATGGAAATTACGGATGATATGCTGGCTATCATCCAGTTCGGTGGGGGCTGTAATGGCTGTTCGATGGTGGATTACACGCTTAAAGAAAGGGTTGAGAAAGAGCTACTGGAGAAATTTCCTGAGCTGAAGGGCGTGCACGATTTGACAGAGCACCTACACGGCGAACACTCCTACTATTGATCGACGTTAGGCCTGAACTGACCAGTAGCGTCAGGTCTAATCTGTCAATAGGCGTTAGTCCGACTTAATCATCAGCGTTACCTCCCCAGCGCCAGCGGCAGAGAACCGTTAGTATTTGAATAATTTTATGGTCGCTAAACATGGTCTCGAAATCCCGCATCAGCTTACACAACAAGTCGGTATAGACATCGGTAGTATTATAATATTATAGAGCACATTGACCGGTGTTGCCATCTGCAGTCAGTCTTAGGGCTGTAGCCTCAGCAGCGTGCAACTGCTTTGTACCATAACCGGCGGATGGCGGCGTTCAACACCGGTGACATAGGAATACCCTTCGCGCGCCGCAGCGCGTCCAGCAACGCTTGCCGTTCCATACTACGTTCCTTCAGCAGCAGCCAGGTATGCTCATCGTCATACAAGCCAAGTCGGTTGGCCAGATCAATTCGATAAACTGCTGATAGCCGCGCTCACGCAACACGTTCGGACCTGCGGCGGCAGTTTCTGATTCTTCCCCTGTGGGCCCAATCTGTCTGTCCGGCATCGCACACCCACCGACGCGGATAAGCAATATAGTGCTGGATCGACCCAGGTTTCTGCGCTGCCATAGCTGACACCGCCGGTATCGCTAGCCGTTGGCTGAGTCGTTAACAGCCATCCAACTTCATGGTCACCAACCACTACTGCAAGTAACTAAAAAAGAGATTTCGTCCTAGTGCTGCTACCTAAAATACGCCAGCACTGCCGCTGTCGGCCTGCTGATATTCCGCCATCCACGACAAAATCAGCCAGCGATTGGCGTTCATGATCGTCTGCAGAACGTCGATTGAACTGCGCCAAGGCGTAACTACACAGCGTCATCAGTTTCAGTGTTATCAACTGCGCATAATCCACCTGGTCATTCGCGCGCAGTACCTGTAGCCGGAGGCCGGTTTCCGGCTCCCCGCCAACAATACTGCGCCTACTCACTGTGAAAAAAATCGTCTAACCCGTGCCGACATCAATTATGATGGCGAAATGGCACGGCAGAAACTCCTGTACCAGCTTTTCATCCCAGCATTCCACAGCACCTCCGGTATCAGAGTATGGTTATATAGATAGGCGAAGGTACGTGACGTAATCAGCCAGTCTTCAACACCATGTTAGCTGGTATTTGTCGAGTAGCACGCGCAGCATCTCGGGGATAACGATTTACAGATGGTATCATTGAGCTAGATAACCTCATAACTGGCAGATTTTCCAGACTACCGTCGGGCAAAATAATGACGGCGTAAAATATCCTCCACTGCACATGCGCACTAGAAATACAGCTGCATCAGCTGCAGCTTGTTTGTCTTCCTGATGTTTATCGTTCGAGTAAAGTACTTTTATCAACTTGGCGGCGTAGATCCGATCCCGACCCGTTCGGTTTTAACGTAGTGGCAGCACCGTGCCATTGCCAAAACCGACCATCGGCAAATCTCAAGCTTCGCCGATAAGCGAGAACACCGGCTCCCAGCGGCTGCCGTCCCTGCTCGTTTTTTTAACAGTTTGCCTCTAAAACCCAACTCAACATTTAACGCCGTGTTAAGATGGAGGCAGGGATAGGTTTCGCGATGCCAGTCGTCTGGGGATTCCCATTGCTGTCCTTTGGCGAAGGTATGACGAAACAAGCCTTACTAGTAATTTAGCCCATAGCTGATGATAGCCAACTGTCGCCATGAAATCCATACAACAGGCCGCCATTACTCAGCGCTGGGTCAACCTCGTATTCCAGGATATCGGCAAGACTAACCTGATGACCGTCGAGCAATCTTTTGACCGTATCGTACCCACCAAGATTGATAAGATTATTACCAGTCAGACATACCATCAGGAACTCTATGGAAAGGTAATTGACATGACGGAGAAATTTTTGCTGTTACCCGGCTGGGCGATCTGGGGCGATGCATTCATTAATTACCGCACTTGACCGTCTGCAACCACTGAAAAAAGGTCATTTCCTGCCTGCCGGCGAGAACCATAACATTGCCACTGACGATCTAGCGTTGTATGGAACGCAGCTTTATCGAATTTTGATTTTGGTATATGAACGTCTCTATCCTGTTAACCTAAAATGGACAGCGCCGGAAAACCGGACCCATGATCCTGCTACCGTCACGGCTATCCCGGCCCGGTGCCCACTGCAAGCGATCGCGATGCAAAAACCACGACAGGCTCCTCACTGCCTATCTCGAGGGATCGACGTTCATATCGCCGTGCAAAAAAGATAGCGGAAGAGTCTGGATAAGCGCCGTGATGATCAAAAAATAGATAACGCCGTTAAAAACGGGAGAGACGGCATTAAATTTTTACGCTAGGGCTTTTGCGCTGAGCACAACTCTGATTTGATATCAGAGTGTTCGATAAGAGTCATCACGTCCGGCAGAGGTTAGTCGGTAAACAGATAGTCCACCAGGTCCATTTTTGCTGAGATTGACTATGGGCACTGCGGCCGAATTTAGAATAGTAGGTCACCAGCATCACGCAGTGAGAATTATCGATAATCGCCCGTTTAGCCGTCTAAATCAATGCTGTTGATAACAAGGGATGCCGTATCAAATCAGAATTGAGAAATGCCGCCGTCACGCGTCTGCACTTCATCACCAGCCAAAATCAGGCAGAAATATTCCTTGGCGCTAAGCAGCATCACCACGTTAAGATTGCTGCTGACCACTCGCAAATTTTTATATCCCAGCAACAGGTGCCCCAACCGACTCCGGCGTGGTGCCGATATCAATGAACAGCGTAGCGCCGTCGTAGATTTGGCTAGCGCCGCGCTTTACTATGCGCGCCTTCCGCCGACCACATCCCCTTTCGATTCATAGTAGGCGGCGCGATGACCGAACTCGACGGGAGCGCCGCGTCGCCGTGATGACGCCGGATCTTATTCTGTTCGACCAAATCGTTCAGATCGCGTCGTATTGTCTAGGGAGGACTGACGACAAAGAGATCCACTAACTCCTCAGTATACTGATGCAGCCATGCTAGCGAACCAACACGATAATGGCATAGTGCCGCTGCGCTTGCTTCACATTTTGACTCCTCTGCTACCGGCAGTGCTGACCGCCGTGATTCTGACGCCACCGCGTTTGCCATAACGCTATCAGCAGTCCCATTACTAGACTCGCTACGTGCGCAGGCATTAGCTATTGCGATACTCAACATATTGGAATAGCCGGCGGAGTCATAACGGGGCGAACATGATGAACCGGCGCAGCATAACTAGCGGCCCGCCGGGATATTTATCGCCTTGCCACCAGACATAGCCCATCAGCGCATACACCACGCCAGACAGACCGTAGAAAAAGCTCCCACTGAAATGTGACTGCACCACCACGCCTGCTGACGATAGCCGAGAGCAAAAATAAAATGGTTAATGACGCCTTACTGCGATAACCCTCCGTCAGGCCCGGCCAGATACCATCACATTAAACACCAGGTGCAATAGCGAGAAATGCAAAAAGATATGGCTAAACCCAGCGCTAGATCTAGCCGTACTGAGCCGGACCGGAGGGATACGCCAGCGCGGCTATCATCCGATCATAGCCGAAGCAAGGTCATCAGGAGAAAGACCAGCATGCACAGCGCTGGCAGCGGAAGCCAGGCACGCAGACTGGATCCTATCTCACCGCATTAATGCAACAAACCAGTGCGCCAGCTAGCAGCCTGATAACAGGGATGCGGCGGTTCGAGCGAAAAAGCCTCCAGTGCTGCCTCAACCTGTTCAAGTTTTTCCTGTTCAGGTTTTTCGTCTTGGGCCAGCCTATAGCTCGGTAGCTCGGTAGCTCGGTAGCTCGGTATAACGCCCCTGCGGGAGCAAATCTATGTCCACCATAATCGATGAAGGGCCAACGCCAGGCGCCACGTTAGACAAGGCAGTAACTCGAATCATGATTCACTCACGCTTTCATAATGAGGTGATGGTGAAACGGAGTGCACGATTCGAGGGCTAAACGAGCAGTCCGACGACGATTTACCCCGCGCCAATGACGATAGAAATCTAGTCAATTCACTGATAATAAAGGAGAAATTAATGATAGGTAGATTACGACGCGTCTCGACGAGGCCTGCCAATTTTGCGATCTATGTCTCAAAGCGAGGAGCACAGCACACGGTAGTACAGCGACCTTCCTTATCCCGACGGCAGAGCAAGGCACGGC
>NZ_LECR01000050.1:14991-18675 GCF_001602625.1 Sodalis-like endosymbiont of Proechinophthirus fluctus
TGAACCGCGACGCGTCTTCGTCGCTATAGAGATTCAGTATCCTGAAGAAAGTCTTTCAGCCAGGCGTCAAGCCTGCCATCGCCGCCGTAAGCAGCATCAAATCCCTAGTTCAGCAAGTATTGAGTAGTGCCTTCATTGCTATTGCCGTGATAGCACATCATCAGTACTGGACAGGAGGCATTATGTTGCGCCAAAAACGCCGACAGGGGAGGGGATGTCATTGGTCAAATGAAACGTGCCACGGAAATGCCAAGCGGCGAAACTTTGCGGATCGTGAATATCCATCAGCACCGCGTCCCCCTCCCCTCTGCCAGCGTTCTCTAGCCTATTATACACTGATTGTTGCACTACGCTGATTGTTGCAAATTGATCTATACCCTGACACCTCGTTTAATCAAAAGACAGCACTCCTCGCGGGAGCGAAAGGAGTGTAGAAAGTCGTGGGGTGGCGTGCAGCGCTTTTCGCCAGCATCTGGCCACGCCATGCCGGTGCTTGACTCAGTATACTAACCATAACGTCATAGAGGCAACCCCGCTCTGCACGTTAAAAATATTAACTGAGTCACGCATAGACTCTTTATTTGCACAGAGTTCTTGGCTTGGATGTTAGTTTTCGCTTACAACCATGAGTGAAAAAGAACATAAAGGAGTTGTTACGCGCATTGGGAGGAAGGTAACGTGGAAATCAAAGAGTTGATCGTCATTGGCGGCGGGATCAACAGTACCGGCCCCTTTTGGTGAAACACTTTATCGATGACAGCCTGAATTTGCCATCGTAATATAACATCCTCCTGGATAAAAGGCAGCCATATCGTCGTGCTGCGGGTCCATCCCAATCCGCAGGCGTACATTCTGCAAAACGAGGATCACCACATTTGTATTCGTCATTCCCTTGATGAAAATGTTCTCCATAATCGGCACCACCGACGTGGAATATCACGACGATCCAGGTGAGGTGCATATCGATGACGATGAAATTGACTATCTGCTCAAGGTTTATGAACGCCTATCTCAAACGGCCACTGGGCCGCGAGGATATCGTCTGGACCTATTCCGGTTTGCTCCCGCTGTGCGACGACGAATCCGATTCACCGCAGGCGGGTAGCCCGTGACTATACACTGTCGTTTTCAGCGGCAAGCTCACCACTTATCGCAAGCTAGCTGAGCATACGCTGGGAAAACTGGCTTATTACTATCTCCATACCAAAGGCGCCTGGACCCGCAACGAGGTGTTACTGGGCGGCGACTTCGCTAGTACCCGCAACGACTACGTCGCAGTACGGCAGCGCAAATTCTCTTTTTTGTAGAAAGCACTGGCGTGGCGCTACAGCAGCACGTACGGCACCCGCAGTGAGCAGCTGCTGGCAGGCGCTGCTGGCTTGGTGGATCTGGGCGAGGATTTCGATCACAGCCTGTACGAAGCCGAGTTGCTCTTATGGTAGCGCAAGAATGTGCGGTCACTCTGGATGACGCCATCTAGCGCCGCACCAAGCTGAGAGTGTGGCTGGACAGTAGTCCCAGCAAGCGTGTATTACCGACTGGCTGCCTGGCCCGGCCAACGAGCACCATCTTCCAGATTTCCTCGGCATACTCGCGTATCGTGCGATTGGAGAATAAATAGTCCATACTGTTGATATTCAAAGTAACGTGGCGTGCCCATTCATCCGGACGCTGATTACAGGAGGTCTACCTCATCCTAAGCATCTACATAGCTGCGGTAATCCCTGCCAGCAGCTGATTGATCCTCAAAGTTGGCCAGAGAATCAAATAAATTGCTGTAGCGCCCCGGCTCGCCAGAGTCGAACCCGCTGGTGGCAATCTGCGATAGCGCCAAATGCAGCTCTGCATCCTGCTCGTAATAGCTACGCGGATTGTAGCCGTAGCTACGCGGCGCCTCGACCTGCAAGCAAGAGCGGTACTACCGAAAAATAAACATATTTCCCCACCCATATGCTGTTATATTTCGATATTGGCGTCGTCGATCGTGCCAATGGTCAACGCACTATTGATGGCGAACTTCATATCGCCGGTATCTGACACTTCAGTGCTAGACAGAGAAATCTGTTCGGAAAAATCGATCCGCTTCCGGAATAATCAGATGCGCCAGGATGACGTTGTGGTTTAGCACAAATATCACCTTAAGCCGGAGCCGATTTTTATTAGCGGATCACGGTTGATAACCTCCGCTATACCGTTAATAAAATGATGCAGCACGTTAAGCGGCTAGCGTTTGTGTTCATGAATACGTTTGATTTTTACATCAAATAGCGCCACTGGATTGGCTACCTCGTCCAGTTGATTCGCCAGATAGGCCCCGCCAGATATTTTTATTGATCAGTTTAACCTGCTGGAAGAGCTAGCTGCACAATAAACGAAACTCGGGAAAATCGATATGCCCCTTCAGTTCTGCCAATTGGCCGAGATTGGTACATCAAGTCTAGCCAATAGTTTCATCCAGCACTGCCAATAGAGGCGGATTGGCTAGCGCCGCAGCTATTGCAGAAACGATCGGAGAATGGAAATAGGAGCGCGAAATCGGCAAAGAGCGACTGTACCATCAGTTCCGAATGCAGCTTGAAAACTCCCATTAACCTTATGGCTCGCGATCACCTCCAGCTCTAGACCCACACCCGACGTCCTTTTTTCCAAAAATAGACACCCTCAACAGCAACCTGCTGTCGTCCACCGTCGGGACCTAGACCTGATTGAGAAAATGATCTCGTTGAGATCAAAAATGATCTGCAAATGGCACGGTAGGATCTTGCCTAGTATGTCCACCGGCTAAGTCTCTAGCACCTCACTCATCAGCGTATGGTTAGTATAAGAAAATGCTTGGCATATACCACTCCAGGCGCAGGTCCAATCAAACTTATTCTCATCGATGAGCAAACTCATCAGTTCAGGGATGGCCAGAACCGGATGGGTATCGTTCAAATGGATAGCGATCTTATCGCCAAAGTTATCAAAGGTATTTGTGCATCAGCCAGCCAATGGTAGTTGAGAATGTCCTGTACCGTGGCAAGGACAAGAAAAATATTCCTGTAGCAGTTGCAGTTCGCAGCGGGAGTAGGTAGAGTCATCAGGACAAAGCACACGGGAAACGTTTTCGGAATAATTTTTGTCTTCCACCGCAGCGAAGTAGTCGCCCTGATTGAATTTATCGAGATAGGGCGCACTATCGGTGGAATCCGGCTACTTGCCCCAGCAGCGCCCCGGATGGTCGCCGACCCTATTCCAGCGCGCGCGTAAGTGCAGTCGCCGGATTAAAACGATGACTCTCGTCAGGGGCAAAAGGGCCATGGAGCCTGAAACTGTGGCGCAGCCCCCCGCGCCAGCGCCGGCCATATGTAGCCGTACGCTGCTGCGGCCGGGTAATTCCCACTGCTACTCGTGCTTCCCTGTTCATCGAATACGTATAGTACCACCTGCTCTGCTCTGCATGGGCAGGAAACAGGCAAAAATTGACGACGGTTCCGTCAATATGGGCGCCAAGGTACTAACCGCCGTCAGCACCGTCGTTCCCCCTCCCACAGCAAAAGAGGGGGTCGCCAGCGGTGGCAATGTCAGAGACAGAGAATAGTCATGGTAACGCCAGGGGAGACCCGCTTCACTGTGAATTGCGCCCTGATTCTCTGTATTGCTGCCACTGTAATAACCCGAGTCAGTGTTCAGTACCTCATGCCA
>NZ_LECR01000050.1:18700-21281 GCF_001602625.1 Sodalis-like endosymbiont of Proechinophthirus fluctus
CTGCCGTGGGAGACTCCAACGCGATAACATTAGCGCGGCACCTGGGTAAAATTAGTGATCACCAGTATCTCATTGCCGGTATTAACGCGACGCGGCGCAGGAAGGAAAATACCGAGTTTTCATAGCCGTCAGACACTAACTACTGAAAGCCGGAAAACGTATAATCGCACTCGTATAAGAGTGCGGATGACTGCGATAGCATTGATCCAAATTGCGCATCAGCCGCTGCACGCCGGCATGGTAACACCTTTCATTTTCTAGCAAATGCCAGTCCAGGCCAATATCATGGTTCCATTTTTTGTGGTTCCATTCTGACCGCGGGGTAAATTCGTTACATAGAAACAGCAGATTCTTATTACCGGGATGGGCCCATATAAAGTCGTAATAGGCGCGCGAATCAGTGAACTTTTGCCAATCGTCGCCGTGCATACGTCCCAGAATGGACTCTTTGCCACGCACTACCTCATCGTTGGACAGCGACAGCGTAAAATTTTTGCTGTAGGCATAGACCATGTTAAAGGTCATTTGATTATGGTATTTATAATGAAACCGCTGCCCATCGTCGTCCTAGTGGTGACGCCGGAAGAAAGAGGTGGACTCTTCCCTCCGCCACGGTGACCGCGCCGTCACGTTGCGTGCCGACGGTATGGCTGATGTATAGCGCAAAAAAGCGATGGCCTCTAGATTTTCATTGTCGCCATACAAAGTTGTGCATCTACTCACCAGTGGCACGGCTATAATTGCGGTAACTCTCATTGACGCAATCGCGTCGACCCGCAACCAGTCGAGGCTATAGCGTTCCAGCCAGAACATAGCGTTGTTGGCTAGATAGTTGCACACTTCGTTACGACTGTAATTGTAAATCAGCATATTCCAGTCCTGATGCTGCCCTTACTTTCGGATCGGTGTATTCGTACATTTATTTACCGTAAAATTGCGCCAGCCCGAGCTCTTTACTTGGGAAATGGCTCGGCACCTAGTCCAGCAGCACGTTCAGCCCGGCCTAACGGGCATGCAAAAATCCTCCGGCATGCCGAAGCGACGAGACGAGTCGTAGCATAAATACCAAAGGACTGATATCCTAATCTTCTGTCAAAAGAGTATTGATTAATCAGCAGTAATTCGATATGGGTAAAACCATATACTTCACGTAGCCTACCAATGAATCCGCCAGCTCCAACTAACTGAGCCAGAAATTGTTCTCGGCGTAGCGGCACCAGGAGCCAAATACACTTCATAAATGGTGATAAGCTGGTTAATCGCATTGGCCTGGCTGCGTACCGCGTGGCTGATCCCCCGCCGGCGGTGGAAATCCCCACATCAGCGATACCATGTCCGGATATATCTACGCCTTAAAAGTGTAGGGATTGGCTTTCAGCCGCGTCTGCCCGTGACAATCGATGATTTCATATTTGTATAATTATTTAAGTATTACTGCCTGAAGAAATAATTATCATGTATCTTTTTCCCTCCGTTGGTGCAACGGATGGCGGTGGCCATCCCAAAAATTAAACTCCCTGACCACCGAAACCGGCGCGCGTTGGCTGCCCAAACGGCGAAACGCATGCCGGCGCCGTCATCGAGAACTTCAGGATTGTGTGCCTCAGCCGTTCTTAGAAACGCAAATGGGTGCCTTCCATCAATAACAACTGTCAATATCCTGCAATAAAGGATTGAAGAGATATAGATAAAATAAGTATGCTCATGTCAGGTGATGGCCAGCAGTCGATAAAGAATTTTACGCTGTAGAATTAGCGCGCTAAAAAAGCCGCATGGGTAATCACAATTTCAGCTCTTTAAATCTGTGACTCATCTCCCATTTTTAGCCTCTATTCCGTGACCGCGCCGGCATCCAGCAATGACGCCTGTACTACCAAACCCACCTCAGTTTGATAAATGTCCAATTTAAAGAAAACGGATCGGCATAATGGTAAGCTACCAGTGAGGTAATAACATCTTGTTTGGTATATCCTGCTATGTTATCTTCATTCTCTTATTCCATGAAATAAAAGGATATTGTAGAAATATAAAGGATTAAAAACTACCAACTAGAACACTCTCGCACCGTCAGCCCGCACGCGTGGCAGAATTAGTGAGATAACTGGCACAGCATGCGGCGTAGGGGTTCAGCGGCGCCCCACAACAGCTGATCTCCGACGGTAAAGGCCGAAAGATACTCCGGACCCATATTCAATTTACGCAGCCGGCCGACCGGCGTTTTCAGTGTGCCAGTCACCGCCGCTGGCATCAATTCTCGCATCGACAGTTCACGATCGTTAGGCACTACTGTCACCCAGTCATTATGGATTGCCAGCAAGCGTTCAATTTCCGCCAGCGGCACATCCTTCTTCAGTTTCAGAGTAAACGCCTGGCTATGGCAGCGTAGAGCGCCAATGCGCACGCACAGTCCATCCACTGGAATTACCTGACGGGTATTGAGTATTTTATTGGTTTCCACCTGGCCTTTCCACTCTTCTCGGCTCTGGCCGTTTTCCAGTTGCTTATCTATCCAGGGGATCAGGCTACCGGCCAGCGGCACGCCAAAATTATCCGTCGGCAGGGTGCCACTGCGGGTCAACTC
>NZ_LECR01000050.1:21369-23485 GCF_001602625.1 Sodalis-like endosymbiont of Proechinophthirus fluctus
GCAATTGCCCCATTTGTACCAGGAGTTCACGCATATGGCGCGCGCCACCGCCGGATGCCGCCTGATAGGTGGCAACCGAGGCCCATTCTACTAAATCCTGAGCAAACAACCCGCCCAGCGACATCAGCATCAGGCTCACTGTACAGTTGCCGCCAACAAATGTCTTGATGCCGCGATCCAGGCCCTGCTGGATCACAGACTGATTAACGGGATCGAGGATGATAATCGCGTCCTCGCGCATACGCAGTGACGACGCCGCATCAATCCAATAACCCTGCCAGCCGATTTCACGCAGCCGCGGATAGATTTCGTCGGTGTAATAGCCGCCCTGACAAGTGACGATAATATCTAGCGTGCTGAGCACCGCCAGATCCAAGGCATCCTGCAGTACACTCTGCTGGCCGTTGACCTCCGGTGCGGGCTGACCGTGTTGGGAGGTGGAAAAAAATACCGGGCAGATAGAGTCAAAATCGTGCTCTTCGGTCATGCGCTGCATCAACACTGAACCGACCATACCGCGCCAGCCAATAAAACCAACGTTTTTCATGTTTAACTGTCCTGCCGTAGTAGAGGGAGGGGTGATAAACTATTACGTATGCTCTTTACTGCGCAACGTCAACAGGATACACTGCATCCACCATACGAAATGTGGCCGAAATGCCGCAAGTAGAGTTGTTCTATATTTTAAGCCATTTTCAGCGGCGATGCTTGTACTCATTCCCTGCCGTTGTCGGGGCGCCGGCGCTGATAACATCGAGGTAATAATGAGTGAAATGATATCGGCCACTGTTTTATTGTTTTTAATTATGGATCCCTTGGGTAATCTGCCAATATTCATGTCGGTTCTTAAACATCTAGAGCCGAAGAGGCGGCGCGCTATCGTCATCCGGGAGATGCTGATAGCGCTGCTTCTGATGCTGATTTTTCTGTTTGCCGGCGAACATATTTTGTCGTTTCTCAACCTACGCACCGAAACGGTATCTATCTCCGGCGGTGTTATTCTCTTTTTGATCGCTATTAAAATGATTTTTCCTTCCCAGGAAGGCAATAGTGCCGGCCTGCCGGCGGGGGAGGAGCCGTTTTTGGTGCCACTGGCGATCCCACTGGTCGCCGGCCCGTCAATCCTGGCGGCGCTGATGCTATTATCTCATCAATATCCAATGAAAATCAACCAGTTAGTCCTGTCTTTACTCATCGCCTGGGTTCTGTCAGTCGTCATCCTGATGCTGTCTAACGTCTTTTTACAATTGCTAGGGAGTAAAGGGGTCAGCGCGCTTGAGCGGCTCATGGGGTTATTGTTAGTCATGATCTCGACTCAGATGTTCCTGGACGGCATACGCGCCTAGGAATGGGAGGTTAACATCATCATACCGAACAGACGACCACCCGCTCAAAAAATGGTAGCTTGTCGATATGGTAGCCTGTCGATTGGTATAACCCTGCCTATAGCGGGCAGGCTGCTGGACCGGTCCGTGCGAGCGTAGACGGTGTGAGGTCAAATCACCATATTCAGCAGAANACAGCCCGCAAGGCCGCTGACCGCGATTATGGTTTCCAGCACCGACCAGGAGCGGATAGTTTCACCGATGGTCAGGTTAAAATACTCCTTGAACAGCCAGAAGCCAGGATCGTTGACGTGGGAAAAGATCAAGCTGCCAGAGCCTACGGCGACAACCATCAGCTCGGGGCTAACGCCAGTGGTTGCGATAAGTGGTGCGGTGATGCCGCCAGCGGTAATCGCCGCGACGGTCGCCGAGCCTAGTGCAATGCGCAGCGTGGCGGCAATGGTCCAGGCAAGCAGCAGCGGAGAGATAGTGCTTCCTTCTATCATCGATGAGATGTATTTATCCACACTACTATCAACCAACACTTGTTTAAACGCCCCGCCGCCGCCAATGATCAACATTGTCATGGCGATGATTTTTATGGAATCGGTAATGGTACTAATTACTTCATCCATACTACGGCCCCGATTTAAACCAAAGGTAAAAATGGCAATCAGCACTGCGATAAGCGTAGCCATAATGGGATCACCAAAGAACTCAGTGTAAGCCAAGATAGGATTGCCATCCGGCAGCAGCATTTCAGTTATAGCGCGCAGCGCCATCAATACCAC
>NZ_LECR01000050.1:23516-24996 GCF_001602625.1 Sodalis-like endosymbiont of Proechinophthirus fluctus
CAAAGCCCGGCATTTCTTGCTCGGTAAATTTTTTTGGATTATACAAACCTTCCGGCACCGGCTTGTCGATATGGCGCAGAAATTGCGAATACACTGGACCGGCCAGGATGACCGTCGGGATGGAGAGGATAGCTCCGTACAACAGGGTGTTACCCATATCGGCATGAAAAATGGCGGCGATAGCAGTAGGGCCTGGGTGCGGCGGCAGGAAGCCATGCGTCACCGACAGCGCGGCGACCATTGGCACGCCTACATAAAGCAGTGAGACACGCGCATTGGCGGCGATACTGAACACCAGTGGCAACATCAGCACAAAACCAATCTCGTAAAACAGCGCGAAGCCGACAGTGAAGCCTGTTAATACCACTGCCCACTGAATATAACGTTGACCAAATTTGTCGATGAGCGTGGTGGAGATACGTTGAGCCCCGCCGCAATCTGCCAACAGTTTACCCAGCATGGCGCCGAAGCCCATGATCAGTGCTAGGCTGCCGAGCGTACTGCCTACGCCGTTTTTAATTGACCCGATAACTTTATCGACCGACATGCCCTGCAGGACCCCTACCACCAGCGCAACCAGAATTAAGGCAATAAATCCGTTTAATTTGAAACGGATCATTAGGAGCAACAGCAGTGCTATACCAATGGCAAAAATAAAAAGTGGCATGATAGTTTCCCCAATGGATGTCTGTTCTAACCGGCATTTCGCGTGTCAGTCAATCAGGAATAGTATTCATATGATATGATATTATCGATATCATGATACCGGTAACATCGTCCACTAAGGAATGTATGGAGGAACTATATTAGCGTTTTGAGACCGGGATCATATTCTTACCCGGGGCGCAGGGTCAGAGACTTTCGCCGCCCGATTAGGATTAGGTATGGAGAGGAGCACCGCTATTGCCGTTAACGTTCGTGAGCGGCGACGTCATTCCGCACTTCGGGGTTGCCAGATACTTTCACCCGCAAGTAACGTGAAACCAACATCTATTTGCCCATCGTCTCTTGGTTCTCACCCCACAAGCGGGCTAGCAGGCAAAGGCAGTAGAACATCGATAGCGCGGCTGGTGGCGCGTTGAAGGGAATATCCGGCACTCGATTAAGAATATACCCCATCCTGTCAAGCGCTAAGGAAATTTTTGCCTGCAGCGCCGCCTGGGAGATTCCGATCCGAATCGCGCATATAGCGGCTTACCGTTATTTTGGTGACCCTAACCTGATCGGCAACATTCTGCAGTACCGGACTTTTTTCTTCATTATCAACTTGGTCAGGTGACGATTAAACCAAGTTTAATAAAAAGCATTGCCGAGTATTTTTATCCCGGTTAAATAGGCAGAAAATCAAACAGTAGTACCTCGCTATTGTCGTGTGCCGCCAGCGTGATACGGCCTTTCATCCCACAATGCTAGAACATTACCAGCCGCCAACATCTGCTCATTGCTCATTCACCGTCAACGCGCCGGCGATCACCTGTAA
>NZ_LECR01000050.1:25031-26577 GCF_001602625.1 Sodalis-like endosymbiont of Proechinophthirus fluctus
GACTGGCCGCGTGGGAGCGCCCAACGAGTCAAAATCACATCCTGGAACACCCGCACGAGCCGTCGCAGGCATCTGGCGAATAGCGCGCCAGTAGCGGCCTTTGCCGTAAACCGGCGTTGTTCATAGTGCAGCTGCAGACCGTTTTGCGCCAGCAATATCCAAATCTGATAGAGGTGCAGGAATGCATCATCGCGAGCATTGTATTCTGAGTGCCGTATCCCAGTTTCAGCGCTCATGATCTGAAACTCGCCAGCGTGAATCTGCACCTGAGTTGCCCGTACTATCTGCGCTACCGTACCGGACAGAATGTAGGTCAAAATCTCCATGTCATTAATACGGGTGGGTGCAACGCCTTCTCACCGGGGCAATAATATTTTCATTAATCACCCACCATTAGAGAGAAAAAAACCATAAATTCGAGATGATAGTAATCGGCAAAGGAAAACTATGCCGGTTGGTTAGACATTCATGCCGAGCATAGCTTCGATCTTGGATGGCACGCACAAAGTACGTATTCAGTTCTCCTCATTATTTTTCTCAAGTCTATAGTCTATTCGTAACAAAGAAGAATAATAGCGGAAAATATCATCGCTAAGTTCAAAAAAATAGAATGGCATAGGCGACAGAGAGTAGTCAATACGGGTAAAAAAGCCAGCACACAGGAGATGAAATTACTGGAAGCAATGTGAGCAATGTCGTGCTCCCGTGCCAGTATCGCAATTTAAATAATAATTTAAATAGTAATAATTATTATTTGTAAATTAATTTTTATTCTTTTCCCAGATACATTGCGCGCAGGTAACGTGGTACCGCATCGTCCTCGTTGCTGCCTATGATATCCAGGGCTGGCAATGTGTCCTTAAGGCGCTGCTGGGCATTTTGCATAATGCAGCCTTTACCTGCCATCGCTAGCATCTCTTGGTCATTCATCCCATCGCCAAAGGAAATGCAATCCTTAAGTTGATATCCGAGCAGGCCAGCTACCTGCCGCAACGCGTGCCCTTTAGAAACCCCTCCAGCCATGACCTCCAGACACACCGGCAAAGAGAAGCTGACGTTGACCCGATCGCACCAGCGGGCGTTGAGCGCCTCTTCCAATACCAGTAGACGCTGATGATCATCGCAGGTGAAATACACTTTGCAAATGCCGTCAGTGGGCAGCGTACCCTGCTGATACACCCGATATTTGAATGTGGATTCACGGAAAAAATCTTCCTGATCGACGCGACTACGGTTCATAAACCATTCATCATTGCGAAAGACATTAGTCAGAATTTTCTGATCCTGATGCACTACACTGAACAACTCTGCGGCGATATCTTCGTCTAAATTGTGGGAGAAGATCAGTTCGCCGGCAGTGTTGTGTACCCGTGCGCCGTTAGATGTGATCATATAGGCATCAATCTCGAGATTGGCGCGCATCCGCGCCACGTCCACATGGTGGCGGCCGGTAGCGAACACGAAGTGGATCCCGCGTGCGGTTAGGATTTGCAGAGTTTGTTTAGTATAGGGGGTGAGCTGATGAGCTGGTGAAAGCAGTGTGCCA
>NZ_LECR01000050.1:26627-27195 GCF_001602625.1 Sodalis-like endosymbiont of Proechinophthirus fluctus
AACCTCTGGTGTACGCGGCCAAACCAGCGCCGCAGATTAATGATTCTGCATAAAGAAATGTGCGATTAATGTAAAAACCTGTGCGCGCAGCGGATCAGTCTCGAATAAAATTTCGTGACGCGCTCCCGTAATCATTATCAGGTCGTTATTCTCGCAGAGATGACCTGCCAGAGCCATGGGCTTGCAGAACGCCAGGTGACTGCGGTTATCCACAATTTTGTCTTCTCTGGCGCTCAGAAATAGCACCGGTATGATAATGGCACCTTCTTGCGCGCCAGAGCAGCTACTCCCCGTCCAGTGTCTCCTCGCGTACCCAGTAGTAGGAGTGGACGGAGCTGCCGTTTGTAGCTCCGGATAATCGGTGTAATAACGCACAGGTTGTGGCAATAGTGCTGGTCGCTGTCCATCAGCATGATGACCGTGAATGGCTGTGGCCATCAGGCAGTGCCATACCGCGTAGCAATCGCGCATGGCCGACCGCCAGTTTTACCCACTCCAGAATACGCCAGACCAGCCAGCGCGACATCAGCAATCACAGCCCGAACATCGATGCGCACAGCACGGCAGG
>NZ_LECR01000050.1:27221-28790 GCF_001602625.1 Sodalis-like endosymbiont of Proechinophthirus fluctus
AAACAGCGCGAGAATGGCGCCATCCATGGAGTGCGCCAGCGCAAAGCCGTCTACGGGGTATCCGGCCGGTTGTAGACAATCTGTTGCCAGAAGCAGGCGAAATAGCTGACGTAATCGGGGAATCGCAATATACGTGACCGTGGTGAGAAGTTACCAGCAATCTGCCGGAAATCCCTTTTCCACGATGATTGATAATCATCATATCATAGCCGCACTAGAACAGATCATAGGCCAATTCTGGATATTTGACATAGCTTAGCGGCCGGTGCTGATAACCGCCACTTTTAGGTCAGGGATATAAAGCGCACAAAACGAATCGGCATCGCCAGCCCATGCGTCGGCAAATTCACCTTCTTCATGCCCATGCAAAAATCCAGCAGATAGCTGTTGGAGAACGCGGCGAATTGCCGTTCACTGATTAGACACTGGGGCATTACGCACTCGACACATTGGCCAGCAGCGCCTTAGAGCGGCAAAATAAGGTTAATGCCAAAGCCGGCAAACAATACGCCGACCACGCTATCAACCCAGCGCACCAGATGCTGATAACCTTGACGCATCGACATCAGGTTAAACACTACTGCCACCATGGAAACCACAGCAAAGTTTCGCCCAAAATCAGGGAAAATATACCAAAGCGGACTCTGGCGCCGATATTATCACCGGCGAAAAGCAAAAATACGTTGCCAAAATAGACAACCACCTTAGGATTGGTCAGGTTGGTGAGAAAGCTGCATAAAAAAGCGATGCTCACGGGGCCGCTCTCAGCGGCAACAGCGGTAGCTTGCTGGCGCTCCTCCTCAAGCAGTTACTGGCCCATCCAGCAAAGGCACAAACCACTGCCTAAGGTAATGAGGTTATGCGGCCCCAGCAGAGCCACTGCCGCCTACATGTCCATCTCGAGGGTTAGTACCCATAGACGCCGTACATCGCCTAGCAGCAATCTGAGAGACGAAAAGGAAACCTGGACCGGGGACATCATTAACATACCTTTCCTGCTCCTGGAATAAAATGCCGGGGTAGTATACCCTGCGAGTCAGTGGATAACTGTCCCGCCAACCCGCCGCCCTCTCCCGGCCTGGACACGCTTAGCGCATGGGTAGATAGATCCTCGTCGTACAGGTGTTCTCGGATAATGGCCAAGAATGGTAGTCCGAAACGCTCTATTTTACGACTCCCAACCCCATTGATCCGCAGCATCTGGGCGCTGTCGGTAGGTAATTGCTCCACCATCTCCAGCAGGGTGGCGTCGTTGAACACCACATATGGCGGGACGTTGGCTTTGTCCGCCAGTGTCTTGCGCAACTTACGCAGTTTAGTGAATAACAGGCGATTGTGATTGCCGCCATAAGTTTTGGGGGACGCGCGGGTTTTCAAATTAGTCACCCGCGGCTCCGCCAGCATCAATGCTGCCTCGCCCCTAAGCACCGGCCGCGCGAACTTCGTCAACTGTAACGCCGAATGCTGGGAGATATTCTGACTGACCATCCCCAGGTGGATCAATTGCCGAAGCACGCTTATCCAATGCTCGTTGCTGTGGTCGCGGCCGATACCATATACCGGCAGCCG
>NZ_LECR01000050.1:28825-32267 GCF_001602625.1 Sodalis-like endosymbiont of Proechinophthirus fluctus
ATGCGCTGGCTGTTAACACCTCTGAGTACCTCAACGACATACACTATACCGAAGCGCTGCCCGACCCGGTAAATGCAGGAGAGCGCTTTACGAGCCTCCTCCAACCCATCGTAGCGCTTGGGCGGATCAAGGCAAATATCACAGTTGCCGCATGCCATTTGACGACCTTCGCCAAAATAATTCAGCAGCACTAACCGCCGGCAGGTTTGCGCTTCAGCAAAAGCGCCCATGGCGTCTAGCTTATGGCGCTCGATATCCTGCTGCTGGTCGGCGGGTTTTTCTTCCAGACAACGCCGCAACCAGGCCATGTCTGCCGGATTATACAGCAATATGGCTTCGGAGGGTAGACCGTCGCGACCAGCGCGACCGGTTTCCTGATAATACGATTCAATGGTGCGCGGGATATCAAAGTGCAGCACAAAACGCACATTGGGCTTATTAATCCCCATCCCGAACGCGACTGTCGCTACTACAACCTGTAAATCATCGCGCTGAAACGCTTCTTGCACTTGGTCTCGGCGTTCTTTTTCCAGGCCAGCGTGATATGCAGCCACGCTGACGCCGCGGCTTTGCAACTGCGTTCTCAGATTTTCCACCTGCGAACGGCTGTTGCAATAAATAATGCCGCTCTTTCCGCACTGACCCTGCACAAAGTGCCATAGCTGCTCAAACGGCTTGTATTTCTCCACCAGAGTGTAGCGAATATTGGGGCGGTCAAAGCTGCTGACCTGGATCAGCGGATTACGCAAACCCAACAGACGCAGGATATCCTGCCGCGTGGTTTCGTCCGCTGTGGCGGTCAGCGCCAAAAACGGCAGCGTCACGAAATGGCGTTTGATTTTCCCGAGGGCGCGGTATTCCGGACGGAAATCGTGTCCCCATTGCGAAATGCAGTGCGCCTCGTCTACCGCTACCATCGCCAGCCGCCACTGATACAGTTGCTCGATCATGTTGTCCGTCATCAGACGCTCTGGCGCGATATATAACATCTTAATGCGCCCGCTGCGGCACGCGGCCATCACCTCATACTGCTGCTCTCGGCTTTGGGTAGAATTCAGATAAGCTGCCGCCACGTCATTGGCCAGTAGTTGATCGACCTGATCTTTCATCAGCGAAATCAGCGGAGAAACCACAAGCGCCAGCCCATCCATCACCAGGATGGGGATTTGATAGCACAGCGACTTACCGCCTCCGGTGGGCATCACCACCAGGCAGTCGCGGCCTCTGAGAACCGCGTGAATAATCGCTTGCTGGCCCGGCCGAAACTGCTTGTAGCCAAAGGTGTCGTGCAACACCCGCTCTGCCAGCGCTTCCCGCTGGATTATTTCCGCCGTAGACACATCTGCCCCAACTTTGTCTTTAGACGGGCTCCGGCTGTGGCGCCCGTGGTTAAGTCCCTATGAATTACATTATATCATTGAGCATAAAGCCCATCCCTGCACAGGTCTGCCTATGATCATAATCGACTCGCCACAGCTGCTAAACAGCTAGGTGTAAAAACGCACGCGGCCGCTAACGGAATAATTCTATTCCAATTGCGCGCCGCCGTAGCCGCTGTTCCAGTTGTAGTTGTAGCGCTCTTCTGCGCTAAAGATGCTCTCCACCCCAGGCATAGCCTATCTTCAGCCGGTAGTGGCCCATATACTTGATAATATCGGGTTTATCGCTACTGTAGTCCAACCGTAGTCAGGGTTTTACTTCCACCTTGCCAGTTACCGTTTTGCACCATTAACCGCGTATAGGCTAACCGCGTATAGGCGCGATTCAAGTTGCGCGATATAGGATCCGAGCAGCCGTCGGACTGATAGTTCAGACCCATTTCCACATCGCGTAAGGTCTAACCTGCGAAGTCATAATCCATTGCCCAGCCAATGAACAGCTGCGGTTTATAGTTTGGTCTCACGAAGGGGTGACGATTCATCGCTGTTGGATAACTTCTACCAGGAGCCGCCGGGTTATAGTAAGAGGCGCTCAAAAGCGAGTTATCTCCCGCGATTCCGCGCCAAAGCGGAAACCCCAGGCTCAATTGGAATGCTACTTCATCTTTCTTAGCGTTATTTGTCCAATCGTAGCTGCTTATCTCCTGCTTGTTGATGTTACTGGTAGGGATTATCGTGGTCCTGCAACATATTGGTAATGGCGCTTCCCTTCACCACTGTCGTGTCGTGGATCTTCTCAACCATGGCTTCTTGTACGTAAATAAAAGAAATCGATCCCAGCAAGAGAGTCTTGGTTCCCCCTAAAGTTTGCACATAAAATGTTCTCCAAAATCGCATAACCACCAACATAATCATTCAAAGATAATAATCTTATACGCTCTATGAATTTTCGTTTAGGGAAAACTACCTAAAGTGACTGCGGCTACATGATCCTAGTAGAGCAGTCCTTATTAATTAAGCATACTATGAATATATAATTCTATTACCTCGCGCGTTGAGCGTTTCCCTAATCCGGAATTTACTATTTTTTTAATCCCCTTACCGCCGATCATGCGCGCCGTTTAATCGGGGATAACTTTGTCTATCATATGCCGTTCAACTGCGAATTAGACCTGAAGGTTACACAATATGAGAACGACGCCGCACAACTCGAATTCACGCGTAATGAAGAAGCTTGTGAACGCCCTGTAGCGTATTGTTTACGGCGGCATTATCGCCTCGATCCTGGACGTCGCCGGAACAACCTGCGTTACCAGCCACCTACGCGGCGGCAATAAGATCTCCGTGTGGCGCGTGAGGAGCTGTACAATAATCGAGAGCATCATTTCGCCATTGCGACCACAACCTATCTAGTAGGCTGACCGACGAACGAAAAAACCGCCCGCTAATGCGTGTGGTGCGCTCTCGGCATTTACTTTATTTGGGACCTAGCCCCTCCTATTTTAAATTGATAGATTATCGTGCCCGTCAATGCAATCCTCGCGCACCGTATTTTGTGGTCGTCGGTATTTATGCTGGTATTGCTGACACTTGGCTGCTGATGGCCGCAGGTGCGTCATTCTTTTCGGCGCGGCAAATTACTGCTAGCCCTGCTAACCTCTGTACTAATACTGCTGTTTATCTGGGCAGTCAATCACCACTATATGCTGGAGGCCAGTCTCGGCTATCTTATCAATCCGCTGGTCAATATTTTGCTCGATATGCTGTTATGAGCTAACGTTTCCGCCGATTGCAATGTCTTGCGGTCGTGCTGGCGTCCGCCGGCGTGCTGGTGCAGTTTTGGATGTTCAGTTCACTGCCCTCTCCTCTCATCACCTTGGGACTGGCGCTCACCTTTTCCCTTATGGCCTGCTGCGAAAAAACTAGGTATTGACGCCTAAACCGGCATACTTACTAAACTAGCATACTGCTAGCATACTGCATACTGATAGAAATCATTTGACTAACTGCCGGCCGCCGCTGGTTGCCACTGTTTCCCATCGCTGACACCCCAACCAGCCATT
>NZ_LECR01000050.1:32432-32639 GCF_001602625.1 Sodalis-like endosymbiont of Proechinophthirus fluctus
GAACGAAAGTACAGGAGATGAAACGCGCCATCGCCGTCCTAAACCAGCAAAATTGCGAATAAACAGGCTTTGTATCGCCATTACGAAAACGATATTTACCTGACTGCCGGTAGCGATAATCGCCACGGTATCCAAACCAACCCGGACTAGTAACCAAATAAGCAGTCAGTAGATCCACTAGCAGCAGCCTGGTCAAAATCCAGGCCA
>NZ_LECR01000057.1:0-198 GCF_001602625.1 Sodalis-like endosymbiont of Proechinophthirus fluctus
ATCATCCCGTTGATAACCTTTTCCCGGCCGATGGCCTGCTCCATCATGCGTACTTTTTGCGCCAGCGTCATATTTGCTGCTGCCACACTGAGTTCACGGCCGAGGTTATCTAGATAGATCATCGGCGCACGAGTGCGGCGCAGTGCCCTTGTCAAATCCTCCACCAGCAACAGCGGCATCAGACTGGTAAGAAAGCTG
>NZ_LECR01000057.1:276-611 GCF_001602625.1 Sodalis-like endosymbiont of Proechinophthirus fluctus
TGTACGGGCAATTCATTTAGCCGGTCAATAGCCACTTCCCCATACACGGTGTCGCCAGACAATGTGGTAGCCTGCAAATCCACCGGCTGCTCCGACATCGGGATTAGGCTAGCGTTGACCTTCAGCAGGTTACGAATCAGGTTGATGGCATCAAGAGGCCTAACGCTAAGATTATCCAGCGCTTTTAACATCAGATTACCCAGGTTGTGGCCCGCCAGTTCGCCCTGACCGCCAAAGCGATATTCAAACATCGCCGAGGCAATGCTCGGTTCGGTGATAAGCTGATTGAGGCAGTTGCGAGTATCGCCCCAGGCAATGCCGCCTTCAGACTGGCG
>NZ_LECR01000057.1:633-4962 GCF_001602625.1 Sodalis-like endosymbiont of Proechinophthirus fluctus
ATCGGTGGTGGTCACGATGCCCGTTAATCGTGATCCCAGAAAGGAAAGCGCAGACATGACTCGGCCCAAGCCGTGGCCTCCTCCCAGGGTGACCACCTGGTCCAAATCGGCTAATGTTCGGTTGTGCATATTTCTCCTGATGATGTGAAACGGGGTGACCGAGGCTTGAGTGTGGCATAAAATAGCGGATTTGATGGCAAAAGCGAACTCAGACACGCGCGCTTGGCGGGAGTTTTAAGGGAATAAAAATAGAAAATATTAGTAACATAAACGTTATATATATTGTTATATAAAGGTTTTTCTCACGCCATGCATGTTATCTGCGCGGCTTTAGGGCAATAATAGAAGCTAGTTAACCATTCCTTTTCGTACCTTTAGGCGAAAAAGGTAAATATAACTCCTAGCCTTTGCGCCTAAGTGAGTCATGATGAGCTATACGTGGTTTCTAGCCGTGGCGATGACCACCAGGGTGCAGGGTATAAATGTCGGCATCTCCCGTATTTGGAAAGGTATTACTGTTTCACAATGCATCGATGTGTTTGAGCGCAGGTTTTGCTATCTGCACTTATCAGTAACGAAGGTCTGTAATCTTCGTTGTAATTATTGGTCTGCACGGCGGTTGTCGTCTGCAGAAAACCTGTAGTACCCGTTTTCTGATACTGGATGAAATCCACTGTGTTATCAGCGCTTTCGCCTAACTCGGCACGGATAAAGGTGTGCCTGACCGGTATTGAACCTTCGCTATGGCGGGATTTCACCGAGATTATCGCGGTGTGCGCCAATCCCACTATCCTCACCGTGGCGGTCACTACCGACTGTTATCGCCTGGCACGGATGCCCGGGTCTCACCGTGCTGAATATCAGTGTCGACAGCCTGGACGCCCGCTAGTTTTAGGCCATTATCGGCCAGGATAAATTTCATCAGGTGATGGTCGGCATTAGATGCCCCTCGTTCGAGGCTAGTTTCGACAAGGTGAAGGTCAATACCGTCCTACTGCGCGACGTGAACGACATCCATATTTGATACCTTTCTAACCTGGATCAAACCGTGGCTTTTTGCTGTAGCTGCATCTGAATGATGGAAACTGGCGTGGGTAACCGCGTTGTTTCGTGAACGGCAGGTTTCTGGCGAACTTATTCGCCAGAGGCTGAAAAAATGGGGATGGCAGTGTCAGCTTAAAGGGCGCACGGACGTTCCTCGGTATTGGTTTTCCACCATGAGGATTATCAGGGTGAAATCGGCCATATCATGCCTTACGCCAAGGATTTTTACGCCAGATGCAATCGCCTGCGCGTGTCGTCAGTGGAAAGCTGCACTTGTTCCTATTTAGAGATGGCAGTATCTCTCTGCGCGATCTGCTCGAGAGTGATCGGATGCTTGAGGCGCTGAAACCCGTATCACCGGAGTATTGAATCAAAAAAAGCAAAACCATTTCTTACATCAGGAAAATACCGGCATTACCCGCATATCGGCGTCAAGTGCTTGACGATCCAAGTAGGACTCTCCATAGTAGAGGCCCTGCGAATGAAGTAGCGTTTTTCTCGCCGGTCACCGGAGGCTGAATGGACGGGACGCTATTTTATTGAGGTCGGCGCGCGTGATTTCGACGTGGCAGTGCTGTATGCCTGGTTGTCCGCCAGAAATACCGATGGTGCGATGGTCACCTTTAACCGGCAAAGTACAAAACTATAATCTGGGCACCGATGTCAGTACGGTTGACCCTGGGATATTATCCGGGCATGACTGAGAGAACGCTGACGGAAATCGCGGCGCAGATGAGTGCATCATCTTCGTCGGCATGAGCAGCGCCGAATATATGATAGATCTGCGTAAAACTCAAGTGCCTTTCTGGAAACGGGAAAACCNCGCCGGCAGCTGCTGGTTGGATATGCGTGCGAAAGACCAGTGGGCTGCCAAACACTGGCGGGATAATTACCCGCCGGGTGAGACAGACGGTATCGGCTGAGTGTTTGCCGCGCGATGCGCTTTGCCGGCGAAGGGGATCTTCTTCATTAGCGCTGATATTTGTCATTTCTGGCATGATTAACCGCCTCAGCAGGGCTGTAGCGACATCGCTAGCCGCTCGAGGATCTCTCCCCCAGTAGTCTGATTTTCTCGAGCGGGATATTTTCATCAAACGCGATGATCTCACTCTGCCGGCAGGCCTATGTGGCAACAAACTTCGCAAGCTAGAGTTTCTCGTCGCCGATACCCTGCGTTCAAGGGAGCCGATACACTACTTACCGTCAGGACCATCCAGTCTAACCACGTGCGGCAGACGGCAGCGCTAGTGGTTGAACTGGAGTTACATTGCATTGCATCGCACCGCTGGAAAACCCGACCTGCACCTACGACGGTAACTACCTGACTAACGGTAATCGTCTGCTGCTGGATATATTTCAGTGCGGGGTTGGCAGTTTAGTTGGTTACCATGCGTGCTACTGAAAATGACACTCATCGGCGTTACACCGTTTCGTGCCGAGAGGAACAGCAGCAGCATCTGATCGCAAGTCTAGCGGCGCAAGTGAGTAAACAACTGTCTCTCGCAGCGCCTGCCGTGGAGATAACTATGTTGGATGAGTATTATGCTCCAGCTATGGCGTAGCCAACGATGAAGAGGTGCGATGCGATTGCGCTGATGGAGCGTCTGGAGGGTATCGTGCTGGATCCGGTGTTATACTGGCAAGGCTATAGCTTGGCTTATTGACGGCCTGTAACTTCAATAGCGATCATCAGGTCTCTGAATGATGATCGCTATTGAAGTTACAGGCCTAATGAAGTCATTCAACGATCATAGGGTGCTCAACGGTATCGACCTCCCGGTAAATCCCGGCGAAGTGCTGGCCATCGTCGACCCTAGAGGATCCGGTAAGACTACGTTACTGCGCAGTATCAACCTGCTGGAAACGCCGGACGGTGGCAGCGTTCAGGTGGGCGATATTACCATTGATGTTACCATCCTCTCAGCGGCCAGAAAGGGAAGATCCGCGCCATGTGCCAGCAGAGGTAGGGTTTGTGTTTTAAAATTTTAACCTGTTCCCGCATCGCTCGGTGCTCGACAATATCATCGAAGGGCCGATGGTGGTAAAGGAAGAAGGAGTAGCGCGAGGAAGATAGTCGCGCGCGTGGGAACTGTTGGCCAAGGCTGGACTGAGCGGGTAAAGAAGAGGCCTCCCTCAAACGGCTCTCCGGTGGCAGCTCAGCATCAGGTGGCTATTGCCTGCACCGCTGATCGAGAAGCGGCACACTATGGTTATAGTTACCCACGATATGAGGTTCGCCCGTGATGTCGCCGACCGTGCGATTTTCATGGATGAGGTAAACATCGCTGATCAAATCCTCGGGCTCGAGGTCTTCGTGTATCCTGGCTATGATGAGCGCACTGGCTATTTCTCAATAAATTTCTCGGCGCTTAGTTGCACGCGAGCCAGCCAAGCCGCGCTTATCGCCGGCGCGGTGGAAAGGATTACAGTTATTTACTGGATACTCGTGCCCAAAGATCAGATATTTTACTACAATCTTGCTATCATTGTTTTATCAGTTCACCATGGTAATGCTTTGCCTTCACTCTGAATTTATCCCCCTGAGCGCGGTTTCGGCCAGCGTCTTCAGGGCGGATCTAGAGTTTTTCAGTTTGTGTTATTTGATTCACTTGGCCTGAGTGCCGAGATTTTGCGCGCATTAGCGGAAAATGGTTATTTCGAACTGACGTCGGTTCATTAACAAGCCATCCCTTATGTTATTACAAGGCTGCAATAACATGACCAGTGCCTAGGACCGGTACCGGCAAAACCGACGCCTTTACCTTACCGATACTGCAGTTGTTCGACCATCGCTCGGTACCAGCCTGTACGGGCGCTCATTCTGATGCCAACCCGTGAGCTAGCAGCGCAGATCGGCAAAAATATTACCGAGTTACAGTGCCCATCTTGGCCTATGCTCGCTGGTGGTGTTCGGCGGTGTCAGCATTAACAACCAGTAGATGGTGAAGTTGCGTGGCGGCGTGGAAGTTCTGGTGGCGGGACACACCAGAGCGTTTGTTGGATTTAGCTTAGCAGCGCGCCGTCGATCTTTCCCAGATAGAAATCCTGTTGCTAGATGAGGTCGGAAAGCATGCTGAATATGGGGCTTTATTCACTATGTTTCACTATATTCGCCGGGTGATGAAGCTGCTGCCGACGAAATGTCAGGGTCTGATGTTTTCCGCGATCTTCTCCGATGAGTTAAAACGCTGGCGAACAGTCTACTGGATAATCCAGCGTCGGTCGGTTGAGGTGGCGTGTCGCAATACTGCATCCGAGCAAATAACCTAGTTTGTGCACATGGTC
>NZ_LECR01000057.1:5029-5488 GCF_001602625.1 Sodalis-like endosymbiont of Proechinophthirus fluctus
GTGCTGGTGTTTACTCGCACCAAGCACGGCGCTAACCATCTGGCAGAGCAGCTTAACATGGACGGCATCACTGCTGCTGCGCCACGGCAATAAGAGCTAGGGGGGCACGTACCCGGGCGCTGGCAGATTTCAAACAGGACGGTATCCGCGTCCTGGTGGCGACTGATATTGCCGCCCGCGGTCTAGATATTGACCTGCTGCCACACATGGTGAACTTGAGTTACCCCAGATGGCGGAAGATTATATCCATCGCATCGGGTGGCACCGGGACCGTGCGGCGATGGCGTTTGTCGATGAGCTGATCGCCTACTGTGCGATATCGAGCGTTTGCTGAAAAAGCCGATCCCACACATCGCGTTACCGGGCTACGATCCAGACCCTAGCATCACAGCCGATCTCATCCAGCAGGGTCGGGGTCGGGGTAGCTGGTCGCTGCAGCAATTATGCCGGTAACGGCAG
>NZ_LECR01000057.1:5525-11224 GCF_001602625.1 Sodalis-like endosymbiont of Proechinophthirus fluctus
GGCGCGGCGGGCGTCAGTGCTCTGCGATTCACATTCCAGGACAATTAGCTAGGCCCCCAGTGGTAGTTTTCTCTGGCCGCTTGTACTTATCTGTTGCTTTTCGCGGCGGTTTTTTCCCCACTATCTTTTCATTGTGCCTCTGCTATTTATCGGGTGGCGCTGTGCGTGTCGTTTTGGCTCTGATGGAAGTCGTACTTGACGCGCTGTTCGCCCGCGGGCTGTTGTTGTGTGGAATAAATGATTACGATTTGTGCATCACTGTATTTTTTGCAGGGTAGTGGTTCTGTTACGGGAAAAATCTTTCTACCGACTCTGTCCTGAATTGTGCTGTGAAATAGCCGCGGACGCCTGACGGAACACCCGTACGGGGTACAATTACTAAGATAGAGTCCGCCTAGGCTGGAATTCCACCGACCTCAGTATGGGAATCGCCTATGCGGTAGAGCAGGATAGCCTGCGGCCTCTTTTAGGCAGGTATCATCTTCATTTACCAGCGGTCAAATAGGGGGACCGCGCGAAGTTCCGCCTTTGCCGGCCGCTACTGCGACAGCGTATATCATGTTTTGTAGCTCCTGTGAGCTTGAGGATCCCGCATTTTGGGCAATCGATCTGGAATATGGTAGACGACCGCCTTTTTTCCCAGGAAAAATTTGCTAGAGTGCGACAGAAAAACTTGTGACAGAAAAACTGTTGTGTTGAGCAGTGCGAAAAGTAGGGCTTTCTTTCACGCTAGCGTCGTATACCGTCCATGGTACAGCGAAAAATGCAGTAATAACATTATTTTTATGATCATAAAGAATAATTTTATGCGCTTCAGTACTTATTAGCGGTGAGGATCCTATGTAACACTCTGAGTTCGGGCGGAAGTGCTGTGGGTAGGGCCGTGCGTGCCCACCATCAATTGCGCCCAACTCCAGGTTGACCATGATGGCAGCGGGCGCCCTGGTTATGTTGGGTCTCGCTCCTCTGGCGCTGCAGGCAGATCAGTTGGCGGATATTCAGCGCGTTAGGGGCAGTGCGCGTTGCCACCTTCGACGCCAATCCGCCGTTTGGCGCCATTGATGCCAAAACCTATCGTATTGTCGGTTATGACGTGGATTTCGCCTGGGGGACATCGCAGATGCGCTAGGCGTGAAACTGGCGCTGGTACCGGCCAATCCTTCCAACCTTATACCCTTACTGCTGTCTGGCAAGGCTGATCTGATTATTGCCGATATTATGATTATTCCTGATTGGACACAAGTAATTGATTTATCATCTCCTTACTTTGTCACTGGTCAACAATTCCTGGTGCCGACCTCGTCGTTGAATAAGCTGGAAGATTATGCCTCGGCCGAGATCGGCGCTGTGAAGGGCACAACCGGCGAACAGGTGCTGTATCAACGTTTTTCCAATGCCCGGATATTAGCCTATGATAATATTCCGCTGTCGATGTCGGCGCTGCGCAACGGCAATATCAAAGCCATCACCCAAGACGGCACCATTTTTGCGAGGCTGTTGGTGGCGCGCCGGATAAGGCAAACTACAAGATTTTGCCGGAGTTTCTAGCGAGGAGCAAATTGGCATCGGTATTAAAAAATGGAGGGTGCTCTGTTGAACGCAGTCAATCAGCAGCTTATCGCGCTTGAATATAGCGGGGAGGCACAGCGGATTTACAATAGCTGGTTTGGACCGCAATTCCCGGCGCCGCAACCGCGGTAGTTCACCATAACCTTCCGTTAATAAGCGGTGCTATGGTGAAGTCATCATGTGTCCCAGAGGCAACGTTGCCGCTGGGGGGCTGGCGATGTTTCAGTAACGGTAGAGTTTCGCCGGGTAGGCAAAGTTTTCGGCCAGCAGCCGGTACTGTGGGATATGAATTTCTAAGTAAACGTAGGGGAAGTAGTGGCTATTTGCGGGCCGTCAGGCTCTGGCAAGTCTACCCTGATCCGTCTCATAAATCAGCTTGAAACCCTGAGCAGTGGTGAAATTTTTATTCACCAGCGCTCCACCGCCGGACTGCGCGGCCGACAACTTCTGGCTCTGCGTACTAGCATTGGTTTCGTCTTCCAGCAGTTTAATCTCTATACCCATCTTACTGCACTGGATAATGTCGCACTGGCTATTATCAAAATGAAGCTGCGCCAAGTTGAATTGGCGGACAAGGTACAGTATTTCCCCCATCAGCTTTCGGGGGGGGCCAGCAGCAGTGGATAGCTATCGCTCGCGCTTTGTCTGCCGATGCCGATATTATTTTATTCGATGAACCTACCTTCTGAGCGGTCAGCCGTTGGAGTGGATTAGTACCGGCTTATCTTGCTAGTGACGCTGGGTAGGGTCGCTTTTGGCGACGGTAGTAGTGCCGCTGCTCTTGGCACTGCGTATGATGCCGGACTGTACCGGGCGGTTGCTAGTCGCGGGCTGGATTTCACTCTTTCGCAATATGCCTTTGTTGGTACAATCGTTTTTTGTTATTTTGTTGCCTTGTGGAGTACGCTGACAGTCGGTTAGCGCGACTATTTGGCCGACGACTACCGCTGGGCGACATTGCCCGGCGATCTTCCGTTGCTGACGCCGGAATTTATCTGCACCGCCTGGGGTTGGCGGTGTTCAGCGCGGCTTACCTTGAAGAATTGCAGGCGGGGCTTAATGCCTTGCCGTCGGGGCAGAGCAATGCGGAGATCGCGCAAGGTTTCAGCCGTCTGGCGATACTGTGTTAGATCCTCCTGCCGCAGAGGGTATGCAACGCTTGGTAGCTCCTTGGTTGGTCAATACTTCAACTTGATGAAGTATTCCTCCCTGGCGTCCGCCATCGGATTTAGCGAGTTGACTTATTACATTATCCAGATTGAAAGTTACAATGCCCATGAGCTGGAAGGGTTCGCCGTCGGTACCGTGCTGTATCTGCTGCTCGGGCTGGCGATGGGAAAAATTTTGCTGCGGCTGGGCTGGGCCCACGGCTGCATCGGCGCGGTGCGCGGGAGGCCAGTCATGAATTTTAATTGGGCAGTGGTGCAGGATAATCTGACATATCTGCTTTGGAGTAGAGTAGCGGAAGGGGAATCAGGCGGCCTGCTGCTGACGATCCTGATAGCACTTGCTGCAAGCGTCATCGCCTTGGCGCTGGGTGTGCTGCTAGCGGTAGTGGCCTGGTGTTACTCCGGCTGGACGCATTGTTTACTGTTTTTCTAGGTAGATCTTATCTGCGGTATCCCACTAATTTTCATGATTTTCTGGTTTTACTTCCTGCTTCCGGTGGCGTTCGGCCATTCTCTGCCCGGTGCAGTAACCGTCACGCTGGCGCTTGGCTTGGTTTACCTCCACGGCTGTCATGCACGTGACGCTAGCTGGTCTACGGGCTTTGCCAGCTGGTCAGGTAGAAGCCGGGTTGGCCAGCGGTCTTAGCCATTGGCACATTCTAATGGTTGATTCTGCTGCCCTAGGCCTAGCCAAATAATTGCCCTCCTGGACTGGTTTGCTGACGTCGCTAATTAAGGATACTTCGCTGGCGTTTAATGTGCCGGAGATGACTACCGTAGCAGGCCAGGTCAAACAGCTGGCTGCAGATTTATTCGACTGAAATCTTCTTGTTGGTCGGCGCGATGTCTTATGTCTTGTGTGCATTTCTCACAGCGTTGACGGCCTGGTCCCCGGTCGCAGCGCTGAGCTGCGCAGCGGCGGCAGCCTGGATAGTGGTGACCAGGCGTAAAACTTACGTGCTGACGCCGTTTCGCGTTGCGCTGCACCGGCGAACACTATTACGTGGAGTAGCGCGCCTGCTGGTGGGAGATAAATCCCGTGATTTTTACACCCTGCTCCAACCGCCCGCAGCGCCGAGAAACACTGCCATAAGTAACCCGAACCCTGTTGTGGAGGCGACAGATGCCGTGCATTGCGATGTTTGCCAAGATCCTCGCCAAAAAGTTATGGCGAAGAGGAGCATCTTATCGGGCGGCAGCCACAGTAACCGGGCAGCACAAAGAAAACAATCCGTTTCAATAAATTTGACGCAGGCTTTATGCTGTGTGAGTTGTTATACTTTTGTTATGCCGCATTTATGGCATAGTAATTTCTTACTTTTTCGTGACCGGGAAATTTTCCGTGCCGACTAGCTTTCTCAATTATGAGAAAGCATTATGAGATGTTAGTCATTTGACCTAATACTGGCATGTGTCGTCACGTCGCTTCTGCTTTGACTGACAATAATCAACTCCTTTCCCCCAACTTACTCCACGATGCTTTCGTCAATGCGCTACTAGCGGAAGATGACCACCTAGGAAAAAGATTGGCCAGCTCTACTTAATCAGCGTTGGCTGGGTAATCCGAAAGAGGTCATTCGCGATATGATTCAACACGGTCAGGTAGGACGGATTCAATATCATCACCCACCAGGATATCTGGTAGACCATACAGCTTGAACAGCCTGAAAATCCCACTTTTTTCGCCGGTGGCGATGCATAGACCGGCGTTGCTTCCGTGCCTTAGCGCGCCGCGGAGAGATTATTTCGCGCCTAACATGCGGTTAATGCATGCATTTCGGTGATATCTATTCGGTGCCGATTATTGTCACTTCCAAAAGGAAACAATGTCTATGGCAACCAGGGTTAATTATGGTCGTTCGGTGTTGTTCGCCGCTATAATGCTGGTCATTACGCCAGCAGTATAGGCTGCAGATACGGCGGTGTGCGTGGCGTCGAAAATTGATACAGAAGGAGATCGCTACTGGGAAATATTATTTTATAAGTTATTTAATATCATCAGGTTAAAGCGGTTAATAAACTGCAATTGGGCATGATCTAGGTGTTACTTGGGGCGATTTACTGCTGGTGAGATCGATATTTATTAGGAAGATACCGGCAACGGTGTTTTTTCTTCTCCTCGGAGCAGGATAAGGCCTGGAAGAACACCAAAGTCGGCTATCAAAAAGTCAAACAGCTGGACCATGACAAAAATCATATCGTCTGGCTTTAGCCCGGCCGCCGCCTAATAATGCATGAATCATTGCCGTACGCGATGAGCTGGCTAAAGAACAGCATCTCGACTCTCTGACTAATCTGAGCCGCTATTGCAGGCGGGAAGCATATTAAATAGCAACGTCTTTAGAGTTCATCGAACGGCCTGATACGCCACCGGCGTTTGAAAAGGCTTATTACTTCACCTTTTGCATCAGGATCAACTGCTGTCGCTTGCGGGGGAGATACCGCAGTTACCATCAAGGGTGCCTCCGAACAGATCTCTGGCGTCAGCGCCGTCATGGCTTACAGCGCCGGTGGATTAGTAGCCGTGCTGGGGCTGAATACTCTTTCGGATCCGGCGAGCGTGCAGCCGATATCTGATATACGCGCCGAAGCCGATCATTCGGGAAGCTGTGCTTAAGCCAAGCAGAATCTGGAAATTGCCCAATGATTAAAGCTGGTCTTCGCCGCCCTGGATAACGAGACGCTGCAGCAACTGAACGCCAGTATCACCGTCGAGGATCAAAACGCTAAGCTTGGCGCCGGCAGATATTCTGCAGGGATTGTTGAACAGCGCGCTGGAGCTGATACTGCTAGGAGTAATTCCGGCTATCGCGCTGGCACTGTTGGTCGATACCCTGTTAAAGTGATTATTTCTATGCCAATGGCCCGCTCTAGCTGCTCGGCGCGCTCGATACGGTGCCCGCAGCGCCCTGCAGAGGGAAATTGCCTGCGTTTACCAGATCTCTCGACGTACAATCGTTC
>NZ_LECR01000044.1:0-4054 GCF_001602625.1 Sodalis-like endosymbiont of Proechinophthirus fluctus
CAACGCTCGCGGCATTTGAGGCGCTGGGACCGGTGGCCGGCGCGTTTCAACATCTGGGACAGGTGATGGCCTCTGCCGCGCGCCTCAACGTAGTTATCAATCAGTTGCCAGAAGTGGTTTTCCCTGCAACTGGTCCTGCGCCGGCCGCGAGCGTCGCCCTTAGCGCCAGCCGGGTGCGATTTCACTATCCAGGGCAGACGACGCCCGTCATCGATGACCTGTCGCTGGCAGTTGCTGCCGGAGAGCATATTGCCCTCCTCGGCCATACCGGTAGCGGAAAATCTACTCTGCTGCAGTTATTAACCCGCGCCTGGGATCCCGAGGCGGGAAATATCGCGCTCAATGGCGTACCGCTGCGGGAGTGGAGCGAATGCGCGCTACGCGCGATGACTGCTGTGGTGCCGCAGCGCGTGCACATTTTCAGCGCGACATTGCGCGATAATCTTCGCCTAGCGGCACAGGACGCCGACGATGAGCAATTATGTATGGTGATGCGGCAGGTAGGCCTGGAAAAGCTCTTGGCGGGAGAGGGATTAAATGCCTGGCTTGGAGAGGGCGGGCGAGCACTCTCCGGCGGCGAACAACGCCGCATGGGCATCGCCCGCGCGCTGCTACACGCTGCACCGCTGTGGCTACTCGACGAGCCTACCGAGGGGTTGGATGCCGTCACTGAACAGCAAATACTGCAGTTGTTGACCACGCTCGGTCAGGAGCGAACAGTTATTATCGTTACTCATCGGATAAGGGGATTGGAACGTTTAGACCGCATTTGTATTATGGATCGCGGTAAATTGATTGAACAAGGTAGCCATCAAGCGCTGATGGCACAGCACGGACGCTATTATCACTATCACGACCGCTAGAGATAAACTCATCGGAGGATAGCCGACACTGGTCGGTCTCACCCTGCTGGTTATGTTCAGACAGATTGGAGTAATTAAAGGCAGAACGCAACTATAACCGACTTTCACCAGATTCTGTACATTTCCCACCGCCGCAGACGGTGCTCAGCAACGAACCCAACGACATTACTGATCTTCGGCCGCGATTTGTCGCTACAACGGCTGTTGGCGACCTATACCTATAGGTAGGGGATTTTCCCTTGGTACTCTCCTCCTCCTGGCGATGCTATTTTGTGGTGGTCGCCGGATCCGCGCATGATGCTGTTTCCTATGCCTCTGGCGGGTTACGCTGAATCAGGAGTTTGCCGAGGTGGTCTCTCTGCCTGCGCCGAACGCAGCGTAGTAGGAATCTGGATCGGTATGTAAGTCGAAGTCGCCTATAGTCATTTGCATCAGCTCGGCCATGCCAATTCGATCGAGGTGTTGGATGACGAGACACTGGTCAGCGGCATACATGGCGTGGCGCAGGGATGCTGTTTTTTGGTGAGTTGATGTTTAGCCGCTGACCGAACGTATCAAAATTGGCGCCGTGTTGATTTTGCCGTTATTTTATATATCAGCGGAAAAATTGTAGACTTCCAAGTATTAAACTCGCATACCGCATCGCTCAGGACGCATAATATTGCGCGCGGCGATTTTCTGGCTATGCTTACGCAATTACTAACTTTATCGCTGGCGGGGAGGGGGAGGGAGGCCGCCGGCTTGCTGGCAACTGAAAACCCTCTCTACGTCCTTCCTGATTCTGAATGCGGCAAATAATGCGGCTTTCTTTATCATTTCTTTACATAAAGAGGGTTTTTCGGCATTATCTTGCCGGTTAAAAACTATGGTATTCACACCTAGAGGATTTGATGGCTAAAGAAGACAATATTGAAATGCAAGGCACCGTACTGGACACACTGCCTAACACCATGTTCCACGTAGAATTGGAAAATGGACACGTGGTGACCGCGCATATCTCCGGTAAAATGCGCAAGAACTACATCCGTATTCTGACGGGTGACAAAGTCACTGTTGAGCTGACTCCGTACGATTTGAGTAAAGGCCGCATTGTCTTCCGCAGCCGCTGAGATTATCTGAGCGCGTTGCCCAGCTGGTTCCGGTGACGATTATCCCTGGCATGATGCACGATAATTCCCCTATTGCGACGCCAGAGAGTATTTCTGCCGCCATAATGGCTTGGCACCAGCTATCCGGCTGCGCTATCCAGGCTATCACCCCTCTCCGGCTTGAGGGCGTTGTACCTCTGCTTACCCCTTTGTGACGTACGACTAACTCACTCTATCTTTCGCCATCGAGTCGGTATTCCGCCTGTGCTTTTATTACGTCCATCCCCTGAATCCGTCCGCATTTCCTCACGCATCGCACCCCAAACCGCCGCCGCTTTAACAAGCCAACGCGCCAGTGCAACAGGCATATTGCAAGATAGCGCGGGTGATTGCAGCTCAACAACGTGGAATCGACGGTTCAGCAATGTGCAAGTCGCCGACAGAACATAGAGAACCCTTGGCACTGGCATAAAAAAGGCGATACCTCGAGGTATCGCCTTACTCTGCTCGGACCAAATCACCTCGGGTTAATGCACTGCCCCTTCGGCCTTACGTTTTTGTGCGCTAAGGAACTGGTGTTTGAGCGTTTGACTCTTTTTATCCAATTCTACCCGCACCGAGCCGCCATCCACCAGCGAACCAAACAGCAGCTCATTAGCCAACGGTTTTTTCAGAGTCTCCTGCATGACACGGGCCATCGGACGGGCGCCCATAGCTTTATCGTAGCCTTTATCGCTGAGCCAGTTGCGCGCGCCGTCGCTAACTTCCAGCGAAACTCCCTTGGCATCCAGCTGTGCCTGGAGCTCAACGATAAATTTGTCGACTACCTGTTGGATAACCTCGGTAGAGAGATGGTTAAACCAAATCACGTTATCGAGACGGTTGCGGAATTCCGGCGTAAACACCTTCTTTATCTCCGACATGGCATCCGTGCTTTTATCCTGCTGAATCAGCCCTATCGATTGACGCTGGGTTTCCTGCACGCCGGCATTGGTGGTCATCACCAGTATCACATTACGAAAATCTGCCTTGCGGCCGTTATTGTCAGTCAGCGTACCGTTATCCATCACCTGCAACAATAGATTGAAAACGTCCGGATGGGCCTTCTCGATTTCATCAAGCAGCAGCACGGAATGTGGGTGCTTCAATACGACATCTGTCAGTAAGCCTCCCTGATCGTAGCCGACATAGCCGGGAGGTGCGCCAATCAGGCGGCTGACGGTGTGTCGTTCCATATATTCAGACATATCGAAGCGCAGCAGCTCAATATCCAGAGCTTTCGCCAACTGCACAGTCACCTCAGTTTTACCGACGCCAGTGGGACCAGCAAACAAGAATGATCCCACTGGTTTATGCTCCTGGCCCAGCCCGGCGCGTCTCATTTTGATCGCCTCAGTTAGAACCTTGATAGCCTTGTCTTGACCGAAAACCAGCATCTTCAGTCGATCACCCAAATTTTTCAGCACGTCGCGATCGCTCGCCGAAATCGTTTTCTCCGGAATACGGGCAATCCGCGCTACCACTGACTCGATATCTGCCACATTGACGGTCTTTTTACGCTTGCTGATAGGCATCAGCCGACTGCGAGCGCCCGCCTCATCGATAATATCGATAGCTTTATCCGGCAGGCGACGGTCGTTGATGTATTTCACCGCCAGCTCCACCGCCGCTCTCACTGCCTTAGCGGTATAGCGCACGTCGTGGTGGGCTTCATATTTGGTTTTCAGCCCGGTCAGGATCTGCACCGTTTCCTCCACCGTTGGTTCCGTAATGTCTATCTTCTGGAATCGACGAGCCAGAGCGCGATCTTTTTCAAAAATATTGCTGAATTCCTGGTAGGTTGTTGAGCCTATCACCCGGATTTTGCCGCTGGAGAGCAACGGCTTAATCAGGTTGGCGGCATCTACCTGCCCACCCGAGGCCGCGCCGGCGCCGATGATGGTATGGATTTCATCAATAAACAGAATGCTGTTATGGTCCTGCTCAAGCTGTTTGAGCAATGCCTTGAATCGCTTCTCGAAATCACCGCGGTACTTGGTGCCAGCTAGCAGCGAACCTATATCCAGGGAGTAAATGGTGCAGTCGGCGATAATCTCAGGCACT
>NZ_LECR01000044.1:4059-12242 GCF_001602625.1 Sodalis-like endosymbiont of Proechinophthirus fluctus
CCGCGCACGATCCGCCAGGCCAGTCCTTCCGCGATGGCGGTTTTACCCACCCCAGACTCGCCTACCAGCAGCGGGTTGTTTTTCCGACGGCGGCACAGGACTTGAATGGCGCGTTCCAGCTCACGATCGCGACCAATCAGCGGGTCAATGCCGCCGACACGCGCCAGTTGATTAAGGTTGGTAGTGAAGTTTTCCATACGCTCCTCCCCACCTGACTGCTCTTCGTTGACAGACGATTCAGGCCCGGGTATCTGCGGCTCGTCTTTACGCGTACCGTGGGAGATAAAATTCACCACGTCCAACCGGCTGACGTCATGCTTGCGCAGCAAATAAGCTGCCTGGGATTCCTGCTCGCTGAAAATCGCCACCAGCACGTTGGCGCCGGACACTTCGCTACGTCCGGACGACTGGACGTGGAAGACCGCACGCTGCAGCACGCGCTGGAAACTGAGCGTGGGCTGCGTTTCACGTTCTTCATCACTACTTGCGGGTAAGGTCGGTGTGGTTTGTTCGATAAAAGCTTCCAATTCTTGGCGCATGGCAACCAGATCGACCGTGCATGCCTCTAGCGCTTCACGCGCCGCAGGGTTGCTGAGCATGGCAAGCAGCAAATGTTCCACAGTCATAAATTCATGCCGGTGCTCACGCGCTCTAGCGAAAGCCATGTTTAAACTGATTTCCAGTTCTTGATTGAGCATTGGCACCTCCCCAAATAGATTGCCTCTTCAGGCTTTTTCCAGCGTACAAAGCAACGGATGCTCGTTTTCCCGGGCGTAGCGGTTGACTTGAACTGCCTTGGTTTCCGCAACCTCCGCGGTATAAATACCGCAAACGGCCTTACCCTGATAATGCACCCTAAGCATCAGTTGCATTGCACGTCCAACATCATAAGAAAAGAACTTTTGCAATACGTCAATAACAAATTCCATTGGAGTATAGTCGTCATTGATAAGTATAACTTTATACATAGACGGGGGTTGTACCGTATCTTTTACCTGTTCTTCAGCTGCTAGATATCGCTCATCCAGCCTGTAGCTTGTCTTACCCATCGTGTTATTCCAATGCTAAATCATCACCGCTGCGCTAGAGCAGCCCATTTCTTTCATCTTGTTACTATTGGCTAATCAAAATAGCTCCGCCGGCGGTGTCTGGATTTTATCCGGGTATGCTGGCAGAGCCCGTCTGGGAAAAACTGGTTAAGGCGTTAATTGCTTCAAAGTTCGATAATGGCATCAGCTAACTCATTAACCATCGCCTGATCTCTTATCGCTATCCTCTAGAGTGTATAAGGTATAGGTGGATGCCGGTAATCAGCCGATTACAATACCAATTATCCTCCTCATCACATAAAAGCTTCGGTTGCGAGGGATGCAGGAACATGGAGTTGGGTAAAGTTAAATAGTTCAACAATACCAAAGGTTTTGGTTTTATCTGCCTGGAAAACGGCGACGAGGATATCTTTTCATACTATTCAATGATCTAGATGGACGGTCACCAGGACGCTGAAGGCCCGGCAAGTCGTAACATTCGAGGTTCATCAAGGGACCTAAGGGAGTAGCTATGCGAGCCTGATTTCGTCTGTTGAAGCCGAGACTATTATTAGCAGCGATTCCGTTTTATAAGCTACGCGCGGCGCGCTGACTATCGCGTTCCCCAGTGCCATAAACAACAACAGGGACAGATCGGTTATCACGTCCGGCGCCACCAGCGGCGCGGTCAGCATAATAAGGCAACCCCTCCGGTAGCGAGGAAGAGGCCAAAGCGGACGATCACCACCACTGCCAGGGTGACTGTCGACGCTGCCATGGTCATACTCAGCGGCACGGCACTAATCATCGCGTCATCATGATGCACCAACACGTGGTAACACTAGGTGGACCAGCCGGCACAGACCGTGACCAGNGCGAGCTGTTGAAGGAATAAATCAACAGCATCAGCATCGGCGCAATAAAGATGTAGCCACCAGTAAAATCACGATACGCCAAGGCGAACAGATGACTGGTAACCGATTTATCGCTGATCCGCCTATAGCTTTTTCTGATTTTTATGGAACCACATGATAGGCGCTATCAGCAGCACCAGCATCACCACTGCCACCGCTGAGACCACTGGCAGATCGCGGTTATTGAAAAACTCCTGCCACAAGATATCCACCCGATCATGGTACTGTCGGACCTGCCGAGCAGATCAGGGATCACATATTCCCCCCACCGCTGGAATGAAGACCAGCATCAAACCAGCGATAATGCCGACTTTGGTGATCGGCACAATGACCTGGAAAAAAGGTTATCATCGGCCGTGCGCTTAGAGATCCGGCGAAACTTCCACCAGCAAATATAATCTAGTCTAGTCAGTCAGCGCGGTATAGATAGCAGGATCATAAAGGGTAAATAGGTGTATACCGCGCCGATATACACCGCTAGGTTGGTGTGCAAAATGACCAGCGGCTGGNCGATAAACCTCAAGCCACACCAGCACATTATATAAGTATACCGTTATTTTTCAAAATACTCATACAGGCATATATACCCGAATCAGAAACGACGTCCAGGACTGCAAAATCACCAACAGCAGCAAAATATTAAGGGGCGATGCTTGGCTGTGTGCGCCACCTTCCAAGCTATAGAATAGCTTAACAGCAGGCAAAAGAAGTTCGACACTACCACGACCTACAGGGATTGCAGATAGGCTTCGATGTAGAGAGGATAGTCCATAGCAGCTGCATGAAATTAGCGAGATTAAGAGAAACGATCAGAGTGCCGTTTAGCCGGGTACCAGATCGATCTAGTGCGGAAATGCCGCACGCTATTTCGGCCACACTAATTTTAAAAGACAATCAAAAACGGCTGCATAAATAGCAGCAACCATAGGTGCGGCAGGAGAATCATCTCCTTGCGGTCGTGAGCCATCTGCAAGAGTGTCAACAGACCCGGGATCCACCACGCGCCACGGCCGCCAGTCGATGATTTAATATTGGCGTTAGACATACATTTCCCCTCCCCTATACGATAAAGGATTGGTCAGTTGGGAGCTGATAATCTGCCCACTATTAAGGAGAACGTAGTAAATGGACAAATCCCCAAGTAGGCGATATTGATCTTCCCTGACGACGAAGTTGCAGATGCCTGCTGGCGCTCCCTCGTACAATATGATTATTCCAGCCGCAACGCCATGTGAACCAGCGCGCCATCCACCACCGAGACGTCGGTATTCACCCGCAGCGGAGATAGCAAGCCCCGGACTTTGCAATATCAGAGCGTTATCGGAACTAGCTTTAATCAATCCATCAAATATATTTAACGAGCTGATGAATTCAGTGCTGAACCGGCTGTTTGGATTCTCATAAATTTTCTCCAGCTCATCGATTTGCATAAATTTTCCATGGTTCATGATGGCGATACGGCCTGCCATAGTCATCGCTTCTTCTTGATCTAACATAACGCAGGTCACGGCGACCCCCGCTCGAGAACATCTACCACTTAGCTGTATACGATCGCGCAACTTCTTATCTAGATCGCCCATCGGTTCATCCAGACTTGGATCTTTCCGCCAAGCTGCGCGCCGCATGCTCCTGCATATGCACCATCGCCAGCATCTCATCTACCCGCTGTTCAATTTCTGCGCTCGGTAGCTTGGTCCTGTTTCAGGCCGAAGGCGATATTCTGTTCCACCGTCATTTGGGAAACAGCGCATAGGAATGGAACATCATATTGATGGGTCGTTGATAGGGCGGCGTATGGAAGAGATCCAGGTTATCAAGGCAAGGACAATGGCGTCGTGGGTCAGTGTCTCGAAACACGCTAGCATTCGCAAAAAATTTGAAGCTTATGTCAAGGAAAATCTTAGCCCGTGCCTGCCCTTACGACGTCTACCGCCCGACAGATAGTGATTTGGCCTAGTGGGATGTCGCCGCCACGCTGCAGTTGCCCACAGCACTTTAATGCGCTGGATAGTGCATTAAACATCCCAGCGAAGCAGCAGCCAAACGCGCCAAAAACACACCAAAATACTGCACTCAGCAGAGATAGGTTAGTTAACGCCATAGCCTGTAACCGGTCGTGGGTCGTGACGCCGATATTAAATAGCAAACAATAGACTGCCGCGGCAAGCAATGCACCCAGCGGCGGATAAAATGGGTTATTGTTGCCTGATAGCAGCGCGCCGAGAATACTGTGCAGCATAAACAATAGTAGGTCGAATTTCCCGCCTTGGCCCGCCTTACAGCCAAAGGACACCAGAGCAGTTTTTTGACTGATAAAAATAAGCAAAAAATCAGCGAGCTGTCCCCGCGATTCCTGCATTATACCGATGAATCGCCATGGTTGACTCCCTCATAGTTACCAATACGATAGCAGCAATAGTGTCTGTTTCCAGTGTAAAAAAGCAAGCGCCCCTATAGCGGATTATGCGGGGGAAGAAATCCCGGCAAATCGCCTAATAGGCGGGACGCTCGGGCTTCTCAAGATGAGGAAATTAAAGAAAAGCAGTCAGCCAAGCTTGCCTGACCTCCCGCGAGGTTACACGCTGAGATGTGCACTACACATAGGCACATGAATGCCAAAAGTCGGACGGGATTAAGTAGGTTCAAGACGCTTGAGTTTTTTATTTTCTTCTCCCCTATCCTTTTTATCACCCTCTCCGATGCTATTTCATTTAAAATTAAATCATTTTTTGATAAAACGAAAATTTTTTTGTCTTAACAAAGAGTATGCCAAACGGTGGCGTCACAGACGCAAACCCGTCAATTGTGACCTACGCAAGGGTTTTATCTATAAAACAAAGTAACCCACTCCATGTGCCATTACTCTCCTTGCGCAATTAATCATCACAACTTGGGTGTAATTCCATCACGTGATGTATTTCCAGGAATAACGTCCCATTAAACATTATTTAATCACCTATCATGAAAATTAAATTTCACATGTAACGCGCGAAATTAAAAAAATAACCTAGAGAAGATAAAGGGAGAACTAAATTTTTTTGAAATATAATCACCATATTTAAACATTCATATCATGAACGCCAGTGTATTCTATCATTAATTGATCACGACAGTGAATATTATACCATGGCTGCTTATTGCAATTAAATATTCGACTAGTGCTACAAAATGGCATTAACGCTGGAAGTAACAAATAAACACATTATTATTCCCCCTGAAGATTTCAGATAAATCCACAACGAATAATTGAATACCTCAATATAATTATATAAAACAGAGTGCGGCTAGCATTTATTGCCCGTCAGCCTTTGCGTTTTGTTCAGAGAATTTATGGACATAACAAAAGCTTCCCGCGCGCGGGTTATCTCTTCCGACGCGGCCTGGCGCAAAATCGATACGGTATAGATGTTGGGACTTTATGGCACGGCTATCCGGCGCTGGCGTTTTGTTCCTGCCTATCAATGGGATATCGGTAGGCTGATGCCGATATTTATCATGGCGTTTATCACTTTTCCTATGACATTTTTCGCCCACTAGGAGATGACGCGATTCGTGCTATCGGGCAGCGGTAAATGCAACGACATTACCGATGTTGTGAAGGAGCATTTCAGCGACCGCATGAGTAACCACCTTATTACTCTGTTGTATTTCTTGGCCAACTATCCGATCTTGCTGGTATATAGCGTCGCTATCACTAATACCGTCGAGAGTTTCATCGTACATCAGCTCGGCTACAGCGCGTTGCCGCAGGCTTTGCTGGCGTTGCTGTTGATAGTGGGGCTGATGATGATCATCTGGCTTGGCAAGGACATTATTATCGTTAACTAGATGAGCGTGTTTGTGTTCCCTTTCTTCGCGATGCTGGTGTTTTTATCATTCTATTTAATTCTGTACTAGAGCGGCGCGATATTCCATGCGTTGCTGGTGCAGCCGCAAACCGACAGCAGCGGGATGTTTAGCACCCTGTAGCTAGCGGTGCCGATCATGGTGTTTTCATTTAATTATTCCCCTATATCTCATTATTATTCGCAATGTCCAAACGCGAAGAATACGGCGAGGTAGCCCGAATTGAATGCCTCCGTATCTTGGCATGTAGCTATGTGATGATGGTACTGGCCGTGATGTTTTTCTTTTTTAGCTGCACTCTAAGCCTTTTTCCGGAAAACATGCAGGAAGATAAAGAGCAAAATATTTCCATTCTGTCCTATCTTGCAAACCATTTTTGATAATTCCTTTATCGCCTTGCTGGGGCCTATTATCGCATCGTTAAATCCTTTCTAAGGCACTATCTCAGCGTCAGTGAAGGGTTTAGTGGACTGGTGACTTCGGCCTTGTGCCCACCCCACTGGCAAGGAGATTTCCGTCGGTGGGGTGGGCAAAGTAACCACCATATTAATGCTCTTGACAGCCTGAGCCTGGGCTGGCTTGTCGCTACAATCAACCCGAGAATGCTCGGGTTGATTGAAACCTTAGGCAGCCTGGTCATCGGCATGCTACTGTTCTTAATGCCGATGTACGCTTTTAAACAAGTTCCTGCCATGGATCGCTACCATGGATTGGCGAGCAATTATTTCGTTTGGGAGATTGGGCTCGTCGCGCTGACTGCGACCATCTATAAGCTCATGTGAGGCGTTCCTCTAGCGATGTCTGTTCAGTTCAGGGTGGCAACGCTACCTTGTGCCAGCGCGAGAAGATCGCACTATCCCTGGCGAGTTTAGCTAACCAAACCTTGTATCTTAGATGGAATCCAGTCCCACAGCGTGCGGAAAATACCTCCTTTCTTCACCTCTTCCATCACCACTAGCGGGTGCTGTTCAATGATATTGCCGTCTAGACTAAAACTGATTGTGCCCACTACCTGATCCTTGGCTAGCGGCGCTTCCAGATGCGGGGATGCCAGCATGAAGGACGCCTTCAGATTTTTCAATTGCCCTTTCGGCAAGGTAATCACCGCATCCTGTACGACGCCCAAATTCACCTGACTGCGATCGCCAAACCATACCCGCTGCTGGGTAAACGGGCGGTCTTTCGGAATAGGCATCACGGTTTCATAAAACCGGAACCCCCAGGTCAGCAATTTCTCACTTTCGCGAAAGCGAATACCATCGGTCGGAGCGCCTAGCACTACGGAAATGAGCCGCATGCCGTTATCGGTGGCCGACGCTACTAGATTATGACCGGCGCCGCTGGTATAACCAGTTTTCACACCGTCAACAGCTAGGTTACTGCTCCACAACAGACGATTACGGTTAGGCTGTTTGATTTTGTTGTAGGTGAACTCTTTCTCTTTATGCAGCGCGTACTCGTCCGGCGCATTGCGAATAAGCGCCTGGCTGAGGATAGCCATGTCCCGCGCGGTACTGTACTGCCCTTGCGTATCGAGGCCGTGTACCGTCAGAAAACGGGTGTTCTTCAGTCCCAAAGCCGCGGCGTACTGATTCATCAGGCTAACAAACGCGTCCTGGCTGCCGGAAACATGGTCCGCCAGCGCGATGCTAGCGTCATTTCCGGACTGGATAATAATCCCTTTATTGAGATTATCGACCGTCACCTGTTCGCCCGGTTTCAGAAACATCAGCGACGAACCGCGAAGAACCGGATTGCCGGTGGCCCAGGCATCTTTACCGATCGTAACTTTGTCCTCTGGATGAATTTTGCCGGCCTTCATTGCCTGTCCGATGACATAGCTGGACATGATTTTGGTGAGGCTCGCGGGGTCAAGGCGCTGATCGGCATTGGATTCCGCCAGCACCTTACCGCTTTGGTAATCCATCAGGATATACGCGCGGGCGTTGATTTCCGGCGCGGCGGGCGGAGCCTCAGCAGCGTATGTGACGGGGATGGCGAAGACCAGTAATGTACCCAAAGCAAGGGCATAACGTTGAGTGCTGAAAACAGGTTTCATCATAATGAGGCTAGAGTATCCATTCAATAAGAGTCACCACGTGCAATCTGGTGACGTATGTTGCGCGCATGGGCCAGTAACGAGTTTGCGCGCATGTCTATGTCATATCCTAGCAAATCTACTTCTATCGAAAGCATTTAACTTTGTCGCATTGGCGCGCGCCTATCAGTCCTTTTATTGTCAATTTTTCATCTCCCACACGGCGCAGAAAAAAAATGCCTTTCGGCATGGGTAATTAATTAAATTTAGTATATTATATATAATATATACATAACTAGTCAATCCGAAGGTAGGTATCCCCGCGCCGGACGCGATATTGTCACCTGCGTAGCGTTC
>NZ_LECR01000044.1:12256-14643 GCF_001602625.1 Sodalis-like endosymbiont of Proechinophthirus fluctus
CAAGCCCGCGCCGTCGGCCATGATTACTGGCTATCGGTTGTACCTCCTCGGCACCGTGGTTTGGGCGGGGCGCATCGCTGAATGCTGACCACCCACTGCTATGTATGGCCGACAGGAAAAGCGTAACAATCATTATTTCACTGTGGAGGAGTTATGTTAATGATTTGGGGCCGTGAGAATTCGTTCAACGTCAAAAGGTATTCTGGTGACCGGCGGAGCAGCAGGCGTTATTTTTCAGCCTGGTACGCACGCCCCTAAACGGCGATGATCCGTAGGTCATCGAGCGCGGTACCGTGGCCTGTGAAAAGACGGTGCGCTGGAGAAGTAGTCGTAGTTCGCCTGCGGCGCCTTCGGCATTGGAGATATTCATCTCGGGTTCCTGGCTTATAACTGGTTCAATCTGGCCATCGAGCGGTAACCGGCCCATAGCTGGAGGCCTGATATCATGCATTGTGCGAGCGAATAGCCTATAAACAGCAGGTCATGCTTGCCGCTCAGTTGAAGCCGTCACGCGGTTTATTCCTCCTTCAGGCTCACCCATAATAACCTACCGTTGCGATATTGGTCAGCACATAACGATATTGGTCAGCACATAAGAAGTAACCGTCGGGGCCGGCAAGGACATCCCGGATACACTCAGCGCGATCCGTTAGCCAAGCGTTACTCCGACACCATATCATTTCCCTTCAGGATTAGGCGCAACAGCGCCTCGGTTTTTAGCGCGCTGATGAACAGCAAAAAATAGCGTCAGGCGGAAAAGTGCTCGTTTTGATAAAATATCATTCCGCTTACCGCTGGTGAATTTTGCCATAACCAGACCAGCTGATCGGTTTCCTCGACGATACCGCTACGCGCCTTGGGGACCATCAACCATGAATAATTGATGCCATAAGTGGCGATCGGCCAGCCGTAATTGGCTCCTTCATTCAGGATGTTAATTAGTCACTGCTGCGCAGGATGTGTTCATTTTCCCACATATCAACGATCCAGAGGGACTCATGGCCAGCCCCTGCTGGTTGCGGTGGCCGTGGCTCTAGATTTCCAACTGCGCGTTTTCCCGATAAACAAACGGATTATCCTCCAGCACGTCGCCGTTGGCGTGAAGGCCAATCGCTTTGCCTTTATGCTTGACTGAGCGGTGGGGCAGCGATTATTCCCTCAGCTTATATAGAGCATGCCTTGACGATCAAACACCAGCCGCCTGCTGAAATGCTCGCCGCTGGACAGTGCGGGCGGCGTTGCCCTCCAGGGCCAATCTTAGCAGGCCTATGGCAAATAACAAAAAGGGCAACACTCGCGCCAAATAAAACGGACAGTCACGGAAATAGTGGCAATTACGTTCGAGCCAGTTCGCTTTATCGGTGCTGAGCATGGCCCAAAGTGGATCGCTCACAGCTGGGGATAGCGATTGCGCAGGCCATCCCAGCTGGCGTTGCTAAGCGACTTTTGCAGTGCCACGCATTGATGATGTTCGGCGCCGCGGGCGGGGCCGTTCGGGTCATCAATAAACAGTAGCAGATCGCCCTGGATGACGCCATCCGCCGCCATCACCGCCAGATTTTGCGGGCAGATATAGCGCCGGCGGCCGAATATCACGATAAAGGTCAAATCCGGTATGAGCTTTCTCAGCAGCGGCATATCCTTACTGAAGATTTGATCCTGCAAGGTAACATTGGCAGTGCTCTCACCACCAGCAGTTTTCGCTCGGAGCAGCCGATAGCGATGCCCGGAATCAGATACGACAGCGTTTTTCCGATGCCAATGGGCGCTTCGATCACCAGATGGCGTTCGATATCCCCGCCAGCGCACGAGCGACTTCCGCTATCATCTGCCACTGCGGTTCACAGGGGATAAAATCGGGAGTATATGTTGCTGTAGTGTTTTATACCAAAGTCGTAGATTTGCGTTTTGGTAGCTACGGAGAGCGCTATCATTCAGGCTTTATCGCTTAGGAATTTAGCATTATTCCACAGTCGCGGCGAGGCGTTAGCTGATGCTGTATAAAACTGAAGGGCTTTTCCCAAACATCGAGATTTCGGCCAGTCGCGATAGTGCAGGTAAAGGCGCTACCGGCAAGGTATCCGTGACGGCGATAAAAATACATCGCACACTAATTCACCCCTTGGATCGACAGCCAGTATCTGCCAGTAACCGCACGTGCTATTATAGCAGAAACGACAGTAATGCGCCGTCCACCCCTGGTGCCCAAGCCGGGCATAGAGGCGTTTTTCTCTACCACGCTGGACACCAGCGGGCGAAGAGCACCGCAGCCCAGCACGCTGGGCTGGCGCAACAGCAAATGTTGCGGCGCCCCCTACTGCACAATCCATCCGCGCCGTCCAGCAGCAGGATGCGATCAGCCAGGATCAGCGCCTCATCGATGATAT
>NZ_LECR01000090.1:0-2688 GCF_001602625.1 Sodalis-like endosymbiont of Proechinophthirus fluctus
TATCGCACTGCTGGTGCACCGCATTAGGCAATATTTTCTCAGCTGCCGGCGGCATTTTGTCCAGCAGACCTGGACCGACTTTGGGTCTTTCTTGATGCGCTAACGGCGAATTTCCACTACGGCTTGGAGGTTTCGTCATCCGGCTTTTTTCACCAAACAAGCAACAAGATGAAGAGCGTGCTCTAAACCGCGGCCTGCAACAGCGGAGTGTAAACTGAGTGATCCTCGACAGTCGCCCGGTCCATACAGCCCTCCCCACTTCCCCGGCGCTGCGTACCGCCAAGCAGCAAAATAATATGCCGGTGCATGCGACGGTGACCGCTGGGCCCGCCCACTTATGCATTTTATGGATGCCGACGACCCCCGACGATAACGTCACGCTGTTCCAGCCGTGGCCAGACCGTTTACCGCAATGGCAACAATGGGTAATGCCCTTTTTGTTTATCCACACGCCGTATATCGTCTTTTTACACCGCCGTTAGCCCAGACCCAGTATTTGTAGCCGAAATTGGCAGCGAAAATCCCCACTATGGACCAAATTTAGCATTGTATACAGTAAGAAACGCTTTTTTAGAAGAGGTAAAACCGCGTGAACCACTTTTTTTTGCGACGCTGCCGGTGACACAGGTGACACAGGCTATTATTTTGCTTGAGAAAAGTTGAGTGAACGAGGGAGTACATTAGATAGTAAGCGCGCTTTATGTCGTGCTGGGTGTATTGTTGCTGATAAAGTTATCGCTGGATGTTATCAGGCTTATAACCCCCAATACCGCGTGGCCACAGGTGACGGCGGCCTTTATGAATTATAGACCGCTATCCGGGTGCACTGTAATGCGGTAGAATATATTCCTATCTGAATGATTTTACTGGTTTTTATGGAAATTAACGGAACTAAAAACTGGACATTGTACATCTGCAGGATTCTGTTGATGGCCCCGGTCGGCTGATGCACTATTTGGTTTGCACACGCGGAAATACCACTGGCAGCTCATTGGCATGAGCGCCACTTACTGCGCGTTAATACTGATGGTGCTACCCCTGGGATGTGGTACTCAGCTGGCATTAAGGGGAAGCGGAAGGGGAGAGGCACGCACCTGCAAGCAGGACACATGCTTTATCACCGCTTTCTGATAGAGTAGGGGTTTTGCACAATGACGATTTTGCCATGAACCATCGTGATGACCTTTTCTCGGCTCCTATAGCCAGCCTGGGCGACTGGACTTTCGACGATCGCGTCGCCGAAGTCTTTCCTGATATGATCCAGCGTTCCGTCCCCGGCTATTCCAATATTATCTCGATGATCGGGATGCTAGCCGGCCGCTTTGCCCGCGTGGGAACGCAGATTTATGATCTCGGCTGCGCCCTCGGCGCCGCGACGCTCGTGATGCGCCGTACCATTCACCATACTGATTGCCGTATTATCGCGGTGGACAACTCGCCAGCGATGATAGCCCGATGTCGGCGCCATATCGAAGCGTTTCGCGCCGAGATACCAACGGAGATCGTCGAAGGCGATATACACACTGTCCCCATTGAAAACGCCTCGCTGGTGGTGCTCAATTTTACCTTGCAGTTTCTCGAACCAGAGCAGCGCCAAACATTACTTAATCGTATTTATCGGGGGCTTAACCCAGGGGGTGCCGTGGTGCTATCGGAAAAATTCAGTTTTCAGGATCGATGCATTGGCTCACTATTATTCGATATGCATCACGATTTCAAACGGGCCAACGGCTATAGCGAACTGGAGATCAGCCAGAAACGTAGCATGCTGGAAAATGTGATGCTCACCGACACAGTGGAAGTGCATAAACAGCGTCTGGCAGCGGCGGGTTTCGGTCATGCCGAGGTCTGGTTCCAGTGCTTCAATTTCGGCTCATTGATTGCCATCAAACAGGAGAGTGGTCAGTGAGTCAGTTTGCCGATTTTTATTGGCTTATCGCCAAGAGTCCATTGAGTCACTGGCTCGATATCCTGCCCGCACAACTGAGCGAGTGGGAATATACTTCATCGCGTGGCAAGTTTACTCGGTGGTTTAACGCGGTGGAAAAACTGCCGACTCTGACCCCCGCACGTCTAGATCTCCTGCACGGCGTAAGCGCGGACAGCAACCCGCCGCTGCCCGTCGGACAGCAAGCAAGGATTGAATCCTTGCTACGCCAGCTGATGCCGTGGCGTAAAGGCCCCTTTTCACTTTATGGCATTATAATCGACACCGAATGGCGCTCCAACTGGAAATGGAAACGCGTAGTGCCGCATATAGCGCCGCTGACCGACAGGCTTATCCTGGATGTAGGCTGCGGCAACGGTTACTACCTGTGGCGGATGGTTGGCGCCGGCGCGCAACTGGCAGTCGGCATCGATCCGATGCAACTGTTTTATTGCCAATTTGCCGCAGTGCGCAAGCTGCTCGGCAGTGATCTGCAGGCGCATCTGTTGCCGTTAGGCATCGAGCAATTACCGGAATTAGCCGCCTTTGACACCGTGTTTTCCATGGGTGTGCTGTATCATCGGCGATCGCCGCTCGATCACCTGCTGCAGTTAAAAAATCAATTGGTCAGCGGCGGTGAACTGGTGTTGGAAACTCTAGTCATTGAAGGCGACCAGAACCAGGTGTTGGTTCCCGGGAAGCGTTATGCCCAAATGCACAACGTCTACTTTATTCCTTCCCCCATCGCCTTGATCGGCTGG
>NZ_LECR01000090.1:2712-5462 GCF_001602625.1 Sodalis-like endosymbiont of Proechinophthirus fluctus
AACGTGCGTCAGGTGGATATGTCGGTGACCAGCACCAACGAACAGCGGCGCACGGTGTGGATGACTAGTGAATCTCTGGAAGATTTCCTTCATCCCGACGATCCACTACTGACCGTTGAGGGCCACCCCGCACCGCTGCGGGTGGTTATCGTGGCGGAGAAACCCTACGGCAAACAGCGTGGGGGAGTACGCCTCCCCTTCGCCGCCAATATGCGCCCCATCATGATGGCTAGTCGTCTAGAGTAGGCCCAGGAAGGCCGTTAGCGCCGAATAACGCGAGATAAAAAGAAGCCTAAACAATAGTTTAGTGCCTAGTACTTGCAAGTATTACGTGGATTAAAGAGTGTGAGCTGCAAAAATCAGTTATCACGCTAGACGCGTCTCAACAGGCAACACGGTCAGTGCATGCTTCATATTGGTTACTATGTCACCGTCTGCCCAGTAACAGCTGAACGCGTCCGCTTCGCTGTCGGACGCTCACGCTGACACCCGCTTTCCGATAGCGCATGTAGGATGGAACAAATTGACCGGCGGAGTTGTGCAATTCTTGGATCCCGCTTTGCAAAAACTTTTATGTAGATTAGTCAATCTCACGCCCGCTCTCGCCATAATGATTGGATCACAATTGAGCTCGGTCAGTTCCTTCAATAACGCTGAACCTATTTCCATGCTTTGCTGTTGAATGGAGCTTTAGGGGGTGCGTGCCACCCCTAAATCGGTTAATTGTCGCAGCTCCTGATAAGGATTAAGGCACATACCGAAGGCAAGGTGAAAAGTGACCACCATCGTGATACATAACGCGACACATACGCGCCATCTCAACGTGCCTGTCCACATTGAGCAGGCCAATCACGAATCCTAGAAAGCCTATATCACGGACCTGAGCGACATCATTAAGCATTACCTCGAACTTGGCGATGGGTTGAACCGACAACACAATGCGGTCGCGTACCGCCTACAGCGTTCCAAAAATCAGGCATCAGCCTTTTTTTAGAGCACAACAACGCTCAATCCAGTCCGCGGACGCTTACTCGGTTACTATAGCGCATTCCGTGCTATAGCAGCAAACTGCCAGTTTTGGCATAGTACACTACTCCTTTCTTGATAGCCTTGAATTACTGGCATAGTACACTATGCCAGTAAACTGCAGCGTTATTATTAATTGTGCAGGGAAAAGACTATGGCATTCAACTTCGATGAATATATCACAACCGGCATCACAGCGATAATTATAATTGGTAAAAATATGCCGGTCAGGATGTCATCTTACTCTGGGTGGCCGATACAGACTATTTCGTTCTCCTCTTTTTTGTCTGGATTTACGCCAGCGTATTAGACGTAACTAATCTACACGCCTTTTTTGAACAGCGGGTATCGCGCTGATTTCGGCGATCGACGCTTTGTTCGGCTCAATTTCTGCTGCATCAGGGATGCTTAGACGCTGCCATGAAATAGAGCTCCCTCGGGTAAGGCGTATCAGCCTTACGCTGCAATACCGTTTCAATATATCCCTATTCTTCATATAGATATCGCTGCTCGCTGGGCTAGGGAAGCTTAATACAATGGATCGCTTTACCTTTTAAAACCATCGGCGTCATCAGTTCAAATAGTGCAATGTTACGGCCGTTAATTGTCGTTTCATTCAAAATACGGTTACATTGGGAGAGATACCCTGATACCAGAGTTGCGCTGTGAGATCTACAGCGTACGGCAATATGATTGATAAAAAATTTTTTAGCAAAATACCTAATCTATTCATTAATAGCGTATAGCTAGGCGTCAAAATGCACTCAATAGATTTAAATCCAATAATTTTGGAACGTCGGTCCAATTCATTTTTCTTTATCCTTATTTATCTTCTTTTCCCCCGCATCGCTCTCCTCTATTGCCAGGCGTACCACACTGTTTACCGCTTTTCTCCCTTCTCGTAGAGCAGTGATCGACCGCGTGATAGGGTATTAATATTAATCTGTTAATTTGAAAGACGGTATTAAACAGCAAATATTTATCATAATTAATAGAAATAGAAATATTATCCCTATATTTCATGATATTACATTTACAAAAATCAGCTTTATCTCATATTTCAAAGCGATTAAAGGTGTAAAAGGTAGGTATATTCTTAAATCGCGCCAAACGGATTGTGCGTCCAGGATATTTTAGATATCTAAATAATAGATAGAATATAAAACTCTATTATTAACTTTATGCCTGTTGCTAGTTTATTATCACTGTCTAATTCTACAATCTAGCATTTGTGCAGCAAAAATCGTAATCATCTCGGCATTTTTCGCAATGAACACCGCCTCTATCGTTAATGTCCCAGATTCCTGCTTCGCGGCGGGCAGTCCATTCTGCTTTACTTCCCGTGCCCGTTAAATCCGTCTTACCCACTCACTATACTGACTCCCGCTGTCGATTATGGTATAAGCATGGTTTATTTTTCGAATCTGACCACCGTGGCCGCACGGTTATGGTAGCTTAGTCAGGTTGCCAGGGAATGTCAGCGCTCTGCCTGCCTCCCACCCATGCAACAAAGGTATTCCGGTGAACATCCACACACTTCTCTCTGAAAAAATCCAGCAGGCACTGGCGGCCGCAGGCGCGAGCGCTGACTGCGAAGCGCAGGTGCGGCAGTCGGCGAAGGCCCAGTTCGGCGATTATCAGGCCAATGGCATTATGGCGATCGCCAAGCACCTCGGTCTTCCGTCCCGCACGCTGGCAGAAAAGGTCGTCGGCTTGCTTGATTT
>NZ_LECR01000090.1:5474-9606 GCF_001602625.1 Sodalis-like endosymbiont of Proechinophthirus fluctus
CGACATCGCCGGTCCCGGTTTTATCAATATCTTTCTCGACCCGCGCTGGCTCGAGAACCATCTTGCCGAGGCCCTTTCCTCGCCGCGTCTAGGGGTTTTAAGCGTCGCACCACAAACTATTGTGGTGGATTATTCTGCCCCTAATGTTGCCAAAGAAATGCATGTCGGTCATGTGCGCTCTACCATCATCGGCGATGCCTCGGTCCGCACGCTGACATTTTTGGGCCATAACGTGATAAGGGCCAACCACGTCGGAGATTGGGGAACACAGTTCGGCATGCTAATAGCCTATCTAGAGAAAGTGCAGGACAGCGGGGAAGCAGAAATGCAGCTCTCCAGTCTGGAAAGCTTTTATCGCGCTGCCAAACAGCACTATGATAAGGATCCCTCCTTCGCTGAGCGTGCACGCGGTTATGTGGTGAAGCTCCAGGGCGGCGATGAATATTGCCGGCGGATGTGGCGCAAACTGGTGGACGTCACCATGGCGCAGAATCAGAAAACCTATGACCGGCTCAACGTGACGCTTAAGCGCGAAGACGTCATGGGCGAGAGTCTGTACAACACCATGTTGCCCGGGATCGTTGCGGATCTGAAGGCGAAAGGGCTAGCGGTGGAGAACGAAGGCGCCATCGTGGTATTCCTTGAGGAATTCAAAAATAAAGAAGGTAACCCTATGGGGGTGATCATCCAGAAAAAGGATGGCGCTTACCTCTATACCACCACCGATATCGCCTGTGCCAAATACCGCTACGAAACGCTAAAAGCTGATCGCATCATCTACTATATCGATTCACGTCAGCATCAGCATTTGATGCAGGCTTGGACCATCGTGCGCAAGGCTGGCTATGTACCTAAATCGGTACCACTTGAACATCATATGTTCGGCATGATATTGGGCAAGGATGGTAAGCCGTTTAAAACCCGGGCCAGCGGGACAATAAAACTCACTGACCTGTTGGACGAAGCGCTGGAACGTGCTCGCCGCCTGATTGCCGCTAAAAATCCTGGCATGGACGACGCGGAGCTGGAAAGGCTGGCGCAGGTGGTGAGTATCGGGGCGGTGAAGTATGCGGATTTATCGAAAAGCCGTACCACCGATTACATTTTCGACTGGGACAATATGCTCAGTTTCGAGGGTAATACCGCACCCTACATGCAATACTCTTATACCCGCGTCGTCTCGATATTCAAGCGTACCGGCCAGGATGAGCAGCAGCTCACCGGCAATATTCGGCTAGCGGCGGAGCAGGAAACCCGGCTGGCAGTTCGTCTGCTGCAGTTAGAAGAAGCCATTGTAACAGTGGTGTGCGACGGCACTCCCCATGTGTTATGCGCCTATCTTTATGATCTGGCGGTACTGTTTTCCGCCTTCTACGAACACTGTCCAATCCTGAATGCCGAGAACGAAGCGTTGCGCCAAAGCCGCCTGCAACTGGCGCTGCTAACTGCACGCACGTTGAAGCAAGGACTGGATCTATTGGGTATCGAAACAGTCGAGCGGATGTAAGCCGGGGCTTAACGCCTGGATTGCGCACCCTTGACCGCTAGCTGTGATCGTTGAGAAGCCGACCCGCGCCTCTGTCGCAGACCGGTTTTTATTGCGGGAATAAGGTTTAGTAAACCTTTACCGAGCGCACGAAATGGCGAGGACGGAATCCCACCAACCACAGCGTGGCGAAATAGACAACTATTCCTGCAGTCACCACGCCCATCAGGCGCAACAACCGCCAGGGCATGGCGCCCTGCGCCCAGTCCGGCATCACCGACAGCAGCCCGACCAGCGCCGCTACCATGATAATGACCGCCAGCATCAGACGGCAGAAATAACCGGGCCAGCCATGCTGGGGTTGAAACAATTTTTGCCGGCGCAGCTGCCAATACAAAAGCCCAGCGTTGAGACAGGCAGCCAGGCCAATGGACAGCGATAGACCAACGTGTTTCAGCGGACCGATAAAGGTCAAGTTCATCACTTGGGTCATGACTAGTGTAATCATCGCCGCGCGCACCGGCGTTTTAATATCCTGACGAGAGTAAAATCCCTGGGCTAGCACTTTGACCAGAATTAGGCCAACCAGACCCACCGAGTAGGCTATCAGCGCACGTTGTGTCATCAAGGCGTCAAAGGTGGAAAACTTACCATACTGGAACAGCGCGACTGTCAGCGGATGCGCCAGAATACCGAGCGCCGCCGCGCTGGGCAGCGCCAGCATGAAGCATAAGCGTAATCCCCAATCCATCAGACGGGAGTATTCATCGTGATTGCCGCGGGTAATGCTGCGCGACAGTGAGGGTAGTAGAATAGTCCCCAACGCCACACCCAGCACCCCGGAAGGGAACTCCATAAGGCGGTCGGCATAATATATCCAGGAGACGGAACCGGATACTAAAAAGGAGGCAAATATGGTATTGATAATCAGTGAGACCTGGATGACGGATACGCCGAGGATAGCCGGACCCATTTGCCTCAGTACGCGCCATACGGCGGCGTCACGAAATTGCACTCTGGGCAGCACCAGCATGCCGATTTTTTTCAAGTGCGGTAGTTGATAACCTAATTGAAAAACGCCGCCGGCCAACACGGCCCAGGCCAACGCCATCACCGGCGGATGGAACATAGGCGACGCCAGCAACGAAAAACCGATCATACTGACATTCAGCAACGTCGGCGCGAACGCCGGCACCGAGAACCGATTCCAGGTATTAAGCACCGCACCCACTAGCGAGGTGAGGGAAATTAAAAAAATATAGGGAAAAGTGACACGTAACAGCGCGGTCGTCAGGGAGAATTTCTCCGGTGTATCGGTAAAACCCGGTGCGGTGATCATAATGATCCAAGGAGCGGCCAGTATACCGGCGACGGTGACTAGTGCCAGCACCAGCGTTAGAAAACCGACGATATAGGCGATAAACACGCGCGTTGCGACCTCGCCCTGCTGGCTTTTGTATTCCTCTAAAATCGGCACAAACGCCTGGGAAAAAGCCCCTTCGGCGAAGATGCGGCGCAGCAGATTGGGAATTTTGAAGGCAACGAAAAAGGCGTCGCTCGCTATACCTGCGCCGAACACCCGCGCTACGATAGCATCGCGAATAAACCCTAATACGCGGGAAAAAAGTGTCATGGAGCTGACTGCTGCCAAGGATTTCAATAAATTCATTGTGGTGTTTATCTGTTCCGCCCAGATCTCCGTCAACCTGAGGTTAGTTAGCGCGCTGTCCGGCAAATCCTGGGCTGTTAAGGTATTCCTAGTCTACCTTACCCAAAGAAAATCGCTACTGTCCGTTATCAGTGGCGCGGTAATTGGCCGGTTGCGCCGAACGTCGGGGAAAAGCCCGACCAATACGCTGATAGCATTGTGGCGTCAGGACATCAAGCCTCACATTCCGCCAGCATTCGCTATATCCAGTGCTACGCACTGATGCTCTCCTCGCCATCGAGACACGTCGGGGTCTGGTTCATAGCGCAGTCGATAAAGTACTCTACCGCATCGGTAAACCCGTACTGGGTTAAAATCGTCTACCAGGCAGGGACCAGAAATTCCCCTAGTTGTTCTCTCGCGCTCCCACTGAAAACGGCACATCTCTTCAGAGTTTACGGCGGTGACGATTTCTCGCTGTCTGCCCGCCTGGCAGTGCATAGCCGGTGGTGACTAGTCCTTCGCCGCAGCGAAACGCATGCTCGGTATACAACAGCTGGCCCGCAACAGATTGCTGAACAATGCCGGAATTCCATCCACCAACCATAAGGAGGTGTCCACGACGTGTGCAGATAATCATCTAAAGCGTAAAACGCACGCCCTTGCGGCCTGATGCTGTCGCTACGGATGCAGCGAAGCAATGTGCTGCATATCCCGTTTTAGATACTGGTACAGCGACGCGAAGCGGCGGTTGGAACCGACCATCAATATTCACTGCTGTCGGGAGGCCAGCGTCAGCAGCACTTCCGCCTGCTCAACGGTTGCCTAAAGCGGCTTATCCGCATACACATACTGACCGCGCTTGAAAAAAGTTTCTATGAATAAAAAGGGCATCACCGCTACTGCGCACATTCATCTATCTAGGTAAAATTTGAGATCATCCCGATTAGCCGAGTAGCACTTCCGCCAGACGGTAATCGTCCAGTTCATTGGACAGA
>NZ_LECR01000090.1:9627-15017 GCF_001602625.1 Sodalis-like endosymbiont of Proechinophthirus fluctus
CCAGCCGCACCTTTGACAATACTGAGCGATAGCCAAACATCTTTCCCTCCACCTTCCCATTTTTCCTACTTGAACCGACGCAGTTGTCAAAGAAACTATAAAAATATCCTCTCGTCTGTTTCACCTAAGCCTCATGCTGCTTACGCTGACCAGGCTATGCTGACCTACATGCGGTGCTATTTATAAAAAATAAATATAATATTGTTTATAAATTATATATTATAAATACTATAACTAATCAAATATTCCGTTCAGAATAGGTTGTCCTTTTAGTCTTTAATTGTAACTTAAGATGGAGTATGTCATCGGTCTCGCAAGTTAGGAAGCTTGGGTAAATATTTTCTGTTAATGGATTATACTGGTGATGATGGACATCTATGTCATCTTCCCGCTCATTCCTATATACGGTTTGTCTATCAACTTGGCTGGGCCGCATTTCTGGTGGGTATCGCCCTAGGCCTGCAGCAAATTCATACAGCAGGGGCTGAGTATTTTTGGCGGCAGTTTCGCCGACAGACTAGGGACGAAGCCGATGATCATCTCCGGTATGCTGATGCGCGCCCTAGAGTTCGTATTAATAGGCATCGCCAATGAAACCCTGGCTGCTTTTATCTGCGCACTGCTCGGCAGTTGGCTGTTGCGCTATAGTTTTAAATTGGTATGTCCAGCTGTCGCGATACTGTTTATGTTCGCTACCATATTCAACTCTTGGCTACTGCCGGGGTATCGTATCTCCACCATACGCGCGCCGATACTGGAAAGGTATGCGCCAGCACTGCGCAATTAACGTTTCGTTACTTACGTTTTAACCCTAATCGGTTATTACATGTTTGCGGTACAAGTAATAACGGGGCTGACCATTATGCTGCTGAGTTTGTTCTTTATCGGTCTGATCCAGGATTTGCACGCGCTGTTCATGTTAATAGACTGATATTACATCAGATATATCATTGCCGAACCCGCAAGGGAAACGTTTGGCACGTCGCTAGCGGACAACCACGCCTGCGGCAGCTATATGGGATATAGCCACCTGGTAGGCCTAGCAATGGGCAGTACCATCGGTTATATCGGCGGCAGCTGGTGGCTGTTTAGGACTGATAGGTTTTATTACCTTGCTAGGGTTGTGCCGCCAATTTCAGCAGCACCCTCTTTGGCGATACTTAACGCTCGGGGCGCAGACGCCTGATGGCGTGAACGCCAGGGTAGCGGCTTTCTGTCTTTGTCAGCACTGCGGTTGATCCCGGGCGTAAGGTTACCCATACTTTGTTCCCTATGTACTTTATTTGGCGCAGTAGGCGCAGATACCTCACCGGGGATACCTATATCATGAAATTATACATCTATAAACACTGCCCCTTTGCGTAAAAACCCACATGATTTTTGCGCCTCAAAAATATTCCCATCGTGCTGCAGGTGCTGGCGAATGACGATGAAATAACCCCATCTCTATGGTGGGTCAAAAAATGGTGCCGATCTTGCAAAAAAATGACGGCAGCTATATGCTGGAAAGCATAGACATCGTCGATTATATCGACAACCTTGAAGATACTCGCTTTTTACCGGCCCGACACAGTCCTCCATCGGCAAATAACTAAAGGATATGTGAGATATCACACAACGTTTGCTGCTGCCGCGCTTTGTATGCGCAAGCCTGGAAGAATTCGCCACCTAGGCAAACCAGCAAATATTTTTTTAATAAACAACAGCCTAAACTGGGGATTTCAAGCAATTGTTGGATCACATACCGAGCTTTGTGAAAAAATCAGCCAGCGGCTGTTCGATCTGGATCCATTGATTAAACAGCCCAATGCCTGCAATGGTGAACTATTTAAAGACAATATTCACCTGTTTCCCTAGCTGCGCCTGTTAACCATCGTCGCTAGCATCGACTAGCCCACCAGCGCCGCCGATTATCGCGATAATATCGCCAAATGAAGTAGGGTAATTTCCTGTCCAGGATAACGCAATAACCCGCGAAGGGTATGCCCAATACAGCGCCGTGTCTCCTGCCCGCCCCGATGCATTAAAAATTGTGTTTTGCCGGGGGAGGGATCATCTCCGCCATATTTTTCACACACTATTTGTGACCAGCTAATTTTGTTACTATTAGTTACTTTCTTTCTATTGTCCGTCATATTGATTATGCCTTTCTTTCATCTAGGCAGCAAAAACATTATTTTTAATCGTATTGCTATAAAAAATATTCAAGCATGCGGCTCATGTCGTCTTCAGTGAAATTCAAATTTCAGACATTTATTTTTCAGCACCAATCTCATGATATGAGCATCGATAAACCTAAAAAAACAACGAGGTCGTCATTGTAGTCCTATTGCTGCTGAGCACGTTTTTAGCATTCATGATATTTACAAGTTCTTTTTTGATGCTTTGATAAGATTAAAGATAAATTTAAATTATTAATAACTGTGATTTATTACTCTTTACTATCATTAAAAATGACTTTTATTTACCATAAACTTAGTTTAGTATGGTTCTCTGTTGCCTATGTAGTGGCTCGCATTTTTTTGCTGTTCATTATTCGTCGAATATTGTTTAGTTATTCGAAAAAAAGCTCAATCAGAGTGTGAAATCGAATTTGAGCCACAAGTATATTAAAAATTACCATCTATATATTTTATAAGTAGTTTCCCTTTGGCTATATTCAGCTTATCGATCGTCATATGTACACGTATCGATAAGACTATGCTAGCGAATTATTCTGGCAGTTATGCTGTCGGCCACTACAGTACGGCCTAGTCAATAACTCAGGGCTGGGAAGTTATTTATTCAGCGTTGGTGACATTGGTGATGTCGACTATTATCAAGGAAAAAGTAACCTAAAAGACGATGAATCCATTTATTTTACGTCATCGCTATCAGTACCATTGTACCCGTTATCGCACTGGTTATCCTGATGAGTAGACCAATTGTCTACTTAATTTACAGGAAGGTATACCACGCCGCCGACGGAATTTTTCCGATAGGCGCGGTCAAAAATTGCTTTAGCGTGATGGGTACCGTGTCTTATCGAGTGATCATCATGAATGCTGGTTTTCTTTTTTCTATGATGCCGATTATTACCGTGCTTAACATCGCTATTTTTTATGCTCAATGACTTCTTCATAAAAGTCATTTTTTATCATTATATTAAATATTCAAGAGTGTTCAAAAAATGGCCAAAATTAATATACTCTACTACGTTTAGAGAAAAGATTATCCTTAGGAAATTATGGCCGAAAACGATTTACACAGAATTAGTGGATAAATAAAAAGTTAGAAAGTATATGGCCTCTGCCATTGGAGAAGAGTATTTAATCAAGAAATACTGCTGCCGTGATGAGTTTATGGAAGACATTTTTTCCTTCCTACCATCATCCTTTTTTATAAAGGCTAACCACTGTTCAAGCTTCAATAAGATGGTTTATGATAAATCGGTGATCACCTTTGCAAGAACTTAGCACAAATACCCAATTTTGGATGAAAAGCAGTTTATATAAAATTTCACGCTGGAAGCACTATAAAAAAATTAAAACTTGCCTGTTGGTAGAGGATTTACTGCTGGTTAACGGGCATGTGCCAAAGGATATTAAACTCCATTGTTTTAACCGTCAAGACGAGATGAATATCTTCATCCAGGTTGATTACGATCATTTTGGCGCGAGTCTCCGGGACATTTTCGACGAAAATTGGCAGCGCACATCCATAATGACCTCTCTTGCCAAGCAGATAGTCAAAGCGATTCAATGTTGACTCTTTCTCCGTCCTGCCACGGAAAAATTATTTCCTTTCCCCTTTTTTGCTAAGTTACGCCGCCATCCTTACGGCATAATACCTGGCAATTCGTTAACGGAATCTTGCAGCCATCACAGGCGTCTTAATAGCCACCAATGTAGCCACTAATAACTTATCAAATAAACGCTCACGCCGTGAGCAATCAGTATTTTTTTGCAAAAATTATACTTGACTGTAAAGAAGCGAATCCCTATAGTGACGTCCCGCTGACCCAGCGGTTAGTGCGTGGTGAGGTGTCCGAGTGGCTTAAGGAGTACGCCTGGAAAGTGTGTATACACGAAAGTGTATCGAGGGTTCGAATCCCTCCCTCACCGCCAGAATCCCGAAAAGAAGGCCCGGGTGGAAGCCCGGGGTTTCTTGCGCCTAAAACTACCTTTAGTCGTATGCGCTCGGGGTACGATGACATAGCATAGCTTTGACCGCACGCAGTCCTGCTGGCTGAAACTAATGATAGCCGATCATATCATCATCCTGGAACCGCTCCTTCCAGGAGCGTCCGCCAGCTCGGATTTTAACTTGCGCGGCAAATTGCACTGCGTTATATCGCAGTTAACTATGACCGTGACATTCTCCCCTAATGGGGTCAAAAACCTCTTCATCTGATTAACTATCAGATTATGCGCTTCGTCTAAAATAACCACCGCATTTTCAAATATTCTCATAGGCAAAGGCCGCGATTTCCACCTTGCCAATTTCCAGACGCAGATAATTATGAACGAGAGAAGTGACCGAGCCCTTTTTTCACATATTTTGTAGTTGCGTGATTCTCGACAAATGACGCGTTTTGCGTCACAACGAGCTTTGATCACTGCTTTTTTCCCATAGTGGCACCTTACAGTTTGTTTACTCTCCACATGGACTAGGTCATATGATTATAACACACAGATAAGGATACGAATCCGGTATCCCAACGAGATGAAGAAATAGAAATAAAATGGAAAAATAGTCTCGAATCAAGCATCCACGATACATCGGGGATGCTTGATATAAGGAACGGTATTCAGTATTCAGCCCGTAGTAGAACAATGTAATTAGCGATCGCTATCATAACAGTAACAACGACACGGTAAGAATGCCGCTTGCTGCGTTCAGTATAATGATACTGCTACAGATTACCTTCCCAATGCAACTTTTTTATTTAAGTTGCCGTTAACCGCGCACTATTATTGACTGTAACCTCGTTTGAATTTACGTCAATACCGATTTAAGGCCCAATACCCCACTACTGTCCGGCTGCCGTTCACCCAAGCAAGGCGTAATTACAAACGCAAAACGGCGGTTAACCATCGCGTGATCCTTCGTTTACAGGGTTACACTTGCACTAAGTTGCAACATTAGCGATAGTATAGGCATATTTGACAGGCAGAATGGGAAGAAAATGGGTACAACCACAATGGGAGTGAAATTGGACTATGCGGTGCGTGAACGTATCAAACAGGCGGCGCGCCAGCTTGATCGCACGCCACACTGGCTGATTAAGCAAGCCATTTTCCATTACCTAGATGCGTTGGAACAAGGTGCAACCTTTGCTCTGCCACCTCCGGCTGCGCAAGCGGAAATGGACAATACGCCAAGAGACGTCGGAGAGCGACGTCAGCCGT
>NZ_LECR01000090.1:15124-15888 GCF_001602625.1 Sodalis-like endosymbiont of Proechinophthirus fluctus
CGGCGCCGATGGCACAATCTATTCAGACACTGGCCGGCAAACTGGCCCAACAGTTGCGCCATCAAAAGCGCAGTGGCGGCCGCATGAGAATGGTCCAGGATCTACTGCAGGAATTCTCCCTCTCCTCCCAGGAGGGTGTCGCGCTGATGTGTCTGGCCGAAGCGCTGTTGCGTATCCCGGATAAAGCTACACGCGGTGCCTTGATTCGGGACAAAATCAGTAATGGCAACTGGAAAATCCATCTAGGCCGCAGTCGATCGCTGTTTGTCAATGCCACTACCTGGAGTCTGTTGTTTATCGGCAAGTTGGTCGTGACCCACAATGAAGCTAGCCTGTCGCGATCCCTCAATCGTATCATTGGCAAAAGCGGCGAGCCACTTATCCGCAAGGGTATCGATATGGCCATGCGGCTCATGGGAGAACAATTCGTGACCGGCGAATACATCGGTGAGGCGCTGGCCAATGCGCGCCGCCTGGAGCAACAAGGGTTCCGCTACTCCTACGACATGTTGGGAGAAGCCGCGCTGACGGAAGAGGATGCCCAGGCCTACCTGCTTTCCTACCAGCAGGCGATCCACGCCATCGGCAAAGCCTCCAGCGGCCGCGGTATTTATGAGGGGCCGGGAATTTCCATCAAGCTTTCTGCTTTGCATCCGCGCTACTGTCGATTCCAATATAAACGTGTAATGACGGAGCTTTATCCGCGGCTGTTGCGCCTTACCCTGCTGGCGCGGCAATACGACATCGGCCTTAATATCGACGCG
>NZ_LECR01000090.1:15924-16901 GCF_001602625.1 Sodalis-like endosymbiont of Proechinophthirus fluctus
ACTGGCTAAACTTTGCTTCGAGCCAGAGCTAGCGGGCTGGAACGGCATCGGCTTCGTCATTCAGGCTTACCAGAAACGCTGCCCACAAGTAATCGATGAGTTGATTGATCTCGCCAAGCGCAGCCAGCGCCGCCTGATGATAAGGCTGGTGAAAGGTGCTTATTGGGACAGTGAAATTAAACGCACGCAAATAGAAGGGTTGGAGGATTACCCAGTATTTACCCGCAAGATTTATACCGACCTTTCCTATCTTGCCTGTGCGCGCAAATTGCTCTCCGTGCCGTACTATATTTATCCTCAGTTCGCTACCCATAACGCCCATACCCTAGCGGCAATTTACCATTTTGCCGGCCAAAATTACTACCCGGGTCAGTACGAGTTCCAGTGCCTGCACGGCATGGGCGAACCGCTTTATGACCAGGTAGTGGGTAAAATCTCCGATGGCAAACTCAACCGGCCCTGTCGGATATATGCCCCCGTCGGCACGCATGAAACCCTACTGGCCTATCTAGTGCGGCGTTTGCTAGAAAATGGCGCCAATACCTCGTTCGTCAATCGCATCGCCGATATCGCCGTGCCGCTGGAGCAGCTAATTGCCGATCCAGTGCAGGAAGTGAGCGCCCTCGCGGTGGGAGAAGGACGCGCTGGCCTTCCCCATCCGAAAATCCCTTTGCCGCGCGATCTTTATGGCCCGCAACGGCGCAATTCCGCCGGACTGGATCTGGCCAATGAGCACCGGCTGGCATCCCTATCAGCCGCGTTACTTCATAGCGAACATCAAACTTGGCAAGCTGTACCGGTCATCGTAGGCAAGGCGAGCGACGGCCCGATGCATCCGGTGCACAATCCGGCGGACAATCGGGATGTGGTGGGTGAATACCGGCCTGCAACTCGTGAAGAGGTAACGCAGGCATTGGCCGCCGCCGCTCACCGCGGCACGCTCTGGTCTGCCACGCCGCCCACCGAGCGTGCCGCGG
>NZ_LECR01000090.1:16910-18285 GCF_001602625.1 Sodalis-like endosymbiont of Proechinophthirus fluctus
CCGTCTTGAAGCAGAGATGCAGCCGCTCATCGGTCTGCTGGTGCGGGAGGCGGGCAAGAGTTTTAGCAATGCTGTGGCAGAGGTGCGAGAGGCGGTAGATTTCCTACGCTACTACGCCTGTCAGATAGCGCGGGATTTTGATAACGACAACCACCGTCCGCTCGGGCCGGTGGTGTGCATTAGCCCCTGGAATTTCCCGCTGGCGATTTTTATCGGTCAAATTGCTGCCGCACTGGCGGCAGGTAATACGGTATTGGCTAAACCAGCGGAGCAAACGCCGCTGATTGCCGCCAGGGCGGTCGCTCTGATGCTGGAGGCCGGCGTACCAGAAGGCGTGTTGCAACTGCTGCCCGGCGAGGGGAAAATCGTCGGTGCCGCACTGGTGGAGGACCCGCGTGTTCGTGGGGTCATGTTCACCGGCTCGACCCAGGTAGCCAGACTGCTGCAAAACACCCTTGCTGCGCGGTTAGATCCGCAGGGACGACCGATACCCATTATTGCAGAAACCGGCGGTCTTAACGCCATGTTGGTGGATTCTTCCGCGCTGACGGAACAGGTGGTCACTGACGTCATGGCCTCTGCCTTTGACAGCGCTGGGCAGCGCTGTTCGGCGTTACGGTTGCTGTGTATCCAAGATGACGTTGCCGATCGGATATTGCGTATGCTGCGCGGCGCTATGGCTGAATGTACGCAGGGCAACCCGAAACTTCTTGCCACCGATGTAGGCCCGGTTATTGATGCCAGCGCAAAAGCGGCCATTGACAACCACATCACCGCGCTGCGTGAGCGGGGTCATGCCGTCTGGCAAACAGGTGTGCCCGATGGCGCCTGTGGCGCGCAGGGCACATTCGTTCCCTTAACCCTAATTGAACTTAACAGTGTCGACGAGCTTACCGAGGAAATCTTTGGGCCGGTGTTGCATGTGGTACGCTATCGGCGCAGCGAGCTCGATAGCGTCATCGACAAAATTAACGCCAGCGGTTACGGTCTCACGTTAGGGCTCCATACCCGCATTGATGCGACTATCAACCGCGTTACGGAGCGGGCGCACATCGGCAATTGCTACATCAATCGAAATATCGTCGGCGCCGTGGTGGGCGTCCAACCCTTCGGCGGAGAAGGGTTATCGGGAACCGGTCCTAAAGCCGGCGGCCCGCTGTATCTTTACCGATTACTGTCTCAGCGTCGTGACGATGCTGTACTGCCGTCGCTGCTGGCGCTGGATGCGGTGCAGGCACCTGATTTCAGCCGACGGGAAGCATTACAGCAGGCGCACCCTACCCTGGTCACCTGGATGGAAATGCATTATCCGACGCTTGCTACGCATTGTCGGCGCCTGGGCGATATATCGCAGGCCGGTAGCGTGCGTCTGCTA
>NZ_LECR01000090.1:18327-29947 GCF_001602625.1 Sodalis-like endosymbiont of Proechinophthirus fluctus
CCGCGGGAACGTATTTTATGCCTAGCGGACCAGGAGCCTGACCTGTTATTGCAACTCGCAGCGGTCACTAGCATTGGGGCACGGGCGTTGTGGATTTCGTCTCCTCAGTGCCGCCGGTTGTTCGCCGCGTTGCCCAAGCCTGTTCAGCAGTGTATCACTCTGTTAGCGGACTGGAGAAAGGAGAACGTCATGCTGGATGTCGTACTGTTTCATGGTGACTCCGATCAGTTGCGAATTTTAGCACAAACGCTTGCAGTACGTCCTGGCCCATTGATAGCAGTGCAAGGTTATGCATGTGGTGACAGCCAGATAGCACTGGAACGGCTGTTAGTCGAACGCGTAATCAGCATCAATACCGCCGCTGCAGGCGGCAATGCCACTCTGATGACTATTGGCTAAGGGTTTTTGCCTGCACGTTACCTGTGCCTGATAGGGACACTTGCTGTGTACCTAAGTGTCATCTGGACGGGTCGGTCGCAGGGTGCAAGCCCTGTACACTACTACACACTGCAGGGTGTGTTGGCGCTGCTGGGGGGTAATGTGCTACCCACACCGCTTCCAGGCACTTATTAGCACGATCTCACATACCTGATGCAGCTTGCGCGCAAGTTTACGTGCAAACTTGAGCCAACCCATTTCAGGGGTTCCACTATGCTAAATTCAAAGGACGTCAAGCAAAGAGAAATTAATTCAATGAGTAAACGCTTCACCGGCGTCAAAAACTGCTTCCGGTGTTCCCCACAGGAAACCAGAATCATTGTGCCTAAGCGTCTTCACTGGACCCGCCAAGTCCGCCAGTTGTTTGAACAGAGTAAGAGTAAGAAAGTCTCGCCGCTTTTCGATATGGCTCATCCTATTGAGGACGTCGATAACCAACCACACGCGGGTAATTACTGACGTTTTCGCTGCTACGCCTCCAGCGCCGTCACCCACCGTCGCGTTATCGCGCGTTATCGTTAATAGCCACCCGCACACCACTGCTCGACAACTTTTTTCTCAAATTTTACGCCGCTGCCCACCAGCGAAAATTGGGCGCCGATTAATGATTCATGGCGACGGCTTTATGCCGCTATCTCCAAGTGTTAGTGCATGTCTCATTACGCTTAAAAGCATCGAACTCGGTTCGCAGCTGATGTTATCCGGCAGTAGGCGCTCCATGATACGCCACTAGCGTATATCTAGAGGATATCTTTTTAGTTTATCAGCGTCTTAAGACGTCCCGATAATATTTCATTGACACGGCAATAGCTATCATAATCTTCACGCTGATATTACTCTAAATAGAGGCAGTAATGAAAGGTGATCTAGATAACGGTATCAGAAAAATCAAGAATACTGATCGTACTAGCATTTGTTTTAAACTAAATACGACAAAATTAATGTTGTTATCCTACTATTTTTTTCGAGAGACTCATCTTCTTCTCTTATTTTACTATTCCTGCCAAAATAAAATCCGACCTTATATTTTAATTGAAAATATTGTGCCGACGACTATAGGCTACCAGGGCTTTCATTTTTACCTTCAATAACCACTATTCAATTTGATAGTACCAATAGTAGATTCATATGAGTTTTTTGGTTTTAATAAAATCATTTTTTGTTTTGCCAATTTCAGAATACAACGATGTACCTGACTCACATCGTCAAGATGGTATCGGACAACTATGGTACCGGATCCGACTTTAATCGTAATGCCCTGCAAAGTGTTATCCTGTTTGAAACTTGCTTCATCTGTCAGGTCGTTACTGATAAACAACAGTGTCCGTCCGACAAATAGTAGTTCTCTCATGAATCATGAATGCCGCTATCACTGCACATTCATCGACTACCACTAACTTAAATTCAACTACACATTTTCCGGGCTATAATACCAGTTCGGAATAACGTCTTACTAGGTCCTACGCCAGTGCTAGGATCCGAATCGCGGTATTATTTCCTTGACGATAGTGCAATATAAATGCTACCTCTTTTTCTTCCATATTGTAGTCGTCAAACGACGCAATAGCCTGTTTAAGTTCCTATGCAAAAGCTATGGCGATAGAGGTGCCAGCGACGCCACGTAGTAGGAGGTAGGTCCCTTGCTGGCATCACGTCGCGCCACGCCATGAATACCGGCGGAAAGTCCGCGCAGTAGCGTGCCTAGGCTATCAAGTTCAGCTATGGTCCGACAGGAACCAATGCCATCGCATTGCCGGCGGGAAGCGGACAGTTCGCATAGTGCCTGTTTGATATCTCCGGGATAGTGACCCATTCAGGCCGAGTTTCAATACCGGCGAACGTTCCATCCACATCAAAAAACAGGTAGTGTCTCCGACACTATCGGGAACATTGAATTCACTTGATATAATACCTTTTTTCCTCATTGTATCCCGGCCGCTTAGGCGCGCTCTTCACGGCTCATCGTCCAACTTTTTCATTGCGTACGCCCATGGTCCGGCGGCCTTGACAGTCAAGACTGAAAGCAGGGTTCAAAAGAGTGCAACAATATGAAGTGAATCCTAGTTTTCATCACGCTCATTGGTGTGTGCTTTACCAGCACTCAGCATTCTTTTTTTCCGGTACTAACGACCAGCGAAACAATGGTCTCCTCGTGCTTAGTTCTGGAACCGCCTGAGTCAGGGCGGCAGTGATAGCAAAATAAGTATAGTCATGAAAAATGACTCTGCCATAACCGGGCTAGACGCCTGCTCCCGCGTCTACCCGTTCACTTCGTAACATAAAAAACGCACAGTTTGCAATTTTATCCGTTCTTCCACCAAATCCTCTTCAAGGTGAAGACCAAAACATCATCACCTCTGATGTGTTCATCAACGCCCACTATCAGCTATGACTTCACGAGCGGGCAGATTACTGTAACCCCCTCAAATCCTTTCTAACTCGGCCGTGCAAGTATTAGCACATGGGTTCAGGTCAATTAATTTTAAGCTAAAAATTGCCGCGTCCAGGCAGTATTTACAATACTCCTTCCTTGATAGGAGATCGCTAACCATAAATAATGGCAAATTCAATTCTCATTTATCGATATTTTATTCAGTTTACATTTAACAACATAAAAATATATAGAAAAATTTATAATAAAAAATTTACAAATAATTTTCATTATTATAGAGTATTTAAAAATTAACACATAATATAAAAATATTTTTATATTATATATTTATTAATATATAACAAATATGATTAAGAGATGTGCTTCCCGCGTCACTGCGGGAAATTTTGGAGAGCACTTGTCGATACGAGTCACGTCGGCAGCTTGCCAATTTGTTAATAAACGGTGATTTATGGTGCTCCTTAAAAGTTGTCCGAAAAAATATCTTTAATTAAAATCATACATTGTAGTTAAAACATTTTCTGTGGAAATAAAAAATAATTTAGAAGTATAGAAATGATGTGAGGCTTTTGGGAATTTTATCGTTGAGTAAAATAAATAAACAAATTCAGGTGACGCGGTCAAAGAAGACAATAAATGGAATGTCTGATGCTCAGCGGCGCGTGACACTCGCTGAACGGTCTCGGCCGTTTTTGTTAACTCTGCACACCAGTGGCGGCAGGGGACTCATCGCGCGACCAGGATATGCCGCAGCGTTTCCCTAACTATCTATCAGGCAGTTGATCGATTAGGCCCACATGCCCTATGAACCTCTGGTAGTTTCCCTTGGAGACTAGATTGAGGATCATCTGGATCGCGATATCGCTTTGCCGGAAATAAACTCCTGCTCCGGCTACTCCGTATGGCATATATAGGGCATTTTAGAGCTACTATCAGCATGACTATTAGTCCCTATATCCGCGAGCGCAAATTGACTGGAGTCGTACTCCGGCTACGTAATTCTGACGAGCGCATTCTTGATATTGCGGTATACTACTATGGTTTTAATTCCCAATCGCAATTCACCACGCTATTTAAAAATATTTTGGCGACACGGCTGCGAAGGCCACTTTTCCCGCAATGATCCCACCCTACCCCTACTATTTCACGCCGCTGCACATACAACCTCCTAACGATCCCTCTCGTTAGAGTAGCGTCACTGCTGGCGTTTGTCTTCGGTTTTCGCCCCATACGTGGTATCAAGCTACCTTGCCTGGCCTTAGCAATCCTTTTTCGCCAGTGCCGCGATATTCCCGTCGGCAACGCTTCGTTCTCAAAACGTCCCTGCTATCGATACTCCTTTTACCCGTGGCAAATGGCTTTGTCAGCTGCAGCGGCGAGACTAAGCGCAAGAGCAGCGCCGAGCCACGTGTTTTCATTTTCTTAATAATTAAAATTAATTAATATAATTTAATAAAATTTATTATTAACATCACTTTATGGTGATTAGCGTACTATAATCCACCGGCAGAAAATTTCTCTGTTCATCGCGCTATCTCCTGAAAGTCTTTAGGGAAGACAGTATAATAGTTTTCCAGACTAATTTTTTATCACCCATAGCTTTATGGCCTCAAAAGCGTCTCGCGGAGATGATCTCCCAGCAATAAAAAAACCCGGTTTCTCGCCTGGTTGACCGCAGTAAAAAAATACTCAAATACCGAGCTCCTTTTTGCTCTTTTTGTCTGCACGCTTTTCCTTCAATGTCTTCTCTAGTTTCTTTGGCGGCTTTATCTTTACCTTTACCTTTGCTCATAACCGCCTCGATTACTTGTAGGTTGAAGATGGGTTACCAAAAGATTAAGGATATCATCAACATCAGTAGTGGGAAGAAAGGAAATTTACACATACTATTTTCCTTACATATCGTTTCTTAAGAGATAGGCCTGTTAAGCCCTACTGAGTTCGGGCTATTTTATCAAGGTAGGGCGTCTCATACCTACCACTGCAACGTTATTAATTTTTATCAGTACGAGAAAAGATAAAAGAGGAAAACTGCGGCGACATCCACCATGTGGTAAATCCGTTTGTCTCTTTTAGTAATCAAAAACACTGTCGACCCTTCACACAACGCCAACTATATTGGCTTTTTCCGTACCAAGCACCATCAATCGGTATCCTAACAGTCTGCCCCTCCAGCGCCGTTTTGGCGATAACCGTTGCCGACAACAGTTTATAGTCTATCGGCCTGCCGGATCACAGGATCAATGACGTGGCTTATGTGTTTGCCGTTAAGCTCATACATTAAGCTTATAAGCTCATACATTAAGCTCATAATAGTTTCGATAACTGCTAGAGGTGCTTATGCCATGCCCTTGCAAATCCACAATAGCTCCCGCTACCCTTGCTGGTTCCGAATAAGCCGCAAATGTTCCAAACCAACGAGCGCGCATTTTCTATTTTCCGGGCGTTAAAGATCATTGACGGCTGTTTTTCTGGACCAAACTCCTAGAGGTTAATCAATGGCCCTATGGTGATATCCATCGCACCAACTCGCCTATGCGCATGCATTCTAGACAATATCCGCCATGGCCGCAGTTAATGGGCTGCAGCTCTGTTCCCTGATAGTGGTTAAGACGAGATAAAATCGTGTCGTCTTGCCAAGTCGAGATTTGATGATTATCCTGTGCCAGATATCATTCTATCGCTTCGATGAGACCTGGCAAGGCCACGGGCTAGGCTAGTTTGCCATCAGCACGCGGCAATATGTGCCTATGGTTTTTTCTTCGGCACGCCGGGACTGGGCCTGGTCCACCAAGGTGGTGCTGGCGTATCCCCATAGCAACATAAACATAGCAACATAAACATAGCAACATTAAAGTTGCCATCACTACCCCTGAAAATCTAATCATAACATATCATTAAATAACCAATATTGCCACTCAACGCCTCTCATCGACCTGAAAACTTACCCGGCAGCAAAAAAGTTAATATGCTGCCTGAGTCAACATGCAAAAACCATGTCCTGAGCGCATAAGAAATAGGTATCATTTATAGGTCTCCATGGTCGTGCCGCGCCGTCGCGCCCCCACCCCTATACAAGCTGTATGAGCAGGAGGAAAGCCGTCGCTGAGCAGTTTAACAGGAAATGGAGCATTCAGACTAGTGTGCTTTAGCCTGAAGAAGTACGCCGTGGAGACAGCATCAAAGAGATCAGCACCATGAACTTCACAGCCCAGAATGCGGATTATCATGAACATAATTGAACATACGTTGCACTACCTCATCCGCGCCTTCGATAACCTCCGAAAGGTGCCGGTAACTGCGGGTTACCGCTTGAGAATAGGAGATTTCATGTGCTTCATCTACCATGGTAACGATCCGATCACGGATTTGGACATCAAGATAGTGGTTAACACCATCTGATAGGCATGAGGCATCAACGTAAGTTGACGTCTCATGCTTCAAGCGCTTCAATACGACCCAGCAGGACCTGATAGTGAGGATCGTTCGCCATAATGATTTCCCTTGCGTGACAAATAATCAGCCGAACTAATATAACTTGCTCCACGATCGAGGGCGAATAAGACCGGTCTAGCCTCTCACCGGCATCGTCAGCGACAACGGTCCGATAAGATCTTCACGTCTGGCTCCACAGTGCCTGAGGCCGAGTCCCATTATAGGCCGGTTTGCATCGCAAATAAAGACCCCGCCTCAGGGCCGGGGTTGCTCACACATACCGGGTTAGCGCCTGATTATGATCAGTATAGTTAATTATGATCAGTATAGTTAATAGTGGCGCGAGACCGGATGGGGTTATTGATTAGACTACCTGAAGTAAAATCTTGTCGCCAAGACGTGTTAAGGCCTAGTCAGGCTGGCGATAATCCACACCGCATGGACAGTACTGAGAATATACCACAGAAAGATCAGTAACATACTGATCTAAAAAAAGCGCCGTGCAATCCCACTTCCATGAAAACGTCAACCGGAGGTAAGATGAGGTAAGATAGAAAATGACTTTGATGAAATCCATATCCACTCCTGATTGTCAGTATTTCCTAGGCATAGCCTAGTCCTAGGGACAGCGCCAGACAGATTATATAAACAATAAGGAGCAGATCTGCCGCGGGAACAACCACGCAATTTTGGAAGCCAATCAGTAAGTAGTAAAAATATCGTACTCACGTTATACAGTATCTCGGCACCGCCTGTTGCCCATAGCGCGACGCTGGTATTCCAAAGTATCGCCTCGACTCCTACAGTATGGCGCTATTACGCGAATACACAATTGGCTATGATAGGGGTTTTCTATTATTCCCTATTTGACAACGCCGCCTCTGAAGGCATCCCGGCCGCCAGTAATCTGCCATGGCGGCAAGCAGAAAATCTTTCGGATCAGCGCATAACTACTGAGAAAATCGCTGACGAGTAAAAACTCGAAGCGTGAATGAAAATTTTGAGCGCTGGTGAAATAGTTTGGTTTGAAGATACCGTTAGCGGACAGCGTCGCACTGTCTGTACCACTCGCATGAAGATAATTTTGGGCGCGATTACTCGCGTGTTCAGCGCGCGTATCAGCAGATCAATGACGCGCTGATATTCCCCAAGCGTATTATTGATATTGCTATATATGTCGCTCATGGTCACTGTAACGTCACTACTACGCTAGAATAGCGTCGGCCTATTTCAGCTACCGCAGCGTAGAATTGTTGTTTTCGATCATAGAATACTTGCCGATCGAAATCACGCACCACCACTAAAAAATCACGCACCGCTAATGAAAGAGTGGCCTGATGCGCGTTATCGCCAAATACAGCTAGCCATCCAGCAACGCCGTAGTTTCTGGCGACTTTGCGCAGTCAAAGTAGTCGATAAAGTTATGGGATATCAGGATAGGATTTCACCCCTTTATCTACCATGGGGATGCGCGGTCTCACACCGGTAAAAACGACCGTGACGACGGCAGCATTTAAGTTTTCATAAACCACCTCTCTCTATTCACAGTAATTTATGGTGTAGAAAAATCTACCGAAAGATCCTACGTCTTGTCGCCAGCGCAGACCAATCTTGTCACCGGGAAAAAACCGCGATGACAATATCACCATGGGATGGTAGATATAATATTTGCTAATAGGGTTATAATGACGCTGATAGCGACTTTGTTATCAGCACCGAGCAACGTTGGTGCCGTCGCTGAACAAAATGTCATTTGGTATAGGACAAAATTTCTGGATGCTCTGCCACCCGTATCCAGATATCCTCACGCGGGTGGAAGCAAAGATCCCTACCGGTAAAATGCAGCCGCTGCGGATGAATTCCCGGTAATAACTCCACATCCACCGCATCCAGATGCGCGATAAAGCCTATAGGGCGCACACCCGGCCGGTTACCTCGCTTGACTGCGGTGACAGTGGTATGCCTATAAACTAGGATGTTATCCAGACCGAGAGCGGTTAATTCTTCAACCAATACATCGTCCAGTAGGTTGCCCAGTACGCCTGGGCAACCTACTGGACGATGTATCACATTGCGACGTGACCGCCAAATAGAGAAAAACGCTGTATCAACTGGCTCTGGATCACAACAGACATGAATACATGCTTGGGGAAGTAACAGCTAGCACCGATTGGGTATGTTTCTCAATGTCGGCATGAATAATAATCTCTTTTTCCTGCGGGAACCACCCTTTTTCCCGGTGAGCATTCATGGACATTTGTCCAGATTACTTCGTTACTGACTTCAGCTCCTTTTCCATCATGACCCATTTAATGCAATCGTGCAGCACTCTGATAAAGACATGGACAATAAAAGTAAGCAACTCAGAAAAATTGATCACTAGCGTATCAAATAGCCAATAAACTAGTAAAAACAACGTTACTAAGATAGTCATAGTCATGCCCTCTAGCCCAATAGGATGAGAAACAAAACATAGTGAAGAAAACTATTTTGCCGGATTTTCATCTAGCGTTCACGGCAAGACTTCTTATTATGTCCTCACCCAACTTCCCAGATACCCGTCAAGCACAAGAGTTATTCGCATGGTTGATACCATTATTAATTATTATATAATTTTAATGAATATTCATGGAGTCGTCTGCAACACTATACATTGATCGTTTTCCGCTGATAATAATAGATTCCGTTGAGCATATAATATAGATCAGACCGGCGATTAAAACGTTTTCCGCCGCGCCAGGTAGGAAAGGAAAGCGTGCTCCATGGCCAGGCCCAAGGGACCAACCATGTTAACCGCCAGGACTGGCAAGCACCGCCATCGGTGCTACTAGACTATCGAATAACAGTAGTACCAGTAATTTTCTCATATCGCACCTATCAATCCCTATCAATCCCTATTAATACACTAATAAAATTGCTAATCGCCTGGTTATGCAAGACATTTTATGCATATTTAGTTGGTGACTACGCATCATTCCTAACTGTTATGTCATGTTTTATTGTAATTTGGCTGGAATAACTTTCACGGCGGCGCGCACCGTGCCAGCCAAGGGGATTAACACAAGCCCCTACTAGGTGCTGATACAAAAAACTTCTGCCACAGCAGGGATGAAAGAGAAGACAAGATGTTTTACCCAGCATTACTTGATTTCGACCATTTTTTCACATCGGTACCGGGCTATTTGCTGTTTGGTGCCGTTGATCTTTATAGCAGATCATCCCTGTCTGATCATCGATCTTGGGTTTACCATCGCTGACGATAGTTTTGCCATCGTTTGTATGTATAATAGGGTAGTTACTTGAGCAACTGAACTGGCGATAAATGCTGAAAATTACCACTGATAACATAAAAATACTTTTTTCATAATAGACTGATTTTTATCAGACATGCGATAATTTTATCGCAAACTCGCGGCATCGCTAATTTTTTCCTATATAGCGGCGGATTATATCTCGACAATGCGGGATGACAAGATATTTACCAAGGCTCTCTCCCCCTCCCAGCGGCATAAGGCGAATTCGCTACCATCAGACTCTCAGCGCTAGAAATTAAGAGCGGCGTCAGGAAAAACGCGCATCATTTCTGCGATATCTGATAACTATATATTAATATTATTAATTTTTTTTCGTGCTGCTGTTAGACGATAGTTTCATTACGTCATCCAGCTCCGGTGATGACGAAAATGATGTTGGGTACCCACGTTTTTTTCGGTGGATTTTTTACCCATAGTAGACGCTAAACGCCGCCGCGAATATCTTGCGCGCAGCGCTATTTAATGAGATCATCGAGACGCTCGTCCGCAATCCCAGCCGGCTCAAGATGTGCAGAAACTTCCGCTGCGTTGAAAAGTGCCTTGACCGCCGCTTCCGCATTATCGCAAATGGCGTGACCTGCATCGACGGTCAACTGCCCATCTACTTCGACGTGCAACTCGACAAATATCCGATCTCCTCCATTACGGGTGCGCAGGTCATGTACCCCTTCCACACCTTGACAACTCAGCGCTGAGGCGGTAATGCGCTGGCGATCGGCGCTATCAAGTTCATGGTCGAGCAATTGCAGCATCACTGATCGGATCATGCAACACGCATTACATACCATATAGCACGAAATCGCCAGCGCACCGCTAGCGTCTGCTCTGATCCAGCCAAACTGATGCTCAAGAATCAGCGCGCAGAGCACCGCTATATTCATAGCGATATCGGTGATATAATGCGCGCGATCGGCAGCTATTGCCGTGGACTGCGTGTACTTCACCACCAGCGTTTGCATTGTCACCAGTAAGCTGGCACAAAGGATGCTGGTGACAATCACAATAATACCCAGAAGCCCCTGCACGGCAATCGCCTGTGGAGCCATGAGACGGCTGACAGACTCTATCCCGAGCGCGACCCCGGCTGCCGCTAAGAGCATTGCCTGCACAAACGCGGCGATGGCTTCCGCTTTACCGTGGCCGAAACGATGGCCGCGGTCCGCGGGCCGCTGTGCATAATATACGCCCACCAGAGTGACCATTGACGCTAATACATCGACTAAACTATCCGCCGCCGAGGTCAGTAATGCAATAGATCCCGTCTCCAGCCATGCCCAAATTTTGATGCATACCAACATTAGCGCGACACCAAAAGAAACCAGCGAGGAGAGATACATCAGGCTTTTTTTTGGCAGTTTAGTAATCATAATGCTTTATCCATATGATAATCATTTACCCTACACGCTATAAAATAATCAAATTCAAATGCTTATTATGTTAGTTCGAGAATTAAAAAAATAGTTTTTCACTCATGAAGAAAGTGTAAGCACTAAATAAACTCTTTGCCGATTCTCCTATACGCTGAAAAACAATAAAATAATCACGTATTCATTATTAACATCCATGACTAAGGCGCAACGCCCTAAAGGCTTTCAAGCTGCTTTCCACCCACTTCCTACTCATAGGACGTTAAGTCCTTCTGATACCATGAATTTGACACATCGCATCAACAACTATCACTAGCGTGAAAAACTGGATGCTTAAATTGGCTCATTTTGGTGTTTAAACTGTGACAGGATGTGACTTTCATGCATAGAAATAATCACTCTCATTTTTATGCACATTTGCGTCGCCCTGGCTGAATTATCGTATCCTCCCACTGTACCGGCGCCTTAATCCAGAACGGAACATAAAGTCAACAGGCAAATAAATGTCTGTCTTGCGACATCATTAGGGTCTAATTTTAATGACTCTAGACATGATTTGCCGAAACGGATCCCTACACCTCAGACTCATCATAGTCAGTCCATCACGCTTTATTGTCGTCCTATTGGGTACATTACCTATTTCGCACAACAATCGACGAGGTAAGCGCTATTTC
>NZ_LECR01000090.1:29954-35557 GCF_001602625.1 Sodalis-like endosymbiont of Proechinophthirus fluctus
GATCTTAAATTTTGATAAAATTAAGGTGAAGTTATTATGCATACATTTATTTTTTCCTTAAAAAAGGATTAACGGAAAAAGATTAACAGTGAAGATGATACTCCCTTAGCTTACGTTGATTGGCGCTTTTATGGTATTCCCCGGACAAAGTGTGCTGGCGACAAGTGGCTGCGCGGCAAAACAGCAGTCTTTGCAAACACAGCTTTATCATAGTTCGCGCCCAGGGCAACGAGGCGCGAGTAGATAGGCTAAAAAGGCGCTGACTGAAATTACCTCACATTGCTGCGATGAGCAACTGCAGGCAGACCGATAGCGCCACCTTGCTGACAAGAAAAGCAAACTGGCGCAACGGCAACATGAACTGACATAAGCCTAGCAAACAGGTAATAGCGATAAAATTTGCAAAAAACAAAAAGTCGCACATGCATCAACAAGAACTTGCAGATGCACAATCGGCATTAAAACAGTAAGTCGCTACATCGGCCGGGTGGGAATGAAATTAATTGACGATCGACTCACAGCGATGATAGCCGGCAAAAGAATATCTCTCCATCATATGCTGGTACGGAAAAATGTCTTATTTTAAGACATTTTTCCGCGATACCGTCGCGACCAACACCAGTGTCATTGCTTTTTACATCAAGTATCTAAAAATACCTCACGCCGCTACCGCAAACTACACTGCTGAAGGCCAGATGAGACATCGCGTAATTTTTATACGAATGTATTATGCATTGTCTTGATGTGTGCTCGATTTGCGGCAGATGGATTTCTGTTACTCCCCTGCCCGACGTAGCAATCTACTCAGCGCCGCGTATAACGCTTCTTCATTCTCTTCCTCAACGGTGATTCCCGCGTTTTTGACAATGGCAGTCAACTCTCGATTTATCGCCTCCATCCATTCTTGACTATTCATTTCAGGCGCGACATTTGCTTTTTGAGCATTATCGTCGACCAAAGTTATCATTTTTTTCATGGTAATATCCTGGCTTTGGTGCCGTCGTGTTTCGGCCGCACCGTTTTATACCGGCCGCAATGCTTACTCGACACGTTGTCGCTAATCATTACGATGTCAAATACGTTAAACTGCTAAAGAAAATTCTGAATATTCCCCCATCTATCCTTGCTGTATGCCTGCCGCAAGCACCATCAATGCGATTGATTAACCATCGCTAATAACAAATGTATTACTCATTGGAGAAGACTATCTATTCTAACGATTAATATTTTTAATTCTTTTATAAGGTTAGCGCTGAGGGCTCAGGCGTTAAGAGTACAGTCCTCAACGACCTCATACGGTAACATCCATTAAATTTGACATGGAGACCGTATCATTTTTATTAATTAATTGAAGCAAATAATTTTAAATCATCATTCAACACTACCGGAAACGCCAGCCTATTCCTATCAAAATTAAGTGACCTGGCTTGCATTTCTCGATCGTCAGAGAATAACTATTAAACGTAATGTGGCACTTGTCAATAGATTTCCCGCTACACTGAAGATTTACTTCTAAAGGAATTGTCTCAGCAGCTGATGGGCCAATATTATCAACAAAGATCATCTGAGCGCCATCAGAAAAATCCTTTTATCCTAGCAAGTGTTAATTTGATCGAATTGTCTTAATGGCGTTATTGTATCTGCGTCATTTACTCAAAAACATAATATAATTTTATTATAATTAATTTAAATAAATAATTTTTACCCAATGCGCCCTTAATAGCCTCCTGGACAACGCGCGTTACTGGCGGGCGACCACAAAGCTCATGTTTAGTCCATCGAAGATATCTCAAACAGTGCTAATTATTTCTCTCGTTGAAGCGACCGTACACAGTTTTAGACATTGATCTCGTACCTCCCGCTTGACGAGTTGGGCTACGAACCTTTTTTTCATTAGCATATTCATAATTTATTTACACAATAGAAACAAGTGGCCCCCTTTCCCCAATATTGGGGAAAGGGGACGCCAGATGATGAAGTAAAGATGGTGCCGATCGCGTGTAATATGCGGCATTGCTGCCCGATTGAGTCCGCTGTCTATCCCGATCCCGGCTAAAAGGGATGCTCTCTTCCTTCGAAAGGACATAGTATTTTATTGAATAACAAGCCAATAAATATAGCACTATAGTAAAAAATACTATATAAATAGTTACATATTTTATTGCCATGGTGAAAGTTTTACTGGTACTACCCGCAACGCTTCTGGCTTCAAGAATAACCATGGGAACAAGTAAATGCGACTCAATATTTGTATGATATATACATATCATATATAATTAATTTTAAATATATATTTAATTTTATAGCGAAATAGAAACGCGCACCTTTCATTATCCACATATTGTAGAAGGCGTAAAAGTTTTCCAGCAGCAATCTCAAAACGTCGCCCAAACGCCATCAATGTATAGAATACTAGTGTCAAAATTGCTCTCTGGATTATGAAGTTAATGGCCATTTCTTAGCGGCTAAGAAAATGTGTGGTATACCTATAAGATTAATTATGCCATACGTCCGAGTTAAACTGGTTGTGCCCTTAGCCACTCTATATCTACCACCTCATTTGCGAGCGAGGGCTTGAGCAAGTGTTAATCCTTGAGGATGACGCAAAGATTACCCTGGAAGCCATTTCGCTTCTCCCCCAAATAGCACTAGCACTATGCGATGATCCGAGCAGGCTGCTAAACGCTGTTTGACCGCAAGCAATCAATACCTAAAAAAACCGATTCAAGAGTTGGATAACACGCACTATCTACATAAGGTAATCGATATCGCCATGACGCACAGCTACATTATCAATCGCACGGCTGCGTGCAACATGGCGGCGGGCCTCTCTATCTGGTATGGATGGTGGCCGACAAATTTTCCATTTTTCAGGATTATTCCCTTTGTCAGGTATGTGCTATGGCACCGCTGGTCATTTTGCATAGCAAGCATGCAGCTCAGTCACACATTACCAAACCTAGCGCGGCACGCAATACCATCTGGCAACCATTAGAAGCCTACAGACGCCGTGGCGAGTAGAATGGAAACATCTACTCTGGCATCTATTGACGAGGCCTATTTTCCATAATAAAATAGTAACAAATCACACCCTCTCTTTAGAGGCAATATAGCCGGCGCAGACTGTATCACGGGGCAAATCATGCGCGCGGAATGTGCACGTGAGGTTATTGTCCTCTATCATTAACTTAATAAATTTAGCTCAGAGATCAAAATTTATCTTGGAGAATAGTTTTACTCTCAGAATATTGATGATTCGAGAGTAAAATACGGTTATCGGCGTTACGTTAAAAGCAAGCCTGAAATAGGCTTTTACTTGTATCTGTCATGATCAAGGCAAAAGATGTTACGGTCAATAGGGTGCCAGCAGCGGCAGTTCTACAATTGAGTGTGTATAGCCTCTACTTTTATATAAATGCAATAAGGCAACCACGCCACAGCTTAATAAGGCGCGCTAGTACCCGGATTAAGCGAAATCTTTTAGCGTATTTTATCAGAAATTAATAGGCGTGGAAAGGGAAATATGGCCAGACGTTTAGTCTGTAACACATTGAAAATTTCGGAGAGACAGGGATTTGAACCCTGGAAGGGATTGCTCCCTTAACGGTTTTCGAGACCGTCCCGTTCAGCCGCTCCGGCATCTCTCCTTTTTTACGGCTGCTATCATGCCCTGTGTTGCGGCATTTTAACAGTATTAATCCTCCCTCATGATTTAAGTGACGATATATCGAGCAACATGATGATCAAATAGCCATGGCAAAGCACGCATCGATTATCTCAGATGAAATGAACTAGAATCAGGGGGGTGTCGATTCTGCTTCTGACCCCTCTCTCGGTGGATAATCAGCAAAAACTGATGGCGCTGGCAAAGAAATTTTTGCGACAAAAGAAACTCGGGTCCCTTGCAGGCACTTGAATTGAATGCCCAGCAGCGGGGGGCACCGCGGGGCACGTATTGCACTGTTATTTTCCTTGCTGGTGCTTGACTAGGGCTAGAATGGTTGGATAGCTTCGATCTACCCGGCACCCTTCCTGATAGTCGATAGCTGAAAGAAGGATAATTTTAGCCTGGCACACTAGGGTGAGGTAGTTCATTCCTGGCAAAGCTGGGTCAAAGCCCGATAGGCCTCAACCAGCTAGAAATCCAGGATTTCTTTGATTTGTCGGGTTTCATATCCATGAAGCTGCTTACAAAATCGATTTATATAACGCTGACGTCATCAATAGCGTTCTACTTATCCCACTACGAGTGGTCGCCCGTTGGGAGCAATTGATCCATGGCACCATAGCGGACTTTCAGGATGAAGTTGAGTTGATCGGAGAAGATGCGGCCAGTATGGATGCATATGCCGCAAGCGACCCCGCGGAGTTCTTTGTCGTATTGTCTGAATACTTTTTCAGTTCTCTCGAACTGCTAGCGGAGCGATTCGCCGATCTTTACGGCTGTTCCGTCCGCTTTTACCGTCAAGATCCGCTCTCAAGGCTCACAGCCCTGCGCTCCGGTCGTATACAGGATGTCCACATTATGGCCTAGCGCTGGATCAAGCCAGCGCAAGCCATGATGTGGGCGGTAATGTCAGATAAAAACAGTGCCTCTCGCCTCTATCTTGGCGCTGAAGATCACCAATTCTGCTAATACTTATGCAATTTATTTAAATAGGTTATCAGTTGATATCCCTTCAGTGTCCCGCTATGATTCGCCTCATTCTCGCGATTCCTCTGTAGTTCAGTCGGTAGAACGGCGGGCTGTTAATCTGTATGTCGCTGGTTTTTGAATCCAGTCCCAGAGGGAGCCAGATTTAGAAAAGCCGGCTCAAGTTTCCCTGATCGGGATTTTTGCTTTGAAGGTTTTCTCTGCCTGTCTTTTCAAGAACTATGCCATCAACGTGCTGAAAGGATTCTCACTTAAGCAGATATTTGATAGGGGAGGTTGCTGTTATGTCATCAGCTCGAATCAGAACAGCAAAATTATTACCGCCCAGCGGTCGTAGTTGCTACGCCCTTATCCGTTAAAGGAACGGCGTGACCGGGTTAAAAGCGTTCCCCACCTTAATGAGGGTGCACAATCTGCCTAATAAAGATGATGATGCCACTTACATAAATATTCGACATAATCAGACATGAAAAGGGTTAGCGCGACCAGTATGATAATAATAATGACCATCGAGCTAATTATTATTATATAAACTAAGAGATCTGATAACTTGCCTCCGAGTCAACTTCCAAGTGTCATACCAACCCCAGTGATCCAAAGCATAGAAGTGACGAAATTGATCGATGTATGCGCTTAGGTTTCAGGATCAGCGCGATGTAGGTGAAGACTGTGAACATGGTGCTGTTGCTTATAACGGTCAATAACAGCAGTGTCAAGACGTTTCTTTAGCATCAGGATTCGAAGTTCCGACTGGACGTTAGCAATCTTGTTGCCGGGAAGATCGGGCGGAGCGACAAGAACTCCGATCAACTGCAAGACGCCAATTGTAGGTATTCCCCAGAAGACAGCCTGCCAACCAAGATATTCTCCTGCCCAGTTAGCGGCCGGCGCGCCTATTATGATGGTTTCAATCGTCAGCCCCACGAACATCTTCGCGACGGCAGCCGCT
>NZ_LECR01000090.1:35586-44370 GCF_001602625.1 Sodalis-like endosymbiont of Proechinophthirus fluctus
TGACAATGGAGCCGACGCCGAGAAACGCGCCATGATTAATGGACAGGAAGACACGCGATAGAATAAGCATCTCGTAGCTAGTCGATACTGCAGACTAGATACTGCCGAGGATGAAGATCGCAGACATCACCATCAGCAACATTCTGTGTGATAATTGGCTTGTGCTTAGCGTGACGAGCAGCGCGGAAACCATGACGCCAAAAGCACAGGCGCTGACAACCGCACCTGCAGCCGGAATTAAGATATTCAGATCGCTGGCGATGACGGGCAGTAATCCTATAGACCAACATTCTGTAATGCTAATCGCAAAAGCGCCTATTGCAAGCGCCAAAAGCTCCAAATTGAGCTTCATCTAACTACCTATGTGCATATGGAGAAAAGCGCTGCCTAGCCGAGTTGTGCTCAACCGACTCTCAACGTTATATTTGCGCTGATGTTTTAACCGTATGATTAGAGTATGAGTCAAAGTTTGATAACCCGGTATCAGAGGTAAGAGGATTTGCGCTGTACGCAAAAGTAATGAATAATAATTCTGTGCATGACTCAGTGACGCTAACGGGCTATCACTGATAGTGGTTTTTTGTGCCGATATAGGGTAATTATTTAAAATACCTTCTAAATAATTAGTTACAGGGTACAAGTCCTGAAGGACAATTGTATTGAACGTAGTGAACATCGTTGATACGGGGGATTGTGCGCGCGATTTGGCCGCCGTTTTCGTGGCCGTCATGGAGACCACAGCAGTTTTTCCAGCGCGGACCTCATGCTTAATCTAATCCTGATTCTATCAGAAAAAAGATCGATCAGACTGAGATCCGACTAGGAATGCGCCTGCTCCTGAGAGCCACTCGATCCCTGTCGCTTACTGCGGAAGGGCGAGCTTGCCTGCAATCCGCCAGACGAATCCTGAAGGATCTGGATGATTCTGAACAACGGATCGCGGATCAATACCCCCAAGAGACTTCTAGAAAGCAGCCCTGACAGCTCTGAATTTAAGATTAAGTTAAACGCGTAGTTACCGCTTTACGACTACCTTGCGCGATTTAGCACACCAATACGCAGAGAATTTACTCTTCTATAATTGCCTGCATCTTAAATTACCTACATTTTAATTTTCTTCGAGCGAGACTGCGTGGCCATTCTTTTTGAATAGGACCGTCGAATATCTCCCAGATAAAGGGAAGCATCAAAGCAAACAGCGGAGAAGATCTTGGCCAACTTGCCATGCTTGGAATGGGCATAGTGCAGCTTTGTGAGTTTTTAGTTGATCTTAACATTCCTGTCGACGCCGAAGATATACACGCTGTTTATTTTCGGTGGATCAAATACGCTGCTCTGCGTCTGGACCTTCATCGACTTCCTATCAGAGTGACTTTTCAATCGCAACAATTCCTTCATCATCCTGTCCTTTAGGTGAACCTTGGCCAGTGCATTTCTTCCAGTGTGGTTGTTCATGACAGACAATAAAATCTACTTCCTGGATTTTAATATCTTGCATCACGTATCAAGAGCGAGATCGCTCAAACTAAATTTAGGTAACTCGCTGGTGCACCCAGAGAGAAATTAATTCCCGAGATGATGCGATGGCAGATTTGCTTTGTTCGTATATTTATATGATTAATTATATTTATCATTATAATATATAATTATTATTTATATAATGTAATAATTAGAATCCTGAAAGGACAGATAATTTCAATAGCAACGAGCAATCAGAAATAATTCAAACGGCCTTTGCGTTGTACCTTTCAGGGGACACTCTGCCGGAGGTCTGGCATTTTTTCCGAAAATTCATGATTTGAAGAAACGTATATGACGCCAGGACATATCAGAATTTAATTTCATAACCACCATCTATTAGGGATAAAAGCCTCTGACGCACATACTGCAATACCGGGTTGTCATCATTACTCTAGTGCCACTGAAAGACTTTTTTGATAGGCGGTACGGCTATCTAATTCTCGATGATTGTAGCGGGAACTGTTGCACAAACATTGCTGCCAGTCGGCGTTGCAGTGTGGGTGTCCTGTCAGCACCTGACAGGACATGAGGAATGAGTGCATGGCTGGACACTGTCAGTACGGTATTCTTGTTAATTCCCTTCGCGCTCAGTAAATTCTCATCATGAGTCAGATTGCCGCACGGCTCAAATCTGAGCGCAATCTGTGGGGTATAAGGAAAAGGCATCGTGACGCAGATTTTCGTATTTCCATTTCCACTGCGTCCAGACTAAAGCTACGCAATCATCGCATAACCAGCGTTCCGACAGATGATTGCAGGAAATGTAGAGAGAGGCAGTATAATTAACCTTGGCTCAATGGCAGAGATTATAGGCTATCCTAATTGCTGCTTATGCTTCGTCAAAATGGGGCGTGCATGAGCTGACCAAAGCGGGCAGCCATTGAATTTTCTGGCGCGAATATTCGGGTTAACACCATGCACCCAGGAGTGGTGGAAACGCCAATTCTGGACGAATCAACGATTATCGTGGGCCGGGTGGGCAATAGCTTTATCAGGGCGGGGAATAAGGTGAGATACAGTGAGGAAACTTGGCAAACGGATCTTCCGTGAACCTGCTCCTAATCCTCGTCATAGTGATCTTTATAAAATGGAATTTTTACATCTTTTCTATAAGACAATGTCATTCTTACATTTTCCAACTGTGATAAATCAATATTACCGTAGACTAGCTCTTCCACTTTGTCGGTGGCCAAGACAACACGCTGGCCGTCAGGCACCATGATCTGACTGCTGCCAAAAGGGTATAGTTCGCCCTATTGCCCTAACGATTAACCACGACCAGAAAAATAACGTCTTCCAGTTACAGCTCGGCGCAGTTGATATCTCACATGTAGACTAAATCTCCGCTCCAGACTGCAAACAAAAACAGAATATTGACATGACGCAGCGCAAAACGCAGCGCAAAAATTCGCGCGACTTCCGGAAAACTTAAATCATAGCAAACCATTATACTTATCTTGCCTAAGGGTATGATGATAATTGCATACTACATGTCTTCGCTAAACCATTTTTTCTTGCCCATAAATGAATTTTATGCTGAGCGTGCAGCCAGTTTTGACCTCCGATGGCTCTCCTTGCTGAATTATATATCTGGCCTGTTCTTTCACCGTGCTCAACAAAGCTGAAAATGATAATTATCCCTGGCTTTCGGACCAACTCTGATAGAGATTGGTCTGTCTCTTCTCTCCGGTTTTCACTAAGATGCCATAATCTCTATCCTAAGAGATCAGGCGTATAGCCTGTCGTTGCTAATTCATGAAAACAGATAACATCAGCCTTGTTATCAGCTGCTTTTTTATATAAAGAAGCAATATAATATAGGTTTTTAATTTTATTAAAAAGCTAATTGATTATTACCATAATTCAATATGTAGTAAAATTACAAAAAAACTAAGAATAATGAAAGCCTACCCTAGGACATTTTCCATAAAAAATAAAACAACACCTATCGCTCTCTCCATAGCAAAGTCAGACAGGATAGCAATTACTATTTGTTTATGCCGAAAACCGCGTTTAGACATTCTAGAATAGAATTCTTCAATAGAGTAATATTCACCTGACATCGTTTCTGTAGTCAGTAACTAGTCTTCCACAATAATTATAATTTTAAAAAATAAATATCTGACATATACTATCATAGTATCTTATAAATTAAGGAGATACTATCCCAAATAAATTTCTCAGCTAGGATTCTGTAGCAAAAAACCCATCCTATAGTTTGAATTAAACTCGTCGCACTGAGACATCACTAGGAATACTATTCTGGAAATTATCAACTCACACGAAAAAATATGACCGATCGAAACTAGCATTTACGCCATATTCAGATTCTATGTCCTCTCAATCACATTAGCGCCTTCCCTTTATCATATACGCAAGCTGTCAATTATATTTTCTAAACGATAATGAGTCATAACTAACCGAGCCATATACAATTACCGTCATCAACAATAGGAAAAAATCAATATTTAATAATAGGAAAAATCAATATTTTTTTGGGTAGTTAGTATTTGATAATATAATTCTCTAAGTTATTTTAACTTAGACACTAATGAGTTGAGATAAAGAATTATAATTTATAAAGTGACTAATACACATTTTAATTACATTTTTTAGATTTCTATATTTTATATATATAAACATATGCCTATTACTTTTATCGGAAATTATCATTCTAATAATGATAATTTATATATTATAAACAACCTCTAATGAGGTCAATGAGATTTTTATCTAATAATAATCTCCTTTATCAAAAAAATTAAAATATAAATGTTTTTAACATTAACTTTAAAATAAGAGAGGATTTATGAAACTCAGAAATTCTCCTTTACTTTACAAAATTTATACGAATAATAGCACAAAAATTATCACTGACAACAACTAAAATAAAATATATAAGAACATTACTCAAAATATCATCTCTGCCAAAATATCTAATGCTGAATTTAAAGCCAATCAGTATATCCATAACATATTAAAAAATTTAACATTTTCAGAGAAGCATAATGCATATACTACCAAATAAATAAATAAATAAATAAATAAATAAATAAATAAATAAATAAATAAATAAATAAATAAAAGAAAACTATTTAATCAGTAAAGCCCTCAAAAAACTGTTATGCAGAAATGACCTAATATCCCTGCAAACAACAAGATGAAATATTCCTATCTCTTTAAATATTACAAAATAAATAGCACGCAGATGAAATTAACATATCTTGATTCATTGAAAATGATAATTATCAAAAAATTGATAGATGGAAAAATTACAGAAAAAATAAAGTACAACATTTTGCCAAGTTTGATAAATACTTGAATAATATCAACGATGTTGATCGTAAATAATTCATGAAAGAATTGAGAGTAAATCAATTTACTTCATCCACTTTTAATTCTCTTTTAACTAAATTAAAAAAATAGAGCAGAAAAATGAAGGATACTATAAATATTATATCATGTTGTCCTCAACAAATGGTATTAATCATGTTGCTAATAGCTTAACAAGAAGCTACAACGCAGTAGGATAAGGCACCATAGAAAACTATCCACTCCTTGCGTCACACTTTCGTGCTGAATTTCAGGAAAGTAATAATTCCAACGCAGAGGAAACCTTACCCAATTCAATAAATGTGCGTGAAGCCGATGAACGGAAAATTGTAAATTCGATATTCATGAACAATAAACATCACTTTACGACGTCTCTAGCTAGTTGGTAGGATAACGGAAACATATTAATTTTGTCGTCTTTAACGGCTGATGATTTAAACTATTTTCGTTCACGTGGTAATAACCTGAATTTTCTCTACCCTTAAAATAGTATTACCGTATCAAAGGCGGATAAAACGATGGGATCTGCCACAGTAAAGTCGAAACCGGTGAAAGTAAACCGCAATACGGATGTCAAAGAATATGACCCTACAAGCGGAATACCGGAGACCGAGTTAAGAGATATTATTAACCTAATAATTTCTGGCAAGTCAACAAATTATTTTTTATAAAATTCTGCATTGGTAAAATTAACATGAAAAATTATTCCCAATAATTATTATGATTATTGCCTTGCTTATTTTATCGTCATTTATATTAACATCCATTTTGAGCGTATCGTCGTTTCTCATCACATATTGTCATATTCCATCGATTAATAGCTAATATTATTGTCAAGGTAGATACTCTTCCGAGCAATAGCAGTGGTTCTTGTTAGTTTTAAGGCCACCTGCCACTGTAGTTACACACGGTGTAATCTAGTCAATAGGCAATGCGGCATTCCGCAACCTACCTGAGACTCTTTACAGGGGAAACGCCTTGGTTATGACACCATTATGATACCATTCTTCATCTTATACAGCGGCTATACAGCCATATAAGGATACACGTTAATTACGGTCTGACGATGATAGGTAAACTAAATGGTCGCTCCTTTCATCGTCGATTTGGACCGGGCATGATTGCAGCAAAACACAGGTTTGCTGCACACTTACGCCGACGCAGTGCGACTGTGCCCAGAGGTTAACTGCGCGAAGTCTTTCGCCCATCTACTTTAATACGATTTGACATGCATTGCATAATAACAATTAGACCTGAAGAACTAACTGATTATTCATCTTGTTATAAAGATATGATAGAAATAAATATTTCAGCATACCTAAAAATGTGAAAATTAATTTCAACATATCACTAAGTAAGTGATATGATACTTCCATTGTACTTTGAATAAGTAATAAACCACGGCAACAATACATATTTAAAACTCATATTTATCATAAAATTAACTCAGGACTTGCCCGTTTTTTTATCATTTCATACATAAAATATATGCAAGGATAGTCGTTATTGCAGCTCCCCGCAGGTTGCAAGCAAAATCGTACTTACACGTTCAGCGAGAGAAATTCCCGGCGTAATGCTTGATAAAGAATCATATTGATATTCATGCACTTTAAATATGTCTTCATCGGCTTTATCGTAGATCTTCTCCTGCAGCGCACGAAGCACAACAGGCGCTCTCGGCGACTGATAATGCGTTTCGGCCAGCGCGACGCCCTTTTATGGAGAAGTGGCGGGAGTAAGTGCGACAATAAGATGGCTTGCACCTTTAACTCTAGCGAGGGTAAAAGTCGAAGGTCACCGGATTTTTTCACGATGATAAGGAACGAGATATATTAAATGAAAGACAGCCAGGCGTTCTTCCCTGGATCACCTGCATTATTATTTTTCTCATCGGCCTGGTATTAACCATCGGCGGAGTCTGGTTACTCGCTCTTAGCAGCTCGGCCTATTATCTTGCTGGTTTGGCGCTACTCTTTAATTAGTAGGTCTTCTCTAGGCCAGACGCAGCTCGGCACAGTAGGCCATGACGCTGATCCTTATCGCTACCCTGGTGTAGTTGCTTTACGAAGTGAGATTAAGCTTCTGGCAGTTGGGGTCTCTACTTGTTATTCTCGGCATCCTGCTGCTGTTACCCTGGGTGCGACAAAAACTGTTTCCGCTGGCGCGGGCCAGGCATTTAACATTGGCCGTGGCGGTAGTGGCGACGGTTGCGGTGTGTTGGCCTTTACCACGACGCGACAGGTGGACATTACCAGCAACGCGGATTTAACTGCCCAGGTCCCGATGCGCATGATACCACCGTCCCCGATAGCGATTAGCATTATTACGGCCACACCGCCGCGATCGCTACTCTCTTTTAACTCAAATCAATGCCGATAACGTGCAAAATTTGAAACTGGCCAGGAGCATGGCGTACGGGTAATACTATATGTCCCAATGAAGATCAGGGCGACACCGATGCCGGACACGAATTTAACTTTGAGGATATGTCAATCAAGGTCGATAACGCGGTGTATGTCTTTTCCGGCCACAGTTGGGTTGAAGTTATCGATGCCAATACCGGCAAGCTGAAATGGAAATTCGATCCAAAAGCCGACACCAGCTACGATGTCTATCTGTCCTGCCGAGGCGTAAGCTATTACAAAGCGCTGGCGGGAACTGCAACCGGCTTGCCTCGAGCACATATATCGCGTCGGTGCTGGATGCGTACATGATGGCTATCAAAGCGTAAACGGGCTAGCTTTATCGGGATTTCGGCGAAAACAACTATATCTCACTGAAGCAATATCTAGGCAATTTGCCGGCGGGCTACCATTTCGTCACTTAGCCGCTAATGGTGGTCAACGATCGGTTAATTCTTAGCGGCTGGATTTACGACAACCGCGATACCTTTTAGCGCTCCGGCCCCGCGTGCGCTTTTCTTCAATCCTCTGATGGGAGAGCTGATTTGATCCTGAGATGTCGGCCATGATCTGCAAAACTGGAAACTGGGACCCAGAGATCAGTTTACCCGCAGCACGCCAAATTCCTGGGGTCTTCACCGCGATCCGAAGCTAAGTCTGGTACCCGCCTGCAATGAGACACCCGATTATTTTGGCGGTAGATGCCGGACGTTCGACGACCAATACAGCAGCTCCACCATCGCTCTGGATATAGAAACTAGCGAGCCACGCTGGCGCTTCCAGAACGTCCATCATTAACTGTGGGAATTCGATATGTCAGTCGGTCCATCGGTGGTGGATTTACCCGGTACTGACGGCCAATCGGTGCGACGCTGGTACAGACTACCAAAAACGCGGCGAATTTTTCGTGCTTAATCACGAGATAGGTCAGCCGATTTCGCCGGTTGAGGAGAAGCTGGTCCACAACCATAAGGTGCGGTGCGCAGTGATCATACCTCGCCGATGCAGCCCTTCTCCGTGGGGATGCCCCGTCGCTCTGGTGCCGCAGGATATGACGGAACACAGTATATGGTGGCGCGACTCAGATAAATCAAATGATGTGCTGCATTCAGTTCCGTAATGCCTACTATAACAAGGGTCAGTTTACACCGCCGCAGTTGAAAAGCACCATCGTCTATCCTGCTTTTGATAGCGTTATCGATTGGCACGTTCATTGCGTCTATTGACACAAAGCATAAGATCCTGGTGACCAATGCAAAGTACATTCCCTTTATGATCAGCATGGCGCCAGTGCCCCCAGGCCGAGCAACAGGGATTAGTGCAAAAATGGAATAGGCCAGGGCAACGAACTGCCGGTAAAAGGCAATTTCTCGCTGCAGTACGGCACGACTTACATCGGTACGGTCCGCTTAAGCCCTTGGCGTGCCTTGTAATGAGCCTCTCTGGGGCACACTGACCGCGATTGATTTAGTGAAACACAAATCATCTAACAGCATCTGGATCGGCACCACCCACGATATCGGGCTGT
>NZ_LECR01000090.1:44392-54345 GCF_001602625.1 Sodalis-like endosymbiont of Proechinophthirus fluctus
CCTGCCGTTGCCCACCGGTATTTTCAATATTGTCGGCAAATATGGTGACGAATGGCGGAATCGGTCTTTATCAGCGCCACTGCGGACAATTATATGTGCGCCATCGACGCACACACCGGCAAAATAGTGTGGCAAGCACGTCTGCCTAAAGGGGGTATAGGCGATGCCAATGTCGTATCAGATTGCCGATGTCATATCAGATTAACGGTAAGCAATACATAGTTATAGCGGCGAACGGTTGGCGAGGCGATCCTCACCAACTTGTCGGATAACGGCCACCCTTCCAGAGATACCTTACCCACACGCGCCGGAGCCTCAGGGGGAATATTGCGGTTTTAGCGCCGTTAATGACGAAAAACGCGTCTCAAACTGGAGACCAGGTCAATAATCACCATAACGATGAGAGAGATCAAGATAAGCGCGCTGGCTAATGTCGCGGCTCACCGCGTCATATTAAAATTTAATATTAAAAATAGACCTCGACCGGTAACAGCATCCAACCTGGCAGCGATAGAAACAATGAAATAGGGGAGTCGTTCTAGGACAATATAAAGCACGGCACCACATTGGAAAAAATACCGATGCGAATCGCCGGCAGGGTAAAATAATTGAAAAAAACAGGAAAAATATCAATAAGAAGGTGAAAAGCTGCGGACCGCAGCGCCGTATATCAAACTGTGTTATCGCACCGTCTCTAGCTTACGAAAAACAGCCTGTTGAACAGGAAAATAAGCCCGATAATCACCGCGGCGTTGACCAGGCTCATAATGACTGATAATGCCGATCTAAGCGGAAGGTCATTATTCAACAAAGCATTGTGGTAAATAATCAACCCCAGCATCTGCATGTTACTGTTGCCAATCATTAGAGGCATCGAAAAGGTGGAGAAGTTCAGGGGAAATATAATCTTCATTCCGGCGTACACGCCAGGCATGGTAAGCTGAAATGTGATTTTCCAGAACGATTTCCACGGGCCAGAGCCCACATTTTGGGTCGCTTCTTCCAAAAATTGGTTAATTTTTCAATCGAATCCACCAGTGATAATACTATATAAGTGATGCCAATATAAATAAAAATCACTATCTATTTGATATCCTACATATATAGATTACTGACTGCTGATAGACATGTAAGGCGATCATCAGCGAATTAATTAACCCACCGCTGAGAAAGATAATAATCTAGTCATACACTAACATCACTAGGACGATGAGCAAATGGGCAATGGTGAAAGGATAGTAATATTACTGCGCTGCAGGCCGCTGCTTATAGCGATATACAGCGATATAGGATAAGCCGCACACGGTGGAAATAGCAGTAGCGAGAAACGCGATTTTCAACTAGAACTACGGGTATTTATCAAATACTACTGCCTGCTGAGAAATTTCACGTAATAGCTGAAACCGTAAACCGAAACCGACATCGCCGCGTTTACGGAACCATTTAAACTAGTGCGGATTACCCAAGGCATCGGCAATACGGCGAAAATCGCCAGAATCATGAGGACCGGTAATAGGGAGGGATCGAGTTTTCGCAGCATCTAGTGCTCCCCGTCAAATGGAATAATGCGCAAATAGCCTAGATCGATCAACCAAACCGGGAAACCATTGTGATGAACCTTATTAAAGTGATGCACTTCCGCGCGTAACACATTGCCTTGGGTAAGTTGCACGCTATAGCGCGACACCGAGCTGTAATATTTGGAAAAAACGATCAAGCTGCTGAGCATGTTGTCCCCATTGATGGGCCGTTCGGTCAACAGGTTAGTCCGCTCCGGGAACAACAGCGCCATAATACGCGCCCTCTCCAGCAAACGGTACTAACTGACGGCTGCGGATGGTCAATCCGGACTGAAACTGCAGTGTTTCGGCGCACTCAGAGTATAATCGACCAAAAATCCTTCTAGAAAATTAGTAATACTAAATAAATCGGCTACAAAATAGGGCTACAAGGCGATCTATATAGCTCATGGGATGCTGCAACTTGCTCGATATTGCCTTTATTCATGATGACGACACGATTCAACATAGACTAGGCTTTTCCTGATCGTGCATGTTGTATAACAACGTCTTCATTTTCTCTTGCCTTGCAGCTCTTTGATTCGTTCCTCATCGTGGCGCGCAGCGCGCGATCCAGATTATTCAGCGGCTCATTCATCAATAATAATTCCAGCTCCAACTCCAACGCGCGCTAGAGCGACGCGCTGTTTCCTCGAGAGATACCACCTGGGCAGGCGCGATTCACAGCCCGCCAAACCGACAACTCCCAGGGAATCCTCTATTTTTTTCGGATGTAGGTCGTAACATCGCAGCCATGGACATTAATCGTTTCGCCTGACAGATCGACAAACCCGGCTATCATACGTAACATGATGATTTTACCACAGACGCTCTCGGCCTCAGAAAAGACACAAGTTCGCCTTGTTTTACATCAAAAGAGACACCATTCACCACAATAGCATGTCCATAACGCTTAACGATACCCTTCACCTGCATTACGTTATCACTCACGCTGTTCACATTTAATTTCTCCATGTTATACCTGTCAGTAAAACGTCAGGACTCACCGGAAAAACGCACTCGTACTACTTGACCCGCAGCGCAAAATTTATTACATCAACATTTCATTGATACTCTGCTGCCATTATGATTATGTTCAGTTACCTTCTGCTGGTCAAGCAAATAAAAGTGTTTAAAAGTATCGTATTTCACCAGCAGACTGGCATATTTGAAATCGACCGGGATACCGGGATGGATGGTGATATTTTTTCACCGCCGGCGCATAAAGGTTGTGGGTCACGAAGGCGAGATGTGGACGTAATGGCTGAGAATATAATTAACGAACTCCTGCGCCACTAATTCCACTAACTTCAGAGCGCTGACCAACGTATGCCCCGCTGGCTTCATCATCAGCTTATTACTAGAGGCTAGCGCCGGCGTGGCTTTCAGTGAAAACAGCAACAGCGGCGCATTCCAGGGCAGGAGGATGCCCACGCAAAAAACCCTAGGGGCTAGTGACGAGATAGGCTTAGGGCCAGTTTATCGCAGGGATACACCATCCCTTCAATTTTGTTGGCCAGCTCAGCGTAATAGCGATACCAGTGAGGGATATAACGGATTTGGTGACGCATATCCTCCAGCAGGCGGCTATTGTCCCTGACTTCAAGCTCGACAAGCTGGTCGGCGTGGCTTTCGATAAGTTCGGCAAAACGGTAGAGAATGCAGCCCGTGGGATCGTCGTTTTGAACGCCTGATGGGCGATTTCAACGGCCCGGCAAGCGTCGTCTTTATTCCCTCTGGGGGGACGACCCACGCCCACGGGGTTTGGCCGTGTACGGATCAACGGTATCGAAATAGCGCCCAGATGAAGGCGGTAGCCATTCTCCGCCAGTATATACATGGACAAGGTGTAGCGCGTTCGCAGACGTAGTTCTCTCCCCTTCAGAGAAAAAATTTGGCATGTAAAGTCAATGGAAAAGGTATGGTACAGACAAGTAAAAGTGATAAAAGTATACAAAAATGTAGATAAAAAGCTGACGGTGGCGTGAAATGAACGCTATAATTTAGATTAAACATGCAATAAAATATATTTAGATTTTTTATATTATAAAAAATATAATATTTACCATATTTTTTTAACAAAAATGATATCACTTAAGAAGTAAAAAAATGACTAATGACCAGCCGATGTATGAGCAAATCAAAATTTCCATTGACCGTCGTATCGAGGCTGAAGAATGGCCAAGCGACTTTCAAATACCGTCGGAAGAGCAGCTAGCCGAGGAGTTTGGCGTATCCCGTTTGACCGTCAGGCGAGCGCTGCGCGAGCTGCAAGCGGAAGGTGTGCTGATCCGCATTCAAGGGCGCGGAACCTTTGTCGTGGGGCCGCGTATGCAACGCGTGGTATTTACCTTGTCCAATATTTCCGAAGAAATCGCCCAGAATGGCGGTGTGCATTATTGCCAGGTAATTTCCCATCTGGTGCTGCCGCCAGAGAGCCCGTTGCGCAGTATGTTGCCTCTGCCCTCCGGGCAGGATATTTACCATTCACGTCTATTGCATCTCGAAGACGGCACGCCTATCCAATTAGAAGATCGTTTTGTTAACGCTGCCGAAGCACCTGGCTATCTGGAGCAGAATTTTACGATCCAGCCATCCCACAGTTTATTGTTGCGTAATACTACAGTAGACAATATGATCCGCGCCGTACGGGCGAACAATGAAATCCAGCTACTTTTAAAAATCGATGCCGGGCAACCCTGCCTGCTGCTCGATCGATCTACCTGGCGCGACGGCGTTCCTGTTACCCGCAGCCGTTTTCTTTATCCGGGAGACCGTTATCGCCTGCGTAGTTCCCATGAAGCTCGGCCGAGCCGCCGCATCACGTCTTCTTCATTCAATATCAAAAACAGATAGAGTCTAGCCATGAGGGAGTTTATTCTTCGATTTGAAGAATACGGCGATCTGTGGTGGTCGAAAAGGAGATTAACTCGTTTCACGAATTGGCCACCATCAATTCAACAGGCGCAGAATAAAATGGGCTTAGTCCATCCTGTTTAAAAAAAAGTGAAAAGCACCGCGTTTCCCATGGTGAAGGTTTCCCATGGTGAAGAATGTGTACGGTAGCCGTGATCAACTCGCTAAAGTGACTGGCATTGAGGCCGGGGACGGGGACTTTTTGCCGTTAATGGAGTAATCTGGCGTCTATAGTCGGCGGCCAAAGCGGACATTACCCCTGACAACCCCCGAGGCTATCGAGTACGTTGTCTTATATCACCAGGTGATGTATATCAGCTATAGCGAATTGTGTTGTTGTCTTGCGACACCCCAGAACTGTTTGGCCCTCTATCGTGAAAAGACGGAGAAAATGGGCAAGCTGCTAGAAGCGGCGATGTTGATCGGCACACCTTCACAGGCTTTCTTGACTGCATTTGGGCTATTTGCGCACCCTAGTATCCCTGACCGAGGCGGGCGCCATTATTATACTACTAGTACCGGCCTTTTATACCTATCCGCGCTATCCGCGCACCACCTAGATGATATCGTCAACCAAAAAAAATCAGCTACTTCTTTAACTAGGTCAAGAGGGCGTAGACTGATTATCGGACCTGGTTCGCCGTGAATCCCGTCATTGATATTGGCCATCTCTTTATCTTCAAGAGATAAAACATTATAATCTGAAAAAATAGACATTCCCCATAATTACCCATAATTCCCCGTTATTCACCTTGTCATCCGAAATTAACAATCTCCCTGTTATCGCCAATCTGGAACTCACCGAACAATAAGCCATGTTGACTCGGGCGTTGCAGGATTTGGAAGCTGTTGCTCCACCTCGGTTATCACCAGCGGGGAAATTTCCCTTAAGCGCCAAGACCTGGTCGGCTGAAGCCCATTGTGCTGATAAAGTGTTATACAATAAATTTTCTCGTTCGAGTCAGAACATAGCATTAAGCCCTTAACAACACTTTTTTTGCAGCTCGTAACACTTGTTATTACTCACGAGCATGGCGCGATGTCTTTATTAAGAGTGGAAAGGGCCAACGTAGCAGCGCAAAGCGTGATAAAAACGCTATAAAAACGCTATAAAACGCTACGCGCTTTAGCTTCGGTCCACAGAAGACCAGCAGATGTAATCAAGCAGGTGATACTCGACCTTCGGCCACGACGGGATCGATTCCGGCGCGGTTTCGGCTAGGCGTAATCAGAAGAAAAAACATGTGGTGCTTGAAATTACCCACCACATACGCGCGTTGCTGGCGCGTTATCCCACATATCCAGGTTCACCTGATCAGCGATACAGATTACTTTATTTCGCTGGCGCAGCTTGTGGTATTCCCATCAGCATGGAGCCGATCTGTTCATGTCCATCCATGCCGATGACTACACTAGCCATTCCCGCCAATGGCGCGTCGGTTTTCGCGTTTTCTACCCGAGGAGCCAGTAGCACTATGGCACGTTATTTCTCACAAAAGGAGAATGCCATGGATTTCGTAAGCGGCAACCATGCGGCCCCGAAGAGAATTATCTCTAGCAGGCGTTGTTTTATCTAGTCCAAACTGATAAGATCGATAATAGCTTCTGCTGGGAAAGCGATCGATAATAGCTTCTGCTGGGAAAGCGTATGTTAAGCACATTGTGGCCTGTACACACCTTGCATACTCAAACTACCGAGTAGACGACGTTTACCGTATTAAAATCCCCGCCCATTCCTTCGTTATTGGTGGAGACCTCATTTATCACTAAAACCCGGAAGAGGAATGGTTATTAGGCCACGACCGCCTTCCGGCAGAAAATACCGCTGGCGCCATTGCGGACAGCATCGTGAGTTTCTTCCCCTATTTTGATACCATGCCCGGAGCGGCGGCTAGCGACCTGCCTCATCCTGACATGTAGCTCCTTCCCCCTTAATCTTAACCAATCGCCGTCAAGGGCTCATCAGCTATAGTTTAATTATGGTAAGTTATAGCCATATTTTTATTTAGCTCCCTAAGCTATGACTGACACACTAATCACTCTTGACAGCGGTCGGTCGACAACCGGATCATCTCCAAGCCTAAGGAGGAGCATAGACAGGATGATTATCAGCCGAATTGATATATACCTACTGGGACAGCGCCGTAGGCCAGGCCGGAGTCGACTCGACAGGCGTCTTTCACTAACGTTATCTCCCCCAGGTTGGCTTATAAGTTATGGGCGACAGCGCTAAAACCCCTTATGATAGGCAGCGCAACGGTGGAGCCCCTGAGGCGCCCTGAAAATTTCAGGATAGGTTATCAGAAAGAGTCAGTCAGTATGATATTGGCAAAATAGCACCGTCTACTGTAGAAACACTCCCATTTATCTAACACCAGCGGACGCCTGCCCTGCCTTCCAGTAGGGTAATGTAGATTGCTTGGGCCATTTGGAATCCTGACTACTCTGCCGCTCTGTTTGCAGGGAAATGTGCGGGTGTTGACCGACGGGCGCGATCTCAACCTGACTAACTCTTTCTACCTAGCGCCGCGCGAATTTGCACAGTCCTATGTCCCGTTTGTCAGCGACGTGCTAGCACGATTTAGCCAGGCGGACAAACTCTTACCTGCAGCGACCGTGACGCCAGTGTCGATTTTCTGGTCGACACACCCTTGGACTGCCCAGATCGGTGATCGCCCTCTTTCTTGACTACCACTACCGCCTGCCCATGACGATAATACCCATCAGCGCGCAAACGGCAGCTCGTCAGCAGTAAACCGCTGACCTTTAGCTAATCACTTGATGCTGGTGAAGGTCGCCATCGATAGCTGAATCTGGGCTGGCGCTCCGCCAGCCCATCACTAAGGAGAAACACATGAGCTTATCCCTATTCTGACTTCTACCTACCCACGGTGGCGGCCACTATCTCGGCACTGCCGAAGGTGCGCATCCGGTCGATCACAGCTATTTGCAACAAATTGCCCAAGTGGCAGATCGACTCGGCTTTGGCGGCGTACTGATCCCGACGAGACGCTCTTGCAAAGATGCCTGACTGGCGGCGACTTCGCTTATCCCAGTGACGCAGCGCCTACGCTTATTGGTAGGTTTGCACCCCGACATAATTTCACCCGCCTAGGCAGAGCGCCAGGCGGCCACGCTCGATTTCTTGTCCAATGACCGCGCGCTGTTAAATTTGATTACCGGTATCAATCCAGAAGAATTGGTCTGTGATGGCGTGTTTCATGACCACCGGCAAGCGCTATGTGGAATCCACGGAATTCATCCATGTTTAGAGACGCGCGTTGCCGGTGCAGCAGCCGCGTCCGCTGCTTTAGTTCTTCAGAAGAGACATTAGCCGCTGGTGAAAGAAAAAATCGATGGCGTACGAACGCTGGCCGCTACCCAAAAGGTGGGTAAGTCCAGTTCAGTATCTTTTTACATATCATCGTGCGCGAGACTACCGAAGTAGCATGATACGTGCCGCTGACCGGCTCATTGCCCGCATCAATGATGCCACCATCGCTAAAGCCCATCTGGCGTTTGCCAACACCAATTCCGTTAGCCAACGGCGCATGGCCGCATTACACGGCGGGGCCCCCGCCGTGATCAGCTCGAAATTAGCCCCAATCTGTGGGCCGGCATGGGGCCCTCCCCCGTGCGCAGCAACGCGGGCACAGGCTATGGCAGGAGATGGTCCTACCATAGCCTGTACGGATGCAGGAGTATGTCGAACTGGGTATTGACATCCTTATCCTATCAAATTATCCCCACTTGAAAGAAATGTACATGGTGAATGAGTTATTGTTTCCCTCATCTCGATGTACGAGTGCCAAACATTCCGCTACCGCAGGTGGAGCAACCCCAATGGGAAGCAGTCACTAATGACTTCGTACCCGGGCGCGCCGGCGTTGGTTAATTGTACCTCTTCCATAGCCGAGGACAACTCATCGCCATAGCTTGGTGGGGTAGTGCTCCTTGTAAAACGATCGCCAGATGTGCCGCCTAGCATTATGCTGTATCGGACAGCAGACTCGTCTTTTAGGCGAGAGATGACACGCCAAGTGAATACTGTGTTAGTAGTGAATCGGTCTAAGGGGCCCATTCAAGCCCGTTCCCCTTGGATAGAAACAAGAAGTGCAAATTAATGTCTATATATGAAATATAAATTTCCTATTTAACGTTATTAAAGTTCCTTATATTCACCGCTAGCTATCGTCTCATTCAAAGTGCCGCAACCTACCCAGATGGTAATAACATGGTAATAATATAGTGTAAAGCGGAACACCCGCATGATCATACCTCGTGCCTGCTCCCTTGCGTGGCGCTTTTCCCTTAATCGCACAGCTTCACGTCTCCTGGTCAACCGGGCGCTGCTTTGGGCTGTATTGCCGCAAATTCCGTCCTATCATACTTAAGATACCAAATATAAATAATATGTTGACGTTTTGTCGAGGACCTGAGAGGTATGGCGTTACCCATCAAGGCTTCCCTAATCGGCGTATAGTGCGACCCGGCCGCGACGCGGTGAACATTATCACCAAGTGCCAGACTAACCAATAGCAAGGCGCTTGCAATACATACCTATTGCAATTACTGCAACATAAAATAGATGGTTTAATGCACAATACAGCGTATCGATAGCCAGCAGCGCCATAACCTCTCCGAGGCGCACAAGTTTTGGCCTGCGACGTCAAGGCCTTTTCCTGTAGCTGATACTGGTCAAGAAACACCCCGACTGCGCGTGCGCGCAGGTGGTATTACAGCGCACCACGAGCAGCCTCAATCCGGGCAGGTTACTTACAGCGTCGCGCGCTGGATTTATTAGGCATCGATGATACTGGCACTCTGCGCTGGCAGGGTCTAGCACAGCGGCGGGAGAGACACCGTGAACACCGGCCGTAGCGTCATCCGGATGATGCATGGGCTGCTCATCGGCATTATCTTGCTGGACACCATCTTTGAACGGTTATCATCCATACCTCATACTTGGCCGTTTCCGGTGCAATTTCATGTAATGCGCAGCGTCAGTCCCGCGGACGTGATCACCAGCGATCCCCCCACACGTCGTTAGTCGCCTTTTACACCACCATCGACGAATTGGTGGTGCTCGGGATCAGTATTACCACCAGCTGCTGCTTTTTTCTGGAGTTCAGCAGACGCTAAGCGCCTATGCTTAGGTGCCGTTTCTCTCCTCCGCGATACTGAAAATCCCGTTTATCGAGCGCATCCTGCCGGCGGGCCAGGGGCCAGCATGCCGGTATCATGGTCTCCGACAGTGAAGCGCTGCGCGAGGAATACCTGGTATCCATTGACGTCAGCTAGAATCTGCCGTGGGTCATCATGGCGGCGGGTGGCGAGGTTAAGTAGCTATTGTGCATGAACCAGCAAAGTAAGGTGCCGACCCGGTACGAGCAGGAGTAAAAAGTACTGGCCACCGTGCACCGGCTGCTGTGCTGACGTCGTATCCAGAGGTCGGGGTAATCGTTTGTGAATATGCGA
>NZ_LECR01000090.1:54403-60417 GCF_001602625.1 Sodalis-like endosymbiont of Proechinophthirus fluctus
TATGACATAGTGACATTGATCCTCTGGATGCATAACGCTTTGGCGCCGATACAGTATACCCCATGACCGTACTGTTTGACGTTATCGTCATCGGCGTCGGGGTTACCGGTTCCACTCTTGCTTGGGGCGGCTGCCCCCGCAGCGGCGCCAGTACGCTTATGCTGGAGAAGCAGGATTATAACTTTCGCCATCGATGCGGGGTGGCAAGCGACTCAGTTGTCCATATGATCCTGCGCCCCCGGTTTGCGCACATCCACCTGGTCAGCACAAGCACGGCCATTTTCTCATCAGAAGATTTCAAAGAATGCAAATAGACCGCCATGGCCTTAAGATTATCGTCACCCAAAGATTGGGAACTATGTTCCACGACGTTAGTCATAGAGCCGAATCGGCGATAGGGTAAGGCCGTTTCGCTGCGAGTATGACGCACGGGGTGACCGTCTCTTTCGCTGCGTTTTGGAACATCTTCAGCCGTATGCCATTAGGGTTAGCTCATCCGCGATACTCGGATAGGAAAAATCTGGGTAGGTATCGCACTGCTCTCGCCCCATTTCAGCGCCAGAATTTTTAAGCTGGTATCCGCCAGTTCCATTGCTATACTAGCATCGGTCCAGCCAAAACCGGCGATAACGATGTCTACCAGTTCCTTTTTTTAACACCATCGTCAAACTCTTCTCTTCCCTGAGAAATACAGACGGGACCTATGGGTAAGGTTTATTTAGCGCGTCCATCGCCTGATAGTAATCGACTCTGGCGCCGGGGAAACTAATCATTTTCCACGGCGCCAGCGTTTGGTTGCCACTGTGCAGTGGATCGGCAAGGTGGCCTTCTTTGATATTGTCCAGCAATCGGGTAAAAAAGAGTACGCCGGGCACCTCTGCAAATGTCAATTTACCGCTCTCCAGTTGGCTCAGCAGATCGTCTTGTTACGTGGCCATTAGATCAGCGAAGACCTTTTGCCATTATCGCTGACAATGGTCGTTTACGGTACGAATCCAGCGGCGGTAAGTTTCTAGAGGAACGAGCGACGATTGAAATACCCCACTCCGGTACGACGTCGGCAAACGTGGGTTGCATATACCACAGGTGGCCGTAACCGTAGGACAGTTCCATCTGTTTATCGATGAAAACCATCGCAACGCCCGGGCCACTCTCATCCGTAAAGATGAGGCAGTCGGTAGCGGCCAGCAAGAAGCACCATTCGTTATTACTAAAGAAGGTGGGGATATAGTGGGTGCTAACGTCTTCATTCTTCGCGGCAGAACGAGCGTCTGGGCTGGCTAGGGTGGCCACGCTGCTTCCCGCTGCGGCCAAAGGAATAAGCGACAGCGTTTTATACAAATGTTACTTAATGTAAATATATTGTGGTTTTATCAGTAACATAAGCGTCCGAATTTATATGTAATCTAATGTTTTTAACATATAACTCAATGCTCTTCCGTTGTTTTAACAGGAAAAATATTTCGTCAATATTTGTCAGTTTTTGTCTTCCTGCTCATATACGCCACGTTAAGCACCCGCGGCGCAACCCCTCTCCCCGCAAGAGATGGGATAAGTTCTACACCCAAACGGACCTCCTCGGACAGCCATTTGCTCCCCAGATGAACTCAGAACCGGCAGGTGTGCCTGTCAGCGCCGCTCGAGAAAGCCGCCTTTGTCACCCCTTCTTAGGCTGGCAGCTGCACCACCGTCACCGCGCCTCCTCATCGACGGTTCATCCTGGCGTTGTCGGGTTTGCTATCACGCCTGCGCCCTTTCATAGAAGTGGACAGTAACTGATAAGGTACAAAGAGTAAGGGATAATCTGCCGGTATCATAGCCGTCATCCCATAAACTTCATGGCATCACGTAGACCTTACAGCTTGAAAATTCCGCCACCTATCGGCTCTAAGGCCGAGAGATGTTGCCACTGTAAAGCCACCACCGTTTAGGCATCGACCACATTGCAGTAAAAGGCGTTTTTTTAACTCAATTTGTGAAGCAATTAATTTTGTACAAAATATCACGGAACAGGACTTCTTCTAACCGATATTATCCTGGTTAGATTCACTTTAAATGTAGTAATTTTTTAATGAAAAAATCTTTACGATAATAGAGCTGTCCTTTTCTTGTTTCACCCTACTGTCCTTTGCCAGTGAGACATTACCAGGTAGTGAAATACTAGCAGCGCAAAAAGGCGAGGTGCTAGATAAAATTTACACCAACACAAAACCTCATATTTACGCGTGGCGACACCTACAACATCAGCAAAAACGAAACCTCGGACAATATTACTGACTTTACAGCGCTTAATACACGGATATAAAAACATAGCAGCAGATATTATCACTGTACCCGAGGTGGAAAGAAAACCGCAAGAAGCCAAAAAAATAGATCAGATGAAAACGATTGCAAACGCCAACAACTATCACTATGCCTTTGGAAAAGCTATCTATTTTGATGGTGGTGAATACGGTCTGGGTATTTTATCAAAATACAAGATTGCTAAAACTCAAGTGATTCCTTTGCCATCGGGAAAGGCAGAGCAGTGCATGGCGCTGATAACGCATATCGATGTTCCCGGCTTCGATAGTCCGGTGTTGTTTATTGCTACACATTTCGACTGGCAGAAAGATCAAACATTGCACATCGAGAAAGCACATAAAATTATGGATATTATCATTGGCGATACAAAATACGGATTTTAAGGATATTTCCTCTGCTATAAAAATTCTCGCCAGTGGTTTTAATTCAACCTACGATGAGCAATATTTACAAGATAACTGAGATGCGCTTGTGCCATTAAGTTCATTCATCGTTATAATACCTGAATATCCATGTGTACTCCTCAACGGGGAATATACTCTATGCTGGGAATACTCTATGCGGCTGCGCGGTCAGCCATCCAGCGTTCCAAATGATGAATATCGACGCCGTCGGTACTAAACCCCGGATCGACTAACAGTTATTGGTGCAAGGCTAGATTAGTGTCTATACCCTCCGCCCGTGTTTCGAGTAGCGCCCTGCCACATCATGCACGCCAGAACATCTTCCCGGTCAGCGCCGTGGGTAATTAGTTTAGCGATAGTCATAGTAAGGCGGCACCCAATAGCCGGTGGTTACATGGCTATCGATACACATGCTAAAACTGCCGGGCGGCTGCCAGCGCATCACTAAGCCGGGCGTAGGAAACTGCAGGGATTTTCCGGTATTGATGCGGCAATCCACCACGTGCCCGACGCTGCGCACCTTTGCCTGCGTGAAGCCGAGCTGATTGCCGTGCAGATTTTCTGTTGGACAATATCGATGCCGGTAATTATTTCAGTGACCGGGTGTTCCACCTGCAAACGTGTATTCATCTTGATGAAGAACACGTTATCCTGATATAGGAATTCAAAAGTACCGACAGCGCTGTAACCGATTTTCCGGCAGGATGTAACGTAGCACTCGCCTATTTCGCCTACTCGCAGCAGAGCAATACCGGGCGCCGGGGCTTCTTCAGATCACCTTCTGATGGCGGTGCCACAAGGAGCAATCCCAGCTGCCCAACCATAGTGCGTTGCTGTGGTTATTGCATAGAACTTGGATCTCAATGTAGCGCTGATAGGCGAGAAACTTCCGATATATAGGGTGGCCTTGTTGAAGGCACGCTGCGCTTTCTCTCACGTCAGGCGCACCGAGTCAGGTAACGCTTCGGCAGCATGCACAACCTTATGCTACGCTCGTCACCTCACGCAGCTTTGATGATGACCAGATAATCGATATCTGCGACAATCGCCACCAGTTGATGGCCGTCTTCCGGTGCTTACTATCATACCCCGGGCACGCAAGGCATGCTCGCGGCGCGCATCGCCGTTTTAGTGGCGATTTTATCGCCCATAGTGCGTAAGCATACCGCATCTGGCCCGATAAATGTCAGACTGTCTGTCTGCGTTAACGCGTTCGGCGAGTGCAGCATTTTCCGACAGAAAACTATAGCCTGGGTGAACCTGGCGCTGATAGACCTAGTCGTTAGGAGTAACGCCACCTGGTTCAAATAACTCACCCCTGCGGTGGCGAGACCTATACAGATAACCCGGCCGGCTCAGCGAATATAATCCGCCTTGGCATCACCGTCGGAACGCGCGACGATGGTTTTCAGTCCTAAACCGCCGCAGGCGAGCAGAATACGCAACGCAATTTCTCTGCGGTTGGCGATCAAATCAATACGGTGGCAAACATAGGTTTGCCTCATCACGGTATAATTTCAACTTTCAGTCGTGTTCATAGATGTCGATTTCGACAAGATAGTTGCTAGCCATCAGTTCAATCAACGCCTTAATTCGCTGCTAATCTATAAGGTCGCCGTCTACTTGCTTACGAGTAAGGGGGTCGCTATTGAGGCTGACCGGTGAGCTTGAATATATCGACCCGCCCCAAGGCACGGTAAGACAGATTGTCTCTAAGATGATAATCGCAATTTATAGAAACCCGCTCCCAGCAAACTCGCCGCTAGTGCGCGTTCAAAAATGGCACTCAATATACAAGGTAATCGCTATCTCTTTTCTAAGTATAGTCAAGATATCCCTGTTACTAAGGAAACAACATGAATTTGAGTCGGTTGAAATACTTTGTTAAAAGCATAGAAATCGGGAGCCTTTATACAGGCGGCCGAGATGTTATTTGTTTGCCCAAACTACCCTGAACCAGCATAATCAGTATTGGAAAACGGGTTAAAATAGACATTGCTCATCCGCAACAAACACTGTATGCCGCTCACCGAAGCAGGGAAAGTCCTCTATTATAACGCTCAGTTAATTCTGCATTTGTGCGAGCAGGCGTACCAGGAAGTTCAAACCTCCGGCCAGAATATGTCTGACAGCGTCAGCATCGGCTTGACGCAATGTTCCATGGCAGAGTATTTATCTGTCCTTCTATTTAAGGCAGTGCGAGGGGGTCTATCCGGACATTTCGCTGAATTTGAACCAGAATTCCGGTGTTCAGTGAAGTGAATTGGTGATGAACGGCAGTCTGGATCTGGCGCTATTGAGCACCAGTCTCTACGGCACTACCATGCCATTCAGCATCCGGTTTTTTACCCTGCTGGAAGAGCGATTATATTTCGTCAGCAGCTGTCTCCAGGCAGATAAAACGCAAATCGGCTTGGAAGAAATCATCGATATGGCGCTAATTTTACCCAATCGCAACTACTTCCTGTGCAAAACTGTTGACGATGCCTTTATACAGTTCGGCAGTACACCGTGGGCAGTGGCGTAAATATCGACCCATGTCACACTCTCAATGAAGCAGTCATCGCAGGGGATCGACTCCACAATTTTGCCGTCGTCGATCACATTGCAATTGAATGATACCCGCCGGAGTTATATCATGCGCATATAAAGCCGGTGCTACTGACGCCGCTTGCTCTGTGTTAGTCCAAATCCCTATCGCTGTCCACTGCTCGCGCAAGCGGTTAAACAAACTATTCTGGATATTGTCACTCAGCAGGCGTTGAGCGTGAGAATGCGGTAGGAAATGCGCATCGCGCAGGCCCTCACGACGTGGCCGAGGTAGGTCTTATTCCCACCGTGACACCGTTGTTATAAGCTGAATTTCTACCGGCGAATTTCTAGACCCCACAGCGGCGTGGATGTTGATTCCGGCCGTGCCCAGCTCGGCGGAAAGGAAATCAGAGGAAAAATCCTCCAGGCGTGAATGGGCGCTGAATTCCCTCCCTGCTGCCCAAATAAACTCCATTAGACTCAGCGCGCCATCGATATTTTCACTGCTTTTAGCAGTGCCTTTGCTGCATGCAACGGTGCGAAAAACGTGTTCCAGCGCGGGGAGATAGAGGCCCTCAGAGTGATTGCTGTTGAGATAGTCCAGCCGCACCGGCAGCACGACGTGTGCACCCAAGAGCTGCACTAATTTGCGGTTGGCAAAATAATCCAGTTGCACGATGGCCACCTTATATCCCCATTCCCACCGTCACGGCCAGCGCTTAAAATAACGCACACTGGAGTCGGGTAATAATCATATCGTCAATACCCGTCATG
>NZ_LECR01000090.1:60442-62810 GCF_001602625.1 Sodalis-like endosymbiont of Proechinophthirus fluctus
CCAGCCGGTCGGCCAGCTGTACGCGGATCGTCGCATCGCCACGGTATTCCTCCGGTATAGGCCCGTTTACTACCTAAATAGAGACGCCGTTAACGAAATCGTCAAAATTGCCGGGCTCTGACGTAAGGGCATCCACATCACCATCACCATCACCGTGGGAAAAATCTACTGCGCGGTCGTTGTAGCTCCGGACCGATGGCCAACGTAGCCAAATTACTACTAGTTTGCCGGATTTCCTGCCATAGGGTGGTGGCCCGTCGCCAACTGGCTGAATCTTTTATCAAATTGCGTCATTGCATCCTCTCAACGTCATTGCATCCTCTCAAGTGTAATGATGGGCATAAAACAGTTACCCGCCCGGCAGCCGCAAATTGTGGGTGCCATCGCGAAATGAGTATGATCGGGGGCAGGTATGGCCAGCATGCCGCTGGCGGAAACGGACATAGGCGACTCTCGCGATTGGCAGCAAAGCCAGATAAGAAAAAACTTTTTGAGGTGATAACGACGGCTTATGGATATCGCGACATCACCATCTCTGCTAATGCCTGTCGCATCGACGCCGACGCGTGTGGCCCGCTCTGTCCGCGTGCCGTCGCTATGACGATCAACACTGTGACTAATCAAGTTATGCACCCACGCACGATAGCATTCACAGTGGAAAATACCTCTCCTGCTACCCTTCTATATTTGTACCTCAGCACGCAATGACCACGACTAATTACCCATAGAAAATACAATAAAATGTCATTTTCTTCACGATTGATTTCCTGAAACCCTATTTCTGTGCCTCCGGTTCGGTCATTAGCCGCCTTGACATGCCTGACTAGTCATTTACAGCGATGTCTTTCTAAATGACAATCACAATCCGGATGAGGTAAAAATGTGTATTGGGGTGGATGTGGTCGGTATATTTACCGATGTCATTACTCTTAATCCCACAGCGTGATTATATTTCGTGAAAACTCCCTCTGTGCCGACAGATCCAGCACGATGGGTTGGCGCTGCTGGCCCAAGAACACAGGCTAAGTCTGTCGGCGCTGCTCGCCGACACCCAGGTGTTTATTCACGAAACCATGGTGGCGACCAATATTCTAGTACAGTGCAACGGCGCTTAGGTCGGGCTTATCACCAATGCCAGCTTTCGCGACCTGTTTGGAGCTGAGTGAATGAACGAAGCGCCACCGCTATCGTCTGCACGACGAATTCCCCTGATTGATAGACAGTTGCGTTTGGAAGTGAACGAACGCGTCAATCACGACGTTGAGATCATCACGCCGGCGCAATCTTAACCGGCACGTCTATCTAGACGGCAATATCTCGTGCCCCATGTACCAATGTGGAATCCTGTGCGCCGGCGCCGAGCTGTCCGGTCCAGTAATAATCGATTCTGCCTCAACCATGGTTCTGTTGCACCCCGGCGATAGCACTCAGGTGTACGAGCTCGGCTGTTTACATCTTTTCCGGAGAGTCTCTACCCACGACGAAGCCACAGGACATCAACCTGCTTACGCTTTCGCTTTCCATAGTATAGTGCGCCATAAACTGCAGGCGATCGCCGAAGAAGTAGCGGAAACCATGACTCATACCTGTTTTCCTCTATCCTCAACCACAAGACTAGGACTTTTCGATGATTATCGCCGACGACGGCGGCAGCACACCATCGCGAAGGCAGAGAGGGTGCCGATTCATATGGGCGCCATTCTGGCGCTGTTGACGCACTTTCCCCATCAGTTGTCGAGTGAAACAGCTGAATATCGCCAGCGCGCTAGCGCCGGAACCGGCGTTGGTTATCTGCGATGAACTAGTTTCGGCTCCGGATATCAACCTGCAGGCGCATACCAGTGCGCTATTACAATCCTTGCAATAGCGCACTGGGTGACCCTTCTGTTTATCATCCATACCCTATGATATCGCCACATGCATCGCGGTGATGTACGGCGGGCAGATCGTGGAAATCTTGCCGAGCTCCCACCTATGGACGGCACCGCTGAAATCCCTATACCGTACCCGCGAGTTGCCGGCCCCGGTGCCATATCGGGGATCGATCCAGAACACCGCCACCGCAGAGCGCGGTGGACAGTTTCGCGGGGAAATCACCACTCGCCTCACGTCCGATAGCGAGGAGTGGTATCCGTCTTAACAGGACAAAGCACTATTGTACCGGCGCGCTATTTACCGACGTACTGAAAAATCCGCGCGCTAAACGAGGAAGACAATTGGTTTTCGCGCTGGTACCCCGCCAATCGCACTGGGATTACCCTGACCGATAACTGGGACGGCATGGGTCAGCACTGCACAGCTAACGGTACCACCTCGCTGTGCGATGTCGCAGTATCCGCCGACGAGGCCCTGCCAGATGGCCGCTTGG
>NZ_LECR01000090.1:62953-67222 GCF_001602625.1 Sodalis-like endosymbiont of Proechinophthirus fluctus
CAGACGACGGACGAATCAATGCGCTGCGTAGTACTTTATGGTGCATAACTGCCCACTGCGCTGGCGCCGAATCCTTTCTGGAGCACGCTGCGACATTGCTGGAATAGGAGGCCTAGGCCTGCGCTGCGCAGTCGGATCAGGTAGTGCGGCGCAGGCCACGAGTGTCTTGCTGTCAGTCACGGAGGAAAAACCCTCTCCACCCACGCATCGCTGACCTTGGTGCAATTGCTGTTTGATATCATCGGCGCGTCGGTCACGTTGCGCGAGCATAATTTCTACCGACACTAGTGCAACTCTGGTACTTATTATACTACCTACGATCCTAAACGTCACCCCAGAGCCGGCCGATCTGGTAGCCAGTATCAATATCTCTAGCCCGGCGGTGGTGGTGTCCTCCAGTATCTTTGACGGACTGGTCAGTATATAATAGCCAGTACCGACCGCAGCCGCAGTTGGCGAGGTCGCGGAAACAAGCGGAGGACGATAAAACTATCACGTTCCATCTGCAGTGGAAACGCCTGACGATCAGTGGTACTGCGGCTCAGTGAACAGGCGCCGGTTTTGTGGTCGGTTCTTTTCGGCACCGAAACGCAGATTGTGCCACGCCATTTGTATGAATGGATCAATCTGCTGACCGATCTATCGAAACGCCAAGCCCATCGGCACTGGCGCGTTTAAATTCAAAGAATGGGTCCGCGGCAACCACATCGTGCTGGAGAGCAATCCCGATTATTGGGATACCGTCAAGCCTTATGATACTTATTAATCTTGAACTGGCGGCCATGATCCTCTGGGTGTTCGGCGAGTATGATTTCGACACCTTTTCCCAATGGGATTCCGTCTATCCCGATCCGCAGATTAGCGTTACGCACCGCTTTTGGAGCAAGAATATTAAACCCAGCACGCCGTCCAGCAACAGTTCCAGCTACAATAAACCCGCCATGGATCATTATTAAAGGGATTCAGAAGTATGGGGATATGATATGGTGGCGGTACTATACCGACATCGACCAGATGCAGGAGCTGGTAAAAACTGATACGGCGTCGATCAATTCTGCTGGAGCTAAAATTCTTCAGATTCTATATCCAAAAAATTACAGGGTTTATACCCCCCTGATTACAGAGTTTACGCCTGGGGGGCCGATGCTGTTCTATTCAAGTCTGGCAGATGCCTGGTTGGAGAAATAAAATATCCGAACACTATCACGCCGCCGTGACTTTATCGTCCACTCCCAGCACTCTGCCAAATCCTAGTCATACAGGGCCTCGGATTACGATCGGCGCGCGTAGCCTAAACCTTGACGCCTCCGTGCGCATTGCAGCGATACTCTTAGGCGTGATGCGCATACCACGCCAGTTCGGAGGCGCCGATGGCATGATACCCGATGTGGTAGAATTAGTTATCGCCCTGGCGAAAAGGCAATCCCTCTGTCGCCAAAAAGACCCTGCTGCCGCACTTCGATTTTGTCGAACGGACTTTGCTAATGGCCTCGCCAGAGCAGACGGCCCGCTTCCTCATCCAGGTGGCGCAGGGAACGCTGAACCGGTAGCGGCCAGACTGACCGACGGCCAGACACTGGCCGTGTGGGATGTCTACCCCAGCCAGCGCTATCGTTGCAGGAATATCGCCGGCGGCCTCTATGGTCGATTAACCCCTGTCTGACGCGGCAAACGGCGGACAATGCCATCGTGGTGCTGTTCTCCTATCCGACGGCAGTGGCCACTTTTGGGCGGCATTAGAACTATCTGGCAGCAGCACGACAAAGTACTAGTAGGAGGCGGCCTGGAGCGCGGCGGGGTTGTCCGTGGTGGTACACCGATGATCCTAAAGATTGGAGGTGTATCGGCTATCGGTTTTTTACCCACGATCGCCAAGCCGGCAACAAAGCGGCGGCGCGACAATATTATTTGGATTGAGATCAGGGATTGTAGCAGCGGCTACATCCCCGAGAAAGAGCAAGATTCGACCCGCTGCGTGAGATAATGCGCAGAGCGGGGAAAACATAGGCTATGATGCAGACTAAACCTCTTCAGCGGGCCGAAGCTATCTTATTAGCTAAGACTGTCCTGCAAGTTAAAGTTTATTGATGCTTCGCAGCTACTTTTCCACCGCTCAACTGCCGATCAAGGTCAAGGCACCGCTTTGCACATCAATATGATAGCCGCTAACCGTGCTGGAGTTCCGTTAGGTAACATATAGAAATAGCCGTTGGGCATCACTTAATATCCGCCTACCCCAGATGCGCAGTGTTGGGATCAGTATGACCCCGCGCTCTTTTTGTTGTGCTACAGGTGATATTGCGTCGCCACAGCGTTGGACCAGTATTGAACCCGGGTTAGTGTGCCATCTTCGCCGAGGCGATATTGCGTAATCATCCCGGCCATTTCCTCCACCAAGTTATATAAATAACGATATCCGGTGACACGACAGAATGCCGGGGGCGGCTGTTTTTCTCATCCTGCACGTAACTGTCGCAGAACGGGCTGATAGCGCCATTATAGGCAAGGCACATTTGCAGTACCTGATCGCTGCAAAAATTGCCCGCGAATAAAACGCGATTAGTGTTATCGGGGATAACGGAGTGTATATGCGGACCAGTGTGATGATCCAGTCACCAGCAATGTTACCCTGCTATGCGCATCGATGTAATTATTGATGACGATATCGCTGTCATAAGAGAGAGGCACCCGATAGGTATTGTCCCGTTTTATCCACCGCGATGTAGGGAAAACTGGCCGCGGCCGGCGTGATAACCTGCTGCTATAGATCGTCTGTTTAGCAGTTAATGTGCTAGGTGATTACTAACCAGGGCTGCATGCGCATCATGCTGTATAAATGCTAACGATAGGGGCTTAAGCGCTATCGTCATCACCTTCGCCGCCGCCGGCATCGCGTCGAGCAGCGTTAATTTTCCCGTTTTTTATCGAATCTATAACAGGTGATGGTGCCAAAATCGGCATTGGAGAAATAAGCATAGGTTCGTGCAAGCACGGGTATCTGAAGGCAATGAGCATAGCCGACAGAGCAATACGTCGTGCGGGGGACAGGGTTATCATCGTAAGCCTCTCTTGTTGTTACAGGAGATAAGACGTCGGCGGATACTGATACGCCCACCTATTGCCCGGGACACTGTTGCACGCTAAAGTGGCATGTCTCGGTTTGGCAACGGCCATTTTCCCTAATCCACTGAGCATTGTTCATAGCGTTGTATACCGCCACTGCAGCGGCATAGCCCCTTTACCCACTGTCGTCTGTTAATCCTTCCTGAGATGCGAAAACTCGTCGCCTTATCGCCTTATGGGCATTATTTCAAATATCACAAGATTCATAATAATAAATATTTTATTATGATTTTTCAATTGTGAGGTTAAGCAAGATTAACTACAGTCCCTCACGCGTACAGTAGAACACAAGTTATTCACAGCCGACGTCAACAGCCTTTTCAAACCCGCCGAGGATGGACGCCAAGCCCTACCGTCGAACAATATCATTTTCCTTGTCTTATCTGGGTTAGCTCACATTGGTCTCTGGGGTATTGTTAAACTTACAATGAACTAATATATAAGGAAAAATATAAATATTTATCTTGGCAGCGGCGATAACGCTGCCGTTGAACGCGTGTCGCATTTTCTGCCTATCGCCAGCCAGCGTCACGACCAACCCTAGTATTATCACCCGTGGTAAGCTGGCCCCAGCAATGCCTGACGCGCCTTTGCACGGCGATCGGCCCGGACAAACTGCTCTGCTCAAGTGCTGGCAGAGACGGTGGAAGAGATGGTGCATGAAGCGCGCTGTATGTTCACGATCGTGAAACGGCGATCAAGATCCTGGTCAATCGTGAGGGGAGACTCGCCACCATCAGCATTCTGAGTGACAGCGGTATACCAACGATGGAGGGACAGCCGTGTATGCACCGATAAGGGGCTGCTGACGGCGCTGAGGCTGGTAAGGCCCATGTCGCTCTTATGTTAACCGAGTAGTTGCTCAAGACGGCAACGGTTTGCAATCGAACTTCAATCGTTACTGAGTCAGTATACCCCGACTGCCGAATACATACCGCCAATTTTAAATTGCCGTGGCAGGTACTGGATTGCGTTCTGGCAGGTTGCAGTCATGTTACATTAACGGTCGACATCGCTGATCAACTACTGCAAATCCCGGCGGTCGATGCCGCGATCTCGAAATTCAAAACGGATTGGAAACAGGCCCTTGGCCAACAAACGTACGTCGCGCCGCAACGCTAACACCATACGGCCACCGACCCGATC
>NZ_LECR01000090.1:67314-67627 GCF_001602625.1 Sodalis-like endosymbiont of Proechinophthirus fluctus
ACTCCGCTGCAGTCCAGCACATTGTCTTAGCCGATACTCTCCTGATGCAGATCATGCATGTTAATGGCCCCTACCAGGTCACCGTCGGCATCTACCACCGGCGCAGCGGTGATTTGCTGCTGATGCATGGCCTCAAGTGCGGCGCCTGCACGCCAGTCAAGGGGTAACCGATACCCAGGGGTGGTCATCGCATTAGCGATCGGCGCGGTCAGCGCCCGTCCTTTTACTAGCCAGCGCCGGAGATCGCCGTCGGTAAACACCCCCACTACACGATTCGCAGGGCCACAGACTGCTGTCAGACCGAGCCCGGTAC
>NZ_LECR01000090.1:67643-68014 GCF_001602625.1 Sodalis-like endosymbiont of Proechinophthirus fluctus
CATCGCATCCATTACCGTACCCTGGATGGCGATGCGCGGAATACGATCGCCGCGGCGCATCATATGGTGCACGCGGTTAAGTAATTGGACCCCTAGGCTGCCGCCAGGGTGTGAACGAGCGAACTGCTCCGGCCCGAAGCCCCTATGGCGCATCAGCGCCATCGCCAGTGCATCTCCCATCATCAGCGTGTTTACCGCGCTGGAAGTCGGGGCTAGTCCTATCGGACAGGCTTCGCGCTCGACACTGATGTTAAGCACACAGGCGGCTCCCCGGGCCAGCAGCGACGATAAATTACCGGTCAGCGCAATCACCGGAATCTGGCTTTCCGCCAAAAGCGGCAGCAAGGTGTCTAGTTCGCGCGCATAGCCAG
>NZ_LECR01000090.1:68030-71621 GCF_001602625.1 Sodalis-like endosymbiont of Proechinophthirus fluctus
TAAACACCACCACATCGCGGGCATCGATCATGCCAAAATCTCCATGCAGAGCTTCTGCCGGGTGGACAAAAAAGGCTGGCGTGCCGGTACTGGCCAGCGATGCGGCGATTTTCTTGCCGATATGGCCGGATTTACCCATGCCGGCGACAATGACTTTCCCTTTGCAGGCTAGTAGCAATCGGCAGGCCGTAACGACACTGCCGTCGAGGCGATCGCGCATCCGCTGCGCCTCGCTGATTTCAATGTCCAGCGTCTCCCGGGCAAAGGCTAATAATCGTTCATGACTCATCTTTGTGATCCACCACGAGGACATCGATACCGCTATCACACAGCGCCTTTAGCCTGGCCGGCGGTATCCGCTATCGGTAATCAGAATGTCCACTGCGCTGCTAAGCGCGCAGACGATATTGGGACTTTACGGCCGAACTTCGATGAATCCACCAGCAGAATACTCTGCTGTTCGGCCTGGCACATCGCCTGGCTGACTGCATGCAGTTTATTGAAGATGGTCACGCCGGCGGTCAAATCGACGCCGTCGGCGTCGATGAACAATTTATCAAAATTGAAATGGGGAAATGCTACCTCCGCCATTGTCCCGTAGAAAGAGGTAGAATTTTACGGTAAGGTCCTCGCCTGGAATTAAGATCCATCCAGCTCGACCAGCTCGCTAACGATGCTTAGACCATCGGTCATAATAGTAATATTGTTAAATTGCGCTGGCCGAGGCACCATTTGTGATACCGTGCTGCCGGCGTCAAATATCAGATATTCTCCATCCTTGATCGGTAATGCTACACAACGGGCTATTTGCCATTTTTAGCGGTATTAATAATAGGTTTTACGATCGATAGGTTGGTCGCCCTCTTCACGACTGAGCATAACGCCACCGCAGTTGCGGATCACAGCCCCTTCCTCTTCCAACTGGGCTAGAGCTGAAGATAGTGGTTCCGGTGAGGACGAAATGCCCATCAAAATCCTTGACGGAGGTTTTTCCGTGGAGCTGCAGATATTCGATTATCACCGCCCGATGCTGCCTGGGTTTTATCATGATATTATTCCAAGCGGAACATTCCTTTGCCACCAGACTGCCTCCGATGGTGGCTGATGAATGAAAGCAAGAATGTTTTAAAACGAAAATATCATGATTTCGGCTCAACCGCTAATGCCAGGGCAGCTTGGCATACCAGTTTCTTAGAATAGATCACAATTCGCTACGCCGCCTGGATCGGACGACGACGCAGCAGCAGCTCTTGGCCAGTATGCACCACGGCCCCTGAATCTGCGCCATGAGAGAGTACATCAGGATCGGCAGCATGCACCGATGCTATATTACTCTGGAGTTTTCAGGGAGTGCATCCGCTCCCGCGACATGGGCTGCAGATATAGCGCAGGGAGATCTGTCAGCGAGCACCGGCTGAATATCTTTTTTCCCGCATCCCTGAAACGTAGTGGATGTCGGCCACGATGTATTTTGCCAGAGGGCCGGATTGACCGGTGCTGTGAATATTCACAGTGGACATACTGTGTTTGGGATAAACGCCGCACCGCAATGTCCAACCACTGCAATCGATGACTACCACTGCTATCTCCTGCACCGGCGGTTCACCTTCTTTGAATCCATCGACCACCGGCCAACCAGTCAATTCGCTAAGTCGGTCGACAATCGCCGACCTTGTGCTAACGGTAATGTAGACGATCTTTTTTCCCGTCGTCACCTCAATGAGTAAGGGGAAGGGGCTGCCCTAACCGCCCTCGCCTTTGACAATTCGTATCACTCTGCTCATGATACTCTCCTAAATCTATCCGGACCTGACAGCTGGCAGCTAGCTATCTGCCAGAGAGGCGGTTTTGTCGGCGTTAACTTCGCCATCGCGTTTTTACGCGCTGACGGCAAACACGTACTCCTCTCCAGACACTGGCGTGGATGAAATCTGGCTCTACATAAATTAGTTACCATAAAATTGGTGAGGACAGCGTCGGGCTTAGTTCCGATTTCGAAAGCATCAACGTGCTGGAGGACATAGTTTATGTAGCGGGACTGCTGTTACTCGCTCAAGCGTTGGCGCGTCATGACCTATAATCACGCGCTACAGGAAAAAAATCGCCTATAGTAACTGGGCAGGTACTGGAGCGCACCTGGAAATATTAACGAAAGAGATATTTTTTAATAACACAATTAACGACCATAGAAAGTATGTCGGTTATACTTCATTTGGTCAGTTAAAGCTGACGTTATCCACTACTGACAGTGAGGAAAGAGTATGAAATAGACTAAACCTGACTTTATCAATTTACACATTTATCAATTTACAAATTGGCTCAGAAGTGACGCTGTACATGTCCAACTTCTAATTGCTCAGATCTGCGGTGCCCCTGCAGCGGTGTTCCCCAATGGAACTGCAACTGCCGCGATTGCAGCCTCTAGCGCAGCGGTGAACTGAATGCCCGTCCCGCAACCAACCCCCTCTATTGCCATCAGCGACGATGGATACGACTGGGCAGTCTGTAGCGTATCGCCGGATATTACTCAGCAGACCGCCGCCACACCGACCTTGCGCAATGATAGCACGCTGTGAAGCACGACCATTGGCGCCATTATCCTCACAGATAGCCAGATCGATCATTGCGCTGGGCTGTTAAACTTGCGCGTAGGGTGCCCCCTCGATGCCTGCTGTATGCTCGAGGTGTATAACGATCTAACCGAGGGTTTTTCGGTATTCACCCTTCTGCAACACTGGAAGGGCGGCCTGCTTCACTATGTCTTGATACTAGAGTAGCCGTTTGCCGTCAATGTGTGCCCGGTAGTCCAATTTACCACCGTCCCGCTACTGAGCAATGCGCCGCCCTAATCACGTTATCGTGACCTACCCCGCTGGCCAGGTCACAATATCGCCTTGATGGTGGAAGACAGCCGCAGCAGAAAACAGCTGTTTTCCCCAGGGTTCGATGAACCGACGCCTTCATTGCTTGCTTGGATGCGTCGCGCCGATTGTCCACTGCTGGATGGCACGCTGTGAACAGACGATAAAATGCAGACCACCGGCGTGGGGCACCCTATCGCGGTCAGGAGATGGGTCATTTGTCGCTCGGTGGCAAACAAGGCCTGCTGGTGGTGGTTAGAGAAATACCCGCCGAGTGCAAAATCGTTATCCATATTAACAATATCAATACCGTACTTAACGATGCTTCGTCAGAAGGCTTGCAGCTTATGGCAGGGCATCGAAGTGAGTTAGAGCGGTATCCACCATCGAATTATAGGAATTGTCCATGGACCAGACCCTAGCCACCCCACTTTCCATTTTATCCTTTAACGCCCGTTTAAAGGATAAAATGGCCTATTATAACATCCACTACCCTTACCATATTGCGATACATAACGGTCATGCTACTCGAGCGCAGATTCAGGAGTGGGTGGCAATCTGCTTATATTATCAGGTTTCGATTCCCCATAAAGATGCCACTATCATCGCCAATTGCTCCGATCTGGCGGTACGTTGGCAATAGATCCATCGCATTATGGATTATAATGGTCGCGAGAGCTAGGAAGACAGCATGGATGCCTGGCTGCAGCTTGGCTCTGCCAAAGCCGCC
>NZ_LECR01000090.1:71644-73996 GCF_001602625.1 Sodalis-like endosymbiont of Proechinophthirus fluctus
TGATCTGGCGTCTGCCCGGCCCACTGATACTCCGTTATCCTGGCATGTCACGCCTGGTCCTGGCTTTTGCGTTGACAGACGTGGCTGAAGGAGTACCTTGCGGGCTAGGCCGATGTCGCTATTTAGGCAATTGTTGCAGGATTGAGACTGCTGGCAAGCCTACTGGATCACCAGCGCAGATGTCGACCGCGCTGGCACATACCATTGACCGCCTATGATCGTTGACAGCACATGATATCCAACAGGGGTTCTGTTCTGGCGCCGACAGGCGCACTAGTAGCACATGGAGGCAGAAATACCAGTACGCGCAATGCTGCATGCGCTGTCGCTGAATACCCCTTTACCGACGGGCTAGCCGACAAGCGTTCCACTCACGCTGGGAAGCATCAGCATCGACGCGTTGTGCTGGGAAGTGTTGTTCTATATTTATCAGCCAGCATTAATTAGTAGTAAAACAGCGAATAAATTAAATAAGCCAAATAAAAATTTTTAAATAAAATAAAGTGAGAATAAACTAACAAATAAATAAATTTATAAATTAAACTAGTGTGCGCGGATTGTTTATTTTCCCCATCAAAATGGCCTTAGACAATTTTAGTTACCGTTACAGATAAATTATTTACCTAATTTTAGGAATTTTTTAATTAGCAGTTGAAAATCGGCTGCACGGGGAACTCCTTGCTATATCAATGATGACCTAACTCCGTCTTTCTTAGCATATTGGTCGCTATCTGGCAATAGACCAAGTGTTAGCACTCTTCCCTCCGACCACGCGTTGTCACCTTGTGCTGGATCGGCAGGCGCTCCCTATCCTTATCGAGCTGAGGAGAGTATGATTGATGTTGATTGTTACCGGCAATATGCTGGATTCATCTGCTCCAGCATGTCAGTTACCCGACGCCGCCATATCGGCCCGGCAGAAGACATTCGCCCTATTTTGGTGCTTTAGCACCAAAATAGGGCGAGTACCGCACCGCATTATCGCAACAGCACTCAGCGTTAATACCTGCGGGATGGATATGCCTTTTGAGAACCTGATTAATCCACTCTTAATCGGGATTTTTATCCTGCTCCCAGTGTCCGAAGAGTAGCATAATAATTGCTTAGGCAATAAAGACATCTTCTCAGAAATTAAAACACATGTTGGAAAATCTATTTAAATAGACGGACCACTGCATTACGGTACGTACTAAGATTATCGCGAGCCTGACGACTTTTGACAATGTTTTATATTTTTTGTCAACCCAACTATCCTTCATCGCCAACTATATGGAAAAATGATTGGTGTTTACCGCGACCTGTCTCGCAGTGGTAACCGGTTCTATGTTAATGGGATTTATTACCAACTATACCCCATCGCTCTGGCGCCATGCATGTGGCTGAACGCCTTTTTTACCTATACCGTAACCGTGGTCTTGCATATGGATTATACTTGGCAAATCAATCTAGGTGCGGTATTCCTGTCGGCGCTGATTTTCATTTCGCTGTCGATCTTCAAAATCCACGAATAGATGATCACCAACATTCCCTTGCTGCTGCGATCGAGTATTGCTGCGGGTATCGGTTTATTCCTAGCTATCATCGCGCTACAGGGAGCCGGCATCGTGGTAGATAATCCGGCGACTCTGTGGTCGGACTCAGTGATCTAACCCAGCCTAGCCAGCTGTTTGCCATGCTGAGCTTCATTGTTATCGTGGTGCTGGAATCGCGGCGCTTGCCGATCTCGATGTTAATCGGTACTCTGGCGACTACATTTCTGCTCATCGCGATGGATATTAACCCGTTTGCCAGCGTCATCTCCATAATTCCGTCGATCGCCCCGACATTCCTGCAGCTGGATATACGAAGTGCTCTTGGATGTATCGCTGATAAGCGTCATTTTCTCCTTCCTGTTTGCAGACGTGTTTGACAACTCTAGCACCGCTTATCGACGTAACCAAGCATGCCGGACTGACAGATAAAACAGGGCAATGTCCCTAAAATGAGTAAAGCGCAAGTGGCCAACAGAGCCGCAGTGTTTTTTAGCTCACTATTAGGCGCGTCGTCCACTACTAGCTATTTCGAATCCGTCGCGGTTCCAGTGACCGTCCCCTTTCATAGACCGCAACGAGCCTTACGACTCAGCCTAAATGAATACCCAGCGAGGTTCGCCGCACAGATAAGCGGCGGCTGCGATAACATAGCTCGTCATCGCGACAATCGGCACCTCAGGCCCCAGCCGTCTCCTCCTTCATGATAAGGCAATACGTAGGCATTAACTGGCGCCGGAACGCGCCAGTTTAGGGCGCTATGGGCTCGAGATTGCCGTCAGCTCTGCTGTATAATCCGGCGGACATTGCCTACAGATAAAAC
>NZ_LECR01000090.1:74083-84094 GCF_001602625.1 Sodalis-like endosymbiont of Proechinophthirus fluctus
TAAAGATGCATGATGCGGCACCGGATAGCCAAGTCTCCCTAGCTCAGCACATTCAGCTTGCCCAAGTAGAAAATCATCAACATCTCCGCCGTCTAGACGTCAATGCCTAGCAGAACGGATAAGGTGGCGATCACCTATTCATCGCTGGAGTGATGAATAGCGCTTAAATCTAACTTGTTTCTCATGGCGGTTATAGTATCAATAAATTAATATATAATGAATTTTTAATAGAAATTCCGCAGCCTTGAATCGCCTTCGCCGGCGGTGCTTCCAGCCATTGCAGTGTAACCGAACTGGCCAGCGCCGGAGACGGGCGTTGACTATTAGCCCGCCTTGGCGGACACCTGCCGGTCGAAAGTGTTTCTGACCAGTGCGGTAAACAAATCCGGTGTCATCCTACGCCGGATTATACTCAAATATACCATCGCCTGCGCCATGCACTTATCCTGTTTAGCCAGCCAATCGGTTTCATTGCTGTCGTACTCGAAAAACATTGTCTTCATGATCCTCTCATGCTCACCCATATAAGTATATTAATATACAATTATATTGTAATTGTATATATTATAAATATAAATATATAATTATTAAATGGCACGTGGCCTGGCTACCGCCGGTATTTTGATAAGAGTACGTTTTATGAAACCACGCAAGATCATGATTATCGGTACCGGCAATGTCGACGCATCCGCTACCTATAACTCTGTTAAACCAGCAAATAAGCGAAAAACTGATTCTGTTAGATTTCAATTAGAAGCGGCTGGAAGGCCAGCGCAAAGATTTTGCCAATGCGGCGGAATATATGTTAAGCCAAGTGATGGTGAGCAGTCATAGCACGGCGGATTATACCGATGTTGATATCGCCGTCATTATCGTATCATGGGGCAGTTTGAAACCGTGACAGACTCGACTGAATGAGCTTAGACACCACCGCCGGTATCTTCGAGTATATTATGCCGCAAATTATGACAGGCAGCTTTAACGGTATTTTCTTCATCGTCGCCAATCCTCCCTGCGATATTATTACCATCAGGTATAGAAACTGTCAGGACTACCTTACCATCGCGTCCTGAGCATCAGCCGCAGCAAGAATAGCCAAACATTACTTATGCCCAGAAAAGTTGCACGGAATTATAGCGTCGCCAGCACAATCGCCGAGATTTGCCGCAACTTTTAACCGGTAGCCACCGCTACCTGACGGTGGTCTCCTCTGCGTACTGGATAAAGAATACGGCCAACGTGGTTTTGGGCTATCGGTGTACCGGCGGTGATGTCGCAAGACGGTATGGCGCAAATTATTTAGCTAGATTTCAAACCGCCGGAGCGGCGTCAATTTAAGACATCCGCGGCGATCATTGAGCAAAACATCCGGCGGATGGTGGTGATACACCATTGAGCTATAGCAACTGGGATAGGAGCCGCCATAACCGCCAACGTCTACAACTCACCGGGGAGAGGTTCTCAAAAAAAAATAAAGCACCTGCGGCGCGGGCAGTCTTATATTAAAGACATGCTTGAAAATTAATTTGACACGGCGTTTTAATTTTCTTTTTATTGGCCGAGTTAATTTTTAATAACTGCCTTATTTCTCGTTTCAGTATTTTTTCATATGGCTAAAAATTATTTTTTTGCTTTATCCGGCAATACAGATTTTGACAGCATAATCTGATAGGATGAATTTTGCACGGCGACAGCCGGTTGATTACCAATTACCCTACGTATATTTCTGTATCTGGGAATAGATCGGATCTATTATGAACAAAATAGCCCCGTTGCCGGCGACCCGTGGTCAAGAGTGTAGGGAAGAAACGATGGGGATAGAATCGGTCAGTATCATACAACCATCCCCTTTTTTTAGCAGGTAAAAATGCCAGGCAATTTGCATAACCAATATGGTAATACTACCAAGAAATATTAATATAACCGTAATTAATATTATAATTTTATCGTATTTATATACAATCATGAGAGAACTTATCCGCCTTGAACCAGGCCGCCATTGACGCCCCATTTTTTAAGGGTAAAAATCCTGTCAAACTCAGAAACTTCCATTTGCCCCGATCATCAATACAAAAATAGTAATTATATTCATCATATATAATATAACTTAGTGTATTAGTCACATTATTATCTGCCCTGACGCCTGGGTATTTATTAAACTAACAGGCAGGGTGATAGTGCTATCATCATTTTTGCCACGGCGTTATTTTTTTATAAAAATATAAATATATTATAAAAAGCTGGGAAAAACCAGTTAGCGCTAGATGTCTCAATACCCTATTACGGCAGGCGCCGAGATTAAGGTTACCTATCGGCAACGAAATTAAGGACCTTGACTTCCCAAGTCGTTTTCATTTTTTTCGATAGTTCGGCTTTTTTTAATAATGTAGTAGTCATCGACGCGATCTTCGTAATCGGTACGCATATTGCTAATAATTGCCTGGATTTCTTCAATGGACATACCCGATTTGATGTAGTCGCTAAGATTGTTCAGCAGCAACACACGATTCTGGTTGTCGTGGATTTTCTTCTCATTATTGGTAATCTCGAGATGCAGCTTGAGGTTGTTCCTGCAGAGAAACATACGCATGAGTTCCAGGATATCGTGGAATGAAGGCTTAATGTGATCCATTTCAGTTTCCTTGCTTAGCTGATACATTAGCAAAGCTGTGTGCTAATAGAGTAGCAGCTATGCACCACTTTGGCATACTCCCATTTTACCCGATTTTTGGCGATAGCAGAAACCTGCGTGCGGGCGGCCTCTCTCTCCCTCCAGTGCGCGGCGGCGGTTAGGGAAATGTGGGAAAGCATAAATCGGCGTCATCAGATTGAGGCGCCTATCTACAGCTATGCGTGGCTAAGTTTAAAACTGGATCAACAGCCAGGAAAGTTGGCGAAGCTTTTGTGTATCACGTTACATTTGATGCAGCTCCACCGCAGTGGAAACCAACTCCTCGCTATTGACGACGATAGACTCTAGATTCCCTTCGCGTAGAGCTTCTGCCAGCGGCCACATGGTCCTAATTTGCATACTGCGCAGTGACGTGTCGTTCAACAACAAAAAATGACTCGCGGGCGGATGAGGGCGATGGCCCACACACCACGCTTCGATTTGCAGTTCCATTACGCAAACCATATTGCGACTCAGCGTCTGGATGGATTCCATTACCGGTTTCGGCAAACCGGTTTTCTTGCTTGCCAGCGTCAGCAATCGCGCTGATTTTGACAATATCATTCAGCACGGTCTTCAGCCTACTATCCAGACACGGCCGATCGATGACATTAAGGGGGAGGTAGATATAGGCCGCATAAACTTACTGATGGCCAACAAGCTCAAGCTATAGTGCATTTGAATGTGCCAATGGATAAATGCCCGCTGCGGATAGATGCCGGTAAACAGCAAAGCCAATAACGACCATATACTATATCCCCGCTTCACCACATGGCGGTGCGCACATATCGCCACTGCCTGCGCCGCATACCACCATCGGCGTGATGCCGATTAAAAGCGCTATATAAAGGAGTTTTCTCAAGGTTGAGATAGCCACAAATAAACATCAACAAACTGTACCAGGCCAGTATAACTGGTAATTCAATACGCGGGTCAATAAGCTTAGACTCCGCGCTGAGAATACTGTGCCGGCAATGCGCTGCAACTCTCGCTTAATACATTTCCTCAAAATGAAATAGGCCAATAACCACGGCTAAGGTAATCAGCGGCCATGTGCCTTCTGGCAATGCCAGCAGGCATGTGATCAGAAAGATAAGCACAAATGCTAGACTGATGTGCAAGTCATGGGCGAGACGGTAATAATATTGTAGATATGGTATTCGAGAGGAGAGATTTTTATCGAGACGAACGCCGGAATAACCAAGATACAGGGAAAGGTCTATTTTATTCAATTTTAATAAAATTAATATCAATATTAAAATTTTTATAAAAATTATATATAATAGTCTACTCTCCCACTCGCCTGCTGCCTTCCTCTTCGTTGATACTGCCGCTTATCTGCTCTGGCCATCCCGTCTGCGGCATGACGGCATTTTCCAGTGAAATACTCTTAGACTCTGTTTATGGCACATGAAAGCGGATGCATCGCGGCGGTGTTGATAGCCCTCCTCAACCTAGGGCCCGGCAGCCGTCATGTTGGTGAGAACTGACCCGATGGCAGGATCGGCTTAGCCAAATCGTGGCAGGGAAAAATCGCATTGCAGAGGGATGACCAGCAACGGGAAAGCACAGCCGCGGGGACGACGGTTTGCAACAGCGTGGACGATATCCTATGACAAACAGGCGTCGTTGAGGGAAGCAAATGTTGCACCGGTTTGCCCAAACAGCGTCAGCGTGCCATCGAGCTGTAAAGCACCTTTTAGGCGGGAGTTCCTCCACTAAGCGAGTCGACAGGGCTGAGAAAGAGAGAATGGCAATAGCCAGGCGGTAAGATAGTTACTGGCAAGTAAAACGTTAGTCATCGCCGGTTATATGCTCTTAGATAATAAAAAGGCCAATACCCGTTAACAGCGAGAACGACAGTGCTGTTTTCTATCTGGGGAAAAATAACTCTAGTTTAAACAACCATTTACAAATTGTCGTCAAGTCAGCATAATAATAGGATAGTCCGCAATAAGAATCTCTGTCGTTTCATGGGAAACTGTCACTGCCAGGCGGGTAGACAATCATCTTCATATTTTCACCTTTCCTTTTTATACTCAATTTTTGAGATTATCATTTGCAACTACAGTTCAAGTCGGCATGTTTAATATCGCCCTGTAAGCAGTAAGTATTACTGGCATAGGGCATTTCATTTTGGATGCACCCCATACATAAATTACGTAATAGAATCTTAATGATTTACTATATTTAGTATAATATATATTTATTATTTTTGATTATTTTTTCTACTCTTATCCTACAGTTATATCTTAAAATAAATAAATTATTCTAAAATCTCCGCAGTGTCCCGTCCATATAATGGATATCATTAGGCTTTTCTTCAGAACTCGGCGCAGCATTCATCACCTGCTTGTTTCCGCTCTCAATCTAACGTCGCTTCCTGTATCGACAGAGTTTGATTTCACCGTCTGTAGAACGGATTATGCGGCGCTGGGCTAACTGTTTCAGTCACGCGGACAGAACTCAATCAATTTTGCCCATCACTCTGACCAGCGGCCAGTCTAACCCCGTCTCGAGCAGCGTGATATCACAACGGAAACAGAGACCATAACGCACAATAGGCCAGCTCAGCATAGCGTCGATATTGATACCATCCCCCGGACACAACTCAAAGCTTACCGTTGGCTTCGCCAACAGTAACAATAGCTATTGATAATATATGTGGCCNNGGCCACTATCGAATAGCGATAGGATGCGCTGCCCCAACGCCTGAACAATACCCGCAAAATTTAGCAACGGGTAGCGGCTAATAAACCAACCCAACACATTGTCCTGCACCAGCGTGTACAACCGCGCCAGCACGTTGTCACAGCTTAGGTCTTTCATTACGCCGTCGGCGCTGTGCCACGCCCGCACGCCATTTTGTACCTACAACCGCAACTCATGGTCCGACGGGCGGATAACAAGCGCCATACCCTCATCCCAAGCCTGTTTTAAACCTGGATCTACCGCCCATTTGCCGCGCATGACAGGATGTTTTACCGACAGCAGGAAACCGCAGCGCTTGTCAAGGAGACGTTTTTCATCCGACTCGATTTCCCGCGCTAGGGTGGGCCGGTCACCGCAGTAATTTCATCCGGCAGGCCGGCGGTGGTGGTAATCTTTGCATCCAGCAAATGGTCGATGAAGGCTAGAATACTCCCGCTGCTAGCGGAAATCATAGCTGACCGACGTCGGCAGCGTGGCTAAGGACATCTTAAGCGCCGGAAAAGGCCAATAATATCGGCTTTAAGCACCAAACTGATCAGCGGCGCCGGCGTCATGTCGGCGGTAGCTTTAATAGCCTTGGATAAGCAGCGTCAGCTTTTAACAAGCAGCGTCCCGATATCGCTCGCCGCCGGTTGGATACCCAAACACTGATAGAAGAGGCCCTTTTGTCGATACAACAAACAGAATAAATCTCCCCCAACACGATAAGTAAGCCAGGCGCCGACAGAAGGACTCAACGGGCAGCGATCGTCAGGCGCTAGCAACTGGTGTAAATAACCAGGCGGCCGCATTATTCCCATAGAATCTGGGCGGATATTTACCATTATCCAGTTATTGCCCGCTTTAATTTCGACAAATGGCGCGGTGAGTAAGGCGCCCGCCAACGCATTACACAGTCCCATTCTGAGCACCACCTCGCCGTTCTTTTGACGGCTCAGAGTCGTCAGAACTTGTTTCTATGGAATAGTTCTCTACCTCCGACGGAAGCAGTTTGGTTATGGAGGCGGCCACCGTCTGGAGCCAAGGTTTACAATCGCAGGACGCCAGAAAACGCCGCACGAAATTTGCCGTGCTATCTTTAAGTTGCTGATGAGTTTCATCCAATAATGCCGAGTGACCGAATGCTACCAGCTCAGCTTCGTAGTTTCCAAACATAGGAGTTTAGTGTAGCGCCGCCCCAACCAGATGCATCATTTCGGCAACAAGGCGAGAAGTCAGGCGATCTCTGTTCAAGCTGTCGTGCGTGATACGAGCTCGCCAACATATCCAGCCATACTGCCTTATCCAGCAGAGGGCATAGGTGACGATATGCAGAATAAAATCGGCACGGAAGACAGGTTCAATACTCACCTCGGTTAAAAGTGGTTTTCCGGCCGCGTGGCACAAACCCTGATCGCTAAGGTGGCAAAGCGATATCGGGCAAGGTTTTAGCCAGTAATGGGATTGGTCAATCAGATTTTCGATATTTTCCAGCACGCTTTGCAGGCTTGTTGTACGCAAAAATAGGATAATACGCTGTCCGCTCACATTATAATAAAACCAACAGCGGTGCGTAGAAATATCCAAATAGCTGTGCCTGTAACAAAGAGATGAAAAACTCCCCAACAATTCACCGATGATTGCCATAATCGGAGAGAAAATATAGAAATAAACATTATAGTTCTCTAACATCACCCACCCAGATATTCTTATCTAATTCCAACGTACAAACCACGATGTCTATCGCTTCTTCAAGGTTCAAATAGGATTCCACAGAGAGCACATATAATAATTTTTCAAATATAATCACTATCACCATTTATTTAGTATCCCGAGTCTAAATAGGTTAAAAATAGGTAATATTCCGTTTTATTCTGACGATTTTTTATTTCCTATGATTCCTTCCTAGCGCACTGTGGTTATCTTGCTCAGGTCTGTATCAGCTCCGATCAGAGAACCTACCCACAGTAGACCGTCTATTAACTATAAAGTGAATACCCTGGGACGGAGGTAGCGCCGGCATAAATTAGATTAATGTAAGTTGTCCTGCTGGTGAATCTACCCTGCACACCGCGATAACAGACTAATTAAAATAAACCCGTGGAGAAAACATATCCCAATTATCTAGGAATAGGTAATACTGGTCTCTTTTTTCTTTATAAGAAATCTATCTTAGCGTTCTGAACGGATATAATCAGTACAGCGAAAAGCTACGAGACTGGGATAAATTTTATACCGATGAGGAAACTGTAAAGCGCCATTTTTTCAGGTAGAGTTTTAGGTTTTATCTTTTCATCGTAGATCCGTTTATCACGCTGCCTTTTATCATAGGTTTCAGATAAAGTCAATGTAAGCGTTATACTGTCAAATTTAGATTCAATCATTTTTTCCACCTCACCTCGATGGTGCTACTTTGATTAATATCTCAGCTATGGATGTCTTAAATTAAATTGATGGTTTCTCGTTATTCTCTCTTAGGAGAATAAACGTAACAAAAGTGTTTTCATCCAGCAAAATACCGTCATCTGAAGTCACCCCTGACATGGGTCAGGCTATGCCTGAATGTAACGCACTCATCGATAAAATATTTTTATAGTTTATATCCATTGCTTACCTTAGCTTATTAATTTTTCTGCCTTACTGTTGTCAATAATTAGTGAATTACGCATTATCCGATTAACGCCGCATTACACACCAATCCATAAGATAAACTTTGGATCTTTGCCGACAGAATATGTAGTAAATTAATAAATTTAAGTTGCTTGCCTTCATCATGCAGTGTAACCTGGAAGACGGACGTAATATTTTCACTCTTTCATCTGTAATGCCGTTAGCATTATCGCTTGCTCAATCAATCTGCTGTTATTTGTGCCTAGCGCCCATCCGAGGTGATCTCATTCGTCTCAGTATCCTTGTGACAACAGGGCTGACCGAGATCGCGAAGCGGTATAGAAAGCAGTATAGGAAACCGAACGGGGAAAGACGGTGGTCAAGGTTGTGAGTCGGTATGCGAATGCTTTGCTGCTCGGTGTGGCGTCTGCGTCGTACAACATGAAAACTAGACTCGGGATCGCTGCTGCGCTACAGGATGCGAGTCAAACCTTCATCCATCAACGAAGATTATTTACTATGATAAAAGATCAGCGTAATAACCGCCTTTCACCACTAGTCGATACGCGCCTTCGCCACTTGACATGGCGTAATCGGGGGAGCAAGGTTATATCAATACCAACACCACATGACAAGGAACCCCGTTTATATATTAGACGTCTTAAACATGACCTATAAAGGAATCTATTACCTTAAATGAGGGTACTTACGCCATGGCTAGCCCGTTAGCGCAGCCTACATTTCTGGTCCACGATTATGAAACGTTCGGTAAACATCCCTCCTTAGACCGTCCGGCGCAATTCGCGGGTATTCGCACCGACAGTCAGTTCGAGACCATAGGCGAGCCGGAAGTCTTTTTTTGCCGCCCGGCCGACGATTATCTACCGGAGCCGGAGGCGGTGCTCATAACCACGATCACTCCCCAACAGGCGTTACGTGACGGCGTCAGTGAAGCCGAATTCGCCCGCCGCATCCACCAATTATTTAGCGCGCCGGGCACTTGCATATTGGGCTACAACAATGTGCGCTTCGATGATGAGGTCAGCCGCAACCTGTTTTACCGCAATTTTTACGATCCTTACGACTGGAGCTGGCAGCAGGGTAATTCCCGCTGGGACCTGCTGGATGTCGTGCGCGCCTGTCACGCCCTGCGTCCCGACGGCATTGAGTGGCCGTTGAATGACGAGGGACTACCCAGCTTTCGGCTAGAGCATTTGACCTGTGCCAACGGCATTGAACATACCAAGGCCCATGACGCCATGGCTGATGTCTACGCGACCCTGGCGATGGCCAAATTGATGCGTAAGGCACAGCCGAAGCTGTTTGACTATCTTTACCGCCACCGTGGCAAGCATCAGTTGAAGACGCTGGTGGATATTGCAACAATGAAACCGCTGGTCCATATTTCTGGTATATTCGGCGCTGCTCGAGGAAATACCGCTTGGATTGCGCCGCTGGCCTGGCATCCTGATAACCCCAGCGCGCTCATCGTCTGCGATCTCAGCGGCGATATGCAGGTCCTGGAGGATCTGGACAACGATGCGCTGCGCACCCGGCTCTACACGCGGCGCGATGCTCTGGGGAAAGATTCCGCAGTACCGCTGAAACTAGTACATCTCAATAAATGCCCGGTGCTGGTGCCTGCTAATACCCTGCAGCCGATGGATGCCGNGAACGGCTTGGCATCCATCGCCAGCGCTGTCTGGATAACCTCACCTGGCTACGGCGCCGGCCGGAAGTCAGGGAAAAAGTGCTGGCGCTATTTGCCGAAAGCGTGCCATTTACGTCTTCAGACGATGTGGATGCGCAGTTGTATGACGGTTTTTTTAGCGATATCGATCGCGATGCGATGAATATTATCCAAGCTACCGCCCCGGAAAATCTGCCGGCACTGGATATAAGATTTGTCGACTCGCGCCTGAAGCCGCTGCTGTTTCGCTACCGCGCGCGCAATTTTCCCCATACTCTGGATCACGATGAGCAGTTACGCTGGCTAGAGCACCGAAAAACCCGCTTTACCGAGCAGCGGCTGGAAGCCT
>NZ_LECR01000090.1:84143-88744 GCF_001602625.1 Sodalis-like endosymbiont of Proechinophthirus fluctus
GAAAAAGAGCAGCTGCTGCGCGCGCTTTTTGACTATTTGCAAACGTTGTGACAGAAAGACAAAGGAGAAACGCTACCGCCAGTTCTTCACGATATTGCAGCACCGACCAGAAAAAACCGCACGTCATCAGTAGTAAATACGCCATACCTGTGGCGCCCTAACAGAGCCCGAACATTATAGAGCTGACCTCCAAGGTTAAACTACAGAAAGCCGACCAGCGGCAGTAGCAAATAGTATAGGTTATTGTGTAACCGTCGCCGCCGTTCCTGCAGCCAGAACTGGGCAATGGCCGATAGGTTGACGAAACTGAGCGCCACCAGCGCGCTAAAATTAATCAGCAAGGTCGCGTTTACCAAGTCAAACGACACCGCCGACAAGGTAATCATTTCTGCTAGTAGCACATTAAAGGCCGGCGTACGCCGCCAGGTAGGAAAATTTACGAAACCGAAAAATCGCACGAAGGATCACTATTTACAGCATCCGGCGTTTCTTCGGAAAATGAGCTGATGCCGTCAAATCCTAGGAACGGAGAAGAACGGAATCGCGGTAGAGCCGGTAATTATGGGGATAACACAGGGATTATCAGACAAGAATGGCATCATGCTCACTAAGGTGTCGCTGCCATCCCCTATTACCCCGTGGATCACCCAACTATAGGAATACCACTATACTCCGCAATCTGCAACAATACAATAAAGCTGTTGAAATGAGCGACCAAACGAATGCCGAGTAAACTGAACATCGTCATCATCGCCACTAGTCCAGCGATAAAAATCCAGACTGACACCGATGGGAAACAGCGTCTGCAGGTAAATTTTCGCCAAAAGGATGTTAATTATTGACATAAAGAGGCGATAATCCAACAGCGATGACTAGCCTACCATAAAACCTACGCCAGGGCTGATGGCTTTCCGGGCATAGATATTATGCTGAAGGGAAGCAGCAGACCAATTTACCGTAGCCGAGCACGGTAAAGAGAACGGCGCAAAGCGCTGGCGCATAGACGGTAGCCAATGCCCATTGGTCAGGCTAGAAATAATGCCGAAAGTATCGAACAACGTCATCGGCTGCAAGGTAGGCCAGGTCTATCATCACGACCTGAAACAAAATCAGGGTTTTTCTCAATGTAGCGTGCTCGTATGGCAACCTGCCCTGCCACAACTTTCTATCCTATACTCATTTACTTCCTCAATTTACGTCCTCATGTACGCGCGAAGGTGCCTGTACCTCCTCGGGTGACGGTCATGTCGCGTGCGTGCAACACTTGCGCGTAACAGCGATGAAAAAATGGGTGCCTTTCGACGGCGAGTGTCACTGTTCAATATGCCCCTTGGCAAGAGATCATACTCTTCCCTGGCTTCGTCCGTTAATCACTTATAATGCCTGCGTAGTGCCCAGTTGCTATTATTCCAGCCATTCCGTGTGGAACACTCCTTCCTTATCAATACGCTTATAGGTATGGACTCCAAAATAGTCGCGCTGAGCTTGGATCAGATTGGCTGGCAGCACGGCGGAACGATAGCTATCATAGTATGCGATGGCGGCGGAAAAGGTCAGCGTCGGAATACCGTGTTGAACCGCATAGGCTACGACATCGCGCAGCGCCTGTTGATAGTCATCAGCAATCTTCTTAAAGTACGGCGCCAACAAAAGGTTGGCGATCGCCGGATTCTGAGCATAGGCATCGGTAATTTTTTGCAAGAACTGCGCCCGGATAATGCAGCCAGCGCGGAAAATTTTCGCTATTCCGCCGTAATCCAGATCCCACTGGTTTTCATCCGAGGCAGCTTTCAACTGGGAGAAACCCTGTGCATAGGAAACTATTTTGCCTAAATATAGCGCGCGGCGCACTTTTTCAATAAAATCCACTTTATCACCTCTGAACGCTTCAGTTTTCGGACCGGTGAGAACTTTGGACGCCGCCACGCGCTGCTGCTTCAAGGATGACAGGTAACGGGCAAACACCGATTCGGTAATCAAACTCAGCGGCTCCCCTAAATCCAGCGAACTCTGGCTGGTCCATTTGCCGGTGCCTTTGTTAGCCGCTTCATCGAGAATGACGTCCACTAGGAACTGGCCCTGCTCATCCTTTTTAGTGAAGATATCTTTTGTTATAGCAATCAAATAGCTGCTAAGCTCGCCTTTGTTCCATTCGCTAAAGGTGCTGGCCAGTTGCTCATTGCTCAGACCCAGTGCATTCTTCAGTAACGCATAGGCTTCAGCAATCAGTTGCATGTCGCCGTATTCGATGCCGTTATGCACCATTTTGACATAATGCCCGGCGCCATCGGGACCAATATAGGTCACACAGGCTTCACCATCGACGCGCGCCGCGATTTTTTCCAGGATGGGGGCCACAAGCTCATAGGCGTGTTTCTGTCCGCCCGGCATAATCGACGGCCCTTTCAGTGCTCCCTCTTCACCTCCGGAAACGCCGGCACCGATAAAGTTAAGCCCCTCTTCCGAGAGCTCGCGATTGCGGCGGATAGTATCTTTATAGAAAGTGTTACCGCCATCAATGAGGATGTCACCCTTCTCCAAAAACGGTTTCAAGGATTCAATGATTTTATCAGTGCCTTCACCGGCTTTGACCATCAACAGAATACGCCGCGGTTTTTCAAGCGAATTGACAAATTCCTCCACGCTATAATAGGGCACCAGCTTTTTCCCCGGGTTTTCAGCGATCACTTCATCGGTCTTTACACCCGACCGGTTAAAAATAGATACGCTGTAACCACAGCTTTCAATGTTAAGCGCCAGGTTGCGCCCCATGACCGCCATACCGACGACACCTATCTGTTGTGTGGACATTAAGCAACTCCTGTAGTAAGGATGATCCCCTGCCGCCGCCGCGCGACGGACATGTATATATATTATATGTTAACCTAAGCAAGTATCTGGCGGGTAGTGATTGGTGCAATTAGGAACGCTATCCTTTTTCGTGGCCTGCCAGCTCGCGGTAGATATCAACATAGCTACTAACCATCCGCGTTGAGATAAATAAGGCGTTGAAACGTTCGCGCGCCTGTTCGCCATAGCGCCGTACCTGGGCAGGATCCTGCCAAAGCTGACGCATTGCATCGGCCAGCTCCGCCGGAGATGCCGGCGGCACCACCAGGCCGGTTTGCAGATGGACATTAACATAGGTGGTGCCGGTACCGATTTCACAGCTAATGAGCGGCTTGCCGTACATCGCTCCCTCCAATAGCGTAATGCCAAACGCCTCGGACCGTAAATGGGACGGGAATACTACACTATAGCAACTCTCTAACAATGCCACCTTGTCCACGTCTGGTAGTGCGCCGAGGAAATAGATATTTTTCAGCCCTAATTTGGCACTGCGTTTTTTTAGTTCCGCCTCCGCCGGTCCCACCCCAATCAATACAATGGGGTAAGGCGCACAGCTCGCCGCTTCGATTAGAGTATGTAATCCTTTGTAATAGCGAAACGCGCCGATGAACAGAAAAAAACGCTCGCCGAACCGATTGCGCCACTGCGCCTCGCGCGCCTTGTCTTCCGGTGGATAGGACGCACGATTGAGACCAAATGGGATCACCGATACTTTGGTTAGGTAGCGCTGCAAAATTGGGCTAGTGGCGACATAATTCGGGGATGAGGCAACAATACGATTGACATCGCCGAGAAAATGGCGCATCAGGGGCGTATATATCCACAGGATGAATTTTTGTTTCACAATATCCGAATGGTAGGTAACCACGGTCGGTTTGGTGTTCGCCGCCAAAAAATGTACCATATCCATAAAAGGATAAGGGAAATGAAAATGGACCACATCAGCTTCGGCCGCTAGTTGGCGAAAGCACGCGATAGCACCAAACGAAAACGGCGTCGAGACAAATTCAAAATTGACGGCGCTATAAGCAGTATGATGCTGTCCCAGAGGCTTAGGTTCGCAGTGACCACGCGGACTCAGCGCCAGCACAGTAGAATCGATACCGTACGCGGGTGCGCCTTCGCATAACTGAAAAATGACCTGCTCAATACCGCCGTAAGAGTCGGGATAGTAGGTTTTATAAAAATGTAAGACTTTCAGCATAGACTATATTAAACCTTAAGATAGGCTTTAATCGTATCCTGAGCGCAGCGCTGCCAGGAGAACATTTGCGCGCGTGCCAGACCAGCGTCTATGGTCTCAACGCGCCACACATCGTCTTGCAACCCTCGTGCTATACCCTCGCTTAAGGCGTCGACATCCCTCGGATCGCAAGTTAACGCCGCATCATTCGCCACCTCCGGCAGCGATGCGACGTTGGAGCATACCGCCGGTACGCCAGACGCCATGGCCTCCAATACTGGTAAACCGAATCCCTCATACAATGAGGGGAATACAAACAAGCGGGCGGCGGCAAATAAAATGGGCAGTTCTTCTTGCGCTACATACCCCAGATAGCTAACCCACCCTTCGCGGCTGCCGCGTTCAAGGCGCTGATGCTCAGCGCCGCTGCCCCAGCCTTTATAACCGCTTATCACCAGCGGATAACGCTGCCGCAGCTTTAACGGAAGCTGTTCATAGGCACTGAACAGCACCATTAGATTTTTGCGTGGCTCAATGGTGCCAGTAAATAAGGTATAACCACGATATC
>NZ_LECR01000090.1:88782-96283 GCF_001602625.1 Sodalis-like endosymbiont of Proechinophthirus fluctus
CCACCGTATCCTCGACGCGCGGGTAAAACGACGTGCCGCAACCCAAGGGCGTAACATCAATTTTTTTTAATGGATAATTAAAATACGCCGCCAATTCATTTTTGGAGAAATCGGAGACAGTAAGCACCCGGCTGGCGCGACGCAGACTAGAGAGCATAGCTTTACGTAAATACCGCACCCGTTCTGGCGGATGGTACTCAGGACAGATAAAGATAGAAATATCATGGAAAGTAGTGAGCGAACGCGGCATGCCCACCGGCAGATAATAGTTCGGGCTGTGGTAAATATAATCGCGATAATCGCGCAGCGCATACCCCTGGTATAACGGAAACGCCAGCCGGTAAATTTCTATCAACGCGTTACGCCGTTGCAGCCATTGTTTCCAAGGCCGGGGAGGTAAATCCAACGCATGTGGGTAGTCCGGTAGGGAGGTCTGAACCCGCAGGCGATTAAAAAAATGCAGATTCTCCACTTCAGGCGTACACTCTAGCTGGTGCATAAGCTCCAATGCATAACGGCCAATCCCGGTTAACGGGTATTTTATCGCATCGGTAGCAAACATTATATTCATGCGTGGGATCCTGGTCCTGAAAGCGATTGGTATGGCGATGTCTCCGTTAGCCAAGCAATCGTTTTAACAGTCGCACCGCCCGTCGTGCGCTCGCACTTATTTATTCGAGGGGCAGGCAAGCGGTAACTGAGCAATCAACTGATGGATTTCATCTCCGGTGGCGGTTAGAGCGTCGGCCTCCAGACTGTCAATCTGAAGATTCGTATTAATGGCAGTCTCGTTCGACCATTGTGCCTTACAACGCTGCAGTTCTGCCACGATGGCGCCTGAAGAGCAAAGAATACTGTCTGTATAGCGGAACATCGTTCGTAGCCCAGCCGCCCCCTTCGGCGGACATGCCCCTTGCGTAGCCGAAAGCAGCGCCGCGGCAAACGTGTCATCGGAAAGCCAAAGTACCACTTGCGTTCCTGCCCTGACTAGAGCATCCAGCTCCGCCTGCTGCCTGGCGCTCACATTATTCTGTAGTTCGGCCACCAGCAGCACATCCTGCTGAGTGAAAAGGACCGGCACATCCTGCGCACGAGCGGGAGCAAGGCAGCCGTCCGGGTTGATCACGGCATAACGATAGCTGCTATTATACGAACAGTAGACGACGTATACCGAGTAATCCGATGGTGCTGCCGCCAGCAACATGGTTATCAGCTGGCGAGTACGGGCTGTCGTCGCCGTATCACCATGAGCCATGAGCGTAGTGGCATCAACCCATAACCTTGGCGTTTGCTCACTGAAGGAATTCTGCGCCAGCACCCAGGCTACGCCCAAGCGGTCGGTCTCTTGGTTTAACGTTACCTTTTCTGCTAGACAGCGGATGGCTTCGGCAGTGAATTGTCTGGCATCCGCCGGCAGCAACACCTGGCAGGTTATTATCCGTTCAAATCCTGCCAATGCCAAGTGGGCGGTGCGATCCCAGGAAAATTTTGCTGCCTGCGTCAGGGCATGGTCTTGCAACCTCTGATAAAAATCTTCATCCTCCAACGCACGTAACATACTATCACGCATAGCTTGAATACTCGTCGGGTCAAACATCGCCTCTGACCAACCAATCACTTCAGGCAAGCTGGTCGCATTCGACGAAATCGTCGGCGCGCCACAGCTCATCGCCTCTAGCGGCGGCAAACCAAAACCTTCATGGAGAGAAGGAAAAATAAACAGCTTACAAAGGTTGTACAGAGTGATTAAATCACTATCGGGCAAATAACCGGTAAACAACACTTGTTCAGACGTCAGCTCATATTTCGCGCACAACCGCTGAATTTGCGCTAGTTCGGCCGGACGGATTTTACAGGCCAGTACCATCGGACAGTCATTACGCAACGTTTCAGGTAATTGACTATAGGCTTCAATCAGAGCCTCAATATTTTTTCGCGGCTCGATCATGGCCAACGTCATCATAAAAGTGTCTGGCAAGTGATAACGCTGGCGGAAATCCTGCTTTTGCTCTGGAGTAAGCAAAAGTACGCGAAATTCCGGCTCTACGGCGGAGGAGATATTGATTACCCGCGACGGATCGATAGTGGTATATTTTTTCACCTCCTCAGCCGCTGAGGAGGAAATAGCGAAAATCGCGTCCGCGCGTTCATATTCATGTAATTTATTGGTATAGAATTGGCAGAAATTGATATCAGTCAGATAAGTTTCTGGATTCAATAGCGGGATCAAATCGTGACAGACGCAAACCGTGCGCCATTTAACCAGGTAGTCTGGGATCGATACGATATATTCATCTACATGCCCCTCAAAAAAACTGATGACGAACACTAAATCTGGATTGATATGGGCAATAGCAACATCGCGGCTAATATGCGCAGCGCAGTTACGTTCAGCGTTAGCGGCATCGCAGGCCGCCACCGGACCATGCGCGGAAAAGGTATAAATTTCATTGGCCGGCAATACATCTTGATACGCCTGACGCACTTCGCGGATATTGTCCAGAGAGAACATGTTATTGAGCAGAATACTTACCCGATGCTCGCCGGCATTTCGGATGATAGCTCGGCTCATCGCTAGCGTGCTACGGCCGATACCGCGATATTTACTTGCCGACTGCAGACCCTGGACGTCAATAAGAATATGCACTGATATTACCCCTTATTTTTCAGCTGCTGATAAATATTTCTCACCTCTTCAGGCACGCTGTCCATCTCGTTCAATTGTGCCAATAACCGCGCGCGTTGAGCATCGTATGTTGCCTGCTTCATCCTTTCCTCTATGGAATAAAAGAGTGGAAATAAACGCTGAAAAAGTTGCCGCGCCTGTAGGTAATATCCGCTTTTATGTAGAGTATTTATGATCCAAGATTTCAGTGCCGGGCACTGGTGAATCTGCGCATAACATGCTCGCAGCAACCGTTTGGCAGCATGGCGGGCACGGCTTTTGACACCATGTTGGCGTAGCAAATGGTACTGCAACCCCACATAGCGATAAGGGACCATCAAACGCCAAGATCGGCTGCTTAAAACAGCTGCCAGCCGATCTTCGCTGTCCCGATGACGCTCAAGCTGCTCGGCCATTTGCTGTTCGAGCATCTCGGTACGACGTAACAGATCTTCAATAGGGGTGCCATGATCGCCGCTTAGCAGTAGCGATACGCTTTCACTAGGCAGATGATGTATATGCAGTTGTAGTTGTTGCAGACCCGATTCCATGGCAGCGACCCAGAACTCCATTCCAGTCTCGTTCTCTGCACAGGTCGGCAACTGTTCGCGTTTCATAAATAGCGCCTGCAGCTTGGCGAAGGTTAAGGTCTGCGCTGGCTGACGCCAGGCTGCAAACAACCAGCAGCGAAAGGGTTCCGGCATATTGAACGGGCTAAGGGCAAAGGGGCGAAGCAGGTCAAGTTTTGTCGCTGGCGGATTGAACAGTTCGTTGACAAAAATAGACCAGGACTGAAAAAGATCGTATGGCCAGACACAATCGGTTTTTTCGCCCCCAATAGAGCCGTAATCGATGAGCCGCACCTCGCTTTTCTGATTGATAAGGACATTCCAACTGCGCAAGTCGTCATGATAAAGACCGGCCTGTTCCAAAAGCGTCAGTTGCTCCAACAGGTCGCCGATGATACGCGCCTTATCCAGAGAGTCTTCGCTCAATAACCGATCCCGCAGTAATTCTCCCTCTAGCCGTTCCGTTATCAGCCATCCCTCGCTGTCGCTTATGTCATGACCGAGCAATGCCGGTGCAATGAAGCCCGACGGCGGTGCACTAAGAAAGGCGCACTCGCGCCTTAGTTCGGCCTGATTGCGTTGATTTTCCGCCTCCAGCAGGCTACCGTCCGTCAGCTTGAAATTAATAACCTTGCAAAAATAGTTTTTGCCAAAATAGTAGCGGCGACTGCCGTGGTGGGCCCCTTTGGCCTCAGTATAAGGCGCATCACGCCAGTGCTCGATTACGTCACAATGCCAATCAAGAAACAGCCAATGATGACTGACCACGTACAGCGGGCGATAAATAGCGGAGAGATGCGTATTGAAACGCGCAATTTCGTGAAAGAAAGTACAATCGCGCAGCAATTCCCTCGGATCTTCCGGCTGGGAAGGCCCCCAATATAACGGTTCCCCGCGTAGCGCTAGCTCCAGGATCATCGCTTCGGTGCAGGAAGCGAGATGGGCTAGCCAGCGCTGCGTCCGCTCCACGCCGTGAAGATGAACGATGTGGTGAAACACGCTCAGGCCGATACCCAGATCATATTGACCGGGCTCCAAAACATCGATGACCTCCTCAATTCGGCCGATGGCGAAAGAGGCGTCCAAGTGCGGGTTTTCAGCGGCAAGTGCGCGACACACCGCAATATTTTTCTCCTGGAAATCCACGCCTTTCACGGTGGCGCCGCGTTCGGCCAGGCTCAAACAAAAGAAACCCTGGGCACAGCCCAGATCAAGCACTCGCAAAGGTCGGCTAAGCTTCGCGGCCAATTGATCATAGATGGCGCCAAGGGTATCAATGCGATCATAACAGTCTCGCGCCGCCGCCTGCGCCCATTCCGGATGCCCATAAATGGTCTGATATACCTCAGGAAGTTCTGCCACCAACTGCTGCACATTTTTACTCATTGCTTTAACATAGCCTTTTTATGAATGACTTTTAAATGTCGATGCCAGATCGATGAGACCCCAGAATTCCACCTTGCGGATGACGTGCAGCATGATTGCGTCATAACGCCGATCCAATGGCACCATCTCACCGAGGGGATTACCTGCAGAGATCCCGCAAGAGAGTAAGTAGTCGCCTTGATTGAGATTCATCAGGAAACTGAAAGTAAAGACTCTGACTTCCCCTGCTTTCACCGAAATATGCTCTTGGCCCTGAGAGCAAAGAAATGAATTCGTGCCGTATAAGAATAATCCTTCAAGATTTTTTATCAGCATTACCCGGCACTACGCTGTCAAAGTCTTGCTCAAACAACACATTGACATGCAAATCCGTTTGGCTATTACTATCAATGGCGACAGGGTAATGTTCGCCTCCCGCCTGAATATCGAAATCGATGATTTTCGCGCTGCCCTGCCCCCAACGATACTCTTCTGCTCTATAACCGCGGCGGCTGGAGAAGAGATCTCTTTGGTCGGTCAATATCAATCCCAATGAACCGTCCACCGGCGCCGTATCCGCTGCTGCGTCGAATTGTTTACCAAACAGCTCATCCAAATAGCGGTTGGTCACATCACGAGCTGTACCGTCAAGCTCGATGGCGCCATTCTTTAGAAAAATAGCGCGGTCGCAGTGCTTGACGATATCGCTGACATTATGGGAAACCAGCAACAGCGTAGTACCTTGTTGCTTAAAGTCGGCAATACGCGCAAAACACTTGGCTTGGAAGTGAGAATCCCCGACCGATAGGGCCTCATCTACAATAAGAATGTCCGGCCGCGACGCGGTCGCTACCGCGAACGCTAGCCGCATCTGCATGCCGCTAGAGTAGATACGCACCGGCCGATCGATATAGTCGCCGATATCGGCGAATTTTTCGATATCCACCATCAGGCTCGTTATCATTTCGCGACTATAGCCCATCATCAACCCGGACATATAGACATTTTGCCTGCCGGAGAAATCAGGATGAAACCCTATTCCCAGCTCCAGAAGCGCTGCAACACACCCGTGAAGGGTAATTTTGCCGGTAGTGGGTTTCGTGGTTCCGATAAGAAGCTTCAGCAACGTACTTTTGCCGGCACCATTAACGCCGACAACGCCTACCGACTCCCCAGACTGTATGGTAAACGAGATATCTTTCAGCACCCATTTTTTACTATGGCGCTCGACGGAAAGCAGCCCCATTTTTTCCACTAACCGCAGCCATTTTGAAGCGTAGTATTTATAGGCCTTGCCGACCTGGCGTATTTCAATACGGGTCATTAAATCTCATCCACAATATCGGCCGCGTGTCGCTGAAACATCCGCCAACCGATGGCAAACAGCACTAGGGATACAGCCTTAACCGGCGCCAGCGCCAGCCAGTTAGGCATGTGATGATAGAGCAAGACATTTTGATATGACTCCACCAGGGCCGCCATAGGATTAAAGCGCATCGCGGCGCGGGCCCATTCGGGAAGCGTACGCGCAGCATAGATTATGGGCGTAAACCAAACCAGAACTGCAGCAAAATGGCAACAAACTTCCTCACATCACGCATAAACACATTCATCACGCCTAATATAACTCCCAGACCAACGGTGAAAATCATCTGCACCAACAGCACAGGGATAATGGCAAAGAAGATCCAGCCGGGAAACGTACCGGAAACAACCATAAACAGTACAAATAGGGCAAGGATAATCAAAAAATTGATTAACGACGATACTGACACGATGATCGGCAAGCAAATACGTGGAAAATTAAGTTTCTTGAGGATGTTGGCGTTGTTGAGAAACACATTTACCAAGCCGTTTAACGTCTCAGTAAACAATCCCCATGTCAGCACGCCTGAGCACAGGTAAATACTGTAGGCGAAAGGGGTGCTCATATCAGGCATACGAGCGCGCATCAGCGAAGAAAAAACTAGTGTATAAACTGAGATCATGGCCACTGGCTGCAAAATCAGCCATAGAGCACCAAGAAAGCTGCTTTGATAGCGGGATTGAAAATCCCGGCGGATACTATCAATAATAAAGCCGCAGTAGCGGGAAATACTACCAAATAGGACATTGAGCATCAGTGCGTTCCAGTCAATATGGCAAGAATTTCCCGGGTTTTATCCTTCATCAGAGCAGTGTGTCACCCCGCGATTCGACATTCAACCGTACCACCGGTTCAGTATTGGAACTGCGCAGATTAAAACGCCAGTCGGCGAACACCACACTGATGCCATCGGTGCGATCGATTGACAGCGCCTTATCACGGTAATGATCCAGCACTGCGGCAATCGCCGCCGGCGCATCGACCAATTGGTGATTGATTTCACCCGAAGCCGGATAGGATCGCATACGCTCGCCCACCAGTTGGCTCAAGGATTGCCCCCGCACTGCCATCAGCTCCGCCACTATCAGCCAAGGAATCATCCCACTGTTGCAATAGAAGAAATCGCGAAAATAGTGGTGGGCGCTCATTTCACCGCCGTAAATCGCATTCTCTATACGCATGCGTTCCTTAATAAACGCATGGCCGGTTTTCGACATTACTGGCGTGCCGCCGGCGCGGATAACGATATCCTGGGTGTTCCAGGTCAGGCGGGGATCGTGAATGATCTTGCTGTCGGGATGCTTTTGTAAGAAAGCTTCCGCCAGCAAACTGACAATGTAATAGCCTTCAACAAGTCCCCCTTGCTCGTCGAATAAAAAGCAGCGATCGAAATCGCCGTCGAAAGCGATGCCCATATCGGCACCGGCGGCGTTTACGGCGTCGGTAGTATCCTGACGGCATTCAGGCAACAGCGGATTGGGAATACCGCTGGGAAAATGACCGTCCGGCTGGTGATGCACTTTAACAAAGGACACC
>NZ_LECR01000090.1:96302-105187 GCF_001602625.1 Sodalis-like endosymbiont of Proechinophthirus fluctus
AACCGAGCCTCAAGCGCGTCTACTACATGCCCCGCGGCGCCATTTCCCGAGTTGATGACCAACGTTATGGGGCGACGAAACCAGGCCAGGTCAATAAACCCCAGCAGGTGATCGACGTAGGCCGACAGCACATAGACGCGACGCAGGCTGCCGTGCGCTTGCACCACCGGCAAGAACGCGTTCTCCTCGACTAAATGCTGGATATCGCGCAGACCGGTATCACCGCTGATGGGACGGGACTGCTCGCGCACCAGCTTCATACCGTTATAGTCCATCGGATTATGGCTGGCTGTCACCTCAATCCCGCCGTCCGTCCACCCCCAGATGGGAGGTGGCGAAATAAATCTCTTCCGTGCCGCTCATGCCGATATCTAGGACATCAGTGCCGGCATCGTTTAATCCGCGAGCTAGAGCCTGTTTTAAACCCTCGCTGGTTAAACGCACATCGCCGCCGATAACCATACTGCGCGGCTTGAGCAGCTCACCATAGGCGCGGCCGATGCGATAAGCAATACTCTCGTTGAGCTCTACGCCCAATCTTCCCCAAATATCATAGGCCTTAAAGCAAGATAGAACAGCCATGTTTCCCTCAAAATGTTTTTTTGACAGCAATACCGTTAAGTTAATTCTATCACCTACTGTGATAGCGTCACCAGATAGAATTTTTTGCTGCCCGCCGAGCGGCGGCTTTATCGGCGTTCGTTTCTCGTCCCTGCCATCACGGCATCGCCACTACCCGGCGCGAGAAACCGTCCGAAAGGCCCTAAAGACACGGACACGCAGGAAGGAAAGACGGCATTTCTATCATCAGGGCATTTCATTGCAATCGACACCTGCTCCGCAGGCGAGAGGGTAAAACAGGGTATCTCGGGCCAGATAGCAGATTAATTCTGAAATTCCCTGTCAGTGCTGCGGCGCCTGCAATCAGCAAAGACTGTGGGGATCGCGTAGACGAATGATATCGTCTTCACAGAGACAAGAACCGGATTGGATCTCCAGGAGTTCCAGCGGAATTTTCCCCGGATTTTCCAAGCTGTGTACCGACCCGACGGGGATAAAGGTGGACTGGTTCTCGATCAGCAAATAAGACTTATCCTCCAACGTCACCCGTGCTGTGCCAGATAGTACCACCCAGTGCTCGGTGCAGTGATGATGCATCTGCAGCGAAAACATCCCTCCCGGCTTGACGGTAATGCGATTGACGTTATAGTGCGCTTCATTGACCACCGTATCATTGTTCCCCCAGGGGTGATAGGACTCCTGATGACGGCGATATTCGCTGCGAGCGTGCTTTTTCAGATATTCTACCACTTTCTTGACGTCTTGCACCTCATCCTTATCGACGACCAGCACTGCATCCTTGGTGTTCACAATCACCAAGTTGTTCACGCCGATGGCCGCCACCATTTTCTCATCGGTATTGATATAGCAGTTGGCGGTATTGTGCAGGAAAACATCGCCGGTAAAGGCATTTTGCCTGTCGTCCTTTTGATTGCCTTCCCACAGCGCCGACCAGGATCCCACATCGCTCCAACCGGCATCCAGCGGTACCACCATCGCGTCGGCGGTTTTTTCCATCACCGCATGATCCACCGAATCATCAGGACAGGTGATAAATTCGCCTTTGTTGACGCGAATAAACTCCTGATTACTGTCCGCCTGCGGCAATTCGATGGCCTTTTCACAGGCAGTGAGAATATCCGGGCGGAATTTAGCAAGCTCGCTAAGGTATTTTTTAGCGCGAAACAAGAATATGCCACTATTCCAGTAATATTCGCCGCTGGCGACATAACGCTCCGCGGTCGCCCGATCCGGTTTTTCCACAAACCGATGCACCTGGAAAACCACCGCATCATTCTGTTCCTTACCACGCTGAATATAACCGTACCCTGTCTCCGGTGCACTAGGCACGATACCGAATGTCACTAGATTGCCGTTGCTGGCATAAGGGAGCGCCTGCTGGATAGTGCGATGAAACGCCTTCTCATCTTCAATAACGTGGTCGGCTGCCAGCACTAATAGCAGCGGATCATCGCCGTACACGATGGCGCTCAAGGCGGCCAATGCGATGGCTGGAGCAGTGTTGCGCCCCACCTGTTCTAGGATAATATTCTGCGACAGCTTGTCAATTTGCCGCAGCTGCTCTGCCACCAAAAAACGGTGTTCCTCATTACAAATCACCAATGGCTGACGTGTATTAAGCCCTTCCAGGCGCAGCACTGTTTCCTGCAGCATGGAATGATCGCCATGCAGGGTGAGAAACTGCTTGGGATAAAGCTCGCGCGACATCGGCCACAGACGGCTGCCGATTCCACCAGCCATAATTACGGGAAGTAACATGTTGTCCTTTTCTCTCATAGGATGAATGGGGCTCCGCCAGGCTAACGTCGCGATCGGAATACGTTGCGTACCTAAACGAAGCCACTTTCATCTTTGAGACAAACTATAATAGTTATAGTAAAAAATTACTCTGAGTATACATTAGCACACAACCACAATCAATTGGTTGTACCGCTACGGGCGGGCCACCCGGCTGGGGCAAGAGCCCAACGGCTCCAGGCATCAAGCATCCTTATTGTAAGTGATCTGCCATCCGTCGCCCTTCGTTCAGTGTCGCCCACCGATACCATTAACCATCATCCAAGAGGGATGCTAGTAGAAAGAGGATAGGCCGCGTCTCATGCAGTGTAACTTTTTGCAACCTCCCTTCCCACCGCCGCCGAAAAAATAGCCCCAGAACGGGTGAAGGGGCTAGCCTTCGCCTTGCAGGGCGCGCTCCAGACCATGCCACGGCGTAACGAGACAATTCGCAGATCGGCGACTTGACCCTATTACAGATGAAAAAATGGCCGATAGCGATATCTGCGCGGGTGTTTTCACTGGCTTACGCAGGAGATTATTTCTCATCCGGCAGCGCTTAGGCGGTGGATGATATAGTCCTCCAGTTTAGTGCTGAACGAACAGTGCCTGCCCGCGGTGGTGAAGACATATTGCTTACCATTGACCTCATAGGTCAATGGTTTGGACTGGCTGCTGTCATCAGGCAATAAATAAATAATAGAGACGCTCACCGGGTAATGGCTTATATTCAGGGGGGCTAGACTGGCTGCGCGATTTAGCTTCTCACCCGACTCGCCGCGGGTGGGGGAGCCCGTCAGCAAAACTGTTATCGCTCAGAGTCAGGGTAATAGGGGCTTTGAGCGGCGGCAGCATATAGCCACCAAAGATGTTGACACCATGCAACAGGCTTCGGCGGAGAACAACGCCACATCATCCTATTTGCCGGATAGCATGTTATCTGCAATATATATGAATAAAGAGTCTTGACGCACGGCAATAAATCTGCCCTTGCTTTTGCTGCGCGAGGTCATAGTTATCTTGAAAATGTTGCCTTTGATACTCCACTGCTCTCCTTTCACCGTCACCGCGGCTTTGACAAAATCGCGCGACACCTCAAATATATTTTTCTCTACTTTGCCATTAGATGCATTAAGTGATAAAAAGGTCTGCACTGGCTGGCTAGTGCAGAAGTAATTGGAGGTAAAGTTACTACGGATGTTGGCATATATTGCGATCGGTCCCATCACTATATTTCTGATGAAATCGATACACTGCGCATCCTGCGTATCAAGGAACCGCAATACCGTGGGCTCCAGTAATCATAAAGGTGTTAACGTCGATATGCGCTAAAATAGATTACTTCGGCTTGGAGTGATTATCAAAATAATAGATATTACTACGAATATCTAGCCAGAAAACACTACCCTGATCGGTAGTAGATTTGAAGATATTTTCCACTCTGCCAATTTCGACATAATCATAAATAAATTTAAGATTTATCCTGACAACGGTTATCAGTGGATATTTTCGGATTCGGATATAGTTATTGGAAATTTCCAAAATCAGATTACATTTCTACTCCTTAGCGAAAGTCATACCGCCTAGATTAGAGAGTTTGCTCTTCAGATCGCCTGTGGATATTTTTATATCCTCGCAATGTATCATATTGGTATAATTTCTCTTCACCACGCCCCGGATGCCGTTTCAGTTAATAGGCAGGCAGCAGTTAATAACTATATCATTGATCATAGAGATGTTAGTGTGCGTTTCTCTTTTAATACTAATAATATAGTCGATGACAACGCAATGACTGATCTGCAAACTGCGAGAAGCAGTATCAGTATCTTTATCAGTATGTGGGGTCCAGTCCACTATCGGCGTCCCGACGTTATCTCGTGTTTTTATCAGGAAGCTAAACTCACTCTAAAACCCGATGTAACCGCATAACGTTCCTTTAATTTGTTTTTATTATCTGTCGAAAGAAAATCCACCGTATATTTACTGGTATTCCAAGAGATGCAGATTTGAACCAATCTACTAAAACTTGAATAATAAAAATAGCGCCGACACCATTATCATGGTCCATACGTTTATCGCGTTCCACTATCTGATTGGCTGAGACATGAAAAATGATAGGGTTTTACAAACTAGGTAATAGCTACGCCGGCAGTAAATCTCTCTGCCATAGATATTATAGAATGAAACATTTATGATAACGGTATTCAGGCAATAATTAAGGTACAGAGTGATAGCACCGGTGGAATGGGATGTGGGATGATATTTTTCAATCCCATCGAGGTTGGTACCAACCTGATTAAGCTGACGTGCATAAAAATTCCTCTAGCACAAGAGAATCAATGTATTTTTTAGTGTTCTCCCCTAATAAAGAAAATAGGTACAGCTCAGACATAAAAATTTTTTATTGGGACGATCGGAATGATCGATATTATCAAAGTTAAGAACCGTATTTTTCCTTTGATCGCAGATAGCAAATTTCTTGATGCCGTCAAACCATTTTATCGTCTTGCGCAGGGTACCTAGATTAATGATACTGTAAGGAAATAATAGAGTTCCCCTTTCAGCCACGACATATTCTAGAGCACAGGAAAATGCATTGATACATGCTCTTCTATCATTGTAAAGTTAAAGTGAACATTGAGCATCGATGTTGTGCCGCGCCTGATGCTGCCAGCAACAATCCGTATTAATGAGAAAGACAATGCCATCATCGTCCTTGAGCTCAGTTTTTAACGCGTAAAGCTCACCCCCACCAACCGGTTTTGTCCGGTTGGCGCATATTCCCGATCAATCAAAACAATTTTCTTCCCCTCATGGCCGAGCAGAAAATCTCGTTCAGAGTTTCAATGTAGGGGAAGTGGTCGACATATTGCGTGCCATCAGCGGCGGAGAGTGTATTGAAAATGAATTGGATAAATCCCGCAGAAAAGGATGTAGCATCTGTCGGGGGATGAAGCGTAGGAGGTGGGTGATGACGAGGCTACTTTTTCAGCGGCCTCGCTTTCTTTAGCGCTTAGCTTGGCAATAACAGTAACAACGGTAAAGTACCGATGCTTCGGATTAAAAAATCTTTGTCGTCTAACAAACGACAAAGATTTTTTAATCTTCAGGAGAAAAATTCATAAGCCATCTTAACTCAAAGCGCAATAATTTGACTTACAAACGCCTTCACACAGAATCGACGATCAATAGGCAAGTTTACTTATAAATCCTTTAAAAAGGGTGAAGAAAATAATTTTCAAATCCATCTAAATATTCCATTAACGAATATATTTCAAATCAAATTTGACACTATACTGAATTTTTCTATTGAATCCATTTTTCCTCGCTAACCATTGACCTATACCTAAGATGGTAATACCCGATTTTACTTTATGACACAACATGTAGCCATTAATCAGTCTACGATATTGTTCATTATTGGTAAAGGCATGAGGACTGTTCCCTATAATGGGTATATCCCTTTCAGAACTTTGATAAATTTCGGCAGATCGTCAAGGTATGTATGACATAAAAAACTACAATAGGCGTTAGATACAAATCTCCCCTATTGGCTTGGACAATGGGTATCACTATTATCCATTACGTTCATAGAATAAAATTTCCATACAAGAACAAGTTTACCATCGATACCATACCGTTTATGTCTAAAAATAATTTTGTCATGTGAGGTGAACTTCACTATCAGTGAAATAACCAACAGCACCTATGTGATAAACATTAATATCATCATAGACAAGATAATATATTCGATGCACTTAAGAACCATATCGATAATATTTAATAGCGTGTCGACAATGGATAATACTTTCAGTCCGTTAATATCCTCTGAGTGTGAACTCAGGATGTTGAAGTAAAAATATCTATAATCAACATTATTGAACAAGTGTATCTAAAAGTTCATCGATAAGAGATTTTATTCATCTATGTTGATAGTATATCCTATAGTATTTTTTACAAAATTTCTGGACTGATTGTTTTATTTATATTAACTATTCTCAATTTCCTGATCTTAGGAGGATAATATCAATATTAAGCTACTTCATCAAAATAAAGAAAGTCTTTATTCTGGTGTGCATTTAGATGTTCTCCAAGCTGATTGTATTCATGATTATGGTAGTTATTTTATATTTTACGCTGTTAAGTCTGGCAGCGGTCATTCTCAGATTATTTACTGATACATTGATCAAATTCATTTGTATGCTTTATTTAATAAAGAAGACTGGCATCCTGCCTTTGAATTTTCAGGTGATACGTTTAAATCTGCGTTATAATACGGTATCTTTCAGTTATGATTAAAGATAATTAATCAATTTCGTGCCTAGGCATATTCTTTATTACTGGAAAAATTTCCAGACAGGAAGTGCTGTAGATACACTCACTAGCAAAAGATTTAGTTCTGCAACCATTAAAACTACTGATGTCTGTAATAAATCATCTGACGCTTCCCTCCCTGCTTAAGTGAGAAAAAATTTCATAAATATAACTAAAAATTTATCTTAATTCTATCTTCGCTATTTGTTCCTCTAGAGCACTGCTCTTTGCGCTGAAGGTAGTGAGAATTCTCTATGGCGCACACTATGAGCAGGTTGCAGTACTGATACCTTACATATTGCTGTTTAGCGTCCTAAGGTCCATGGGTAGCTTGATAGGGCAATCACTCAGGAAAATGGTAAAACTATATTGAATTTTATTAAAATATTATTCTGGCGTCGTCATGCTCGGGATTTTGGCTTTGGCCTTGCTGAGAAAAATATCCTCGTCATTACCTCTGCATTGTCTATTTCCCAGGTAACCATCTCGTTCTTTATTTATTCCTTTTTTAATTAAACCTATTGAATTAAACCTATTGTAGATGTAGAGATTTTACTCTACTTACGTAACTTTATAATTAAAGTTATAAATACACTAATAATCTTAATTATCAATAATTATAAAATATATATCAGCTTGTAACCTTTAAACGCTTCCAATGGTCAGTGTTTTTTTGACGGCTAATCTATCTTTATCGTCCCTTTCATACCTGCCATTAGCAAGTTATATTACCCTACGTCAGGATGACCTATTTGTTACTTTGCTCACCACCTCACGCTTTTTTGCTACCGCTATCCTGGTAACACGGTAAAGACGCTTAGCTGCAACGGTCTGCCGTCGACGCTACCATCGATTTGGCGCCTCACCTTTCTCTAGTTTGGCGTTCCCATTCCTTAAGTCTTTTTCGGACTTCATCCTCCAGGTGCTTACGCGGGAGTTGATCCATATTGAGCTGATAATTCAGACCATCCCAGGAACCATAAATCCGCAACGGGATCGCGGTGGAAGTCAGGACACGTACTAGCCGCGGATCTCCTTTCCAGCCCTGCAATACCCGTATCTGTAAATTCACATCGCATTTTCGCTCTGGTAAATTCAGGGTACCATCGCCAATAAGCTCCAGAAATTCGGAATCCCCCTCCAGATCAAAAAGCCGCAGATTGCCCTGGTTAAGGGTAGCGTTAGCGGTAAGCTGGCGCACTTGTGAATAATGCTCGTTGCGTTCCTCGGTCGCAACACTGCCATTAGTGCGCGTTATCTCACTCTGAATTAACTGCGGTATGTTTATCCCTTCTAGTTTGGCGTTATCCAATATTATAGCAGCGGATCCCTGCCAACCGCGGGCAAAATCCATCGCGGTGAAATTATGTCCCCACACCTCTCCTTGCAGGGAGAGGTAGCCGTTCAATGTTTGGGGCAATGCAAACGCTTTCAGCAGCGGGCTGAGCGCGACGCGGGAAAATTTCGGATGCAGATGGAACAGAGGCTGTTTGCCGGTGGTATCCAACGTGCCGGGCAAATTAAACTCCCCTTCGCCAAGTTTGCCGGTAAATGTGTTCAAGCTCAACTGCCCACAGCGGTTGTCCGCCTGCAAATTAAAATCTGTCATTGTCAGACCGTGATAAATGACGTTTTTGGCGTTCAGGCTAAGCTGACCGCTAAAATCATTAAGATTGGACAGATCGTTATCCGTCAGAGCGCTGTTGGCTATTACCGGTCGACCCGTGGTGGCGCTTTGATTCTGCGCCCACGCGTCGTTGCTGTTGGCAGTCGGCTGCAGCCCCAGCAAGGTATCTAGATTTAAGGTCTTCGCAAATAAATCTAGTTGATACATCGGCTCATCGCCCAATAGGGCGCTTATCTGACCACTTAACTCGCTGTCGTTGGCGCTGAAGGTCAATTCACCGAGCGTTAGCGACTGATTGACAGCGGAATAATCGGCATTGAAGGAGCCTTCACCTTCAATGCCCTGCTCCGGCAGGCCATTAGCGCGTAGCCGATAACTGAATTTGTCCATGTGGGCGCTAAACTTGCGCGGGTATTGACTAAGATCCAAACTACCGTTGAGGGAGACCGTCAGATCACGTTGATCGCGATTGAGACGACCAGAAAATTCGATACTTGCTTTGCGTGCATCGTCCTGTTTCATTTGCAAATTCAGGTCGCGTAAATTGAGTTGTTCATTAGCATATCGCTGCCAGATAAGTAAGCTG
>NZ_LECR01000090.1:105258-110593 GCF_001602625.1 Sodalis-like endosymbiont of Proechinophthirus fluctus
CCCGCCGGCGCCATGGGGGCATTCTCTGGACGGCGGGCAGTGCTGCTATCCGGTGTCAACGTAATGACCGCCCCTTTCAACATGACCTGTTTTACCGACAGCTCATGGGACAACAGAGGCCACAACGCCACGTCCAGACGCATATTCTCCGCGCTGACTAAAGGAAGCAACGCTCCGGGGGCGGTGAGTTTCGTACGCCCAGCGAGAATGCTCAATTGCGGCCAGGCATGCCAGCGCAAATCTCCCTCCAGCGCCAAATGATAGCCGCTGTGCTGTTCCACCTGTGTAATCATATAGCTGCGAAAATCATTGGGATTGATTAGCGCTACCATGGCCATCAACCCGGCCACCACCAGAAAAATGAATAGCGTCGTCAATAATCTTCTCATGCGGTCCTCTTTTATTATTACCCGATGCCACAGGCCTCTGACGATTCAGTTCTTGTCTATCTGACTGGCTACGGAGCCTTGCTGATTGCAGTATTTGGCATCTTCGCGGCTTATTGTATAGGGGCGGGCTGCGGGGCCCGCCCAGAGGTTTAATACTCAAGGCGCCTATAGCATGCCTGGATGCAACGCCATCGGCAACTTGTCTGAATTATAGAACTTCAGTACGATTCTACCCTGTCAGTCAGGATCGAGATCCGGTGCGCGCAGGATCGAGATCCGGTGCGCGGTCACGTAAATCACCAGGCCTAGGCAATCACCAGGCCCAGGTGCGCCAGCGAGGAGAGGAGAGCCGCCCGTCCAGCTAACCAAATCATCGGGTAATATGACCAATTCCAGGATCGCCCCGCCAGCGCCAGCTCGCCCAGATGCAGAAAAAAGAATTTGTATTCGGCTAGTAGTTGAATACCGATATACGCCGAGGCATGGCCCCGAAAGACCTGGCCCAGACGCACATCTATCGTGGCCCCGTTAATCCTTTCTTGCTACGTGCGCTGCGAGATGGCCAGTTGGCCTTCATCCAGTCAGACTCATATCACGGTCGCACAGTCTCATCGCTTTTCTCTCCATAAGGGCGTAAATATGGGGGTTTCCACTACGTCGGCAGCAGCCGGTCAGGTATCAAATACTACACGGGAATTATTCGAAAAACTGACTGATCTTCGCTTTTAGAATATCGATGGCAGTCCGGTTCTTATCGACACGCTGGACAACAATGTCAGCGTATTATTTCTACAGTTTATTAAACTGTAGAAATATCGGATGGATGGTACACTAATATTACTTTATACGGAGTCCATTGAACGTCTGCGTTCGTTGATGTCAATTTTCATACGGCGCATGAGGCAAATATTCAGCAGCGTATCCACAAACAGAAAAATTCATCTCCTGGCGCAGGCGTAAGACGTAAACCGGTCAATAACAATATCCCTTCCAATATAATGACTTTTTGGTCTGCAGGTGAATGGTTTTAATACTGCGGGTATGTTCTACATAACTGTAGACTGGCATCTCGATAGCCAAGCCCGACTTCAGCATCTGGATATGTTGAAATAGCAGGTTATGATTCATAGTGCTGGGGTGGTCGTAATTGGTTTTGACACGTTCCGTTATGGTCATGCCGCTTTTTGATCTTTATCATAGCTGTCTTCGAGAATGATACCGATATGCTCATCGCCAACCTAGTCGCACAACTCCCGGTAAAGCGCGATGGGGATAAGACTTTTTCCTAAAGCCGATGCGCCGGCGATGTTAATAATAACGCACTGGTGGGGCTTGTCAGTCTACGATCCAAGGCCTGATAATATAAAAATTTCCGGCGGTGAGAGACTACAATCTACGCGGAAATTATGGGGTGCTACTAGGCAACCGCACGCCAGCATTATTGCTGCACCACACGACACTCGGGCAGATATTTTTTACCGCCGGTACGCTCATTTGCATCTCCTAGTTTAAGACTATTCATACTGGAGTTGCTATTGTCATACGTGTAAAGTTGCCTATCGTGTCCGCGGCCGTCGGTCGGCCTCATCTTTGGAAGGATCCCATGACTTGGCACTGGTTTACTTTTTTTGGCGACAGCATGCTGTTACTGCCTTGCGCTGGATTAATCGTCGTGATTTTACTACTGAAAGTTGATACCCGCCAGGCCTGTTGGCAATGGCTAGTGCTATTCTGCCTCGCCGGCGGTGTCGTTTGCGCCTCGAAGTTGGCCTTTATGGGCTGGGGGATCGGTAGCCGCACTTATGATTTTACAGGGTTTAGCGGTCATTCTGCACTATCAGCCAGTATCTGGCCGGTGATGCTTTGGATCTTGTTTAACCACGCGCGTCCACCGCAGCTCGCCGCGGCGGTGGTGGGTGGTTATCTGCTGGCGCTGGTGATTGGTGTTTCACGATTAATAATCCAGGCGCATTCAGTGTCTGAAGTCCTATCTGGACTGGCGTTGGGTTACTTGATAAGCAGTTCCTTCCTGCTGCTGCAGTATAGCCTGCATACGCGTATCCGTTTTCTGACTAACAGCCAGATCGTGGCGATGCTTATTTTACCGCTGCTGCTATTGGTACAGGGTAAAAAAGCGCCAACCCATAATCTGCTGGAGCAGATAGCCCTCAGCGTGGCGCCGATCACGAAAGTCTACACCCGCGAGGATTTACATCGCGTGCGCCCGGCGTTAACGCCGGATCAGACTTTGCGCCCGGCGTCGGCAAGATAAATGCCCGGGGATGGGAGCTGAGGTCGAGAATCAGGCAGCGAGGCAGCGATAAAAACCCATATTTCCCTATTCCCTCCCTATGGAGCCGTTATAAAACGGCTTTAATGGCAATCTCTGTCGAGATTACCTAACCCTGCCATAATAAAGCTGCGCTACTACCCCGGGCCCCACTAGCTGCGATAGATTTCGGTAAAGTCGCTTTCTGGAAGGCTCACGACCGTTGAGCTCGCCGCAATCCAGATCATCGCGCAGGCTGATATGCAACAGCAGTTGACCAAGTAACGGGCAACTGGTATTGTATTTCTCCGCGAGCTTTTCCGCGCTGCAGGAGCCGAAAATGGATTCGAGATGGCCCCAATGACTGCAGATGTGCATGCTCATATTTTCCATGATACCGAATATCGACACTCCCACTTTGGTAAACATTACAATGCCTTTGTACGCGTCGGCCAGCACAGTGTCTTGTGGCGTTGTCACCACCAACGCCGCCAGTTACCAGGATATTTTTCGCCAACGTCAGTTGGATATCGCCGATACTGGGAGTTATATCCAATATCAGATAATCCAGCTCTGGCACAGCGTATCGGTGAGTAACTACAATAGGGCTTTACTGGCCATGGGTCGCCCTACTAAACCATGGTGTTACCCTAGGTGACCATATGCCGGTAGAGTTAGTGGCCAGACGGTGGGCCATTAATCGGCGCCATATGCTGTCCATCCGGCGACGTCAGGCGCTCGCGGGTGATGCCCAGAATGGTGGGAATAGAGGGGCCATAAATATCGGCGTTCAGCAGTCCAACGTGTTCGCCTTCTTCTGTCAGCTACAGGGCCAGATTGACGGCGGTGCTGGATTTTCCTACGCCTCCTTTGCTGGAGCTGACGGCAATTAAATTGCGCACGCTGCTAACACCAGCATGATCCATGCCGCTAAAGCCAGCCTGATCCTTTACCCGCTTCATCGTGGCGATATTTTGTATCAACTTCCAGTCGATGACAATGGCGCCCCTGTCAGACGCAGCAGTGCGGCACTGGTGCTTTCCTGAAACTCCTCGAAACTACTTTGCCAAGCAAACGGCATGACGAGCTCGATATGCAGTGTGCCGTCAACAAGCAGCGCGTTATGATGCAATGCTTTTAACGCGGTCAAATCTCGCTTCAACGTCGGATGTTTGAAGGCGCTCAGCACGAGGTTTATCTGCTCACGCAGCACCTATGGGATAGTTTATTGAGCAAAAAGATTCATCTCATCTCCTTTGGGTTCTGTTCAGAGGATGAATAACCATTAGCCTTAACATAACAGGGCTCATCGGCCGCAGAGAAAAAAATTCTCTTGTAGCGCCCGCGCTTGCCGCTTATTTACGTGAGGCATCGCTATCGGTTACCATTGACTGCTCTTATGACACTTAACGAAAGCCAACTCCTACCATGACTCAAATCGCGAAAAAAATGTTGGTAACCTGCGCGTTACCTTACGCTAACGGTTCCATCCATCTCGGCCATATGCTCGAGCATATACAGGCGGATATCTGGGTCCGTTATCAGCGAATGCGCGGCCATCAGGTTTATTTCATCTGTGCCGATGATGCTCACGGCACACCAATCATGCTTAAGGCACAGCAATTGGGTATAGCGCCGGAAGAGATGATTAACGCAATGAATCTTGAGCATCAGATGGATTTTACCGGCTTTGGCATCAGTTATGACAACTACCATTCTACCCATAGCGAAGAGAACCGCCAGTTGTCGACGCTGATTTATCAGCGTCTGAAAGAAAACGGTTATATCAAGTCACGGACCATTTCCCAGTTGTTTGATCCAGAAAATGCCATGTTCCTGCCCGATCGTTTTGTGAAAGGCAGCTGTCCGAAATGCTATTCGCCCGATCAGCACGGCGATAACTGCGAGATCTGCGGCGCTACCTATAACCCGACGGATCTCATCAATCCAAAATCGGCGGTGTCTGGCGCAACACCAGTGATGCGGGAATCAGAACATTTTTTCTTCGATTTGCCCGCCTTTAGCGACATGCTGCGCTCCTGGATACGCTCCAATGCGATGCAAGAGCAGGTGACCAATAAGATGCAGGAGTGGTTCGAATCAGGATTGCAACAGTGGGATATTTCCCGCGACGCGCCCTATTTTGGCTTTGAAGTACCGGATGCGCCCGGCAAATATTTTTATGTCTGGCTAGATGCGCCCATCGGCTATATGGGCGCATTTGAAAATCTTTGCCAAAAGCGTAGTGACCTTAGTTTTGACGAGTTCTGGGATGTCAATTCCCAGGCTGATCTTTACCATTTCATCGGCAAGGACATTGTCTATTTTCACAGCCTATTCTGGCCGGCAATGCTGGAAGGAAGTCAGTTACGCAAACCGACTAATTTATTTGTCCATGGCCATGTCACCGTCAACGGCGCCAAGATGTCCAAGTCCCGCGGCACGTTTATCAGGGCCAGCACCTATCTGGCGCACCTGGATGCGGACTGCCTGCGTTATTACTATGCCGCTAAACTGTCGTCATGCATCGATGATATCGACCTAAATATGGAAGATTTTGTTCAGCGGGTCAATACTGATGTTGTGAATAAAGTGGTCAATCTGGCCTCACGTAACGCGGGCTTTATCAATAAATACTTTGACGGCCAGTTGGCGGCCACGGTGGCCGATCCGGCAT
>NZ_LECR01000090.1:110634-116759 GCF_001602625.1 Sodalis-like endosymbiont of Proechinophthirus fluctus
GTGAAACCAGTCGCGCCATTCGCGAAATCATGACCATGGCGGATTTGGCTAATCGCTATGTGGATGAACAGGCACCCTGGGTGGTGGCGAAACAGGAGGGCCGTGAGGCGGATCTGCAGGACATCTGTTCGATGGGGATCCAGCTTTTCCGGGTGCTGATGACCTATTTGAAACCGGTGCTCCCCTCACTGGCGGCGCGAACGGAAGTTTTCCTTGCTTCACCGCTCACCTGGAACACAGTTTCCACACCGCTGGTGTCCCATCGTATCAGTCCTTTCAAGGCGCTATTCAGCCGGATCAAACTGGCGCAAGTGGAAGCCGTTGTTGAGGCATCGCGTCAGGAAATGGCAGAGGCCAGCGCCCCGGCGGTAGAGCCGAAAAACGCGCAAACCGGGCCTCCTCCTATTATCGCCGCCACAATTGCGTTTGATGATTTTGCCAAAGTGGATATGCGTATGGCGCTAATTAATCACGCCGAGCACGTGGAAAGTTCGGATAATTTGCTGACGCTTACGTTTGATCTAGACGGTTCAAGCCATCAGGCGTTCTCCGGTATCCGCGCTGCCTATCCCGATCCTCAGTCGCTTGACGATAATAGTAGCCAATCTGGCGCAGCGTAAGATGCGCTTTGGCTTATCGGAAGGCATGGTTATGGCGATGGCCGCCTACCCCGAGATATTTTCCTGCTCAGCCCGGGCAGCGATGAAATAGCTACTGCCGTCCGAGAATGCGCAGCAGTGGCTATTTCACCGCTGCCCGGACATTTTCATTCTATTGATCTCCACTCTTTTCCACCGTCAATCCATCGCGCGTTTATTTCACAAACCTTATTCCTACCCGCTACTGTTCAGTTTACTGGAAAGTCGTTACTCTGAATGCGAATACAAAGTAATCATAGATGTGTGTTGTAATGCTGCTGGCTTGTTTGTCCTTATCCGCTGCGGGCGTTCACGCCGAACGCAGTATTACCTCCATTCATAACGAGATTGACAATACCTCTACTTGGCGATGACGACAGTGCGGCTGGAGAGGAATGCTCCAGCCGCACTGCAATCATTTACCACAGACGGCTATTGCCGCGCCGCCGCAAAATTGGACTCGCAAGCAATGGTTCGACTACCCGCCTCACCGCGCAAAACTCTCCTATACCTGCATCGTTACAGTCCACAAGGTTCCTTTATTAGCAAAATTCATTGGCACTAACGTAACCCGGGGTTTTTCAACCGCATTTTTCACCTCATCATAATGGAAACGCTGGCTAATGATAAAAAAAATGAACACCGACACGTTGCTTTTAAGTCGTTTTTATAGAACCTTTATCAAAAAATTATTGCTCAAAATCGATGAAATTCAGAGTACCTACATAGCATCAATACACAATGTGAAGAAGTGTCGTCTTCAATTGCACTACTTATCCCTCGCCATGTGCCGTTGTTGGGCGGACACGATCGAAACCACGATATCATATAACGACACGTTGCGCAGTATTTCGTGGGACTACCTGTACGGTGCGATAACCCTGTCGGGTTTTCATAATAAGTATCAGAAAAAATTAGGGCGTGCTACCCCTGACACTTTACTGTATGAATTGGAAATATACTCCTGTAGAATATTGTTCAGGACAACGCGCGCCCGCTCCTCTAACGCTTTCAACATTTTTACCATCCGTTCTCATGGCTGTTGACATTAGAAAGTGCCCAACACTATTTTCTAGCGCTTTTATGGAACGGACGCTGTTTTATCCCGCCGAATAGCTATATGCCGCTTTAGAAGCACTACGACCGAATCTCGAAAAAAAATAATGTCATTTGAACGAGTACTATAACCTATATAGCCAGTATGAAATATACCGGGAACTTGTCGATAATCCCTATCTTATCGACTTCGATCTACGCTTTGCCGAATTGTTGGTCTATTTTAATTAGTGTTACCCGCCCTGGTCTATGCCAAAAGCAATGGCCACGACAGAAGCCCAGTTGTTTCTCCCAACGTTCTAGAAGCTCTTTCTCCTGGATTTGCGGCATCTGTTCAACCTGAATGACGTCTTGGCCATTGTGCTTTCCCTGGTGGCCCTATTCCCAGGCCTGCCGACCGTTGGGATTATAATATAACCTTCCTCCCCCAGGAAAGGTACCGATTTCCTTTAGGACGCCGTCTACCTGCCAAGCCGTGACATGATAGAGAAAATTTGTCCATAGCGGGGTTATATGAGGCTTCTTGATATTTCATAGCCTCAGTAACGAGATACGGGTCTGTGATGCATAGTCCGGATTACGCTCGGTTTTGGCGGCGCGCGCAGACGTGATAGTCTAGATAAAACGCCGGAAAGGAGCATGGGTTATTTTTGATGCCGACGCCCGGTTGCCACCGGTATTTTTGGCGGGGCATGACCAGAGGTTTGACACTCGGGCAATAGCGCGTGGCCTGTGCCATCTCGCTAGTGACGGCACACCACCCTGCACCGGGGGTGTGGCTATAACGACGAGGTGGACTTCAAAAGCGATAGCAGGCGGTTTTTCTTTTTGGGCAAAATGACCAGCAATCTAGAAAAACCGTGGGATCAGCGGGATGGCACCACCCTCCTAACGACCAGAGCAGAAGCAAGCCCAGATCAACGCATAAGCATAGCATGGGAAACGCATCCAAAAGCTACCTTTATTGAGCCATTGCTGAGCGTGAAAAACGAAAAACTGTTAATATGCCGCATGTCCCCCGCAGTAAATAACGGCCGCACCGCATGAATTTGGCGGGCGAGGCGAGGAAATACGCCGGTTTTTATTTGGGGACATCAAAGCCAATTTACGCCAGTTACAATAACGTATTGCGGCGAACGCAACCACCTTTTCGGATTTTCTAAACCTGTTTTTCAAACAGTCAGATGGATGATAGCACACTCGCCCAAAACATGGCGTTATTTAAAGCCATCGTGTAGAGCGGCCAGTGACTTTATTGATATTATTTTCTTTGGTTAATTATACAAATATTGCTATAGTGAGAATGGGAGACGGTAAACTCAGGGCGAATATTACTCTACTATCGCCTACCATGCTGAAAAAAACGCCGTCGTTTTATGCGGCTCAAGGTTTACGTTAAGGGCCTGGTGGTTATCACGGATTCTTTGTTCAATCTTTTGAATTGTTCCGGATGCTAGAATGCGAATAAAAGGCAACATTTAGTTGATGATGAATTGATAAAGCAAATTATCCTGCTTTCCTTACCTACTAATTGGTTCATCTCCATACGATACGCCACGATATAGGGACCCCGGTGCAGAAGATCTATTCCACTGACTCGGGAGAACATCTCTCCTTGATTAGCATGCACCACCATCATGGACTGATAAGATATTTATCTCACTACGCCGAAAAAATGCACTTGTCTCCGTCCCCATCTTTGAGAAAGAGGAAAATAATTTTATTCAACACCACGCCGAGCTGAAAAACGCGCTCTTGATGACAAGCATGGATTGGCTAATGTTGATTATACACGACTATAGTGACGGTCACGTCGCTAGTACGGGCGCGCCGCCCTGGCTCCGTGTTAGGGCCGAGCATAGTTGCTACTCTAGCAGCGTCATCTGGCCGTCTGTGATAGATCGCATATGTTAACATTTAATTGTATGATAAATGTGTCATCGCTAGGATAGTTACTATATGCAAGATTTTGCCCAATGCTTGAGCCATTGTCCGGGAATGTATCCTCATTTACCTTTTTTGTACACTGGCATCTTCTTTTCTGCTCTACTGCTATTCGTTATTCCCGGCAGCATTATCGGTATGTTACTGCTTTTTCTGTTGCTCTCTTTTCAACTGATGCCACTGCTGTAGTTAAAACTCGGCTGTTAAGTGTTAATCCGCTATATGGCGCTATATTCGTTATTCGTTCCTATCGGCGTCGGGGTAATGAATTATTATCAGCAGATTACCGCTATCGCACACGACATCAGCGGCAATCTGTATTTCGGTGCCAATATAGAATTTCACGCCGCGCCGCTGTAACAAACGATGCATGCGGAACAAAGCGCCATTGCCCATGCCTAGCTGAGGGGAGAAAAACGTCTGTGAGCATTGATGGCCAATTTTATACACCCTGCTACTGCCGACAGTTCATGAATGAATTAAACAGCGGCACCAATTTAATTTTCTGTCTGCCCTAGCTCCCCGCCGCGAAGCTAGCGCGCTACCTTCCCGACGCGTTCAACCCCCGTGATCTCGCTATTCAAAACCTGCTACTCGATGAGATCGACCATCATTTCTCCGCCGTGGTATGGATAGATCATGGGCTGAAAGTTGCTGAATAAAGACAGCACATTTCCCTGTAAGGGTGTGATAATTTCAATTTGTAGGGTTTGCTGTCGGATACGGTGTAGCTATTGAAGAGGAGGCGAAACGCGCCTGGCGTCAATACCAGGATTTCCACATCAATATCGATCGCTACATTTATATGTAAAATATTCAAGATACGAATGAAACGCTTTTATCAGTTACTTGCGACATACCTGGACGAAATGCTGTCGATTATTTATACAAGATAGTCGGCGAGGCCTGCGAGCATTTTTCCGACATTTATCGCCGCTCGCGTAGCGTATTTATTTCCTATAATAACCGTGATAAAATTGAAGATATGCTGCAAAACGCCACCAAGCAAAATGACAAAGTTATCGTCGTGACCGACGGTAAACGCATCTTAGGCCTGGGAAATCAGGGGATCGGCGGCATAGGTATCCCTATCGGTAAGCTATCGCTTTCCTTCGGCGGTATAAAGTCCCGCGTATAACCTTCCGGTCGTGCTCGATGCCGGCACTAATAATCAGTAATTACTCAACGACCCATTATATATGGGCTGGCGCCGGCCTCGTATAACCAACCGGGCGAACAACATGATGATTTCATCGACGCCTTTATTAAGGCGGTAAAGCGCCGCTGGCCGAATATAGCTGCTACAACTTGAAGATTTCATCCAGAAAAAGTGAATACTGTTACTAAACCACTATTGCAGCGCATTATGTTGCTTCAATGATGATATTCAGGGTACTGCCGCGGTAACGCTTGGTTGTCTACTGGCCGCTAGACGCGCCATGGGTAACGGCCTGCGCGATAAAAAGATGATGTTTCTCAGCGTAGGCTCTGTCGGTTGCGGTATCCCGAACAAATTATCGCGGAAATGCGCACTGAGGATCTCAGAGAAGACGATGTTCACCGCCGCATCCTGATGGTCGATCGCCTTAGCCTGCTGACCGACAAACTGGCTAATCTGCTAGATTTTCAAAGCCGTCTGGTCCAGTCCAGCGAAAGTATTCGTGATTGGCCGCTGGAGAGCGATACCATTTCGTTCGCTGTAAGATGTGGTACGTAACGCTAGACCCATAGTATTGATTAGCGTTTCCGGCCAGCCGGTGCTGTTTACCGAAGAGATTATCCGGGAGATGCACCAACACTGCGAGCGACCCATTATGATGCCGCTGTCCAATCCCACATTGCGCGTGGAAGCGACGTCGGAAGACATTTTATTCTTGACCGACGGTATGTCGCTGGTCTCGACTGGCAGCCCCTTTACGCTTGTGAAGATAGAGGGTAAAAGCTACCTGATTGCTCAGTGCAATAACGCCTATATTTCCCCGGTATCGGGTTTGGGCGTATTAGGCTTCGTGGGCGTAATCCAGATTACGGAGACTATGCTAATTGTGGCCAGGCCGCGCGCTAGCGGATTTCTGCCACTTGCCAACGGTTACAGCGGCGCGCTGTTGCCGGATATTAACGACATCCAGGCGGGGTCTCACGTGTGATTTTCATGGCGGTCACTAAGGCAGCGCAGGTTCACGGGGTTGCATTGGTGACCTCCGAGGAAACGCTTTCTCTTGCCATCGAGCATAATTTCTGGCATCCGCAATATCGCGAATTATCGTCGCACCTCTCTTTAAACCCGCCATCAACCAGTGTGGAAACCCGACCGGTAAACAGGCAACTTTGCAGCATGGATCTGACTTGTTCCTTACACACCTTGCTTCAGCTTGAAAGGTAAAGTAGCCTTGGAGCCATGAAACTCTCGGAGGAATCGGCAGAGGCTATAGCATGTTGAAACGCCTGATTTTAACCATGTTAATTATCGCAGGCGTTCTCGTACTG
>NZ_LECR01000090.1:116833-119991 GCF_001602625.1 Sodalis-like endosymbiont of Proechinophthirus fluctus
CGTCAAGTGGGGGTGGTGCTGGGCACCGCCAAGTATTACCGTACCAGGATTATCAATCAATATTATCTCTATCGCATTCAGGGCGCGCTCAACGCCTACAACAGCGGCAAGGTGAGTTACCTGCTGTTAAGCGGCGACAACGCACTGCAGAGCTACAATGAACCGGTTACCATGCGCCGCGATCTGATAGCTCAGGGCATGCCCGCCGCCGATATCGTGCTGGATTTTGCTGGTTTTCGCACGCTAGATTCGATTATCCGCACACGGAAAGTCTTTGATACCAACGACTTCACCATCATAACCCAGCGCTTTCACTGTGAACGAGCGCTATTTATCGCGCTGAACATGGGCATTCAAGCGCAATGCTATGCCGTGCCTTCGCCGAAAAATATCCTGTCGGTCCGGGTCCGGGAAATTGGCGCGCGCCTTGGCGCGCTTTCCGACCTGTATCTCATGAAGCGGGAACCGCGTTTTCTTGGCCCCTTAATTCCCATTCCCGCCCGTCACGACATTCCGCAGGGAGCACAAGGTTATCCAGTTATTTCACTGAAACAACTATTGGAAATGCAACAGAAGCAGCCCCATGACGATAAACAGCCGCCTCCCGGTATGGCCAAAATACATGCAATTGACGCGAAAAGAGAGACAGGTGAAATCTGTGGTCAGCGGTAGCGGTTTCGTCTATGGCGGCGGGCAGCAGGAACATCGGGATGATAGGTGCAAAGCATGAGAGTTACACCAGTTTATTTCCGACAATGTCATAAAGCTTGTAATGGATCTACGTGGGACATAGCGAGGCGGATCATTGAGCAAAACGCGGACCACGGCGCAGACGCACACTGCCGCGCACTGGGACACTTTCCACGGCACGCAGGACGACACCTGCCAGTCGCTCGAGCCAGGCGTCGGTCAAAGACTACTTTTTCTTCGTGTATAGGATTAACGCCAATATAGGTCAGACCATAGTTGATTACTGTAAAGATGATGACCCCGGTGACGATCCCCAGTACCGTACCAACCCCGCCGGTAAAGGACACGCCATCTACAACGCAGGCCGCAATGGCATTCAGTTCATACATAAACCGAGGTTATTAATGACTATGCTGATACGCCCCGCCTCTAGCATATCGCCGATGGCATAAAAGATCTCTGACATGGCATAAATCATAACCAGTTTCAGCGGTACATTGACACTGAATACTTCAGTAGTTTTCGTTGGTGCCGCCTATGGCGAAGATATTTTTACCAAAACGCATTTTAGTCCAAAAGATCCAAAAAAAAGATAATGGCGATCAGCGCATAGAAGGTGATATATAAGATAGTTTAAAATCGCAGAGACGAATAACCCCTTGTACAAGGGTAGATTAAAAACTAGCTATCGTCGAGGCCGCCCACCACATGGTAATAAAGCGATTTAATCCAATATAAGATAATCATCGTGCCTCAGGTGGTAATAAACAGCGTTACATTTAAACAAGCGATAACTACACTAATAACGGAACCGATAGAAAAAATCAAGATAACCACCGTAATGGTCAGGCGATGCATATCAATGAAAACTTTATTAAAATTATCAATAGATTATAGTAATATCATCTCTACCAAACCTACTTGACACTCCGCCGACAGGTCAGGTTCCCTAAGTGATAATCAATCCCGCTACTCTGAGAGCAATAATAGTCTGCACTGAGGATTGGGTCAGGATATTACTCAGGTTCATCAGGACCAAAATAGTCGGATCTTGGAAAATAATAATGGTCAATAGCACTAACAAGACCACACGGATGTGGCCCTATTTCAAATAGGTGAGCATGATTTTCTTTTTCAACAAATTCATCGTTAAACTCTTACACATTAGAGATACATGGAAGCAAAACGTAAAATTTTTTCTGCAAGGTTTCGTTTCTCTAGTGTTAATGATCCACGCCATTTGACTGTTTTTCATAACCAAAATTCGCTCGGTAATGCCGAGAATTTTCGGCATTTCAGAATGATATGATGATAGCATCTTTACCCCATTTTTCTAGTTCGGTCATCATCTGATATATCTCTAACTTGGCCTCTACGTCGATACCACAGGTGGTATCCTCCAGCATAAATATTTCCGACTGTATGAGAAGAGGCAGTGGAAAATAATAACTTTTTGCTGGTTACTGCCTGAAATCTATCCTATATAGGTACCGTGCCACGGCGTTTTAACCTTCATAACATTGATGACCTAATGAATATCGCTCTTCATACTGTTATTATTCAGTAGGACCATCTTGTTCTTGTTCTTATAGCTGATAATATCAGAAATGAAAGAATTGAAGACGACATCTAGAAAGATATAAATTCCTGTGGCACACCGCGCTTCAGTCATTAGCGTTAAACTGTGGATGAAGCCTCGTTGGCGTTGTTATTTTTTATGATTTTACCGTACAGACGGATAGTCCCGGCGAATTTTTTACGGATCCAGAATAATGTTTCGACAATATCAGTGCGCCGTGTGCCGACCGGACCGGCTATCCTGAGAATTTCACCCTGGTGCAAATCAAACGAAATGTCGCGGATCAAGGACTGGCACAACGATGTGAAGTTTGGAACTTCGAGCATGATTTCTCCCGGTTCAATAATACGATCAGGGAAACGCTAGCTCAATGAATGGCCTACCATAACGGTAATGATTTTGTCCATACTCATCCCTTCCACTGGCTGAGTGGCAATGCATTGTCCATCGCACGAAATGGTGATTTCATCGCACAGCTGAAAAATCTTTTCTATTTTATAATAGATATAAATCATACTACATCCGCGCGCTTTTAATTTTCGAACAATACTGAAAAAGTGATTGAATTCTTTTTTCTGTCAGTAATGAGGTGGCTCTTCTATAATTACGATTTTAGCGTCGTAGGAAAACGCCTTAGTTATATATATCATCTGCATCTGGGACACAGACAGGGTGGCAACTTTATCACGTGGATCGATATCTATATCTAACTTTTTAAAAAAGTCTTGGTGTCCTGATACATTTTCTTATGGTCGACGAATATCCATTTACGGAGTATCTACCAAAATATATATTGTCCATCATGGTACGCTGATGCACTAGGATGATATAATGATACACTATATAAATCCCTTGTTCCAGCACTTCTTTCTAGTTCTTGAAATTAACT
>NZ_LECR01000090.1:119996-134296 GCF_001602625.1 Sodalis-like endosymbiont of Proechinophthirus fluctus
TCTGAAAAATTATTCTTCTTACATCTTTACTGTAAGTAAAGATGTGGAATCTTAATAACGTCTATTTTCTTATATTATTTTTCCCAATAATGGCATGAATAGAATGGGGACGGAAATTGAGATTTCCGTTATCCAATGCTTTCATTCCAAGAATGATTTGCTGATATTTTTTATTTCCAGAAGATGTTCGCTCTGCTGTTCTGTCGTAATATCGGCTATAGTTACACTAGATAAAAAATATATAGGTTTCATTGCCCCATTGGGGTAATCCGGGGTATCAGGTTTTATTTTTTTAATTGCGCTAAGTTTTCTTTATCGATCCAAATATTAAGGGGGATACGGACAACTTTATTGTTCAGCTTGCTCTGGGTGCCGACGGCGGGAGGCCCGTCTTTGCCTTTAGCCAGATTTTTCGCCATATCGAACGTCTCTTTGGCCTGATTGTCAGCGTCGTTAAGCACGGTACCGGCTACCGCGCCGGATTTAACCAGAGTCAGTGCTTCCGGCCCATCTATGCAAAATACCGGGATACGGCTTTTTTATAGGATTTGAGGGCTTACACGGTGCCTACAATCATAGAGTGGTTATTAGAATCACCACTTCAATATTTTTGACGTTAGGCACGGGAGAGCCAGGTGTCAATTTTTTCCTTCGCCTGGGCGGTGTCCCACATGGACGTATTAAGCTGCAGCTGTGTCTTTCATTTTTTCCTTATCGTTTAGAGTATTGATAGTGTATCTCGTGCGCGCCTCCGCGTCTGGAGATATCCCGTTTCGCCTTTCAGTATGACATATTAGATAACTCCGTCTTTGTTTAAATCCCAGTAGTGGTAGGCTTTCCAATGTGTGGAGATCAGTTTACCTTGAATAATGCCGGATTCTTTGGAATTGGTACCGACATAGTAAGCTTTGTCGTAGCTATCCAGATCTTTACAGCTCGGCCCTTTGTTTTAAAAACCATGGGAATATCATTGCAGCGGGCCTTCTGAATCACGACAAGCGCGGCCGTAGGATCCACTAGGTCGATCGCCAACGCCTTGGCATCTTTGGCAATCAGCACATCAATTTGGTTATTTTGTTTGGACTAATCGTTCTGGGAATCATTCATCAAAAGCGGCGTGCTGGAACTGTCTTTAGCATCTTTTTCAAGCGCTTTGCGCACACCACCGATACAAAGTTATCATCATACTTATGGATAGTCACGCCAATACGCACGTGGCGACCTGCACGGCTATGGAAAACGTCAGGCCGGCTTACCCAGAGCAGTAAGGGAAAATGCCTTCTTATTCATTAGTCCCTCAGAGGATATCAGTAGGGTAGCACTCAGGGTCTCTCACAATGTTTTGAGGTTATTGGCGGACCGCGCCGAATATAGCCCCTCCATACGGCATTACAGGCCGTTGCAGTCGGCTCCATTCGGAGTCATTACGAAAGACGCGTTTATCCGTGTCTGACGGGAGAAAAGCCAAAGTGTATCAGGATGGATGTTAATCTAATATGAATTTATTCTCACTTTGAGACAGGTTATATTTCATCTTGTAATAGAGAAGCGATCGCTGTCACAGTTTGACGCGAGGCCACCGAATGCCGATATGCCAGCCGTCGGCATGTTAAAGGTAGAGATAGGTTTGACTCTGATCAAGTTCGCTGGCTGTCCCTTTTAACGCCAGTTCTGTCGCCGCTAACTCCATCATGCACACGGGATAACGCACCGTAGTCAAATGCGGGCTACTAGTGTAGCGGGACATGGGAAGGTCATCAAAACCGATGACGGAAAAGTGCGCCGGCACAGTGATACCGTTTTCTTTCAGGGTAGCTAATACCCCTAAACCGCCATATTGTCATTGTAGACAAATACCGCGCTTAACTGCCGGTTACGACCCAAGAGCCCCACCATCGCCTGTTCGCCTCCGTAGATATAAGGATCCACCCTGACCTGCCAGCTTTGCTACGGTTTAATGTCCACCTTATTCATCGCCAGCAGATAACCCTGGCGCCACTGCTAGTACCGGTCTTCGATATCATGATTAGAGCCGATATAGCCAATATTGAGTTGCCCTTGCTTGAGCAGCATCCACGTCGCCATCAATGCGCCAGCTACATTGTCCAGACCGACGCAGCGGTATTCATAACCGGGAAAAATACGATTAACCAACACCATACCCGGTTCTCTTTGCATGAGGGGGATAAGTTCTTCGTCACTGAGCATTTTGGCATGTACCACCAGGGCGATGTAGTGCTGGCGAATCAAAACCTTGATGGCGTAGTGCTCTTATCCGCCTGATGATAGCTGTTGCTGATCAGGACGTTTTTGCAGTGTGCCGCTGCGCTACGTCATCCACTGCTTTAACCAACCTGCCAAAGAAGGGGTTGGAGACATCCATGACCACCGCCTCGATGGTATCGCTGCTCTAATTAGCCAGCGCCTGCTCATTGGCGTTAGGACGATAGCCTAATTGGGATACCGCTGAGAGAACGCGCTTCCTTGCCTGCTTACTTACTGGCAGATGCGCTGTTATTTAACACCCGAGAAACGGTTGCCACTGATACACCCGTCAGGCGGGCCATAATCACGAATCGTTGTCATACAATTAGCTCTTTTCTCATGTTTCTCACTCCTTTTGATAATAATTATCAAAAATCTATATTTATTCTAAAGGGTTTAAATTAAACGCAGCGTGAATCAACTCACAGGACAGAAAAAGATTACATTAATAATGCCAGCTATCTGGCCGTATCAAGAAGGAGAAAGAAGATGAAAATGAAATATTATGGCATGTTTTAACTATTTCTATTTATTGCTATAGCATCCAGCTGGATGGGATAAAGCGCGGAGCATTGCCGATGGTGCCAGTCCTACAGTATGGTAGACAGAAGCATTGCCTACGATTGTATATCGCGCCATAACGATAAAGGTCGCGCCACGGCTGTATTCCGATCCGGAATCATAGAGGACGCGTCTACAGTGATATATCTCCTCATATCTAAGCGGGTCAGCATGATTGAGCGTCGAGAATGGCACACGCCGTCGTTTGTAGGCAGTTTCATCGCGCTATGAAAGTTTTAAGATCTAAGTCCACCGCTATCGATTCTACTATGCCCCGCATGACACCTAATTCAAAGAAAAATCTAATTTTTCCAGTCGCCATTATTGTGCATGAAGACAAAAAGTTATACTCAGAAAGTAATAATTTTCAGTGAACGTCATGCGTATTGTATCGTAACAAGGTAAATAGCGTGATGCATAATACCAAAATTGGTAAAGCAATAAAGAAGCGTAATGGGTACTTTAATTTTTAATGGATACCTTAACTCCAAATTATTAATTTTAATTTGGAAATTACTTAGTGCTGATTAGGCTTGCTTAGTATTCATGTCAACTGGTGTAAATAAAAAATGAAAATATTATTAATTTGTATGGTGAAAGATGAAATCGACGTCCTAGAAAGAACGCTACTCACCGTGCTGACTTGGATGGATAAATTTTATTGATCGATCATGCCAGCGCGGATGGAAACTGGAAACTTATCGATAAAAACTACACTATTGAGAGAAAGTAGAAGTATACGGTCAGATCACTGATGAATTTACCAACGGGATACGATCTCGCTCATATAATAAATTTCGTGAACAGGATAAGAATGGCGATTAATGGTGCCGTCTTGACTATGATGAATTCTATATTGATAATCCTCGAGAATTTCTGGCTAAGGTCGGTAAGTATTACAATATTGTTCAATATGTCAGTTTTCAGTATTGATTCACCAAAAAAGATGTTGAGGAATATCATTTTCATCTGGAACGTTATCGTGATAGTGCGTCGATCGATACAATAGGATTTTATCCTGTAACAATTCTGAGGCCACGGTTCGTTAAACATAGAAACCACGAGTGGAAAGAAGACAGGATATGGGCAGTCTTCAAGTTCCCCAACCTCATCTGGCCATATAATATATGGTTAAAACATTTCTAATATCTCTATCCTGAGCAGATCTATCATCGTTTTGATTCGCGTACTTTCAAAGCGGCTAATAATCAGTTCCGCTATGAAATCCAGGATGATTGGGAATAGCACATTGACAGCTCGAAGTGAATTAGCCACGAGAATGGTTAGGTACAAACCCACAAGAAATGGGAAAATCGAGTGGTGGATTCTAGCAAATTGCTCTTTGACGACGGCAAGCATCACTATATAATACAGCATTTCTTGATCCCATTAGCCTTCCTCTACAACAGAGTATCCGAAATACGGTCAAAATGATTCTGGGCTGAAAGCATGCCATGACAGCCAAGATTTTCTTTGGCCAATAAACGTACTGGCATTCGTCCTTGCATTTGTTGGCTGATAAATTACGCGCACTCATCCACGTTTATTACGGTTCGATGCGTGGCCGGATAGTTCTTCCTCCCGAGATTGATATTCAAGACCGCCGAACGGCATGTCCCGGTTATTACTATTTCGACGTCTCCAAAGAAACTCTCCTGACAGAAGCGCAAAGATAGCCAGGTTGTGTCAGCCGTCAAGCTCGAAGCTGTGCCACGGTCCGTCTCTCTTGACGATTTCCCAGGTTGAAGCGACTTTTATATAGTTGCGCAATACGGGTAACTATACTCATCCCAGGCTAATATCGTTGTCCATTCTGATTGTTGGGTTAATTGCCCTGCCCGCGCCTCGTCAATACTGGGACCATCTCATCCATCACCTGCAAAATACATCGACGACCAGATGATGTTTCCTCCTGCTTCAGAATGATAGTAATGATGCTCCCCCCCCCGCTCCCTTCTGGACAATAGCGATAGGCATTTTTCACCATATTGCGCAACAACAGACGCAACAAGCACTATATTGCCATGAATTAACGGATCCGCTGTCGGCATCGCCAATCCAGCTGTTGTCCGAGCGGCGCCGCCAACTTTTCCAATGTGTCTTGCTGGTGAAGAAACACATCTTTCACTAACCCCACTACTTGATGGTGTCCCGATGAGAAGTTATGTTGGATATACGGGGCAGCATCAGCAGCTGTTCCACAGTGAATAACATATTGTCCACCCGCTCGATGAGTGGCCGACAATCCAATCTGATGCCGCTTCTCATACACTTCCAAGTGTAGTCGAATCCACGCCAGAGGGGTACGTAATTCATGTGCCACGTCTGCAGTGCACTGTCTGCCATACTGCCAAGTGGTATTCAGGCGTGCTAGCAGTTGATTCAGGCTGGCGGGTGACCGAGCACCTCATTATATCGCCAGATTCCAACAGCGGTTGAAAGTCTTCAACACTGCAGTTTTGCAGATGCGTTTGCAGCTTCGACAGCGGTCGGGGTGATCCATTTGATCGCCTGGAAGCAAAAAAATAACGTCACCAGGATTATCAACAAGGAAGGTACAAAGAGACGATCGCCTCATGTATTTCGGTATTAGCGTGTTTGTTGCACACAGCTTCCCGCAAGCGTTTATCAACCAGCAGGTGAATTTGCTCTTTGCTTTAATGCCATAACTACAATACACTTATGATCTAGTATACCAGCATAATTGCGACGAGGACAATAATAACCCGCCAGCACATGCTGTAAAATCGACCTGCACGGATAATCGGGCCGCTCATGGTTTACCTTAGGTGGTAAGAAGATAACCAAAACCGCGCATTATACGAATACGATCATAGCCAATTTTCTGATGCAGACAGTAAATATGCACTTCTAACGAGTTAGAGGAGGGAATTACCATCCAACTGTATAAATCCTGCTACAAAATTTCACTATGAATACGAGGTAGGACCGGGGGGACCCTGCCCACAGCATCAGCCGGGAAAGCATCGAGAACTCTTTCGGGGTTAGGCTCACCAATTTGCCGTCAACGGTGTAACATCATGATTCGTTAAATCCAGAGAAATAGTATCTACCCAGATCACTTTATGGCTTACGCCCTAGTGGCAGAAAATAATGGCTCAAGCGCGATCCAGCAATTCGCTCAGCGCGAAAGGTTTAATGAGATAGTCGTCTGCACCTAAATCCAGGCCGCGTACCCACTCATAAATCGCGCCGCGTGCTGTTAGTATCAATACCAGCATGTCGTTACCGGCATGTCGTTCCCCCGGACGGCAAAGTTTCGCTAGCAGGGTCGGGTCATAGCGCGGTCGATGAGGGTGATAGACCGCATTTTGTCCGGCATTTTCAGAACCGGTAGCCTAGCCACGAAAGTGGGCGACAACCGAATTTACCGTTCAAGATAACCGTATTCACCGTTTAAATTGAGGGAAACGATGGCGCGGACGGAGCGGCATGCGCCATGGCAAGCAGAGATTCGCGCCGCATCGGGATAGCGACAGCGCGCGGAAAAACACGCTCAAGACGCGTTCGGTTGCGGCGTGTACGCCGATAGCGCCACACACTCTCCATGGGCGGCCCTTGGCGAAAATGCCTAAGCACAGGGCGGATACCGCAATATTCAACAGCCAAACCGCCGGCACAAACAACATCAGTTGCAGCGAATCATAGGCCATGAAGAGCTACAACTAATTAAACAGTAGCGTAGAGAGAGAAAGGTTTGTAGCAGATAATTGGTCAACGCCATTCTTCCGACATTGCTAAGGAGAGGTGGACACCGTCTTGTCGACCAATCGCGGCCAAGAATATGGTACAGCAGAATAACCCAGCGCCTGAAACGGCGTACTGATTTCCTGAAGCATTTGTAATAGAAAGCCATACCAGCGATACCAGCCCAATTGCCACTGGATCACCACTGCCGGCAAGTTTATAATCAGTCCCGTGGGAGATGAGCCATAGCATCATCCGCCGGAATACGCTGGCGCACAGCGGCCCGCCAACCATCAGTATACCACGACATATCGCCAGCAAGCTGCCGTACAGCAAGTTGACACGTTTCTGCCAGGCTTCTAGACCGCCATCAGTTTGCTAATAATGTTCATCGCGGTTGGCAATATCGGGTAGCCAGACGGCCTGGAGGCTGAAAGCCCAGCAATAGCTGAAAAACTAACAGTAGCACGACCCCTAATAAATACAACACCGTGCTAATGGCGATTACATTGAGATCACTTGGCGTCTGGCGAGTCACCCCCAAACACAGCAGGCCCACACCAGGCCGTAGTTCACAGCAGAGTATCGCCATCTCAGAAGATAGCGTGAGGGAGACTAAAACTCATTAACCAGAGCAACCGCACGCGGATCTAGAGCGTACAGCGCCCGCGCGGTAACAAAATCAACAGGTCGCCGCTAAACAAGAGCGCGAACAAGGTGAGAAATTTCACCTGCACCACCAATATTCAGCACGGCCCAGGTCCAGGATTCGCCGCGGGTAATTCTCCCGGCACAGGCGGGGTTGAGGTAAGTCGCTTTCGGTATTTCAAAGGCGGTGATGTTCATCAGTAGGATACCTAAAACGGCAATACTGCGCACAAACCAACATCACGATGCGCTGTCGCATGTCTAATCTCTTCTATCAGACGGCGCCAGAGACGCCGTAATTGAGGATTAACAACAGATTAACTGTTATGATGCGTGACAGCACGCAAAAATTCCTGACGTGTATTTTGACTAGATTTAAACAGTCCTCCCAGCGATGTGGTTGTGGTGGTGGTGGTAGCGTCACGGATCCCCCGCGCTTTGATACAAAAATGCACGGCATCAACGGAGACCGCCACGTTATTAGTGCCGAGCAGCGTTTGCAGAGCCAGCAGGATCTGCTGCGTCAGCCGCTCCTGCACCTGCGGTCGTTGGGAAAAGAATTGCACGATACGATTGACTTTCGACAGCCCAATGACGCAGTGCTTGGGGATATACGAGACCGTTGCCTTGCCGTCGATGATCACAAAGTGATGTTCACAGGTACTGGTCAGTGTGATATCACGCACCGTGACCATTTCATCCACTTTCATCTTGTTTTCGATGACCGTAATCTTAGGGAAATTAGCATAATCCAGGCCGGCGAATACCTCTTCCACGTACATTTTGGCAATGCGATGTGGCGTTTCCGCCAGGCTGTCATCGGCCAAGTCGAGGTTGAGCAGCGTCATGATAGCCGTCATATGCTCGGCGATAAGACGTTTGCGCACTTCATTATCCAGCACCTCGCCCCACAGCGGTGTTTCAAGTCCTCTGTCCAGTAAAGCTTCGCGTACCTGCGAGGCCTCTTTTGTCAGCGTTACCATATTCATTTTTCTCCAGCAGGTGATTCGCTCCCGCGGGGTTAAACCGCAGAATAGGCAACACTCTAGTGAAGTGCGAGAGGATAATCCAGTGAATATATTTCATTATAGCTGAATCTTAAAAATTACCATGCTAAGTTTTTAGTTACGCCAATATGCTGTCAACAGCCATCGACAGTATCACTCCAGTAATGCTGATTAAGGCGCCTGGTCAATCAGGTGGATAACGCGGAAAGCATGGGTCGGGCCCGGCCAATTGCCCCAGCACGTAGCCGCAGGCCAACAACCCCGCCATGTAGCGCATGTGGTCCGGCGCCTATCAGCGATTACATTCGAGCGCGAGTTGCAAAACGCTAAGAAAGCTACTGCCGGTCAACAGCGTGCCGACAATCAGGATGCTGATACTGGGCAAGCTGATCATCAGCAGGACCCGAGGCCCTGCACCCATAGCGTCAGTGCCAGGCGACGGCCGGCGGACAACCGGTGGCAGATAAGGATACCGAGCACAATACCGGTGACGCCAAATACCAGTCATATTCATTATTGGCCGATGGCCAAAGGCGCTGTCGGGAAAGCGCTGCTCCGCCATCTGCGATAAGAAAGTCGTGGGCAGGGAAGCTGAAGCCCGCCAAAGAATAGCTCCATACCAGTTTTTTCAACGGCAGGCTCAGCATCAGCAAACTTACCGCTTTGGTAGGGTGCGTCAGCGTGCCGCTTCGGGGTAAATAATGGCTGATGATAGAGATAAGCACCGCGGCAACGGCAACTGTATACGAGCCAGGCGTTCGCCGTGCCGACGTGGTGGTAGTGCAACAATACCGCCAGCATGCCGCTGACAAAAATACCTGCGCCTGGCCAGGCGAATACCCGCCGCGCTTAACGCCGGGCGGCGCAGGCGCAGCAGTTGACGTTGGTCCAGTCGCCACCAGTACCAACGCCTACACGCTATCCCACCTGATGATGTGCCGCAGCTCGGCATGAATCCAGAGCTAATACGCGACCACGGACAACAACGTCAATGCCACTGCCTCCAGACCCCGAACCACAGTCATTTTTCCAAACCGTTGCCGGGAGCGCGCATCACACCATAGTCCCCAGTAAATATTCAAGATAATTGAAAGCCGCCGGTGCCGGGAGAGTCAGAGTGAGCTGCTCGTTCGCTATCATAAACGGTACCTGTGGTGCATAAAGAAAAAACGCCCTGCCTCATGGCTAATAGCAACGCCAGAAACCCGCTTAATGCCACTTTTATGGTCATCTTAACTCCGTGACTACTTATTTTGTTACCAAAATAATGCCATATCGTTAGAATTACGGAAAATATATAATTCATACCAAGTTGATGACGAAATGAGAATACATGGACTTTACCCAACTTAAAATGTTTTGCAGCGTTGCTGAAACAGATTCCCTGGTCCGCGCCCCGCCGAGCAACTTCACCGACCACCCTGTCGCGTCAATTGGAGAACGAACTGAGCACCGATCTGTTTATCCGGGAGAAACAGTGTCTACGGCTTTTGTCGCCAATGGGGCATAATTTCCTATTTCTATGCCACCCTCATTCTGGCATTGAGCGAAGATGCCATAGCGATGATCTGGGCGGGCGTTTCTCACTGGTGTCGATGGAGAACACTATCGCCACCTGGCTGCCGGGATTGCTGGCCGCCTATACGCTATCAGGCAAAGATTCCGAAGGCGTGTTCCCGTCCATTCTAGGTCATGAAAGTGGCGGCGTGGTGGAAGCGTTGGCTAAAGGCGTGACTACCGATATGGGCGTGGTAATGAATACCGCCAAAGTATAACCAGGTAATTCCGTCGTCATTTTTACCTAGGCGGATCCGGCCTGTCGGCGATTATTAATGCCCACATGAGCATAGCCGGCAAGATTATAGGTATCGATACTAATATCAGTAAATTCGATTTGGCCTGCAAACTTGGCTCCACCGATCTAATTAATCCAAGAGGTGATTATTGAGCTGACCGACGGCATTTTCGATTTTTCCTTTTATCGGCTATCTGCAACGTCAATGTGATGCGTTCGGCATTGGAGTGCTGTCTGTCCTAATGGCTATGGCGAATCGGTGATTATCGCAGTCGCCCGCGCCGGAGAGGAAATCGCCGCCAGGCCTTTCCAATTGGTAACCGATCTCGTTTGGCACAGTTCCGCTTTCGGTGGTGTGAAGAAAGGCCGCTCGCATTTTCTCGGCATCGTCGAACGCTACTTGATTTCAGCTCAGCGATTTCATCGCCCACACCATCGGGTTTGAGGCGATCAATGATATGGTAAGCCATCATGCATGATGGTAAATCAATCTATTCCATTATCCATTTTGGCCAGTCACAAAATAAGAATGCGATGAGCGCAAGCGTCAAACGCATTGCTGCCCACTTGCCTGCACGGCGTGTGGCAATATCGCTACCGACACCTATATCTCAGTCAACCGGTGTTCCCGATAATCTATAGAGTCTTTTCTTTGTGCCGCCGCCGCCAGAGGCCACTGATAAATGATCACCGTGGGTGATATTCTGATTATCCTGGCTAACCTACAAGGATGAAAACTTCACTACCGAAGCAGGCGAGCAACTCCTTGTATCCGAACTGAATTTGCTGCTGGTGATGCCCGATATTATCCTTCGTGGGGAAGCGGTGGCGGATGACGAGGCGTACGATTTGAGACAGAGAGCAGGCTTTTATCTCAACGCCACGCGCCTGCCATTAGCATCCCCTATTACCGAATGTTCGACTATCTCACCGCAGTTCAGCACGGGCGATCGGCAGTCTATTATGGGGTATTTAACATATAGCGTGCGGTAAAGCGGCGGCAGCGCCAGAATCACAGGGGTGCCAAGTGCCAGCGCCTCCGCCACTACTTGGCGTGACAAGCAGTTGATACCCAAGCCGTGGCATACCGCATGTTTGATTGCTTCGGAGTTGCCGAGTTCCATTTCTAAATGAAAGTGCAGCAGGCGCGAGAACAGCAGATGATCAACTATGTCGCGGGTGCCAGAGCCCGGATCACGCAAAATCCAAGGGGCATCCGCCAGAGAGGACAATGCTAGCAGGCGTCCCCGCCAGCGTGTAGTCTGGCGCGGCAAAATCACTAGTTCGTCGTTGAGCCAGGACCGCTTGACCAGATCCGGGTGGTGGCTCGGTCCTTCAATCAGCCCTAGGTCGACGCGGAAAATCCGCCACGGCGTTTATCATCTCCTTACTACTGCCACCTGCAGCGACAGGGGCGGGCTGTGGGCACCTCGCGCCGGTAGCCGGCAATCAGCTCCAGCAAAATACAATTGCCGATGGTACTGCTGGCAAATAGCCGCAGCGCGCCATTGCCCTAGGAGAACAATATGCCTATCTTTCCCGCCTGTTCTAGCAGCGCGACGGCGCGCGGGTAGAGCAACTGCCTATGCTCATTGAGCACCAGCAATTTTCCTACTCGGTCAAACAATTTTAATTTTAACTGCTGTTCCAGATCGGTCAACGCCGCGCTGACCCCGCCGACTGCAACAATGATAATATCTGTGAAGCCTGAGTGGTCGAACCTCTTTTCAGCACTTCGGCAAAGATTTCCAGTTGGCGCAGGGTAATAGCCATGACTTTACTAATCCAATGTTTTAACGAGATAACCAATTATAATCATTTCTTTTCTTCTCTTCATCACTTTAACCGGGGGAAACCTAGCCAAGATGAGCGAAAAACAAGTTTATCAGCGTGCACTTTAGCACAGCGAGAGGCGTAGATCAGGCCGTAGCACGCGCTCACAACCTTAAAGTGACAGCGTTCGCACTTTTCACCAAGAACCAGCGGCAATGGAAAGCGGAAGTGCTAACCACTTAGACTATCGATAATTTCCGCGCTGCCTGCAAGCACTATGGATGGCCATTCTTCCCACCAGATCCTTCCCCATGATAGCTACCTGATTAATCTCAGCCATCCCCACCCACAAAGGTATTGAAAAATCGTGCGAGGTCTTCATCGATGAAATACAACGCTGCTAGCAACTGGCTTCAGCCTGCTCAATTTTCATCCCGATAGCTACTTACAGCAAATCGCGGAAGAGGAATGCCTAGCGCGTATCGCCGATTCCATTAATCTGGTGCCGGAGAAAACCCATGGCATCACTGCCGTCATAGAAAACATCGCTGGCCAAGTAATCTCTGGACTTTCATTTTGAACAACTGGTGGAGATTATTGATCGGATCGATGATAAAAACCATATCGGCGTTTGCATCGATACCTGCCGCGCCTTTACTGTCGGCTATGATGATCTGCGCACAGCATCGGCCTACGCCGACACTTTTAAGGCATTCGCTGATATCGTAAGCTTCCACTATTTGCGCGGGATGCCCTCTCAAAGATGCTAAAACCAACTGTGGTATCCTTGGTCGATATCCATCACAGCCTTACTCTGGGCAAAATAGGAAAAACCACCATTACTTGGATCATGGCCGATAAACTCTTTGATGGCATTCCAATGATTCTGGAAACGGTCATCCCGGATATTTAACCGCAGGAAATCTCCTGGTTGAAAACATTGGCCGCCGGCGGCCGCCCACACCACCGCAACGCCTACCGAAGGCTAAGCGCCAATGAAAACGGCCTACCGGATAACCTTTCTGGCCGTAATGTGCCCCATCGTGCAAAGCGGTTCGGACTTTTTAAGCGTAACAGTCCTTACGGGAGACGACGTACCGGCGGGCGAACAGGTCGACCCCCTTCACCCTAGCGCGTCAGGACGTTTCCTCCCCCACTCTCCTCTTCATGCCGGTAAGAGGGTGTCGGTGAGGGTCAGGTATGTAATTTTTACCTCATCAGGGCGCTTTTTCCGCCCCACCCCTCTTCCAGCAAGGGAATACCGAAGTCAAGCCAGCGCTTTCTCTGCGTCAGGACGTTTCAACAGACTGTACAGCACACACAGCAGCAGAGTGCCGGCGGCAATGGCGGTGATATAGCCGGTCACCGGAGAGATAGTGCCTGAGATTAGTAGAACGAACATCCTGCCGTGCGACGCCATCAGCATAGCGACAAATATCATCTATAAGACGTCGGTCAAAGCGCCTGCCATCATACTATGCGGAATAACTGGCATCGGATCGCGAGTAGCGAAGGGATCATGCCTTCCGAAGTAAAGCACAGGCCAAGCACAAACGCGGCTTTTGCGGCTTCACGTTGGGTATTATCTAACTTACGGCGTCTGATAGGCGTAGCTACCTCGGTGCCTAATGGTGGCACTATACCCGCGACTATAATGGCTGCCATCGGACCACCATAGGTCTGTGTGCTGAGCAGCGCGATGCTAAAAGCATAGGCGGATTTTTTGATAGGGCCCCATGTCGCTTACACATCCTCGCATAGAAGATGCTAGCCTAGCAGCACTGCGTTAGCGGTTCCCATGACCTTGTAGCCAATGCGTCAGCGCGATCAGGATTTTTCCAACCAGCGTACCTGTACTTACTCACATCAATCATCACTAATCCGGTGACCAAAATCGCGATAGGCGGAATAGATAAGGATGGGCTTCAGCGCTGCCATACTTTTCGACGGAGGCAGTTTATTGCTGATAAGTTTGGTTACATAGTCCGCTAGGAAACCTGTGATAATCCCACCAATAAAACCTGGGCCGATGTTGACCGGCAACATCCCCACCAGCCGCGGCGTCAGACCCGGACGATCAGTGATAGAAAAGGCGATGAAATACGCCAGTACCGGCACCATCAGCGCCAGGGCGGATTTAAGCCGATCTGCATCAACGATGCGGCCAGGTGCCTGGCTCGTCTGAGGCAAGAATGCCGAACACGAAAGACAGCGCGATACAAAGCCCCGCCGGCGCCATAGGCAGGATACAGGATGGCAGGATACAGGAGACACCGGTGAGCAGATGGCGATAGGGGCGATAGGAGCCCTTTTTTTCCTCGGCCGTAGAGTCCGGTGCTGGTCCGAGGTCCGGTACATGGGTTTACCGGCGAATTTAGCGAGATCTTCTATCTCAATATACGCAGCCACAATCATCAGATCTACCTCCCGCACCTCCTCTGGCGTGATGGCATTGCTGGATCCGACCGACCTGCGGGTTTCTACTTTCACCACCCGCTGCGTTTTTTTTTCGCATCGACCTCTACAAAGGTATGCAAGACTCT
>NZ_LECR01000090.1:134366-135099 GCF_001602625.1 Sodalis-like endosymbiont of Proechinophthirus fluctus
TAAAGCACGTCGCCTGCGTGCGGGCTCGCTGCAAAAAGGCGTCACGGTCGGCAGCGGCATCCTCTACTATTCCCTGGAAAGCGGTCTTGCCGCTAGCATTGTATCGTCAGCTCTTTTACCACTAGTACTCGCAGTTCCGCGTCGTCGTTAACGAGCTACAGCCCACTTTCCCCTCTGCATCAGCCAACACTGTCCGCAATAGATAGCTGGGGGCTTGGCCTAATATACTATCCAGAATCAGAAGTGTTTTCATCCTCACTCCTGCTTAATTAAAGGGTTTCAAATCGACACGGGACCATCATGGCTGCCAGTTGTGAACGGTCGGTCACGTCCACATTGCTTTGGCTGACTGCCAGCGCCGATACAACCGTCTCCAGATGAAGGGCATACTCGCTTGATTAGCGCATCAGCAGGCCATAAATCAAGCCTCCCACAATCGAATCACCGGCGCCGACAATACTGATCACTTCGCAGGCCGGCAGTTTGGCTAGCCAGGCGACGGAAGCGTTTACCCATAGCACCCCTTCGACACCGAGCGAGATGACTACATGGGCTATTCCCTATTCGCGCAGGGCATGAGCGACCTCGACAACATCACTTAGCGCCGGCAATGGGTGGCCTGGCCTAGATTTACAATTCCCGACGGTTAGGTTTCACCAGCTAAAGAGATGCTTTCAGCCCGGCCACCAGCTCTTCTCGGCTTCTGTCGAAAATAATGCATGGGCAATGGCTT
>NZ_LECR01000090.1:135158-139977 GCF_001602625.1 Sodalis-like endosymbiont of Proechinophthirus fluctus
GCTGACCGCTATTATGTCGAACTGGCCCAGCCAGGTATGATCGAGTCATTGACGAAACGATCCCAATCCTGTGGCGTGACCGTGAACCCCGCCGAGAAATTAAAGTCGGTTACATCGCCGTCTTTTTCGATCAATTTGATATTGATAAGCCTCTCCGGCCCTGCACCACTTGTAAATGATTGGCGATGCCTAGATCGCTAAAAAGTAGTTGGAAGCCGTACTGATTTTCTTTTCCAAAAAACTGCTAACGGTCCACGTCGATGCCAAAATCATTCAGGACCTTGGCGACATTAATGCCTTTCAGCGTGCAGCCCGGCAGTTTGCACCAGATTGACTCCACCACGCTCGATTTCCAGGCAAAATCCTACCAAATCGTAAGCTAGATTTAGCGTAATCGTTACTATACACATCGGCTCATGCCTCTCCCTCCTCCCCGAGACCCGAGGCAATGGCCTCGCCTATTTCCTACAGTGCCTGTTCGGCATCATTGCCTTCAGTATTGCCTTCAGTGGCAAAGCGTAATTTATGACTTTTTTGAAGCCAAGCGCTATTATTTTCATCAAACTTTGTCCATTGGCAGGCTTTACTCTGCTGCCATCGAGATTGATAACGGTAACGGCGCTGTCAAACTGTTTGATCACGCTGGCCGGCGCCGTGCTTGCCTGGTCGGGTATGTAACCCATGCTCGTTACGCACCACAAATCTGACGGTCAGTTGATTCGCCTGCTCCGGCGCACTGCTAGAGCAGTAGCGCGGCGAGATAGTCCGGCAGCATTTGGTCGTCCGCCATCACCACTGTTATCAGCATCATGACCGGCACTCTATTATGAACGACGAGGATTACACCTATACATCTTCAAAAAAGATCAGATTGAAGATGAGTTGCTTTTTATCCCTGAGGGTGTATTCCCGACATGCAAAAGTGCTGACCATGAATAAAGCGCGGTGCTAGCGCTAAAGCTGCCACAGACCGTTGATCTGGATATCTTCGATACCACGCCGGGCATCAAAGGCGTCTCCATCAGCGCGCGTACCAAAACCGCCACCCTGACAACCGGTCTAGTTATCCAAGTGCCGGAATACCTTATCAGCGGCGAGCGTATCCAAATCCACATGGCGGAACGCCGCTATATGGGACGCGCCGATTAATCGGACTGCATCGGTTTATCACACCGCGCCGGCTAAACCGCAGCACATCAGCCAAGAGCGCTAGTCTGACTAACCCTAGCACAATGGTTAGCTTCCCCCCTCTGATGGCGGTTTAACGTGCCGGGCAGCGGGTAAATCGCCTGTACCCTTATGCTAATATTATCCTGACAAAAAAGCGTATTTACGCTACCCGGCTTGCCGAATTAACTTTTAATATCTACTATGTTAACAAAAAATTCACTTTCTCCTCAACCTTGCCACCTTGCCTTCGCTAGGAGCCTCTTCTACTAAGGAGGATAATCCATGCCAACTTCGCCTCATTGCTACTATCGGATCAGGTGCAGCAGCCGGGTTATGATCTACGATCGTCGTCGCCTTGCCGGCAGTATCGTCTGTATTGGTTTTGGCGCGTTTCACCGCGCTCACCAGGGAATGATGACCGACCTGGTACTTAATCGGTACGACGAAATCGGCGTGGTGAATGGCGTCCTGCTCGCCGACAACAGCGCGACGCTTAAAGAGATCTCCATGGCTGCATGTTCTGCGTTAATAGCCTGCTGGGCAATCAAGGCTGTAAGGCGAGCATCAAATCAGGGGCAGGGCTATTATGCCTGCGGCTGGATATTTGATAGTGAAACACAGTTCGATGCCTTGGGGCTGCTGGAATGGGCGCATCTGGCGCCGGTGGAACATATTATAAGGGGTGCTATGGGTGAGCGAAGGAACGCTACGGATAAACTGTTAGAGTAATGGACCTGCACAGCGAAACCTTGCCGCAGCCCTCCGGTGAGTGGCTGAATACAGCTTATTTATTCCCAAACCGCGGACCAGAATCTATTTTATATATATTATATATAAAATAGATTCTTATTTTATAGAAGTGTTTTGTCCATATCTTCCCTTCCTGCCATGGCGATGCTGAGCTTGCTCAGCATAGCGTTGTTTTCCTGGTTTCTTGAATGTGCATCACAGTTTCTGGTTCGCGCACTCGACAGCGGCATCTATGAATCATCAGGCGGTACGCTATCCGTTGTTGGCCGACTTTTTGGTTATTACCAATAATAACCGCGTCTTTGAGCTGCATTCATTGCTGGCGATGGCATCGTCTATCTGCGTGCCGATGCCGCCGGACGACGCCGCATACTGGCCATGATCTCATTGCTCTGGTGCTCAACCATCTGGGTCATCTGGTGCTGGTGACGCATGTCAGCCCATCACTCTATTTCAAATCTAAGCCCAGCGTCGTCAGCATCGCCCCTAACTGATCAAGATTCCTACCAAAGAATATTCAAGCGACAGCTTCCCTGGCGATCACGGCATGTTGATGATGATTTTCGCTGCCTTTATGCTGCATGCTGCATTTCTTTGACTGTAAATGGTTTTCAAGGCACACTGATTGTTATTTTCCTCTCGACGCCGAGGATCCTTATCGGCATGCACTGGTTCACTGATGTCGCGGTCGGGTTCACTGTCCATCTTTCTGGTTGTTTTTGGACTGTGGCTACCCCCCCGGGCGGCAGTTATGATGCGCTGGTGAATCGGCTTGAGCGCTATCTGCTGCGCACGGCGAAGTTCGGCCGACGTCATCAGCCACACGGATAAGAAAATATTATCCACCACTAACAAGTACCATCCCCGCCGCCGGGAAGCAGGCCTGTAGCCACGCCGCGCCACTGTGAGTGCAAGCCACACACGCAGCTGCTCTGCGCCAGCGTAGATTTCGCCTAAGGAATGCGATTATTCCCGCCATGCTATTCTATGCACGCTTACAAATAATTATTTCATTAAAATTTATAAGGTTACGTCTAATAATCCTCGCTCTCCTTTATTTATTCATTACAGTAACCTCAAATTCGCTCGACGTCCCGTCCGTTATTTTTCTATATTTGAAACTATTGTATGAGTGGATACCTCACACTTGATGAACGAGGTCTAGTCAAATAGGATCCAAAATTTAACGCGGTAAGCTGCGTCCGGGCAATTCGGTGTTGTTCCGCGCCGAGTCAACGGACGGGCCGCCATGTGGGTACTTATTGGCTAACGATCAATTTGTTCATGCGCCCACCACGCCAGCAGCGTGATGATTTCCAGCCTGAATGAGAGTTACTGGAAGCCACAATATCGCGAAGTCCGGCGGGTGCTTCCCAACGGGGCAAAGAGTTAATTTAGTTATTTATTGAATGTTCTAACTGCCTAAAGAGAGAAAAAATACCCGATAAGGCGGCTTTTTTATCCCCAATCAACCCTGCAGTAAATTAAATAATATATAAAATAATTATATTTAATATTTAAAATTAAATACTTTTAATTAAAAAATCCCTAATCGGCTACATCGCCATCGCCGCCCTGTCCCTGTAGTTTAATTATTTGGTAATTGTTGCCACAAAACCCCATTATCCCTTTTTTCATCCGGATACAGCAAGTGCTAATCGCTGTACAGCCGGCATATCCGCAGCGTTAAGCAGAATAATTCGCCTGATTCCGGCCAAGCGGCACAGGACGCGAAAAATACGCTCTTACCACGCTGGACCAGGATATTAGTCATGTTGGCCAATATTACCCGCCAGGCGCACTAGTGCCTGGCCAAAACAACTTCAGCGTGAGATCATGACGCGATGCTCAACAGTACGCTGAAGCGCTGTCGTTACCAGTTTCAAACGGAAATACCCCATAAAAATAGTTTTACTAGCAAGGGAGACAGGCACAGACGGCGGCTAGCCCTGGAGCCTCTCAATGCCTCTGCAACCACTGTTATGAATTAATCGGCTGACGGGGTTTTGTTTGCCCCACGCTGGTAATTCCGGTAGAATCCCTGCCTGCTTACTCGCAAGCAGGTTTATCTTGCCTGCTACTGGGTCGCCTGTAGCAGATTCAATTCCATGTTTTGAGAAAAATTATGTTAACTATCAACGTTGAAATCCGAAAAGATCAGGGAAAGGGTGCGAACCGCCGCCTGCGTCGCGCGAACAAGTTCCCGGCTATTATTTACGGCGGCGCTGAAGCACCAGTAGCCATCGAGCTGGATCATGATACCGTCTTGAATACCCAGACCAAAAAAGGCTTTTACAGCGACGTTCTGGCCCTAGTCATCGACGGTAAAGAAAGCAAAGTGAAGGTACGGGCGGTGCAACGCCATCCGTTCAAGCCAAAACTGACCCATATCGACTTCATTCGCGCTTAACGTACTACGTCGTAAGAAAACGCCGTATCGTGTGGCGTTTTTTTATCTCTACCGATAACAGCCCATTTTTCGGGCTATTTTATTCTAGGAGCTCTTCACATACGGCGCTAGCCGCGCAGTATTAAACGCCGACTACCGGAGCTTTCTCATGTTCACTCGTATCGTATCCAGCGAATTCACAACGGTTTTTTAAGTTTTCTCGCCAACCTTCTTTCTATATTTTGTGCTTATTTTATCTACCATCGAATCTTGCATCGCTTTACTTAACGAACCTGACCCTATCTCTGATTCGGTCAAGGATTCAACAAAAGCTGATCCCATTTCTTTAAACAGCTTTATAGGTCGCCACCGCGGCAAGAGTGCCAACTTGCCCCGACAACCGAACCTACCTGCCTCGGCGCCAATTTCAAGATTTTCAATAACCAACTCTGCCAATACTTTCACGACTGTCTCAACGTCCTAGCTAACGCTGTTTCCACAGCCGGTTCC
>NZ_LECR01000090.1:140044-149688 GCF_001602625.1 Sodalis-like endosymbiont of Proechinophthirus fluctus
CCCCGCCGATGCCATGATCTCATCGGCACCGGCGTGTACAACTGTTTCCTCTGGTGTTTCCATGGCCCCTTCGCCTATTTCTGCGTCAAGATCTTCTTCCGGGGAAATATAGTTTCCACTATTAACCTGTTGCAGGTCAGTGTGCTTTTTTCTGTACGATAAGCAAGTAGTGGTCGCCTCCTCCTCCTACTACCCACCGTACCAGCAGCGCTGCCACCAAGCTACCTTAATGGTGGAAGGAAAGTTTTGATTTTTCAGCCTATGTTTTAACCTTTTTCTCACAGAGTGTAATATAGTTAGCAAGGATAGAATACTATTTTGCTCTACATCCCCGCCGGAGAGGAAGTGAGCGTATGGTGTTTATTCGCAATCGACAGCACTACAATGCCAGGATAACCATAATTCACTAATGTCTTGTAATGAGCTGCTTTATCCATATTAACATACGATTTGATGGCATCTTTAATCTCGTCGAACATGAGATTTAACTTATTTTCATTCAACCTAAGAATATGACTATTTTTACTCAAATCCTCTTCCACTATAGAAATACCACCTCTTCTTTATGCTGTGAATTATAGGTTTTACTGATTTTTCTCAATAATTTTGGAAGTTATTTTCAGAATGGGTAATCGTATAGCAAATCCGAAAAGACTGGTAGGCATTCGACGTCTCATTGATTGCATCATTGCGTAACTCCTCAGAGAAATTTTTCAATCTCTGTGCATATCAAGATGATAAATTGTCAATTTTAAATTGAATTTCGTGCTTATTGAAATAGTAATTTTCCGACCTGGCGGACTCAAGAAAATCTTCGACCTGTTTACAGGTCCATTTTGCGAAAATCAACAGCTCATAAGATATATTAGCTATCTTTTCATTTTTAATATCCGTTATTAAATAGTACAAGGTATTTATAGCGTTGACGGCTTTAAAATATTATTTTTCCTCCATTTTAAAGATTAATGTTTCATACAATACGTTTATGTAAACCCGTATCCGACGATCGTTTCGTCCTTGCTATGGAAGATAAAGTCCGGGCGAATGGGCAACTGTTTCCACCTGTGATCCATTATAGGTCAGCATTGTTTCCCTATGCCAACATGGACAGCTTTATGATTCTAGCTGAGTGCAAAAGAGATAGGAATGTTATCAGGTTTGCTATTTTACTAACCTAGGAGTGCCTGCATCCATATCATTTCTAGCATTGATTAAGCTGAAAATTCTTTCGCCAGCGGCGTTATTGTCCCCTGTCTGGCTCGGAAGTATAATACAGTCTCCTCGTTTTTCGATAAATGCTTTTTATTTTTATAATGACGCTAGTTATAATATTTACCAACTACGTTGTTGTGCAACGCAACAGATGATATGGGTATCATAAACCTACTTTTATATTCAAATTGCATCCTGAATTCGATTAAGATATCGAGTGAAACACCTGGCAGATGATGTCTCTCTCAAATTGAGATAATAAATTCAGAAAAACATTCATAAAAAATAATATTAAATATTATGACATTCCCAGGTATTTCTCGAAATTCATTATTATAGTAGAAATGGCTACGTTAATGTTATTTTTCCAGAAAGATAGCATAGTATCAATCAGCAGTAAAACAAAAAACCACCAGCCAAAAAGTCGGTAAAGATAGACTTTTATTTAAAAGGGAAATTTCACGTCAATGATTGACATCATCCATAAAGACAAGACGTATGAAAATACCTACCTTAACTACTACGAAATATATAACGATAATTTAAGGTCTATATACGTTAGTTTCCTTTACGCCGACTGATCAATTGATCGCGTAAATTCGTCGGTGTTTATTTTATGGTCAAGGTGTCTATCATGGCATCCCAGAATATATGCTCGCCGAGCAATTATGCATCGAAATTCAGAGTAATCCCGACGCCGCCGGCATATTTTGTTAGCTGGTGCAGTATGCCACGAGGACGGGAACGTATCCTCTAGCGCATAACTATGTTCGCTTGAGAAAACCTGAAAAATCTTTTTACCCCTGGCGTAAGGGCCGCGGAAAGCTCCGCAAGCGCGATCTCTTCGCCAGCCTACAACTGCACTTTACAGTAGTGTCTGCTGGCGAACCTTGCTGTTGGTAGTTATCGAGATGCACCTAAGTACAATAAATTATCCACTGCCTGCAGCGGACTGAGATTTTACGCCTTGGTGTCCAAACCATTGACTAATTGGAAGAAGTCCATTATAGAAATCCGAGACCTTACGTCCAACGTGCCCCTTCAAAAACGTTAAATAGCCTGTAGCGTGTCGAGTTCGACTAGATTTCCCATTTGGTCAAATCAATGCGCGCCACAATATCGGCGCGTAGAGATATCCAGATAGTGGGTACTTCTAATATCCAGATGTTCATGCATTCGCATACTCTGGCAGGTGCTGAGTACCGCAATAATGCGATACTCTGTCGCCAGACAACGATATTGACAAAACAGTACGATCCCACCTTCGGCAAAAGGGTATTTCGTTAACTCAACGCGCAGTCACTTCGCCGCGACGCAGTTGAAGTTGAGAAAACCTTTATTTCCCGGTGGTAGCTGCGTACCGTAATTCCCTATAGTTCGCTCTGCGGCGTAAAACGCCATAAGCCCTACTTTTGGCGCTGTAGACGCGGTGCAGTTCGGGCATCACTTCTTGCACCGACTGCGAAACCTCAAGCGGTGATTCGCACAGCACCAGTTCCAGCGTCTATTCATCACACTTAATCATTTGATGAAGGGCAATCTGGCCAATATCCAGACTCATGATCTATTCTCCAATTCTGGTCAAGTGCGTATTCAAACACCGAATAGCTCTCCGCTACAACTTCTGTTGCCGCCGCAAACTGAACCTGAAACGCTATAAGGGCTAGAAACGATAAAAGTGCGGAAAAAGGGGAGTTGATACGGTAAGATATCGGACGTTAACAGGCCATGTATATGGTATTATGCCACAAGTATCCCTTTACAATGACGAAAAGATAGAGATCCTGCTTGTCGAGCTGTCAGCAGTACTGGAAAAACATTGTACGCTGACCGATTTCGCGCTGATTGTCCTAGGGAATATGGTTACCTATGTGATTAGAATCCGCGTCGTGCTGGATATGCGCAGCACCCTGGTAAAATCGTTCACCGATGCCATGTATGCCTCGGTGCCGTTTCCCGATATATATTAAGCATAAGCCAAAACAGAGCTATGGTAACAACTAGTCAGCGCTACCGTGACAAAGTATCCCAAATGATTAGTTGGGGTCACTGGTTCGCCCTTTTCAATATCCTGCTCAGTTTGGGGCTTGGCAGTCGCTATTTTTTTATTGCAGACTGGCCCAGCTCGCTGGCGGGACGGCTATATGCGTTTGCTAGCTGGCTTGGCCATTTCAGCTTTCTTGGCTTCACGCTATACCTGCTGGTTATGTTTCCCCTCACCTTCGTTGTGATGTCTCAGCGGCTGTTGCGCTTTCTGTCCGCCATCATCACCACCGCGGCGTTAACGCTGCTGCTGGTGGATACCGAAGTTTTTACCCGTTTTCATCAGCATTTGAACTCCATGGTCTGGGATTTACTTATAAACCCGGATCAGACAGAGTTGGTTCGCGACTGGCAATTGATGTTTATCGGTATTCCATTAATCTTCCTGGTAGAGGTGCTGTTTGTCACCTGGAGCTGGCAAAAACTGCGCAGCCTTAATCGCTATCGCATCGGTAAACCTATCAGTACCCTCTTTATCGTCGCCTTTTGTGCCTCTCATATAGCTTATATTTGGGCCGACGCGAATTTTTACCGCCCTATCACGATGCAGCGCGCCAATTTGCCGCTGTCCTATCCAATGACCGCGCGCCGTTTTCTGAAACACCATGGCCTAATTAACACCCAGGACTTCGATCAGCGGTTGGTTCAGCAGGGCAACCAGGAAGCAGCGGTAGAATATCCCTTGAATCCGATAAGCTTTAACGATAAGGGCAGCGGCCTCAATTTGCTCATTATTACTACCAGTATGCTGAGTAATGACACTATAGACCAGCAAATGCCAGTCCTTAAGCGCTTCGCCCAAAAAAACATCTGCTTTACACAACACTTCAGCACCGGAAATCAGGTGGACACTGGGTTATTCGGGCTGTTCTACGGCATTTCGGCTTCTTATTTGGACGGTATTCTAGCGACGCGAAAATCGTCGGTGCTGTTGGACGCTCTCAATAAACAGGGCTATCAGCTCAGCCTGTTCCCTTCCGATGGCTTTCATGATCCGCTCTACCGCCAGGCGTTGTTAGCCGACTTTACGCTCCCTGAACCTGTCAATCAGAGTGACGCGCAAACCGCCAGACAATGGCAGCAATGGCGAAATAGCTACAGCGGCACTTCGCCATGGTTTTCTTATGTTTCGTTCAACGGCACCAGAGTCAGCATCAGTTTAGAGAACACGCCAGATATCACACGCCACTATCAGCAAGGGGCGCAGCGTTTGGATAATAGTCTGGCGCAAATGCTGAACACATTGCGCGAGCACGGCGATTTGGACAACACCGTGGTCATTATCACCGCTGCCACTGGGCTGGAACTGGACGACGACGGACACGTGCGGAGCGAGAGCAGCACTCGTTTCAACCGCGCGCAGTTGCAAGTGCCGCTGGTGGTCCATTGGCCTGGCGCGGCGGCTCAGGTGGTAACGAAACTCACGAATCACAACGATGTGACCGTAACGCTTATGCAACATCTGCTGCATATCAGCAATCACGCCAACGACTATGCACAGGGCGAGGATCTTTTCGCATCGCGCCGCCGTAATGATTGGGTTCTGAGTGCAAATAGACATCAGTTGGCTATCACTACCTTAAACGAAACCCTATTGCTGGATAATAACGGTAGTTGTCTCATCTTTGACGTTAACGGCAAGGAGCTACCCCAGAAAAAACCGCAGCTGACGCTGCTATTGCAGGTGTTAACTAATGAAAAACGCTTTATTGCCAACTAACCGCTTAAAACTAAAGCAGTCGTTAGAGTTGGGTATTGCATTCATAGAGGGAACGGGTAGTATAAGCGCCCACGAGTTCGGCATGTAGCGCAGTCTGGTAGCGCACCGTCATGGGGTGTCGGGGGTCGGAGGTTCGAATCCTCTCATGCCGATCAAGCCATTCCAAAAAACCCAATCACTAGTGATTGGGTTTTTTGGAATGGCTTGATCGGCATTTCATAGTGAGGTGATAGCCATTCGCTGCTATCAGGTAAACCGTTCTACCCAGTACTCCGCCAGCGCGATATTCTATTCAACGAATAGCCCACTGATGCCAGTAGCGCCCAGGACCTTCCCCACATGCGAATAGGCATATCACCTGGCATCGATAATAGCAGGGCGTTCATTTAATACACCTAGAGGCAGGGAGCCTTGCTAGACCTATTCTGACACCAGGAGTGTTACGCCGCAGCATTAGCGCCGTTTAGCGCCGTATAGGCTTTGCGATAGATAGGCCAGCGGCAACTGCGGGCAGGAATGATGTGCGGCGAAAGCTACCAGCTCGCCGTAAACTCTCACAATCACCACCGCCATCCCGATCGTGTCAGGATCTGACAATATCGACTCAATGAGAATCGGTAACAAAGGTCCTGGAGCACCGATTTATTATTAAGAGTATAGCGCGCTAAAATCATCTCTGTCCTTTACCATTGGCTATAATATTCTCCATAATGGTGTCATCGAGCGCACATTCAGCGCTTTTTTTCGCCAGTATCAGAGTGACGCGATATCCGCTCTATCCAGTTCCACATGCTGCACTAAATAAACTGTATCGGCGGTCCTGACAGTGCCCACATAAGAAATTACGGGCACCTTTACTATTAAAACATACCCCACCAGAGTACATAAGATGTGTTGTCTCTTCTCGAGATTCAGAAGGGGTTTTTGCCAGAAGAGTTGCAACAATAAAAATCTTCCATACCACGCTGCAGTTGATTCTCTACCACCATTGTCAAAATATCGACATTGATAGATAGTCCGAGTTTATTTACAATGATAATTGTCATAATACCGGTCCGGTCCTCCTTGGCTTCATCCGTTAACATCATTTGCAGCCAGTCCCAACCCCGTTTTCGTTAGACACGTGCTAAATCTGATAATCCAACGCAGCATTGGCAAATACCACCTCTTCTATTTCGGTCAACGACAGTTACGGGTTGCATAATTGAATGAAGTACTAGGCATATTTACAACTGTAACTCACCCCGTTTCACCCCCAGCCAGACGGTATTAGCCTCTAACAGATGCTTCGCGCTTGAATCTAGCCGAGGCCCGTATCTCTTTCACGGTTTTAAGACATATCTGCTAGTAGGCTCACCTTAGTCAAAATTCGACATAGGTCTTACAATGTAAGAATCTTGAACGCTTATCACTACTTACGGATGCAGCCCTGTCTCCTGAAAAGCCACATCAATTGCTCTTCGGTCATCAATTTCTCGCTAGCGATACCGACATCGGTATCGCCGGATTTCAGCATAGCAATCATTTCCTCGGGGATGATCTTATTAAGCACAACTACACCCGGGAATACAAAGTTCGAGAAATTGCTTAATGGTGCCCAGTAGATTGTATCGTGCTTGGGTATGAGTGGGTGGCGGTGACGATGGAAAATTCGCCGGAATCTTTATTGGCACACACATCCTGCAATCGGGCGAATATTATTCTCCTCATTGAGAATGCGAGCAGTTGCCGACAGCAGCGTCTTACACTTCTCCATCATGCCGATCAGACGCTTGCCGCGGCAGGTAAAAATTACTACCCCAAGCTCATCTTCAAGTTCACAGATACAATAGCTAGTGCCCAATTGCGAAGTGAAAAGCGCGCTCGCAAAATCGGTCAGATTATAGTTACAGCGAGCTGACTCTCGAGGATGAAACACAGTTACTGAAAATTCATACCTATTCACACTCCTTTTAATACTAAAAATTTGGCTTTGTCTATGTACTGACTGTATAAAGCGCTTACGTAACACTTAGTCAGCGTAAAGGATAACGACAGCCGCGACGAGGAGCGCACTACCGAGAGGATTCAGGCGCGGGGAATTACTCTCATTACCACTATGGTAAATAGGCGTTGGTATAGTACTCATACACCGGCAGGACGATTTTCACAATACCGAGAGAGGTCGTTGCATCCAGCACATCACGCCAGGCTTTATCATTTTGCTTCAGTTGATCGTCGCCGGGCGTGCCCAGTACCTGCATCGTGTCATGCCATTGGCGTTTGACGAAATTCTCGTCATAAGACTTACTGTACTTGGCGGCGAAGGCAGCGGTGGCTTCATCGGGATGCTCAATGGCATAGCGCAAACTGCGCGCGGTTGCACGCATGAACGCCTTAGCCAACTGAGGATTCTTTTCTAGCCAGCGTTGATTACCGGCGAACATGAATATCGGCGTATCCGGTACGCCATGGCATATCGCGGGTATAAATTCCGGTGTCTGCTTGCCAGCCATCACAATTTCCGTCCCTTCGGCGTTGGTAATCCCGGTCGCTGCGTCTACTCGTTTTTGCAATAGCAGCGGCACGGTATCAGCAGCAGCGGCAACTATCTGGATATCATCCAGCGTCATGCCAGCGCTTTTCAACATTAACGAGAGCTGCGCTTTAGTCCAGGCGTCGTTATAAATGCCGATGCGCTTGCCTTTTAACCGCGCAAGCGTGACCGGTTGCCCCCCAGGCGTAAAAATGCCCCAATTATTGCCGGTGCCATAGCGACCGATGGAAATGACAGGCGCTCCCTGCTCTTTCGCGAAGATAATGTCCATAACGGTGGTAAACGCTACATCTGCCCGGCCGGTACCAAGGAATTTCATGGTGTCGGCTACGGTAGGCGGCGCCACCACGTTCAGATCGATACCCTCGTCGCGGTAGAACCCTTTGCTGATCCCCAATATCCAGGGGATCCAAAAACTATCCGCCACTGGCCATTCCTGTACAAAAATGACTTTTACAGGCGCCGGAGCGGCAAAAGCCGGCACGAAAAGCCACCCCATCCACATTGCTGCGGCGACGGCAAGAGCTGTGACTTTCGACAGCCAACGGTTCGGCATAACCTATATCCTTTGTTTGTAACGGAAACATGACACGCCCAGCAAACCGGGCAAGCCACTGCGCCTTTAGTCGGGTAGTACCCGATGACAGGCACTGATACTCACTCCTCCTTTTTCTACCGGTGGTATCAAAGGCCGGCAGTGCCTGACGAAACAGATTGAGCCAGGAGACCAGTTTGGAATAGCGCTGGCGCCAAAGCGCGGTCAAAGCGCAAATCCAGGTAGGGCACCACCACACCGCGGCAGCAAGGGAAATTTCTCCTACGTGCAGAATTTTAGTAGCAAAGTGCAGAGTATAATGTAATTCGGCGTAGTCGAACGCACGAACTACCCTCTCCTGCTGGCATAAAACAGCCCAGCGAGAATTGCATCGCAGGATTACCACGCCACCGGCATTATCGTCAAGGAATTCGATGATGACCCGAGAGTCAAACAGCGTCTGTCCCTTTGATCGCCGACGGCAAAGCGACTTTGCGACTAAATAGCGAAGCCGGAAGCGTTCTTAAATAAATATTTAGAGGCATCCTGTAGGAAAAGCGAGGGATGCAATCAGAATAACATTCTGTTTATACAAAAGAAAATTACAACTCTGAGGCGATAGAAAACACTATAGCGCCTCGTAGACGGAATACGACTGGGACATGATACGCCCTGCCCATCGGCGCGACGAAAGCACGAAACGCCGTGCCGAACGCTAACATCGAAGCGCTATATCGATTGGCAATGCCGAAAGCAGAAAACACCCTATTAGCACACTCTGGGCCGATAACAGACTCCTTCCAGGATATAAGGAGAAATGAGATGATAAATCTGATTCTCATAGCCATCCTGCTCAGCTTTGCCGTATTTTCGCTGATCAAAGCAATTTGAAAGATTTACAAAAACGCACTGATAGATAAGTGCCGCTGCTAGTTACCCCTGCCTGCCGCCGCATCACGTAATTCCCGCGAGGCAATCCCGTAGCTATCATTCCTTAGTCTCAGACCCCCCTGCTCGCACCAGGCGGCAGAGGCGACGACGTCGGGTTTTCCTCAAACAGAGGGGGTGTGCGGTCACATTGCACACCCCCTCTGTTTATGAACTACACCCTTTGTCGCGACAGATATGTTAGAACATATAGGTCATACCCAATGCGACGATATTGTCGGTGGAGATCCGTGCGACACGGGTAAAGTCGTCCTTGGACAGAAGATTGATGCGGTAATCGATGAAGGTCAGTATGTTCTTACTGAAGTTGTAGCTGGCACCCAACTCAAAATATTTTTTGATATCGTGGCTCCCGCCGGTTTGGTCACCGTCAATGCGCGACCGTAGATAGCCAATAGAGGGACGTAGGCCAAAATCAAACTGATATTGCGCGACTAACTCAAGATTGTGCGCTTTTTCAGCAAAGCCGTGTAATCCCTCGGAGAAGTCTCCGTAGGGCGTCATATTACGGGTTTCGCTATACAGCGCCGCCAGATAAAGGTTATAGGCATCATATTTCAGGCCGAAAGCGTAGGCTTCAGCCTTTTTGCCCTGACTACGCCCAACATCCGGCGATCGCTGAGACAGGGTGCGGTTGCTGCTGCTAACGG
>NZ_LECR01000090.1:149735-167761 GCF_001602625.1 Sodalis-like endosymbiont of Proechinophthirus fluctus
GACCATAGCCGCCATCACCATTGGCCTTCTGGAGGCCACGGCCGGTGGTGTTATCCGCCTTGCTGTCGTTTTTTCCCTGGTATTGCAGCGCGAAATTCAAGCCATCCGCCATCCCGAAGAAATTGGTATTGCGGTAGGTGAGCACACCATTGGCACGGCCGGAAAGAAAATTATCAGTAATAGTGGTATCACCACCGAATTCCGGCATCACATCGGTCCAGGCGCCAACGTCATACAGCACGCCGTAGTTCCGACCGTAATCAATGCTACCCGCATCGGCGAACTTAATACCGGCGAAACCCAGGCTGGTAAAGGCGCTTCTCACGCCTTCGCTTCCCGCGTGGCGGCGCAGCCCGACCTCATGCTCCCAGTTACTAAAACCGATAAGCCCGTCGCTAAGCTGAGTTTCCCCACGGAAGCCATAACGGACGAAAGATCGATCGCCGTTTTTATCATCATTGCTAGACATATAACGCATGCCATTGAATTTACCGTACAGATCCAATTTATTGCCGTCTTTGTTATAAACTTCGGCGGCCCCAGCACTGCTGGCCATCAGCATAGCAGAAACGAGTACAGACAGATACTGCAGTTTCATGTTGATACCCTCTATATTTATTATATTTCGCCACTAATAATTAGATATCCGAGGAGGCTCAAATAAAAACGAGCATTCAACAGATCTTGATGTCATTGATAGATCGGATATTGAACTGACTTGGAGATTATACTCGACAGATTTTTTCCTTTCAAGCCATTGAATGAAAGCAAATAACCGATATACATCATAATTATATAAATAATAAATAGTAAAATACTATTATTTATATGATAAAAATAGCGATAGTAAAAATAAAAAAATTTAAAAACATGGCCTTAGAAAAATAAATCTTCATAGATTCTACATAATGGTCGCAATAAAATTTACGATGACCAGTATAAAAACTACTTTCTATGATGACATTCGTCGTTATTTTTTAGCGAGAGTGTGAGAGAGATCGACAATAATGCGCCGGACATCAACAATCTTTGTATAGTAAAATTGAATTAAATTTAATTATAAATAATATTATATTATATCTCCCCAGAGACCGCTATTTAAGGAGCATCACTTCCCGCAGCTGCATGCCAATGCCAGTATACCGCACGCTAAATTGCAAGTAACCGTCCCGGCAGTACACCGTCAACCAAAATACCGCCGCTGAGAGTAAATTTAGTAGGATTATTCAATAAATTAGACAGCACCTACTGCAGATGCACTGGATCGCCGTGCAGGCTTGTCCAGCACGTCAAGATCGATAAGGTAGTACAATCCCAGGCGTTTTTTACCACCAGCGATAAGCAATTGCTAACAATATAGCTCACCGTCTCGCAGGGGGAGTAATCCTTCAGTTCAATCTTTAGCTGCTCTGATTCAATTTTTGAGAAATTGAGAATGTCGCAAATGATGTTGAGCAGCGGCGCAGAGGAGTTACTCATCGCCATGACCAGCCTGTCGACGCTATCCGGCAGCACCTTGTTTCAACAGATTCAAGTTGCCAATAATGCCATACAGTGGTGTGCGCAATTCCTAGCTCATGGTCGCCAGGAACATCGACTTGACCTGGCTGTCCCTGCTCAGCGGCCCGCCATATCCTGCAACGGCTCCTCCATCTTCACGCGGGGCCCCCCGTCGACGTCCGTCTACCAGCACGCAAATAACGACGTTCTAGTTACGATAACAGGAATGGACGAAGCTGATTTGAAAGTTAGTGTTTTTTGCTGGTGATAACATCGACAAAATTGACCTACTACCCATAGATAATATAGATAATACGCTGGCGATCCTCATATGTGAGAATGATTATATAATTATATGCTAACTCATTACTAATAAGATTTTCGCCGTCACTGATACGCATTATGGAAATACCTACCGGCGCCGAGGCGGCGATTTTGCGGTTAACCTGCTAATTTTCTTCCAGCTGGTAAACGTTCTTTTCCGCCGGCGCCAGCGTCCTGCGCTCAAACAGCGCCAGGTCAGGCATATCAACGCCGCAGCGGACAAGAGATTCAACAGCCATATGCTAACAGCAGTAGGTTGAGATTGCCTATTCTGCATGACAGTGAAAATGCCATACTTAGCATGGTTTGCTACAGCGGTTTTTTCATCACCAGATTGGCAAATCCGTGGTTATAGCGGAAAAGGTCGTCTACGATGGAAAGGTACCAAGCGCTTGAGCGCTGTTTTCACTGCTGGTCATCCTCAGCGGAGGTAGATTATTTTGGTCGAGCAGCGTAAGGATGATAGCCAGATTACTGGCGCTGGAAAAATCCTCCAGCCTTATCATTTTCTCGATGCCGATAAGCGCCTCCATCTTATTGCCGATCCGATGTAAAGGGGGATAAACACATAATAACTGCCGCTGTTGTGCCGGTTACCGAGGAGACCCAATATTGCTTACCCTGCCGGTCGGTGAAGCACGTGTTACGGAATTTTATAATCTGGCGCACCAGGCTTTTTAGCATAGCATCATTGCTGTTCTCCACGCTGCGCATGCTGAAATCGGCCAGGCACAGGCTATCTCCGCCTATTATATAAAACACCTAGTTGAGATCCGTGGGCATCAGAAAAATTGTCTTTCCAATAGTTGAAAAAATAGATCAGCACGCTGACCGCGGCATAAAAACGCGGCGTTTCATTGGTGCAGTCGCCATTGGGGATCAGCGCGCTGTAGCGCGGCTGGATCATAGTTTGCCGCTGGCGCTGCCGTCCAGCATATCATACCCAGTCAAACCACACTAACTGTCTATTAGTCGGTATTCTACCATGCATTTCAGCTGGCGCGCGAATATCCGCCGAGTGCCGAATATAATTCGGCATCTGCTCGTAGTTATTGTCGTATTCCTGCCGCAGCACGGATTCCTGCTGGTGCAGAAGGATGAAAAATAGAGAAAGGAGAATAGCGCGCCGAGCGCCCACAGCTTTAACGCTAGCGTACTAAAAGCATAAAGCAGGTAGCGGGAGATTTTGCGTAGTGCGAAACGAAGTGAGATATTTCAAACTCGTACCGTTCAGATAAAGAAAATCAGCCAGAATCAAAAAGGTCAGAGCAACCACACTGTTTCTTGTTTATGACCCTCACGTGCCGGCGCGTCCGCCGCCGGGCCGAGGGTGTTATTCGCGTTCACTGTCGACATCATCGTCATCTCTGATGCTGCCATCCGATTCATCGACATCCATCAGGTCGTCTTCAAGAGTCGCATTCGGAATCTCCACCGAGTCCAGATCCTCATCGTCTACAGGTTCGGCGACTCGCTGCAACCCCACCACGTGCTCATCCTGCACGGTGCGGATAAGCGTCACACCCTGGGTATTGCGCCCGACAATGCTCACCTCGGAAACCCGCGTGCGCACCAGCGTGCCGGCGTCCGTTATCATCATGATCTGGTCACAATTATCCACCTGCACCGCCCCCACCACTTCGCCGTTGCGTTCGCTCACCTTAATGGAGATAACGCCCTGGGTCGCGCGGGACTTGGTCGGATATTCCGCCTGGGCAGTACGCTTGCCATAGCCGTGCTGGGTGACCATCAATATTGTCCCCTCGCCGCGCGGCACGATGAGGGACACTACCCGGTCGCCTTCCGCCAGATTAATCCCCCGGACGCCAGTAGCAGTCCGCCCCATGTTGCGCACTTGATTTTCCGGGAAACGCACCACTTTGCCATAGGCGGAAAAAAGCATAACATCGTTGCTGCCGTCGGTCAGGTCCACACCTATCAACTCATCACCATCGTTAAGATTAACAGCGATAATCCCGGCGCTGCGCGGGCGGCTGAACTCGATAAGAGAGGTTTTCTTCACGGTGCCGCTGGCGGTCGCCATAAAGACGTTGCGTCCTTCTTTATAGTCACGCACCGGCAAAATGGCAGTGATACGTTCGTTGGATTCCAGCGGTAACAGATTGACTATCGGCCGTCCGCGGGCGCCTCGGCTGGCTTCCGGCAACTGATAGACCTTCATCCAATACATCCGTCCTCGGCTGGAGAACAGCAAGATAGTATCGTGGGTATTCGCCACCAGCAAGCGGTCTATGAAGTCCTCTTCCTTGATGCTGGCAGCCGACTTGCCTTTACCACCACGGCGCTGTGCTTCATAGTCCGTCAACGGCTGATACTTCACATAACCCTGATGGGACAGAGTGACGACAACATCTTCCTGATTAATCATGTCTTCGACATTGATATCCGAGGTATTGGCGGTAATCTCGGTGCGGCGCAGATCGCTATACTGCTCTTTGATGGCGACAAGCTCTTCGCAGATCACCTCCATCAAGTAGTCCGGATTCTGCAAGATTCGGATAAGTTCCGCTATCTGAGTTAACAGCTCTTTGTATTCATCAAGTAGCTTTTCGTGTTCTAGACCGGTCAGTTTTTGCAACCGAAGGTCCAAAATCGCCTGGGCTTGCTGCTCGGTTAGATAATATTGACCGTCGCAGATACCGTACTGCGGCTCCAGCCACTCGAGCCTCGCGGTACCGTTGCTAGCGCGCTCCAGCATGGCGGAGACTGTGCCAAGTGCCCATGAACGCGCTATCAGGGAGGCCTTCGCTCTCACCGACGTCGGCGCCTGGCGGATCAGTTCGATCATCGAGTCAATGTTTGCCATCGCCACCGCCAGCGCCTCAAGAATATGGGCTCGATCGCGGGCTTTGCGCAACTCAAAAATAGTACGGCGGGTCACCACTTCACGGCGATGGCGCACAAAGGCAGATAAAATATCCTTCAGTGGTAGGATCTTCGGCTGCCCCTGATATAGGGCCACCATATTGATACCGAACGACACCTGCAGCTGGGTCAAGGAGTACAGATTGTTAAGTACCACCTCCCCTACCGCATCGCGTTTGATTTCAATGACAATACGCATACCGTCTTTGTCGGATTCATCTCGCAGGCCGCTGATACCATCGACGCGCTTTTCTTTAACCAGCTCAGCGATTTTCTCAATCAGGCGCGCTTTATTCACCTGATAGGGAATTTCATGTATGATGATGGTTTCTCGGCTAGTTTTGCCATCCTTTTCCACCTCGGCACGCGCGCGAATATAGATTTTGCCGCGCCCAGTGCGGTATGCCTCTTCGATACCGCGCCGGCCGTAGATGATAGCGGCGGTGGGGAAATCGGGACCGGAGATATGCTCCATCAGGTCTTCGATGCTAATGTTCTCGTCGTCTATATAGGCCAGACAGCCGTCGATAACTTCCGCGAGGTTGTGCGGTGGAATATTTGTGGCCATCCCCACCGCGATGCCGGAAGAGCCGTTGACCAACAGGTTGGGGATCTTGGTAGGCAGGACATCGGGAATTTGCTCGGTGCCGTCATAGTTGGGTACGTAATCGACGGTCTCTTTTTCCAGATCCGCCAGCAATTCGTGGGCAATTTTCGCCATGCGCACTTCGGTATAACGCATCGCCGCGGCGGAGTCGCCGTCAACGGAACCGAAGTTGCCCTGGCCATCCACCAGAATATAACGCAGCGAGAACCGCTGTGCCATACGCACAATGGTGTCGTAGACAGCGATATCCCCGTGGGGGTGATATTTACCGATGACGTCGCCGACGACGCGTGCCGATTTTTTATAGGGTTTATTCCAGTCATTACCGAGCACACTCATCGCGAACAGCACGCGACGGTGTACGGGTTTGAGTCCGTCCCGCACATCCGGCAACGCGCGTCCGACAATGACGGACATGGCATAATCCAGATAAGAACGTTTCAGTTCTTCTTCGATATTGACCGGTGTAATTTCTCTGGCAAGGTCGCTCATGGAGCCTCATCCCTCTGCTAAATGAAGATTCTACCCGAATTTAAATGTGTCAAAGTATATATCTTTTTTCTGTAAAAGGGCACAGTCACCGTTGAAAGACGTACCTGCGTCATCTCATGTCACCAATGGTGCCCGCCGACGGTCCACGAGAACCGCTAATGCTGGCTTTTGCAGGCAACCTGGCTGCCAGAAGACCCGGTTGCGCGTATACTTGGCCGATAAATGTATAAGGAGCTTTTACATGACACACAAGGAGCTTTTACATGACACATGAAGTAGGTAATGAAGCTGACCATAACGCACCGCCCCGTCAGGAAAACGTCGATCCGGACGAAATCGCCAAATTCGATGCTATAGCCTCGCGCTGGTGGGATCTTGACAGCGAATTCAAACCGCTGCACCGCATCAATCCGCTGCGCTTAGATTATATTCTCGAACACGCCGACGGGTTGTTTGGAAAAAACGTGCTAGACGTAGGCTGTGGAGGCGGTATTTTGGCGGAAAGCATGGCGCGCGAAGGGGCGAAGGTGACCGGACTGGATATGGGCGCCGAACCGCTGGCGATTGCCCGCCTGCACGCGCTGGAAGGAGGCCTGGCCCTGGATTATCGCCAAGAGACGGTTGAGGCGCACGCCGAGGCATATCCCGGCGCCTATGATGTGGTAACCTGTATGGAAATGCTCGAGCATGTGCCGGATCCGGCGTCTATCGTCCACTCCTGCGCGCGGTTGGTTAAACCGGGCGGGGAGGTGTTTTTTTCGACATTGAACCGTAATCCGAAGGCCTGGCTAATAGCCATCGCCGGCGCCGAATATGTGCTACGTATGGTGCCGCGGGGCACGCATGATATCAATAAATTTATAAAACCCGCCGAGCTGCTGGGTTGGGTGGACGACACCCCACTGCGCGAGCAGCATATTATCGGTTTACATTACAATCCGCTGCGGGATCGTTTCTATTTGGGCAGTAATGTAGATGTGAATTATATGCTGCATACGCGCTGCCAAGCCTAAGGCACTCCCCCGTCATTGCGTCAAGGGCGCGCTCTTTTCCGCCAGGCGTCTTTGTCAGACCTGGAGCGTTGCCTTTGCACATTGAACTCCTGTCAGGCCAGAGATGCTATCTTTACGTGCAAGCCACCTGTCACGCCGAAGGCGTTCTCTTTCTCTCGGAGGATGCCCGTTACGATGTCGACCTTATTTTCCCTGTTGGGCCGCCTAACAGCTAACGGCTGTGGAGCTACCGTTTCTATCCGAGTCTTCTCGTGCCGGACCGTTGGCGCCGTCAAAAAATAGAGAGCGTTCAATGTAAGCAACGATCGCATTATTTTAGAAAAAGTTATCCTCCACAATTGACACCCGCGAAGCAGAAGCATAGGCACAATAGCAGCTTACCCGTTTGATGACTGTTTCTCCCCAACGTTATCCACAAAAGTTGGCAAGTTACTCACTTGCATTGCGGTGGCTTTGTCACTATCTTGTTACCAAGCTAACGAAAAGACCCAATATAGTGATTTGCCTCTGGCAAGGCGTCATTTTGCCTGCGCGCTAGTAGGGCGTTTTCGGGTCATACAGACAGGTATAAAAAAGCCGCATGAACCAGAGTCTGCTAGTCACCAAGCGCGACGGACGTAAAGAAACCATTAACCTCGATAAAATCCACCGGGTCATCGACTGGGCGGCCGAAGGGCTGGAAAACGTTTCCGTTTCCCAGGTAGAATTACGTTCCCATATCCAGTTCTACGACGGCATCAAAACCGCCGATATTCACGAAACTATTATCAAAGCCTCGGCGGATCTGATTTCGCGTGAAGCGCCAGACTACCAGTATCTCGCCGCCCGGCTGGCGGTGTTCCATTTGCGTAAAAAAGCCTACGGTCGGTTTGAGCCGCCGAAACTCTACGATCACGTCTCGCGGCTGGTCGAGATGGGCAAATACGATAAACATTTGCTGGCGGACTATAGCGTCGACGAATTCGAGCAGATGGATGGGTTTATAGATCACTGGCGCGATATGAACTTTTCCTATGCCGCCGTCAAACAGCTTGAAGGAAAGTATCTGGCGCAAAACCGGGTAACCGGCGAGATTTACGAGAGCGCCCAGTTTCTCTATATACTGGTAGCCGCCTGCCTGTTTTCCGGCTATTCTCGAGCGACCCGTCTCAACTACGTCAAAAGGTTTTATGACGCGGTATCGACATTTAAAATTTCTCTGCCGACGCCGATTATGTCCGGAGTACGCACCCCGACCCGTCAATTCAGTTCCTGCGTGCTCATCGAATGCGGCGATAGTCTCGACTCCATTAACGCCACCGCCAGCGCGATTGTGAAATACGTTTCTCAGCGCGCAGGGATTGGTATTAACGCCGGCCGCATTCGCGCGCTGGGCAGCCCGATCCGCGGTGGCGAGGCTTTTCATACCGGCTGTATCCCGTTTTATAAACATTTCCAAACTGCCGTCAAATCCTGCTCCCAGGGTGGCGTGCGCGGCGGCGCAGCCACCTTGTTCTATCCCATATGGCATCTGGAAGTGGAAAGCCTGTTGGTACTGAAAAACAACCGCGGCGTGGAAGCTAACCGGGTGCGCCATATGGATTACGGCGTACAGCTTAACAAACTGATGTACCAGCGCCTGGTCAATGGTGAGGACATCACGCTGTTTAGCCCCCCCGACGTACCTGGATTGTACGACTCCTTCTTCGCCGATCAGGACGAATTCGAGCAGCTGTATACCCAGTATGAGCAGGACAGCAGCATCAGACAGCGTCGTATCAAAGCGGTGGAACTATTCTCACTGATGATTCAAGAGCGCGCTTCCACCGGCCGTATCTATGTGCAGAACGTAGATCATTGCAATACCCACAGCCCGTTCGACGCCGCGGTAGCGCCGATCCGCCAGTCCAATTTATGCCTGGAAATATCCCTGCCTACCAAGCCGCTGAAGGATGTTAACGACGACAGCGGCGAAATAGCCCTATGCACCCTATCAGCCTTCAACCTAGGAGCAATCGATAGCCTGGATGATTTGGGCGAACTGGCGACGCTTGCGGTGCGCGCACTCGATGCGCTGCTAGACTATCAGGACTATCCGATCCCGGCCGCTAAGCGCAGCGCTATAGGACGCCGTACCCTCGGTGTAGGGGCGATTAACTTCGCTTATTATCTCGCCAAGCATGGCGTACGCTACTCCGACGGTAGCGCTAACAACCTGACCCACCGTACGTTTGAAGCGATTCAGTACTACCTGTTGAAGGCCTCCAACGATCTGGCTCGTGAGCGCGGCGCCTGCCCGTGGTTTAATGAGACCACCTATGCACAGGGTATTTTGCCCGTCGATACCTATAAAAAAGATCTCGACAGCATCGTTAGCGAACCTCTGCATTACGACTGGGAAGCGCTGCGCGCGGATATCTTGCAGTATGGCTTGCGCAACTCTACCCTGTCGGCGCTGATGCCGTCGGAAACCTCTTCGCAGATTTCCAACGCCACCAACGGTATCGAGCCGCCGCGTGGCCTAGTGAGCATCAAAGCCTCAAAAGACGGTATCCTGCGCCAGGTGGTGCCGGAGTCCATCCATTTGAAAGAATCCTATGAGCTGCTGTGGGAGATGCCAAGCAACGACGGTTACCTCCACTTAGTAGGCGTAATGCAGAAATTCGTCGATCAGGCTATCTCCGCCAATACCAATTACGATCCGTCCCGTTTTCCGGCCGGTAAGGTCCCGATGAAGCAGCTATTAAAGGATTTGCTGACCGCGTACAAGCTCGGGGTGAAGACCCTGTATTACCAGAATACCCGCGACGGGGCGGAAGACGCTCAGGAAGACATGCAGTCGACGCAACAGGACGATTGCGAAAGCGGCGCCTGCAAGATTTGAACATGGGCGCGGGTGGTAACGATACCGCCTGCGTTTAACGGGAGTCCCCATGGCCTATACCACGTTTTCACAAGTTAAAAATAACCAGTTGCTGGAGCCTATGTTTTTCGGTCAGTCGGTTAACGTCGCGCGTTTCGATCAGCAGAAGTACGACGTTTTTGATAAGTTGATTGAGAAACAACTGTCGTTCTTCTGGCGCCCGGAAGAGGTGGATGTGTCGCGCGATCGCATCGACTATCAAGCGCTGCCTGAGCACGAAAAACATATTTTTATCAGCAATCTAAAGTACCAAACGCTGCTGGATTCCATCCAGGGTCGCAGCCCTAATGTAGCGCTGCTGCCGCTGATTTCTATACCGGAATTAGAAACCTGGGTAGAAACCTGGGCGTTTTCAGAAACTATCCATTCGCGCTCCTATACCCACATCATCCGTAATATCGTCAACGATCCGTCACTAGTGTTCGACGATATCGTCACCAATAAGGAGATCCTCAAACGCGCCAAGGATATTTCTGGCTATTACGACAGTCTTATCGAACTGACCAGCTATTATCATCTGCTGCGGGAAGGCAAGCACCAGGTCAACGGCAAAGCGGTGGTAGTGAATCTGCATAAGTTGAAGAAAAAGCTCTATCTTTGCCTGATGAGCATCAACGCGCTAGAGGCGATCCGTTTCTATGTCAGTTTCGCCTGTTCTTTCGCCTTTGCTGAGCGCGAACTGATGGAGGGTAACGCCAAAATCATTCGCCTCATCGCCCGCGACGAAGCGCTGCACCTGACCGGCACCCAGCATATGCTGAACCTGATGCGCTCCGGTGAGGACGATCCAGAAATGGCCGAGATTGCGTGCGAATGTCAGCAGGAAAGCTACGATCTTTTCTTGCTGGCGGTGCAACAGGAGAAAGACTGGGCGAGCTATCTGTTCCGCGACGGGTCGATGATAGGTTTGAACAAAGATATTCTATGTCAATATGTGGAATACATCACTAATATTCGCATGCAGGCAGTAGGTCTGGATCTGCCCTTTACCACCCGCTCCAACCCAATTCCGTGGATCAAATCCTGGCTGGTGTCGGATAACGTCCAGGTGGCACCACAGGAGGTAGAGGTAAGTTCTTATCTGGTGGGGCAGATTGATGCCGAAGTTAATAGCGAAGACCTCAGCGACTTCCAGCTGTAACATGGCCCAGTCTGTTATCCATGGCTCAACCCTCTCCTCGGCGGTGCACATTGCTTACTTACTGCTGGACGCGATGGAGGCGCACCAGGTGCCAGTAAGGGGTTCCAAGTACCGCTCCGGGCTAGTCGGGGAAATGAAATACAACAGGGAGCCACTCCACTGGAGTTTGGCAGCTGCAGGGAAATTCTGACCTGCTGCTTGCCGGTTGACGATATCGAGCTAGAGTTTGTAGTCTCAGCCGCAAGGCTGGAGGCTACCCCCCTCCGTCGCCTCCCTACCCTGATGCGCTTACCGCCATCGCCCGCAATGAATGCACTATGAAAAAGGTTTTTCCTCTGCGCGCGGCCTCATGATACGCAAAATACCGTATTAGCGAATGATTAGAAATAAATGAAAATGAAAATGCCAGAATTAATTTTAATACAGTAGATAGACCATTAGTAGTGCTTTATATAAATCAGTACCAAGAATTATTTTTCTAAAAAAATCTCAGGACGGCTCTCATTATGGAAATTAAAGAAAATAACAGCGAGTAATTACTAACGATGACGATCTGGGAAAAGATCAAATACTTTTTCTTTCATGGCGATACCCAAAAATATCTCTTCATCTTGTCTTAAATGGACTCTATCATCCCCTATACCGATAATTACAAAAACGCGACATAAAAATCTATTTTGAACAATTGTAGTGGATAAAAAATTACAGTGACAAGTTTTATTTTACCCAGGTGAATGATTTGATATTTACCCTCACCGATTAAAGACTTTAAACCGGTGTTGTCGCTGAACTTACAAAAAAGAGTGTCCATACCATACAAGCGGATTACCAGGAAGACGCCATTTATACTTATGAAAAGACGTTCCCTCTCCATACACTCCTCGCCTTACCGAGAGCACGCCGCGCGCCGGCGGTAAAAAAAAGACAAAGCGCATATCCTATTTCAACAGCCAGAAGGAGAGAGCTTCATCGCAGCCTAACCACCCGCGCACCGCTTATATTTTATACCCCTGTCCCTGACATCTCTCGCCCAAAAAATATTTTAAACCGACGCCGAATCATCTCCTATGCTCATACGGGATGTACTTATAACGCTTAACGTACGCGGCTATCCTAAACGTGCAGTATGAGTAAGACACTCCCCAGACCGTAGAAGTTTTTCAAGCAAAGCGCACCCAGCATCTTCCTGACCGTTTTCTAACTGTACTCAACATTAAAAATAGTGACATGCCGCGCTTATCTGAGCATTTACCCAAGACGATAACACACATGAGCTTTTTCCAGTATGCCCCGATATCGTCTGAAAGACTGGACAATCTCAAGAAATACCTACCGGCGTTAACCAGCTTAGCGGTGACGGATGACAGCTTTACCCAATGACCGCGGGGGCTGCCCCGTCCACAGCCTTCATACCCTGCGGGTGTATGCCAAACTCATTCATCATGTGTCAAATGAGGATTTCGCACAGCTACCTAGTCTGTCGCTTCTGATTATTACCCCGATTCACCCAATCCGTTGTCTGAGTGGCTAAAGCAGCTTTTCCCTAACATCACGATCATGATATAAGGGGCAGTGTAAAGACTGATTAAACCGTTAGTTATAACTTATTCCGTAACGGAATCGGTTTTCCCTGCGCCAATCGGTATGCTTGGCTACCGCAAACTTTATTAGCTAGGATTTTATATCTGTCTTTTTGCTTTTCACTACGGCGTATGTCGCCATGTTGACCGATAGCCATAACGCCACCGGCGAGCGGCATGTGATACGCAGCGCCAGCGATTTTTCTACCCTGGTCAATCACCAAACCTATAATCGTTCATATGCTTCCATCATTATTATTTATTGCTATCGCGCTCGGTGGCATGTTTCTCAATACCTATGATCTCGGTGAGCTAGCGTTCGGCATTAAGAATATGGCTCGAGAGTTCAGCCTGACCCTGGACGCCACCGGCATGGTGGCGTCGACCATTACTTTTAGCGCTATCGGCGGTGCGTTTTTCAGCGGTTATCTGACCGATAATAAAATTGGCCGCTATCGGGTATTTATGCCGGACATGCTGTTTTTTGTACTAGCGGCGCTGGCCTGTACCTTCGCCTCTAATGAATAAGTACTCACTGCTGCAAGCTTTGTGATGTACCTGGGAGTGGGTATTGATTTGCCGGTGGCAATGGTGTTTCTGTCGGAGTTTTCCCTCCTGCTTAAACGGGGTAACAAAGCTGTCAACATCGCTATGTGGTGTCCCACCTGGTATGCCGCTATCAGCGTTTTACTAGTCTTGTTGCTGTACGGCGTATTTTGCCAGAATGGCATACGGATGATCCTCGCTGCGGCGCTNTATACCGGGGCTTGGTGCTGCGGCAACTTTTGCGCCAGCTTGGTCGGCAAATCATCTGTTCCCTCATAGAAATGGCTGCCCAGCCACAGCGCGCCAGTCACAGCGCGGATCTGCTGCCATACCTACTCCATCACCTCGTGTTCATAAGCTGGAGCCGGTCAGTTTCAATTCAATGATCGGCATCGAAGATCAGTAGCCGAGCACCACCTCCTCCGGTAACAGCAGACCATCGAAATCATTGGCCAAATCGCTTTCGCCATGACAAAAGACGGTCATGCTCAGGCAAAGTGGCTGATCCGGAAAATCGAAACGCTCGCGCAGTAGCGGCACGATTTCGCGCTCCACCATGGCCTTGAATTCCGAGGGCATACCAGGGTAAAAAACAGCAAACAGCGGTAATGAACCGGCCGAGGTATTGAAGCAGAGTGGAGACAAGTAGTGACAGCATAGAGAGCCGCTTATTTCAAAAACGGAATAATGAGAGGGATTATACGTATGGCGGCAGCTATTACCAAACCCGCCATGCGCCGGCGCGGACTTAAAAACGCGGAAGGCCACGGAAGCGTGACGCTGCGTGCATTCACAGCCCAAGATAAATAAAATTATGGGTAGATAGAGCACCACGGTGTATTACCCTAGCACCGCTGACAAGCCGGCCGTGGTTATCAGCGGGCTAATTACCACCAGCCCGACCGAGGCGCCTATACCGACGCCATGCCAAGGATTTTCCTGCACATAGTCATCCACGGCGGCTCACCGCCTGCCTGGCTTTTTGAAAGCCTAGCTCACCCGCGTTTTAACATCATCTGACGCCTACTGCGCGCAGGTATTCGTCTCGACATAACTTTTGATCAGTTTTATAGCCGAAATAAGCCAGCACATCTTTCAGAGTTTCTGACAGGATCTGCACATCATTGTCGACATATGTTTCGTGCGGCTGAAGAAATCGTTAGGTATAGTTATCACTATTCTCCGCATTCTGACGAAAGGATCCAGACTAAACTATAGGCGAGGAGAAAAATGCCATTACCGGACGACTATTCTAACCGGAGCAATCCGAAAAACCGACTGTATCATCGCTGATGTCGCACTCGGAGAAGGGCGCTACCGCGGGGGAATGCGCGTGGCGCTCTGAATTAAAAAATAGGCTGCGCCAACTGCACCAGCGTGATGAGCAGCTGCGGATACAGACCGAGCAGCAGCACCAGCAACGAGGATATAAGCACCACGACACCGCCGGCGGTCAACGCCCAATTGGAAGAGGTATCTCGGCGCAGATTTTCCGGTGGCGACAGGTACAAGCTAACCATAATACGCAAGTAGTAAAACAACCCGATGGCGCTGCCGGCTACCACCGCGCCGGTCAGCCAACCAAGATGGCTATTCACGCCGAGCGCAATTATGTAGAACTTGCCGATAAAGCCGAGGGTCATGGGGATGCCCGCTAGCGACAGCATCATCACCGTCAGCACCGACGACAATAGCGGCTTATGCCAAAACATACCGCGGTAGGAATACAGCGAATCTACATCCTCGCCGGTGTGGGGGCTGGACATCAAGCTGACTACGCCGAATGCCCCCAGGCTTGAGAACAGATACCCCACCAGATAGACGCCGACGGTTTCCAGCGCCAGCGTGTGGGCCTGCACCGCAATCAACCCTACCAGTAAATAACCCAGGTGGGCAATGGATGAATAACCCAACACCCGCTTGATGTTACTTTGACTCAGAGCCATTAGGTTACCGAATAACATGGAGGCGAGAGCAATAATAGCTAGCACCAGCTGCACCGCTTCGTTATGGATCATCGGCACGTACAGGAACAGGCGCATAACCACTGCGAAAATCGCGATTTTACTGGCAGTCGCCAGGAAGGCGGACACCGGCGCTGGCGCGCCCTGGTAGACATCCGGCGTCCACAGGTGGAACGGCACCAGCGACAACTTAAAGCCGATGCCGACGATCATCATGCCTAAACCAGCTAGCAACACCGGTTGTGTCAACACGCCGTCGTTAAGCGTTTGACCAATTCCGACGAAAGATAGTCGACCGGTACCAGCATACAGCAGCGCCATACCAAACAGCAAGAAAGACGACGAAGACGCCGACAGCAGAGTGTATTTGATGCTGGCTTCCAGCGAGCGCTTTTGGCGGAATGCATAACCCACCATCCCGAACAGCGGCAGCGAAATCAGCTCAATACCAAGGAACAGAGCCGCCAAATGATTGGCGCAGGCGAGTAGAATCCCACCCATCGCAGCCATCAGCAACAGAAGATAAAACTCATCACGGTTACCCGGATAGTCCGCCAGCCAGGCGTAGGCCAGCGTGCTGGTCGCCAGGCTAGCTATCAGCACCAGCCCGGTGTAGAGCATGGAATACCTGTCGACGCGCATCAGTGGCGTCACGTCCATCAGACCATTCTGACCCACGAACCACAGCGACAGCAGTGCTAGGTTAAGCCCGATGACCGTCAGCGTTGCGTTGATAAAGTGGTTGCGTCGCCACGCAATACAAAGCATCACAACCACCACTGTCAATCCAACGATCAACAGCGGTAATAATGCCATAAGTTGTTGAGGAGTTATTGTCATGGCGAATTATAGCTTTGTAGTTGAAATAGTGGAACCGGCGGCGGGGCGAACCAGTTCTGAATATTGCTCATGGCGGCGGCNGGCCGAGGTATCCATAATCAGCTGTGGGAAGAACCCGATCAGCACCAACAGCACGACCAGCAATAAAATAACCAGTCGTTCGCGCAGCGTCATACCCTGCAGCGGCTCGGTGGATTTAGCCGGGCCGTAATAAGCGCGCTGCATCATAATAAGCGAGTATGTCGATGCGAACACCAGACCGAATGTGGAAATCACCGTAATCACTGGTACCACTGGGAAACTGCCGAACAAAATGGTGATCTCGCTGACAAAGTTGCCGGTACCAGGCATGCCGAGCGTCGCGACAGCGAAAAATAGCGACAGCGCTGGAATAAAGCTCAGTCGGCCCCACAGACCGCCCATTTTCCGCATATCGCGGGTGTGAAGACGTTCATACAGCTGGCCGCAAATGATGAACATGCCGGCGGCCGACAGACCGTGGGCGATCATCTGTACCACCGCGCCCTGATAAGCTAGCTGGCTGCCGCTGTAGATGGCGATCAGCACAAAACCCATGTGGGATACACTGGTATAAGCGATGAGGCGCTTGATATCGGTCTGTGAGAATGCCATCCAAGCGCCGTAAAAAATGCCTACTACCCCAAGCCACATGGCAATGGGGGAGAACTGGTGCGAGGCGTGAGGAAACAACGGCAGGCTAAAGCGCAACATCCCGTAAGCCGCGGTTTTCAGCAAAATCCCTGCCAGGTCCACCGAACCGGCGGTGGGCGCCTGGCTGTGGGAGTCCGGCAGCCAGCCATGCAGCGGCACCACCGGCATTTTAACTGCGAAGGCGAAAAAGAATCCCAGCATCAGCAGGTATTCCATCCGTTCCGACATCGGTGTACGCAGCAGGTCTTTATAATTGAAGGTCCAGACGCCAGCGGCATTATAGTGCACCAGCACCAGGCCGAGTATCGCCACTAACATCACCAGACCGCTTGCCTGGGTATAAATAAAGAATTTGGTAGCGGCGGTAATGCGGGTTTTGCCATCGGAGGCTTTATGGCCCCAGAGAGCGATGAGAAAGTACATCGGTACCAACATCATTTCCCAAAAGAAAAAAAAGAGAAACATATCGATGGCCAAGAACACGCCGATAACACCACCTAAGATCCACAGCAAGTTAAGGTGGAAAAAGCCCTGGTAACGCTGAATTTCCCGCCAGGAGCAAAGGATCGACAACACTCCGAGCAACCCGGTCAGCACCACCATCAGCAGAGACAGGCCGTCCAGCGCTAGATGGATACTGATACCGAAGCGCGGGATCCAGGGAAGTAGATACTCCATCTGCCATTGCGGCAGCCCTTGGGCCATCGCCAGGGCGTAACTGCCCTGGCGCCACAACAGCAATGAAAACGCCAGTGTCAGCCCCATAGTAATCAAAGCTATCCAGCGCGGTACCCGGGTACCGAAACGCTCGCATTGCCAACACAGCAGACCGCCGNTAAAGGGGATAAGAATTAGCCAAGGTAGTAGCATGGCGTTTTGCGTTCCTAATTTTAAAATCAATAAACTTGAGTATCAGCGTAGCGGCATTCTGCCCACCGCCCCCGCCCTGAGTCAGAAATGAAACTCGGGGTATTTAAATGAATACCAACAACGCCACCACGAAAACCGCCCCCAAACCCAACGACGTTGCATACCAGCGCAACTGCCCGTTTTCGCTCATCGTTAGGCAGCGTCCGGCCCAGCGCGCCAGCAGCGCGAGAAGATTTATTACCGCGTTAAGGGGATCGCATGCCAGCAACCGCGAAATGGCCAGGTAAGGTTTGACGAAGATCTTGTCGTAAAGCCAGTCGAATCCCCAGGCGTGGAACCACCAGACTGAGAAGAAACGTCCTGGTGTACTAGCGGCGACGGCGTTCACCAAACGGCGCTGGCCCAGCCACAGGGCTGCCGCCAGGCAAATACCGATGATGGCGACCGCGCCCGAGGTGATTTCCAGCGCTAGTTTACCATCATGACCGAACTCACTGGCCGGCAAGACCCCCGACAGCGGCGGCGTGATCCAGGCGCCGATAAAAGTGGACAAGACCATCAGTATCACAAGCGGCAGATGATGGCTGATACCGCGGCAGGCGTCGGCCTTGATTTGCGCCTTGCCGTGGAACACGATAAAGATCATGCGGAAAGTATAAACCGAGGTTAGGAACGCCCCTACTAGGCCG
>NZ_LECR01000090.1:167901-171619 GCF_001602625.1 Sodalis-like endosymbiont of Proechinophthirus fluctus
TAGCGGAATCGACTTTCTCAGGCCGCCCATCTCGAAGATGTTTTGCTCATGGTGGCAGGCCAGGATCACCGAACCGGAGGACAAGAACAACAGCGCCTTGAAAAACGCATGGGTCATCAAGTGAAAAATGGCCGCTTCCCAGGCCTGAATGCCCAGGGCCAGAAACATATAGCCTATCTGGCTCATGGTGGAATACGCCAGTACCCGTTTGATATCTGTCTGCACTAGCGCCGCGAAACCCGCCAATACCAGCGTGACCGTGCCGACGATCCCCACTAGATACAACACCTCTGGCGCCATCAGGAACAGGCCGTAAGTTCGGGCTATAAGATACACGCCAGCGGTTACCATAGTAGTAGCGTGTATTAGCGCCGACACCGGCGTCGGGCCGGCCATAGCGTCCGCTAGCCACGTTTGCAGCGGCAATTGCGCCGATTTCCCAACCGCGCCACCCAGTAGCATCAGGGTCGCCCATGTGATAGCCGGGGAGCCCTCCGCTAGTTTTTGCGGCGCCAGAACCATCAGATCGTGGAAATTCAGCGTCCCGAGCTGGCTATAAAGGATAAACATCGCGAAAGCTAGCAGCACATCCCCTACGCGGGTGACGATAAACGCCTTCATCGCCGCGGTGCCGTTTTTCGACTCGCTGTAATAAAAGCCTATTAGCAGGTAGCTGCAAAGCCCCACCCATTCCCAGCCAAGATACATCAGCAGCAGGTTGTCTGCCAGCACTAGCACCAGCATGCTGGCGACAAACAGGTTGGTGTAGGCGAAAAAGCGCGAATAGCCCTCTTCCCCACGCATATACCACGAGGCATAGAGATGAATAAAAAAGCCGACGCCAGTGACGACTGATAGCATTGTCAGCGACAAGCTGTCCAGGCTGAGGGTAATGGGAATTTGGAAATCTCCCACTGCCATCCAGCGCCATAGGGTTTGGGTAAATACCACCGCGCCGTCGCTGCGCGTGCCGAAGAAATCCAACGCTACCCAAACAGTGGTCAGCGCTGACAGTCCGACGCTACCAACGCCCACCGTCGCCGCCAGGTTTTCAGACCAGCTACCGCGGGAGAACGCCAGCAGCAGGAAACCCACCAAGGGGAATAACAGGGTTAAATAGAGTAGGTTCATCCGTGCATCTCGCTGACTGTGTCAATATCCATGGTCCTACGGCGACGGTGCAATTGCAGCAGCAACGCTAGGCCGATACTGGCCTCGGCGGCGGCCAGGGTAACCACCAGGATATACATTACCTGCCCGTCTGCCTGGCCCCAATAGCTGCCGGCCACAATGAACGCCAGCGCCGAGGCGTTAATCATGATCTCTAGCCCCAAGAGCATAAACAGCAGATTGCGGCGGATTATCATCCCCGTCAAGCCTAGAACAAACAGGATAGCGGCCAGAATGAGACCGTGCGAAAACGGGATCATGCTTGCTCCTCCCCTCTTTTCTTGAGGGTATCGGTTATCTTTGGCCCCTTGTAGAGTGCATCGAAATTGTCGGGCTCATCGCGGCCCAGATGGAACGCGACTACTAGCCCCGAAAGTAGCAGCACAGAGGCCAGCTCCACCACCAACACATAAGGACCGAATAGCAGGATACCAACGGTTTTATCCGCGATAAGCTCCTCCGCGATGCCGTGATCGCCCGCGCTGGCCAGCGCGCGCACCAGCACCACTAACAGCACCAGAGACAAGAGCGACGGCCCGATCCAGACCCGGGGACGCAACCAGGCGCGTTCTTGTTTATCGCGGCCGATGCCCATGTTGAGCATCATCACTACGAAAACGAACAGCACCATGATAGCGCCGGCATAAACGATAATCTCCAGCGCGCCGGCAAAGTAGGCCCTCAGAGAAAAAAATACACAGGCTATGGCCAGCAGCGAAATAATCAGGTATAGCAGCGCATGTACCGGTTGGGTATGGGTGATGACACGTAACGCCGCCAGCACCGCCACCATGCCGGAAAGATAAAACGCCAGCTCCATACTAGTCTCCTTAGGGAAGTAAGCCTTTTACGTCGATGGGTTTGGCTTCGTTTTCCGCCTCGCCTTTGTCCTTGTCGACGATCGCAATACCGGCCACACGGTAGAAGTTGTATTCCGGATATTTACCCGGCCCCGAAATCAGCAAATCCTCTTTTTCGTACACTAGATCCTGGCGCTTGAACTCGCCCATCTCGAAATCCGGCGTGAGCTGAATAGCGGTGGTAGGACACGCCTCTTCGCACAGGCCGCAGAAAATACAGCGCGAGAAATTGATACGGAAGAATTCCGGGTACCAGCGGCCGTCTTTAGTCTCGGCTTTTTGCAGAGAGATACAGCCAACCGGGCAGACGACCGCGCACAGGTTACAGGCTACGCAGCGCTCATCGCCATCAGGGTCGCGCGTCAGTACGATACGGCCTCGGAAACGGGGAGGTGGGTTGACTGGTACTTCCGGGTACATGCGGGTTTCGCGCTTGTTGAACGCTTGCATACCTATCATCCAGATGCTGCGCAGAGTGGTTCCGAAGCCAATCACTAACTCTTTTAACGTCATGATTCATCCACCCCTTAATGCTCATTGTACAAGATGACCGCTGAGGTCGCCAAAAGGTTGAGCAGCGTCAGCGGCAGGCAGATTTTCCAGCCCAGCGCCATCACCTGGTCGTATCGCGGACGGGGCAGCGCTGCGCGGATCAGGATGAACATCATCATAAAGAAAGCTGTTTTCACGGCAAACCAGATAAACGGTGGTAACCACGGCCCCTGCCAGCCGCCGAAGAAAAGCGTCGCCATCAGCGCTGAAATAGTCAAGATACCGACATATTCACCGACGAAGAAAAGTCCGAACTTCATCCCTGAGTATTCAATATGGTAACCGTCAGCTAGCTCCTGCTCGGCCTCTGGCTGATCGAAAGGGTGGCGGTGACACACCGCAATGCCCGCCAGAGCAAAGGTGACGAAGCCGAAGAATTGCGGCACTACGTTCCACAAGTGCGCCTGCGACTCAACGATCGCGCCGAGATTAAATGAGCCAGCCTGCGCTACCACCCCCATCAACGACAGACCGAGGAACACTTCATAGCTCAGCGTCTGCGCCGAGGCACGCATGGCACCTAACAGGGAGTATTTATTATTGCTCGACCAGCCGGCGAACAGCACCGCATAAACCGCCAACCCGGCCATCATCAAAAAGAACAGGATACCGATATTGAAATCGGCCACTACCCAAGTCGGGCTCACCGGCACAATGGCAAAGGTAATCAGTAATGAGGTAAAGGCGATAACCGGCGCCAGGGTGAAAATACCACGATCGGCAAACGGTGGGATCCAGTCTTCTTTAAACATCATTTTCAACACGTCGGCCAACAGCTGCAGTGAGCCGCCCCAGCCTACGCGGTTCGGCCCGTAGCGGTTTTGGAACAGCCCCAGCAGGCGCCGTTCGGCGAAACTCATGTAAGCCCCGCAGATGACCACTAGCAGCAGGATAACTACTGCCTTCACCGCCGGCAGGAGGATATCGATGACCTCCGGTGTTAACCAACTCATAGCGCGGCCTCTTGCAAATTAACAATGCTCTGTCCCACAAGCATCGGGGGAATGCCAGGTAAGCCTAGCGGCAGCCCCACCTGCCCAGGGCTCAGGCTATCGCTGAACCAAACTGGGAGGCGCAGCTTCAGACCCGCACAGGTAAAGGCTAGTGGCGTACCGCTGTTGACACCCAGCCTGGCG
>NZ_LECR01000090.1:171631-171838 GCF_001602625.1 Sodalis-like endosymbiont of Proechinophthirus fluctus
CGCCACATAAGGTGCCGGCATCTGTTCCTGGATGACTGGAGAGCGCTGCGAGGTCTCCTCGCTGCCGAATAGATGCCAATAGGGCGCGATGCGCCAGCTGCCGTCCTCAGGCTGTGTGAAGGCGGGCGGAATTGCGCTGAAATAATCCAACCGGCTATCGCCCGCTTCCAGAAGCCGCACCCCGGGATCGCCGTAGCGCAAATGACC
>NZ_LECR01000084.1:0-1124 GCF_001602625.1 Sodalis-like endosymbiont of Proechinophthirus fluctus
CCAGCCGATAGGGCGCGCTCTGGCTTTCGCCAGCATCTTATCTCTGGGGGATTTTGGCATGATTTCCCTTTTCGGCAGCGAGGATTTCCGCACCTTGCCGCTTTATCTCTATCAGCAGATAGGCGCCTATCGCAGCCAAGATAGCGCAGTGACCGCACTGCTATTGCTGCTGCTCTGCCTGCTGCTGTTTATCTTGTTTGAAACCTTGTCTGGGTCCTATGATAACACTGGATAACGTTACCTGGCTTTACCGTTATTTACCCATGCACTTCGGTGTCCATCTCGACTCCGGTGAAAAGGTGGCAGTACTGGGCCCAAGCGGCGCCGGCAAAAGTACTCTGCTGAAATTGATTGCTGGCTTCCTGACGCCAAACAGTGGCAGTCTATGGCTAGACGGCGTGCTCCATCACCAAACGCCGCCGGCAAAGCGCCCGGTATCGATGCTGTTTCAGGAAAACAACCTGTTTGCTCATCTGACCGTGGCGGAAAATATCGGGCTTGGCCTACATCCCGGCCTGCGTTTAACACCCGCACAACGCATTCAATTAGAGGAAGTGGCGCAGCAGGTCAAGCTGGAAAACGTGCTGAGCCGGCTGCCAGCGGCGATCTCCGGCGGCCAGCGTCAACGTACAGCACTGGCCCGCTGTCTGGTGCGTCATCAGCCGATTCTCCTGCTCGATGAGCCGTTTTCCGCGCTGGATCCGGCCCTGCGCGCCGAGATGGTGAGATTGCTCAATGACGTTTGCGCGACGCGCCGCCTAACGCTTTTGATGGTATCGCATAATCTGGATGATACCCTGCGATTAGCGCCGCGCACCATCTTGGTGGTGGATGGCCGTATTTATTACGACGGCCCCACCACGGCTTTGGCGAGCAGTGAGTCACCAGCAGCGGCGATACTGGGTATTAGCCGATAAGCGAGGTGCGAGATACTCGCCGGCAAACCGGTGCGGATACCTCAATACCGCCCAACTAGCGGACGGTTGCGCCAGTTGTAACCTGGGCAGGGTTAACGTGACGCTAAAAAAAGATTAAGGATCGCCAACCGTCATACCCGCAATACATACCACAACAGGCCGGCGTACAGCGGCATCAGCGGATGTCACACCAGCAGAACCATGGCT
>NZ_LECR01000084.1:1153-1525 GCF_001602625.1 Sodalis-like endosymbiont of Proechinophthirus fluctus
GCAACATACGGAACTCGCTGGTGCTCTCCCCCGACAGGATATGTTGATAGCCACGTCTGCCAAAATGCCGGGCAGCAAATAGACCGGCAGCCAGCTCAGACAACCGATGGTGTTCAGCAAAGTGAATTTATACCAGCATACCGGCCACCAGAGGCACCAGAGGCCGGATCGGCCTGATAAAACTGCCTACCAGAATTGTCATCATGCTGTGCCAGCGTGGCGCGTGCTCGGTTTTAACATGGTGCGATTTTTTCCAAAAAGATAGCAGTGTCCTGAGCGCTTTTTTAAAAGCGTGGTCGATATACTACTAAATCTAATCTCCCATCGACAGATGATGATGCCGACTCACAAGCGGGATAAAACACCATTTTC
>NZ_LECR01000084.1:1541-2547 GCF_001602625.1 Sodalis-like endosymbiont of Proechinophthirus fluctus
TACCGAGTATCGCCATCATGAATGTGATCGGCAGAGCAGCAGCGCTGCCCCATTGGAGCTAACGATTCAAGAAAAGATACTATCGTGACCACCAACGGTAAAAAAACCAGGGATTTCGTTGCTCAGTGTTCAAAAAAGGCTTCCATAACCCATAGTAGGTTTATCGGTCTCAGACGCCGGCACGTCAAGAAATCAATTTTATACGGATTCGGCAAAATGCTCCTTTTACCCAGTTGGCTGGAAAATGACTGTTAAATACTTATACTTTACTATGTACCGATTGCACTAAAGGCTTATGCGACCCCCTCGCCCAGTGACCTTTTCACTCTCACGGGATAGCTTGACACCATGTCCATTCCTTCTCTGCCGCGGCAGGGTTTTATTCTGACTGGTTACCGACGGGACATACCTGCCGGTAGCGCCATCGACTTTCGGCTGGCTACGTACCAGGGCCTACAAAAGGTCAGTCTCCCTCCCCACCCAGGAGGAGGTAGATTTTATGCCGACGGCGTTCAGCGATCGCGTCCGCATATGCAGCTGGCTGACGAAGACGTGAAGCTCCCCGTCCGTCCGATAGCGCTGCGGGATTTTCAGTACCGGCCGGTGGGGGCTTTACTTCCACCATTACCGCACGGCACGTTGGCGATGTTCAACAGGGGACGGTCAGTACCGACGATCACATACAAAATGCGCGGCTGAAGCCCGCGCCAGATTACCATCCTACGTTATCGCTGGTTTCGCTGGATATCGAAACTAACCGTTTCATCGAGCCCTAACTTATATTGGTCTGCACAGCTGTGGCTAGCATCAGGTGTATATTTGGGGGAACCGGGCGGCTACGTCATGGATTCCCGTCCCGGTATGATGATTCGGTACTGGTACTGGACTATAAAAGCCTTTACTCCTCCATAATTCGTACCTTTTTGATCGATCCTGTCGGCCTAATTGAAAGACTCGCGGTGGAGATAGCAGCCATCGGCTAATTCAGAAGCGGCTCTACGAGCAT
>NZ_LECR01000084.1:2575-6527 GCF_001602625.1 Sodalis-like endosymbiont of Proechinophthirus fluctus
TACCAGACGTTCGTACGAGATTACGTGCGTTAAACGCTCAACGGCAGCTTCGATGATCGGTTGACTTATCGTAATCGACTGTGGCGAAAACTGGGGGAATATGAGCGTAACGTCCCACCCTGGGCGCGCGCGGCACGTATCGACGATGCCTATAACCTGCACCACCAGCGTCCGTAATAGTACCAGAATGGCGGCTTGATCAGCTGCATCATAACCACTGCCGGCCCCGAGCAGCTAGAATGTTACCAACTGCCGGATTACGATCATTATCTCAGCAAGCAACTGCAGACGGTGGGCCGACACCGCAATGTTGCTGCTTAACGGCAAGCCGCTGAATGTCGAGGCCATGGCGTTGCTGGCTGGGATGCTCGATGGGCAGCATGCTGATACACTGCTGGCCCACGTCAATTAGAAAGGCGCGACCGACGACGTGCACGGCCGGTTGACAGTCATGCTGATGGATAGCCATAGCATCAGTCGGATCATGTTCCGCAACACCCATCAAGAAGTGAAAAGTTTTCCAGCGCTTCGGCTGCACAACACCCACGCTCTGCCGATGCCCGCGCAATACTAGACCACCTTGAAGGTAGCCGGCATTATGTGCAGCAAGCAGGTGACGAATGAACATGCTCGTCATAGGCCGTGCCCGGAACAAATCTTTCATCAACTTAAGGGACAATACGCCACCTGGTAGAACTTCAACCCATAAATGCATTGGCTGGTCGACTTCCTGCTCGACTAGCGAAAGCCCTTTTCCCTCTTTAGGAGATCATAGGCTTGCTGGATCACTTGCGTTTTCTGTTTAGCCATTTCCATCATTTCCGGCGGCAGCCCTTTCGCGACCAGCTTGTCGGGACTATACCTGCTCATCAGCTTGCGATAGGCGCACTTAACCATCGGTCTACCGTCTTGGGGACTAACGCCGATAATTTGCAGGCGTCCCTCCATGGACGGTCCCTACGCCCGTTCCTGCTGGCGGTAACTTATCCTGGTAAGACTAATGCTGACCGCCGAACTGCTCGCCTCCCTCCATCATGCTGAGAAACTGATCAAACTGGCCACGGCTGATGCCAAGCCCTTACGGCCATGACGTACAGCACCTGTCGCTCGTTGGGATTCAGCGACTCATCCGATAAGGCCGCCTAGATTTAGATTTCCAAAAATATGCGGATGAGAAGCGACCAAAGCAGACCTGGTGAAACTCGCACAGCCGGCCGTGCAGCTGGAAATCGCTATCTTTCCCATCGCGGAACGACCGACTCCTGCACGGCGCTTTTCAGCGCATTATTCAGTTGCATCCGCGTCATCAGCCTATTGGCATTTACGATATCCGACTCGATGACCCGCCTATTTAGGCTTGATTAAATGGCCCATAACTTGGAAAGCAGTGCAGAAAAAACGTTTTGCCCGGTTTGTTGATCAAAATATAGCCTTGGATCGCTCACGCAAGCGCCTCACGCTTTATCTGGCCAATCATCAAGCTCAGTACGATGGCCTAAAAACCACTGCCTAACCAAATCGCCACAATAACGCCCAACAGCTTATCCCAATAACGCATATAATCCTCAATTCATCATGCCGTAATTCATCATGCCGTCGGTACAAAATTGCTCTATCATACATGTCATTTAACGCTAAGCCTAACGGTGCGCTGCGAAACAGCAGGATTTAACACTGGCGCGGCGCTTGTAAGTTATATGGTTTCTGACCGTTTGCCGCGATAATCCCTGGATGACGGAATACTTGAAAAACAGTTATGAAAAAACGTTTACCTACACTGCTGGTCAGTCTTATCGGATCAGCTCTCTATAGCCAGCAGGCGCCGGCCGATCTGGTGGATCAATGCCTATTGGGCGTGCCGGCTTATACCAAACCTTTTGTCAATGGCAACCCCAACACGCTGCCGGTATATATACAGGCCGACAAAGCCGTGGCGAATTATCCCGATCATGCGCTATTTAGCGGCAGCGTGAGCATTGAGCAGAGCAACAGCACGCTCACTGCCGATGAAGTGCATCTCACACGGCGCCAGGAGCAAAATCAGACGCCGCTGCGTACCGTCACCGCCACCGGCAATGTCAGTTATATCAGCAATGAGATAAAAATGCAGGGCCCCAAAGCCTGGTCCAATCTCAATACCAAAGATACCGATGTCTATCATGGTAATTACCAGATGGTAGGCCGGCAGGGCCGAGGTGACGCAGATACCATGAAACAGCGCGGCGATAACCGCTACACGGTATTGGAAAACGGCAGTTTTACCTCCTGTCTACCGGGTGACGAAAGCTGGAGTGTGGTCGGTTCGGAGGTGATCTACGACCGCGAGGAGCAAGTCACTGAGATTTGGAACGCGCGCTTTAAAATCGGTAAGGTGCCGGTCTTCTACAGTCCGTATTTGCAAATGCCGGTGGGCGACAAGCGCCGATCCGGTTTCCTTATCCCCAATGCCAAATACGGCAGCAACAACGGCTTCGAGTTTAGCACGCCCTACTACCTGAACCTGGCGCCTAACTACGACACCACCATCACGCCAAACTACATGAGTAAACACGGCACCCAGATCCAGACCGAGTTCCGCTATCTGACGACTCCGGGCGAGGGGTTGGTGGAGTTTGACTGGCTGCCAAAAGATCGGGTTTACAGCAGCGAGCACGCCAGTGACAGCGACCGCTGGCTGCTCTATTGGCACCATAACGGCGTCATGGATCAGGTATGGCGTTTCAATGTCGACTATACCAAAGTCAACGGCTCGAACTATTTCGACGATCTAGATTCCAAGTACGGCAGCACTACCGACGGCTACGCCACGCAAAAATTCAGCTTCGGCTATGCTGATGAAAACTGGGACTCCGCCCTGTCGTACAAGCAGTTCCAGATCTTTGATACCAATAGCAGCGACGCTTACCGCACTGCGCCCCAGTTCGACTTGACCTATTATAAAAACAAAATCGGTCCCTTTGATCTCAAGGTATTCAGTCAAGCAGCCAAATTCACCAACGTTAATAACGACTATCCCGAAGCCACCCGGTTGCATATCGAGCCCACGTTCAACCTTCCTCTGGCTAACCGCTGGGGTAATCTAAATACCGAAGCCAAGCTGATGGCCACTCACTATCAGCAGGAAAATATCGATTATTACAACGAGAATACCACTACCGGCCGTCACCTGAAGGGGTTGGTTAATCGGGTTTTACCGCAGTTTAAAACCGATGGCAAGACAGTATTCGAGAGTGATATGGGTTACGCGCCCGATTACACGCAGACGCTGGAGTCGCGGCTGCAATACCTGTATGTCCCCTATCGCAACCAGAACAATATCGGCGTTTACGACTCCACTATCTTGCAAACCGACTACTCCGGCCTGTTCCGCGATCGCACCCATAGCGGCCTCGACCGTATTTCGTCCGCTAACCGATTGACGGGTGGCGTGACTACCAGAATTTATGACGATCAGCGCGTGGAACGATTTAAAGCCTCCATAGGTCAAATCTACTACTTCTCTAGGCCCCGTACCGGTGATATCACAAGCACCTGGGATAATTATGATAATACTGGCAGTATAGTTTGGGCAGGAGATAGCTACTGGCATATCAGTAATCAGTGGGGGGTCCGCGGCGGCCTGCAGTATGACTCCCGTCTGAACAGCGTTTCGCTGGGCGATGCTGTGCTGGAGTACCGGCGAGACGAGAACCACATCCTACAGCTGAACTACCGTTACGCCAGCTCACAATATATCGAGCAGATGCTGTCCGACATTGTCCATCCTGGCTATCAACAAGGCATTTCGCAGGTGGGAGTAACCGGCAGTTGGCCGCTGATTGACCGCTGGTCACTGGTCGGCACGTATTATTACGATACCAAGGCAAACCAGCCGGCGAACCAATTGGTTAGCCTGCAATACAACACCTGCTGCTGGGCTATCAATGTGGGCTATGAGCGGAAGATCACTGGC
>NZ_LECR01000084.1:6546-8191 GCF_001602625.1 Sodalis-like endosymbiont of Proechinophthirus fluctus
TTCCAGCCAGTACGACAACAAAGTGTCGTTTAATATTGAACTGCGTGGTTTGAGAAGCAATTATGGCCTGGGTATGGATAAGATCGTGAGATCCGGCATTCTCCCCTATCAGCGGGCGTTTTGATGCTGCAGTCTCAACGAGAATATTGAACTTAATACAAGTATTATACTGATATATATGGAAAAATTATGAAAAAATGGAAAATGTTTATCCTCGGCCTAGCCCTGTGCGCCCATAGCGTCACCGCCGCCCCACAGATCATGGATAAAGTTGCCGCCGTAGTGGACAACGGCGTCATCCTGGAAAGTGATGTGAATAGCATTTTGACTACAGTGAAACGCGGCGCTAAAGAAGCCAATCAACGACTGCCGGACGACGCGACGCTACGCCACCAAATTCTCGATCGGCTGATTATGGATAACATCATTCTACAGCTGGCACAGCGCGCTAATATCACCATCAGCGACGAGAAGCTGGATCAGGCTATCGGCGATATCGCCACCCAGAACCACATGACCCTTGATAAGCTGCGCAGCCGCCTGGCCTATGATGGAATGGACTACAACACCTACCGAGCACAAATCCGCAAAGAGATGCTGATTGCCGAAGTGCGCAATGGCGAAGTCCACCGCCGATTGACTATTTTACCGCAGGAGGTGGACTCTCTGGCGCAGCAGATCGCCGCCCAAACTGGTAACGGTGCAGAATTTAATCTTAGCCATATTCTTATTCCTCTGCCGGAAAAACCAACCAAGGATCAGTTAGATAAAACGGAAGTGCTGGCCAATTCTTTAGTCAAACAAAGCAAAAGTGGCGCGAACTTCAGCAAGCTTGCAATCACTTACTCCGATGATTCGCAGGTGATGAAAGGCGGCCATATGGGCTGGGAGAAACTTGAAGAGCTGCCGTCGCTGTTCGTAGCGCGATTACGGGGCGCTCAGAAGGGCAGTATTGTCGGCCCGATCCGTTCCGGTATCGGGTTTCATATCCTGAAAGTTAACGACATTCGCGGCGGCGATAAAAAAGTAGAAGTTACCGAAGTGCATGCGCGGCATATTCTTTTGCGCACCTCAGTTATGATGTCCGATCAACAGGCTCGCACCAAGCTTGAAGATATCGCGGCACAAATCAAGAGCGGCCGCCTCAGCTTCAGCGCCGCCGCTAAACAGCTATCTGAGGACCCTAGTTCCGCTAATCAGGGTGGCGATCTGGGCTGGAACTCCGCCGATAAATTCGGCCCGGCCTTCCGCGATGCACTGATGCACCTGAAGAAAGGAGAAATCAGCACGCCAGTGCATTCGTCCTTCGGCTGGCATCTGATTCAGCTCATCAACACCCGCCAGGTAGATCGCACCGACGCCGCCCAGAAAGACCGCGCCTATCGGCTGCTGCTTAATAGCAAGTTCGCCGAAGAGGCGCAAACCTGGATGCAAGAGCAGCGCGCGTCCGCCTATGTAAAAATTATCGACAACAATGGGCAATAATCAACAACGCATTATCATCACCCCCGGTGAACCCACTGGGATAGGTCCCGATCTCGTCGCCATACTGGCCCAGCAGGCGTGGCCGGTCGAGCTGGTGATATGCGCGGATCCCGCGTTATTGACGGCGCGGGCGCAACAGCTCAACCTTCCTCTGCGGCTG
>NZ_LECR01000015.1:0-376 GCF_001602625.1 Sodalis-like endosymbiont of Proechinophthirus fluctus
CTGCCACGCCGCAACCACCTCAGGGTGACGCGCCAGTCCGAGATAATCGTTACTGGAAAAATTCAGGTACGGTTTATCGCCATAGTGAAGGATACGATCGTTGCCGCCGCTTATTGCCCGGCGTTCACGGTAGGTTTGCTCGCGGCGTCGATGCACCAGCGCATCGTCGATGCGCGCCATCCAACCATCGGCCATTAACGTGCCGCGTTGTAGTATTGCGGCGTATCTGCCACCAACAGCTGCCCGGTCAGTTGCGCCTGCTGCTCCACGTCGCCTTCGGACGCGACGCGACGCTCGATATTGATGCCCAATTTACGGAACAGCTCCATATCGCGCTTCTCTTCCGGGTTAGGTGTGGTGAGTAATTTGCACCCGT
>NZ_LECR01000015.1:404-1440 GCF_001602625.1 Sodalis-like endosymbiont of Proechinophthirus fluctus
CTGGGTTTGTTCGTTCATTTGCTCCCGTCCTGCTGATAAGCGTACATGGGAACGCGGCATCATAATGCGCGCCACGGCGATAGTACGGATGAAATCAAAGGCGTCTACATCGTCGTTATCGGCCAGCGGCGTCCCTTTCACTTTCACCAGCATATTGATAGGCACGCTTTCCGGCGGCGTCGGCAAATTGGCCAGTTGTACCAGCAATCCCGCACGATCGCGGATGTCTTCACCGAGCCCGACAATGCCGCCAGAGCAGATCTTGATGCCTGCCTGACGAACTTTGCTCAAGGTATCAAGTCTGTCCTGATATCTGCGGGTCGTCACGATGCCGCCGTAGAATTCCGGCGAAGTATCCAGGTTATGGTTATAGAAATCTAATCCAGCCTCCGCCAGCCGCTGCGCCTGCCGATCGTTGAGCATGCCGAGCGTCATACAGGTCTCAAGCCCCATCGCCTTGACACCCTGCACCATTTGCTCAAGCAGCGGCATATCCCGGTCGTGCGGGTTTTTCCAGGCTGCCCCCATACAAAAACGCGTGGAACCGGCATCACGCGCTTTACGGGCAGCATCAAGTACCTGTTGCACCTGCATTAGACGCTCGCTTTCAAGCCCAGTGCTATAGCGTGCGCTCTGCGGGCAATACTTGCAATCTTCGGGACAGGCACCGGTTTTAATCGACAGCAGCGTGCTGACTTGCACCTCACTGGGCGTGAAGTGCTTGCGATACACCTGCTGGGCCTCAAACAGCAAATCAAGAAACGGCTTATCAAACATTGCTCTGGCCTGCGCCAGCGTCCAGCGTTGAGAGGTTGACATAACGTTTATCCATAGCATCTTGAAGGAAACAAGTGGCGTCAGTGTAAAGTTTGCCGCTACACTGTCAACCATATATTTGAACTTTAGTTTACAGGAAATTCCGATGCAGGCCAATGACCTCGCCTTCGATAGCTGCCATATCTGGCATCCCTACACCTCCATGACTCATCCACTCCCAACCTATCCCGTTATCTCCGCTGCCGGCTGCGAGTTGATC
>NZ_LECR01000015.1:1492-1817 GCF_001602625.1 Sodalis-like endosymbiont of Proechinophthirus fluctus
CCATCCATGGCCACAATCATCCGGTGATAAACCAGGCGATGAACGACCAAATTAGCCGTATGTCCCATGTTATGTTCGGTGGCATTACTCATCCGCCCGCGGTGGCATTGTGTCGCCGTCTGGTGGCGCTGGCGCCAGAGGGTTTGGAATGCGTATTCCTGGCAGATTCCGGATCTGTGGCTGTGGAAGTGGCGATAAAAATGGCTCTGCAATACTGGCAAGCGCGCGGCGAACCGCGCATAGAGTTGCTAGCCCTGCGCCAGGGCTACCACGGAGATACCTTCGGCGCGATGTCGGTCTGCGATCCCGATAATTCGATGCACAG
>NZ_LECR01000015.1:1888-2193 GCF_001602625.1 Sodalis-like endosymbiont of Proechinophthirus fluctus
GACGACGCGCCGCTGGTTGCGCTGTTTTCCTCCCACCACCGCACTCTGGCAGCCGTGATCCTGGAGCCCATTGTCCAGGGTGCAGGCGGAATGCGCTTTTATCACCCCGAATATCTGCGGCGGGCGCGGGCGCTGTGCGATCGCTATGGCGTACTGCTGATTGCCGACGAAATAGCGACCGGTTTTGGCCGTACCGGCGAATGGTTCGCCTGCAATCACGCCAGTATCACGCCGGATATTCTGTGCCTGGGTAAAGCTCTAACCGGCGGCGCCCTGACCCTCTCCGCCACGCTGACCCGCCGCCA
>NZ_LECR01000015.1:2275-9711 GCF_001602625.1 Sodalis-like endosymbiont of Proechinophthirus fluctus
CCAGTCTGTCGCTTCTCGAGGACGAAATCTGGCGCCCGCGCGTGGCAGCGATCACCGCCCAGCTGAGCACCGGTCTGATGCCCTTGGCTGAGCATCCGCAGGTGCGCGATGTGCGGGTGCTCGGCGCCATCGGCGTGGTGGAAACGACGCAACCGGTGAATATGGCGGTGCTTCAGCGCTGGTTCGTCGACCGCGGCGTGTGGATCCGTCCCTTCGGTAAGCTTATTTATCTAATGCCATCTTATATTATTTCACCGCAGGCACTGGCGCAACTTATCGACGCTATCGCCGGCGCCCTAGACCGGTCGGCGCATTTCCTCTCCTGATGCTCCGGCACGAGGTGCGTATGCGCGCGTGGTCACATATACACTATGCTTAACCACTGGACGTGGCCTTCCCGACCGGCGATACCGGTATTGGACGTCATTACGGCAGAGCGTGACGACTAAGGTATTCACTAGCACCGGCGTAAGGGAAGATGTCCTTAAAGGCAGCAAAAGTTTTGTGATTACCATTTTTGACCCTGACGCGCTGACTGGTTCCGGCTGATGGCCAACACTCCGGCAGATGTGCGGATGCTGCTCCAGAATTCGAGCTCCAAGCCAGGATCATCTGCTGCCAGGTGCTATTCAGGGACGCAAAGATTGCGGCAGCGCGGGCTGTGGCGGCGTAGCACTGGAGCAAAGCGATAATGCCATCAAAGCGCGCGCCAATGTGATTATTGGCGATAACCGCCGTCCATCGCCGATTTTATCCGCCAGCACCTGCTGGTCTAGCGCTCGCGCAGGCAGCGAACGTAGCTCAGCGTTCGGTTTGGTTGAGGCTCGCCGCACGCGCCAGCGCCAGCGTGATAAGGCGGTCCACCAACGCGGGATAATCCAAACCGCTAGCTTCCCACAGCTTGGGGTACATACTGATGGATGTAAAGCCTGGTAAGGTATTTACCTCATTGAGCAGGATCTCGCCTTGCTCGGTCAAAAAGAAATCCACCCGTGCCATCACACTGCAACCCAGCACCAGATACGCCTGACGAGCCGTCTGCCGAATGGCGTCGGCGACGGGCGCCTCCAGCGTCGCCGGAATAAACAGTCCCGCCTGGGCGCCCTTCAAATATTTGGTGTCATACGCGTAAAATTCGTCATTGATGAGGATCTCGCCGCAGACGCTCACCTCCGGAGAATCGTTGCCTAGTACGGCGGTTTCTATTTCCCGTCCGGTTATCGCCTGCTCAACTAGAACTTTGGCATCGTAACGAAAAGCCAGTGCCAATGCCGCGTTGAAGGTGGCCCGGTCAGTCACTTTGCTAACCCCCACCGAAGATCCATGGCTAGTAGGTTTAATGAACAGCGGCAGGCCCAATTGGCTGACGATAGCGTTGAAATCCGGCGTCGCGTCGCCCGTGCGCAGCAGCGTCATCGAAGGCGTAACTGGTACCCCGGCGTCGCGCAGTACGCGCTTGGTCATGTCCTTGTCCATGCAAACTGCTGATCCCAGTACATCCGGCCCAGCACAGGGAATATTGAGAACCCTGAGCAGTCCTTGAACTGATCCGTCCTCACCGCTGGCGCCATGCAACACCGAGAAAGCGACATCAATCGATGGCAACGGCTGGCCGTTGGCGGCGTCAATAAACTGCGCCCGCTGCTGACCAGGCACGACGGCCAGATAACGCCGTGCTGGCGCCAGACATATGGAGGCAGGATCATCATGATTGAGCAGATAGTTTTGCTCGTTGCACAACATCCAGCGCCCGTGTTTATCCACCCCGATGAGGGTCAAATCGTATCGTTGCCGGTCAATAGCATGAATGACATTCATCGATGAGCGCAACGATACTTCATGCTCGGCGGACTGGCCGCCGAACAGCACCGCGACCCGTAGTTTGCCTCTTCCCCATTGTTCCATTACATTCTCATTGATTACCAAAATACTTATTAAAAGCCTATAGAGTATGCGCCGAGGCTTGGTGTGTAAAGTCCAAGCGATAGAGCATGCAATAATACATTGATTATAAATGATAAAATTGTAAGAGATAGGAGGATCTAGCATATAGGTCGTGCTTATGGGCATATGGCGTGACAACAAGGTCCAAGAGGAGAACACAGCCCGGTGTTGGCCGCTACTTGACGGAACGCTCAACGGCAGTAGCGCACTTTACTACGCGAAGTCCTCAGCCCAGGAGGAGTCCTCCTCCTGGGCTGAGGACGGCGACATATTTCAAGCATTGTTGCCTTGTAGCTTATACAGTTGGCGAATAGTTTTTTCATTATTATTATACCAGTTTCTGTCTGCGGCAATTGGGTCTTTTGTGTTATCGCCACCGGCGTTATTTGCCGCTGGCTGTCGGATAAGCGTCACTTTCCTTTTTGATCTACAAGGGTTGCACATGCAGGCAGAAATTCTGTTGACCCTAAAACTTCGTCAGCAACTGTTTTCTCTGACCCGTGCCGCATTGCGTTACTCAAATAGATCCGTACCACCTGTTCCATCATCTAGGGCGCGAAACTGGCGGGCATCAGCTACAAAAAGTGCCTGCGATTCTATCAATGCTATACGCACTGGCGGAACAGGCGATGGTAGCGCGCGACCAGCGACAAATGGCGGCACGACCTTGCTGGGCTAAAAATTCAGCAAAAGTCCATGTCCTTGCAGGATGATAACTTGCCATTAGCCAACCTGTTGGCAGCGATTTCTTGTTTTTCGCTACAAGCCAGCGCGTGCAATCAATTTTTGACACCATTAATCAATCGTCACCTCCAGCCGTTGCAGCAAGTGACAGTCGCGCTAGCCAGAGAACTCGCCCTCTTAGCCAGTGAACGGCGCACCGACTATCGACAGCCCATCCTTCTCTGGAACAAGTGAAGCAGATGGTGGAGAGGATTGGCGGCGGGCCAATACCGATCTGCTGAGTCCTGGCAAGAATGACATACCAGCAGCACCGCGGCGGAAATTATTCAGCACCACCACCACGACGACGATGCGCGATGCACAGCAATATATAGGCGGATCAATTCAGAATCTCGCTATTTGCTGACTCGCCGGTTCAAATACCTTTCCACCGGCGAGTCCCATAAGGTGCTGCTGTGCCAGACATTGATGGCGCATCCGGATTTGCTGATCCTCGATGAATCGTTTAACGGTCTGGATGTTGCCTCATGTAAGCAATTAAGCCATCGCTTAGCCGGTCTGGCAGACAGCGCATGTACTCTGATACTGATCCTTAACCAGTTTGAGGATATTCTGGACTATATCGACCGGGTGGTATCCTGGTAGATTATGCGCTGAACCTGTAACTTCTCGCGTCAAAGCCTCCTAACGGAAGCGCTGGTGGCGCAGTTTGCCCCATCTAGAATCCCTGCAAGATCTGGAGTTCCCCCGAAGCTGACTCGCCGTAACAACTGACCGCACTGCCTGCCTGCGGACCAGCCGTTTATTATTATGTGAGACGGCGTAGTATCTTACCAGGATTAGTCGATTTTACATAATCTGGAAGGATAGGTGGTTCCGGTTCAGCACTGGCAAATCGTCGGCCCGAACAGACCGGTAAATCCATGCTGGTCAGCCTGGTGACAGGTGCGATCATCGGTAGGTTCAGTAACGATCTCACGTTGTTCTGGCGCCGGCGCGGCAGCGGTGAAACAATTTAGGGTATCAAACGCCATGGCTATGTCAGTAAGCAGTCTTCATTCGGATTATCGCATTAGCGTCAGCGCGTAGTGTGTCATCTTGTCCGGCTTTTTTGATTCCATCAGCGTTTATCAGTCGCCTTCGGAGTAGCAGCAGTTGAGACGCGGCAGTGACTACGTTTACTCGAGCTGGAGAACCAGGCTGGTGCGGTGTTTCACGGTCTCTCCTGGGGTCAGCAGCGTCTGACCTTGATTGCGCGCGCTGGTTAAACGTCCGGTGCCGCTCATTTTCGACGAGACGCTGCAGGGTTTGGATCTGCTTAACCGCCGGCTTGTACGCCGCTGGATAGAGGTGCTGATTGGCCAGGGCACCCCCGCAATTGTTATTCGTTTCCCATCATGCTGATGATGCGCCGGAATGTATTACCTAACAGTTAATCTTCGTACCTGACAGAGAACGCTATCAATATCAGATAGAAACGCTCAACACATGAAGTGGTCATTCCCAGAACGGCGTAAAGAAAACTCATCAGTGGCCGCGACCGATCCCTTCACCAGCATCACCTCGGCCGTGATAAGCCCCTTACCCTAGTTATCAAGCGCGTTAAGGGCATCAACCAGACTAAGGGAATTAAACTATTTCAGTCCTAGTTACAGATGGGAGCGGTTACATCGGCAGTCACACCTGTTTGTAGCTTATCACTGCCGGTATAATGCCCGTGATTTTCTACAACGTATGAACAACAGAAAAAGTTCCGTCATGGCGATGCTAGCTAGGCCGATTGAGCAGCTACATGCCAGCGTTTTATAAAGGCGACATACGCGACAAGCAGCTATTAGCGAAGATTTTCGCCGAATACAGTATTGGGGCGGTGATTCACTTCGCCTGTCTGAAGAAGGTAGTCGAATCGATCAATTAACTCATCGACTATTATAATAACAACGTCTATTACACTCTTTCACTGGCAGAAGCCATACGGGAGGCAGGCGTAGTCAACTTGATATTTAGCTCCTCATCCACGGTTTATAGAGTTCAACCCGTAACCGCCTACAAAGAAAGCTTGCCCGCCTAGCGTCCCGACTAGCACCTCCCCCATACGGCTGCAGCAAATTATAGTGGGGTTGTGCTGGAAAGCGAATTTTTTCCCGACAGCCCGAATCATCCAGAATGACCACAGCCCGCATGCTGGATAAAGCCGACGGAAGCCTACGATTCGTAAACCTGTTATCAGTTCCTGGCGCTGTAATCGGTTGGCTTATGAGATTTATTTCTGCCGCCGACCCCTCTGGCGGTTGCCGCCTGATATAAACGGGACATATAATGCGTGGAATTATCATGAAAATCTTAGGATATTGAGGAGTCGCATAATGGCCTTAACTAAACTGGTTCTGATACGTCACGGCGAAAGCCAGTGGAACAATGAAAACCGCTTCACCGGTTGGACCGATGTTGACCTGTCTGACAAAGGCCGTACCGAAGCGAAGCAAGCGGGCCAGGTACTGAAGGCAGAAGGCTATGTGTTCGATTTTGCCTATACCTCTGTACTGAAACGTGCCATTCACACTCTATGGGGAGTCCTGGATGAACTAGATCAGGCCTGGCTGCCGGTGGAAAAATCCTGGCGCCTGAACGAGCGCCACTACGGTGCGCTGCAGGGACTTAACAAAGCCGAAACCGCAGAGAAATACAGCGATGAACAGGTTAAGCAGTGGCGTCGCGGTTTCGCGATCACTCCGCCAGAACTGACCCGTGATGACGAGCGCTTCCCAGGGCACGATGCACGCTATGCCAACTTGACCGCCGCCGAATTGCCCACTACCGAAAGCCTGGCGTTAACCATCGATCGTGTGATTCCTTATTGGAACGAAACGATTCTACCTCGCATAAAGAGCGGTGAACGGATTATTATCGCCACCCACGGCAACTCTATTCGTGCCATGGTAAAATTCCTAGACAATCTGAGCGAAGAAGAGATTTTAGAATTGAATATTCCGACCGGCGTACCTCTGGTGTACGAATTCGACGACAATATGAAGCCGATTAAGCACTACTACCTCGGCAACGCTGACAAGATTGCTACCAAATCTACTGTGGTCGCTAATCAGGGTAAAGCGAAATAATTAACGCGCTCGCTGGGAGGGGCAGCTGAGCCGGTGCCAGACTAATTGGGGAGATCCGATGAGGTTTGTTGTTTCTACCGACGCGCGCTTCACCGTCTTTGTAAGCTGCGTTAGCGTGCTTTCCCCAATCGATACAGGTGTCTATCACACTATAACCGTAAGCCAGCGCACCTGACTCAGCGCCCTAGTTCTCTTTCACACTTGCAGCCAACTCTTAGCAGATATCTCCCGTTACCATCATTTGCTTTTTGAACTGTTTGCTGCTGTGGCTGCTGCAATCGATCAGCACTAACGCCGGCAGCCCGGCCTTGGTGAGTCCTTCGTTCACGGCAGCACGTGATGGGTGCTGTGGTTGGGCGCCTATAACGCCTCAGCTCATCAAATGAGACAGACATTGCGAGGTGATCATATCGAGGAACTTGCCCGCCGCAAGCAGACCCCCGCTGTCGTTAATTGCCAACAATGAACGGCGCACGATACGCAGACCCTCGTTGATTTGGAAACTGCCATCCATGTGGGGATCGCGTTGATTAACCCCTTCCAACCGACCGTAGTGCGCATTTTCTCAAAACATACCCGCATGACAATCTTCAGTTCACCGCTCAGGCTTTCTCGCAGTTTAGTTTAAGTAAGCGCCAGGCATATTCCAGAGCAGCTTCGGGATCGTGAATCGAGCAATGGCCAATTACTACCAGTAGACGATCATAATTACCTTTGAGGATCTTGTATACATCCGAACGTACGGTGGAAATGGTACTCGCTGCGCTGTCCGCTGTCGCCGGATATTTTTCTAATAACGCTACCGGCGGCAGAAATTCGTTGATCTCGGTAATGAGAAAATCATCATTTTAGTAATTCATATAAAATCTATTTAGCTCCAACAGGCACGACGACAAGATTAAAAAAGGCGATCCGATAAATCTGTTGTAGTACAGGCTGTAAATCTACAAAGCGTTATTAAAAGCTAATAAATTTGATATTAGCTAGTTCTTTACTATGATTAATTTATGATCATCTAAATATAACAATCAGTTAATTCCAGTCAGCGCCGTCTTTCATTTTTTTCGCAGCGAGATATGCTCTGCGTCTCGACATTCTCTCTCCAACAGGTTTTTACCTACGGACTTTTACCAAAATGGGTTAAGAGGAAAACTATGCAGACGAACATCAGCAAATTTGTAAAGACACATATGTATAGAGGGTGGTTGCCAGAACGTTAATAAGAAAGCAGAAACCAGTGCCACCGGCAACCGGATATCCGCCGGACAGTACCAAAGTACAACGCAGTAAGCCTCGACGGGAATGTCATATAGCTTATCTGCCCGCTCCCTAGGTAAGGCAGATAAAATCAGGCTCCGGCCTGATTTTATCTGCTGTGCGGCCCCTCGTCATTCTGAATTCAGCAAACCCTGCTGCCTGGACTGATAGATTTTGCCAATCGCTTACCGGGATTTGCTAGCCTCCTAGGGATCTTGCTCACACCCTTCCGGCAAGCGAATGGCGGTCCGCAGATGCTTCTGCCAGCGCGCATCAGGTGCCAAGTGGCGCACACTTATGCGTGAATACTCGATGCAAAAATACCCTGCAGACAACCTTTTTGCCGTGGAGAGCTCGGAAAAAACACAGGTTAAAACGCCAATACTACACCTAAATTGATAGGGCAATGTGGCCAAGGAACCGATATACTCT
>NZ_LECR01000015.1:9785-13672 GCF_001602625.1 Sodalis-like endosymbiont of Proechinophthirus fluctus
AGGAAAATTTATGCCGGCAGATCCTATGTATTCCCAGACACCTGTAGCCGCAACGCAGGAGCACCACAGTGGGCACGGATATGGCCACCCGTCCCCTGGTGCGGAAACAGGCGCATATAGATGCCTGCTAGCGGCTTTTGTCGTCGCGGCGCTGTTCATGCTTGTCGAGGCGGTCGGCGGCTATCTATCAGGATCGCTAGCGTTGCTGGCTGATGCAGGGCATATGCTGACCGATACCGCCGCCCTGCTGATGGCGTTACTAGCGATACACTTTGCTACCCGCCAGCCTAATAGCCGTCACACCTTCGGTTATCTACGTCTGACCACGCTGGTAGCGTTTCTCAATGCGCTGGCGCTGCTGTTTATCACGGTAATGATCATCTGGGAAGCTGCGCATCGCTTTCTCGCCCCTCAGCCTATTGCNGGCTGGACCATGATGTCCATCGCCGCCACCGGGCTGGTGGCGAATATTTTATCGTTCTGGTTGCTGCACCGCGGTGGTAGCGGCGAAAAAAATATCAATCTGCGGGCGGCGGCGCTGCACGTTTTAGGGGATTTGCTCGGCTCGGTCGGCGCCACTATCGCTGCGTTAGTTATCCTCTATACGGGCTGGCTACCCATTGACCCGCTGCTGTCGATTCTTGTTTCTTGTCTCGTGCTGCACAGTGGCTGGCAGTTGCTACGTGAAAGCCTGCAGGAGTTGCTGGAAGGTACTCCACAGCAGTTCGATATTGAGAAACTTAAGCGCGAAATGACGCGCAACATTCCTGAAGTGCGCAATATTCATCATGTCCATCTCTGGCAGGTCGGCGAGCGGCCTTTGATGACTCTGCATGTGCAGGTTATTCCGTCGCGCGACCAAGACAGGCTCTTGCACCACATTCAAAATTATCTGCTAGAGCACTATCACATTGGGCATGCGACCATCCAAATAGAGTATCAACGCTGCGAAGAAGATAATTGCGTGATTAATTAGGGCGAGATGAACCTGCACGCCTATCACCATCATTAACGTTGCCGCTCACTTTTTCTCCTTTTGTCAGCAACAGTCGATCGTAAGTTGAAGGTGGTTGGCCGGTAAACGCCGGTAGCTAAAAATCAAAAGTTGATCGCCGACTGCCGAACAAGGATAAACCGGACATGGCGGTGGACTCAAACGACAATAATGAAGTGGCTAGCTAGGGTAGCCCATTTGTCAAGCGGTGGATCATCAGCACGGGGACCGGCAGAGGGTATCGTCGCTGATCTCAACCACAACGGGTTGGCGAGGCAAATCGAGCCAGAGAGGTAGGTGTGTATGTCCGCCTACGTGTCTGCTGTGGAGCGATACGCACAGCTTGTCGCGAGCGCGAGGGGTCGCGACGAGGATGATCGCGCAGTAGCGTGCCCAGTGCTGCAGATCTCCCCCGTACATGATACGATGATCTATACGTACATGATATGATCCATAGGCGCGATACTGCACTCAAAGACGTGATGATGTAAAAACACCATAGACGTCATGGGGCTTTTTGCCAACAACGCATCCCGCAGCTACAAAAGGTGCCCCGCCACCTGAGCCTCGGTTCCCCCTCTATGGTAGCATCAGGCCGGATGGAGACACAATTCTCTAAAATCTTCTACAAAAGGTAGTGGCGCGTTTTTCCCATCGGTACAGTAGAATGCGTTCAAGACGGTGTGTATAGCTTGCCCTATTATCAGAATTCCCCAGTAGGATGCGGAGGGATAGGTTGTCAGTCGGGCTGCTATCGCCGTATAGCCCTCTATCTCGCTATTATCTATCAGGTCACCGGTGAGGACAAGAACGTCCGGCGCGATAATATCAAGACATGCTAAGGCACGGTCCTGTCTGGACAGGTTATCGTTATCGTCTGCTACATGAATGTCTGAAATTTGAGCGATAACCACGTCTGGCTTCTGTCATCGAGTCTGATATGGCCACGTGCCGACGGTTTGCAGCTTATTAAGCCGCAGTCGTCAGCTCAGGAGCACCTCCACGCTGTGATCTTTGCGACGCTCAAGATCGGCCGTGAAAGCCAGCATATTCAGAGGTACCAGCGCCAACTGACGCACAACTTCTTCGACCCATATCTCACGCCCTGTTCAAACCCAGCTGCGATAGCCTCCTTGAGCCTGTTCATCGCCATCCACGGACAATGCGCGCAGGTTACGGCAGGTTGCGCCCTTCCCTGGCGGTCAGTGCCGCTAATAAGGTCTTCTTCGGGCACGCTCTGCTATATTTTGAAAAAAATACTGCAATCGGTGTAGCCACAATTATATCTGCTGCTGCGGTAAGTTGTTGGCCGCCTGAATCAGTTGGCTGTTGGAACCAACCGCATCGGCCAAACCGACTACTGTCTGCCGTGATTCAGAATGGACTACACGGCCGCGTCGGGATAGAGTCTTTTCATGCAGCGCGCACCTGGGTCTTAAATTCATTATGCACAATGCTGGCGCTTTGCCAGCACAGTATATCCTCACTGGTCTGTTTTTACACATAGCGGCTAAGATGGCGGTCCAGCGCCCAAATAATCTTCTCTCCCAGACTGTCGAGTTGATCGATAAGCTCAACCAGTGATACTGGACGGCATTACCTGGCCGCCGCGCATTGACCGCGGCAGAGATGTTCAAGTATATAAAACCCACCGTTCGCATCGCAAATCGTGCCGAACACTAACTCCAGACAGCTGAGATCGAGCGAACATTCCGCGTACAACGCGCTATATTCAACACATCTGCCATGTAGCAAGCCGCTGGCTTCCCCTCCAGCGGCTAGATCTCTCCGGATTGGTACAATATTGGTACAATATTGGTACAATATTGGTACAATAGTGGGCCACAATAACCGCTTTGCACGCCTTTAGCAAACTTGCGGTGCGCTCCCGTAAACCTGCCTTTTCCTCCTATATCAATGCCGCGAGTTTGGAGAGCAGGAGAGGGTAAATAGTGGCAAAATTGTCGATTAGTTCACTCATCGCTGCTCTTTTGGCGCTACGAAGCCGCCGCCGCGCAGGGCCATTAAGAAAATAAGTTACTTGCTGGCGAAAGTCTATATTTTGTATGCTAAATAAAAATACAAGATTTATAGCCCGTTTTCGCGCCTATTTTGTGATTTTTGGCTAAAATGTTTAGTAGGTAATACAGACGCATCTTCAAATCGTGTGTTATTTGACCATCCGCGTACACGACGGCGGCTAAAACATGGAGAGTGAAAGATAAGGTAACCAGACGAAAGATGGTGAGTCGTGCAAGACTCGAACCTGCGACTAATTGATTAAAAATCAACTGCTCTACTATCTAAGCCAACGACCCCAACACCTGATGACAACTGAGGCCAGAGAAATCAGCTTTCCCCGAGCAATGACGATGCGTATTACTTATTTATAAATTTTGACGCAACCATTAATTAGTTCAAGTGCGGTTCAACTACCCAATCTTCTAGCATTCTGACCCGTTTTACGCTGCCCTTGCCCCGTTCAGACCCGTCATGATTACAGTCCAGCCAGATGTTTCTGCGCCTGCTTAGCTGCTTCAGCGCTGGGATACAATTTTCTAACCTGCTGATAAACCGCCCTGGCTTTATCTTTCTGGCCTTTTTCCTGCATGATGAAGCCTACCTTCAACAGTGCGTCGGGCGCTTTAGGGGACTTCGGATAGGTCTTCGCCACCATGGCGAAATAATAGAGCGCATCGTCTTTTTTACCCTGATTATAATTAAGCTGCCCAAGCCAGTAATTAGCGTTAGGTTGATAGGTGGAATCAGGGTAATGTTTAACAAAGTTGCGGAATGCGCTAATGGCCTGGTCGTACTGTTTTTTCTCCAGCACCAGCAATACCGCATCATTATAGTCGGTGTTGGCGCTGCCGCTGCTGCTGGTTTCCCTATC
>NZ_LECR01000015.1:13682-18580 GCF_001602625.1 Sodalis-like endosymbiont of Proechinophthirus fluctus
GCGCCGGGCCTTGACTACTGCCGTTTGTGGACATGGACTGGGGATGATCGTCCCGGGAAGCGGAAGTTACCTGGCTAGGGAGGCTATCCATCTGCTGGTAGATATGTTTTTGCCGTTCGACGATCTGCGATAGTTGGTATTGGTTTTCCTGAATCTGACCGTGTAGCGAGTCGATATCGCGCTGATTATCGGCGAGCTGCTGGTGAAGTTGAGTTAGCAGTTGACTGTGCGCGTTGGAAATACGCTCAAGTTGAGTGACCCGATCTTCTACCGAGCTGGAACCGACATTACTGATTAATGTCTGGGCGGTAGCGGCCCAAGGGGTCGCTACGCCAACAAATAACGACAAACTCAACAGATAAGCTCTGAAGTTATTACTCATGCAAGACTCTTAGTAGATCAGGACGGCACGACGGTTTTTGGCGTAAGCCGCTTCGTCGTGACCCAGTACGGCCGGCTTCTCCTTACCGTAAGATACGATAGCGATCTGATTGGTGGAAATGCCTTTACCCTGAAGATACATTTTCACAGTATTGGCACGTCGTTCGCCCAGGGCAATGTTGTATTCTGGGGTACCGCGTTCGTCAGCGTGGCCTTCAACAGTTACTTTATAGGACGGGTTGCTACGCAGGAAAGTGGCGTGAGTGTCAAGCATCTGAGCGAATTCAAAGCGGATATCATATTTGTCCAAACCGAAATAAACGATATTGTTGCGCTGAAGCTCTTGCATCTGTAGACGATCCCGCTCGTCGGACGACACGTTGTTGCCGTTCATGTCCACGCCAGTGCCACCAACAACACTGGCGCCCATAGCAGATTCGTCGCCATTGTTAGCGCTTTTGTGAGAACTACATGCGACAATCGCCATAACTAGAACCGCCAATATCAGCCTTTTCAGCACTTTGTTCAGTTGTTGCATCTCGTATTCCTTTTATAGTTTGTCATACAAATTTATATATACATCACAGATACGGTGACCAGGCAGGAAATTTGACTTGTCCATCGGCTGGCGGAAGACGTGCTTTGAAACGCCCATCAGTCGATACTATCTGTAACACGGAACCAAGCTCTTGCGAAGCGCTGTAGATAACCATGGTGCCATTGGGAGCGACGCTAGGCGTCTCATCCAGGAACGTGTCCGTCAATACTTGTACGGTTCCCGTTGCCAGATACAGTTTAGCAATATGCTGCGCGCCATTATTGCTGCTTACCATAGCCAGGAACTTACCGTCCGAGCTAACGTCGGGATCCTGATTTTGGGAGCCTTCCCAGGACAGGCGCTGGGGCGTACCACCATTGATATTGATTTTGTACACCTGCGGACGGCCGCCCTGGTCGGAGGTATATGCCAGCGCCTGGCTGTTCGGAAACCAGGTCGGCTCCGTATTGTTGCTGCGACCGTCGGTCACCTGACGAATCTGACCCGATTCTAGATCCATCACATACAAATTCAAGCTGCCGGTCTTTGACAGGGCAAAGGCCAGCTTGCTGCCGTCCGGTGAGAAAGCCGGCGCGCCGTTGTGTTGCGGGAAATCCGCCACCTGACGGATAACGCCGCTATCCAATGTCTGGATAACCAATGCCGATCGGCCACTTTCAAAAGTGACATAGGCCAATTTGCTGCCGTCATGGGACCAGGCCGGCGACATTAGCGGCTGAGGCGAGCGGTGTACCAGCGTCTGGTTATAACCGTCGTAATCCGCTATCCGTAATTCGTAGGGGAACTGGCCGCTATTGGTTTTCGCCACGTAGGAGATGCGCGTGCGAAATGCACCCTTGATACCGGTCAGCCTTTCAAAACTCTCATCGCTAACGGCATGCGCTGACCAACGCAGCCATTTGCGCGGTACTTTGAATTGGTTCTGCGCTAATATAGCGCCGGGATTACCTGATGTATCTACCAATTGATAAAATACCATGTAGTTGCCGTCCGAGCTCGGCTGCACCTGCCCTACCACCACGGCGTCGATACCTAACGCCTTCCAGGCGGCCGAGGTAACTTCCGCGGCGGCGGCCGGCTGCTGCGGCAGGCGGGATGTATCTAGCGGGTTGAATTTACCGCTATTGCGCAAATCGGCAGCGACAATACCACCGATATCTTCGGGCGCTGCGTCGGGCCACGCCCACTTAAACGGCACCACCCCTATAGGTCTGGCTAAATCCACCCCTTGGGTGATTTCAATACGCACTTCAGCGTGCAACACGGAAGACCATAAAATTAATAAACCTAATGCTACTCGAAATGCCTGCTTCATTTCATCTCCCAAACCGCCGACGCCTAAGGCACCGGTCGCAATTTCAGAATTGTAAACTTATCTGATTAAATAACCTTACATCTTCCCATTAGACGACACAGTATAAATCTTAAACTATATTATGACTATTTGATAACCATTGCATTCTGCTACGTGGATTTACTGAGGCGAAAATCCGAGCGTCGCATTTTTGAAAACTTCATAAACCTGCGGACTGGGCGGCCGCGGTATGATAGCCAGCTTCGCCGCGGATACCGCTGCTTGACACAGCGCCGGATCTCCGCCTACGGCGGTGACCGAGATCAGCAAGCCGTCAGGCGCCAGTCCGATGCGCAAATCGCACGTCCTGCTGCTGTAACTAGACGCATCGTAAAATTTATTGCTGATAGCCCGGCTGATTTGTGCTTTATAGGCATCGATTTCTGCCCCGCTAGCGCCGCTTTGTTTAGCCTTATCCACCCCCGTCGGTGCGCTACCGGCTTTGGGCATGTTTTTAGCATTGGTCAGACCGCCTAGCAAAACGTCCACATCGCTGGACTGCTTTTTGGCCTGCGATGTGGCTTTATTTTTCGCTATCTGGTCTGCTTTGGCTTTAGCTTTGGCAACAGCGGTCTTTTTCGCTTCCACTTCCGCCTGTTTCTTGGCTTCAGCCGCGGTTTTTGCCTGCGCCGAGGTGGCCTCCTCTTCTTCTTCCGCTAATTTTTGCTGTTTAGCCTGCTCGCGCTGTTGCACTTCGGCGGCTTCCTGCGCGGCTAGACGCTGTTGCTCCGCCGCCTGCTTTTGCCGATGCTCTTCTGCCTGATGCTGCGCCCTCTGCGCATAGGTTTTCTGCTGACGGTTATATTGCTGCACCACGGCGCTAGGAGCAATCATCACGGCGTCAACGGACGACCCACCGCTGCCTGCACTGGATTCTTGAGGCTGATGGATAGAGATCCAGATCAATATGGCAATCAGGACGGAATGCAGCGCAATCGACAGAATAATGGCACGTTTAAACTTGTCGTTCTGTTCGGTAGCCTTCAACACAATCTATTCCCCAAAGGGGTTGGGCCGGTAATAATACGCTTCACCAGCCGACCGTCAGATAGGCTGCGTCATCAGACCGACCGACTTCACGCCGGCCTGATGCAGTAAGTTCAGCGCCTTAATGATCTCATTATAAGGCACGTCCCTGGCGCCTCCTATCAGAAACACCGTCTTAGGATTGGCGATGATACGGGCGCGCGCCTCAGAAACCACCTGTTCGGAGGGCAACTGCTTTTGGCGCTGATGATCGGCCACCAGACTGTATTGGCCGATACCTGACACCTCGACGATCACCGGTGGATTATCATTGTTACCAACGGTTTTGGAGTCAATCGCATCAGGCAAATCTACCTCAACGCTCTGAGTTATAATCGGTGCCGTCGCCATAAAAATTAACACCAGAACCAGCAGCACATCAAGCAGGGGGACGATATTAATCTCGGACTTGATTTCTCTGCATGAGCGTCTTCTAGCTATCATGTACTACCCTCCTTCTTACTTAGCGTTACTTAGCGCTATCGCTAGTGAAAGCCTGACGGTGCAAGATGGCGATAAACTCTTCGGTAAAGTTGTCGTAGTTCTGCTCAAGCTTATTGATGCGCAGGCTCAAGCGATTAAACGCCATGAGCGCGGGAATGGAGGCGAAAAGTCCGATAGTGGTGGCGATTAGCGCTTCGGCTATCCCCGGTGCGACCATCTGTAGCGTGGCCTGTTTAACCGAGCCAAGCCCGATGAAAGCATGCATGATGCCCCATACCGTGCCGAACAGACCGATATATGGACTTATGGAGCCTACGGTGCCGAGAAATGGGATATGGGTTTCTAGTGCTTCCAGCTCGCGGTTCATCGAAATACGCATGGCGCGCGAGGCACCCTCTACCACCGCCTCTGGGGCATGGCTGTTGGCGCGATGTAGGCGCGCGAACTCTTTAAAGCCAGAGTAGAAAATCTGCTCTGAGCCACTCAGGCTGTCTCGCCGCGTCAGGCATTCCTGATACAAGCGGGACAATTCGATGCCGGACCAGAATTTATCCTCAAAGGAATCTGCTTCACGTGCGGAGGAGGTCAGAATACGGGAACGCTGAATAATGATCGCCCAGGAGACGATGGAAAAGCATATCAAAATGAGCATGATCAGTTTTACCAAAAAGCTCGCTTTCAGGAACAGATGAAAGATATTCATGTCAGTCACTGCTTGAACTCCGAGACAAAATACGTAGGAAGAAGCGCAATCGGCTTCCATTGTTGTAGATCGACACATGCGATCACGACATTCGCCTGATTGAGCAACTGCGCGTCGACATTCAGGATACGTTATGCGAAGGTCAGAGAGGTGTGCTTGAGGGAGACGATTTTACTTTCCACTTGTTGCAGTAAATCGTCCAGGCGCGCAGGGGCAATATATTTCACCTCCATGTGCTGCACCAAGAACGCCACGTCCGCGCGCATGAGCGCGTGCTGAAATTATGCTCGCGTAACATTTCGATGCGCACGCATTCATAGAAATCGACATAACGTGCATGGCAAACTACGCTACCGGCATCAATATCCTCGTAATAGACGCGAACGGGCCATTGGAAAAATGCAATACTCACTCCACCGTCCAACAACGCA
>NZ_LECR01000015.1:18603-22506 GCF_001602625.1 Sodalis-like endosymbiont of Proechinophthirus fluctus
ACAACGGTGCTTACTATACGTAAGACAGATCACATTGGGAATGGGTAAGACAGGGGAAAGAAAATATTTTAGATCCACAGACGACATCGCAGCCGAATGCTGTTACTGTGAACCACACACCGGCATAAAAAACCGCCCAAACGAAGACGATCCCCTGCTACCAGGAGAGGAGGACTGATCTGGGCAGCGAAACGATAGGGCGACCAGAAAACACAGCCCGCAAAAGTGTAAGCGCTATGAGGAGAGAAAACGCCCGAAAGGGAGTTCTTATCCGTCAGACCATATAGGGCAGCAAGGATGCCCTATCACTTCAGGGCATCCTTGCTGCCATTATCTTCCAGATGCTCAAGGGCCAGTGCTGTAATGATGCCGAAGGCACAGGCCAACAGCGTTCCTAAAATCCAGACGAAATACCACATGGTTAAGCTCCTTAACTCAGTACAGCGAATGCGTGTTTTGTTCAATATGTTCTTTAGTGATGCGACCGAACATTTTGTAGTAGCACCAGATGGTATAGAGCAGCACAATCGGTACGAAAATGATCGCCACCACGGTCATGACTTTTAGCGTCCCTAGACTTGACGTCGCGTCCCATAGAGTCAGGCTGGCATTGGGCATCGTGCTCGACGGCATGATAAACGGGAACAGCGTGATCCCTGTAGTCAAGATGATGCAGGCCACGGTTAACGAGGAGAAGATGAATGCCCATCCACCGCGCCCCGCGCGGCTAAAGACGATAGTCAAAAGCGGCAGCAGCACGCCCAGCGCCGGCACAACCCATAATCCTGGATAAGCGTGGTAATTTGCCATCCATGCGCCAGCCTTGTGCACCACCTCTTTATGCAGCGGGTTAGACTGCGCGACCCTGTCGATAACAGAGGTAAAACCGTCGATGCCGTTGACGACCCAAATGCCGGCCAGCAGGAACGTCAGCAGGGTGACCAGCGCGGTAAGCTGGGTGATGCCACGCATCCGAACCTGCAAATCGCCGCCAGTACGCATTTGCAGATAGGTGCCGCCCTGGGTCAGGAACATCGCCAGGCTGACGATGCCTGCCAGCAGGCCAAACGGGTTAAGCAGCTGGAAGAAGTTACCGGTATAATATAAACGCAGATACTCATCCACATGGAACGGCACACCTTGCAGCAAGTTGCCGAACGCCACCCCGATCATCACCGGCGAAATGAAGCTGCCGATGAAAATGCCCCAGTCCCACATATTGCGCCAGCGGGCGTCATCGATTTTCGAGCGGTAGTCGAAACTGACCGGGCGGAATAACAGCGAGGCCAGCACTAGAATCATGGCGATGTAAAAGCCGGAGAACGCCGCGGCATACACCATCGGCCAGACGGCGAATAGGGCGCCGCCGGCGGTGATGAGCCATACCTGGTTACCGTCCCAGTGCGGCGCGATGGTATTGATCATGATTCGACGCTCAACGTCGCTGCGGCCAAACAGGCGCATCAACATGCCGACGCCCATATCAAACCCGTCGGTAACGGCAAAGCCGATGAGCAGCACACCAATCAGCACCCACCAGACAACACGCAATACTTCATAATCAAACATAGTCATTCTCTCCCGTATTACGTATTACCATGCGCTCACCGAGGAAACGCGGACGACTGTTCAAAGTGGTAGTGGCCGGTTTTCAAGCTGCTCGGCCCCAGACGCGAGAATTTGAACATCAGATACATTTCCGCCACTAAAAATAGCGTGTACAGTCCGCAAATCAGCCCCATCGAGAACAGGATGTCACTAGCGGTCAGGGTCGAGTTGGCGACCGCAGTCGGCAGGATTTCACCGATAGCCCATGGCTGACGGCCGTATTCGGCGATAAACCAGCCGGACTCTATGGCAATCCACGGCAGTGGAATGCCATAGAGCATGGCGCGGTGCAGCCAGCGGTGATGACCGATGCGGTTGCGCAGCACGGTCCAGAAACAGGAGGCGATCAGCATTAGCATCAGCATGCCGCAGCCCACCATGATACGGAAGGAAAAATACAGCGGCGCAACGCGTGGGATGGAATCACTGGTAGCCTGGCGAATTTGCTGCTCGCTGGCCTGGGTAATATCGTCGGTGTAGCGTTTTAGCAGCAGCCCGTAGCCTATATCCTGCTTAGCGCTGTTGAACGCTTCACACACTGCGGGATCGGTGCTACCTTCACGAAGCTGTTGCAGCAGACTGTAGGCCTTTATCCCGTTACGGATGCGCACCTCATGCTGGGTCATCAGATCTTTCAGGCCGGTGACCTGACGATCGGTGGAACGGGTAGCGATAATGCCCAGTGCGTAAGGGATCTGCACCGCGAAATAGTTGGTCTGGTCTTCCTGATTCGGCAGGCCGAACAGGGTGAAGGAAGCCGGCGCCGGCTCAGTGTTCCATTCAGCCTCGATAGCGGCCAGCTTGGTTTTTTGCACGTCTCCTACTTCATAGCCGGACTCATCCCCCAGCACGATGACCGACAGAACCGCTGCCACGCCGAAGGAAGCGGCGATAGCGAAGGAGCGTTTGGCGAAGGCGATATCGCGCCCCTTCAGCAGATAATATGAACTGATGCCGAGGACAAACATCGCGCCAGTGCAATAGCCCGCGGCTACGGTATGCACGAATTTCACCTGCGCCACCGGATTAAGCACTAGTTCGACGAAGCTGACCATCTCCATCCGCATGGTTTCGTAGTTGAAATCCGCCGCTATGGGATTTTGCATCCATCCGTTGGCGATCAGGATCCACAGCGAGGACAGGTTGGAGCCGAGCGCCACTAGCCAGGTCACGGCCATATGTTGAACTTTTCCGAGGCGATCCCAACCGAAAAAGAACAACCCGACGAAAGTAGATTCCAGGAAGAAGGCCATCAACCCTTCGATGGCCAGCGGCGCGCCGAAGATATCGCCGACATAATGGGAGAAGTATGACCAGTTGGTGCCGAACTGGAACTCCATAGTAAGACCGGTAGCCACGCCGAGGGCGAAGTTGATAGCGAACAATTTGCCCCAGAACTTGGTCAGATCTCTATAGATCTGTTTGCCGGACAGCACATACACCGTTTCCATGATGGCCAGCAAAAACGCCATACCGAGCGTTAGAGGCACAAACAGGAAATGGTACATCGCTGTTAAAGCAAACTGTAATCGTGATAGTTCGACGACATCAAACATGAAGACTCCTTACTCCTCGCAGGAAAGATCCTACATGCGCCGCTACGGCCGTACCCTTGAGCAGGACGGAAAAGCGCGGTGAATAATAAAGGCTTTATAGTTATCATTAACCGCCTTTCGCCTATGACTCCTGAGGGGAAGAAGGGCAGAGGCGCTACAGACGTATCAGAGAAATATCAGCATAACCAGTTGTGAATGCCCGTAAGTTGTGAATGCCCGTATATTACCCCTCAACTTCCTTTGGATAAATATATTTTTTAGTGATAGAAGTATTAAAACCGCATAATGAGCAAACCTGGTACGAGGTACGAGAGGCGGCCGTCTTATTGAAATTACACTAGCGTAACATTACTACCAGTACAGTAGATGCGTGGGGAGATATTGATTTAAAGCAATATTTTTTTGTTAAATATTAGTAGCTAAAAAAGGCAATATCACTGATATGTTGCCAAAGTGTGATTAATAAAATATGGTGATTAAATAAAATGAAAATAATAATGTGTTCTCTTCATCTCTGAAGCAGTAGCGCTATTAAATAGGCTCATCGCGCGAGATAGTGTGCGCGTTTACTAAAAAAAGAGAGAAAATATCACCGCGCCGTCATCATTGTGGTGTGACGTTATTTATGCTCTGCCGTGCAAACGTTTTTTCACTGTACTTGCCTCTCGCGGCGAATAAGCCAGCCTAGACTTAAGTCTAGACGACAAGGTCATGAGGCAAAGCGCGGAATAACAGCCGC
>NZ_LECR01000015.1:22553-22970 GCF_001602625.1 Sodalis-like endosymbiont of Proechinophthirus fluctus
GCAGTTTTTATCTTCTAGCCGCCGTAGTCGACGGTGCGGAGAGCATATTATACGCTGTCTCCCAGTGGTTTGGCGCATCAGTTCGGCAAAATACGCTTTAATGATTCACCAATATCGGCTAGGCTACGCACGGTTTTGATGCCTGCTGCTTCCAGCGCGGCGAATTTTTCATTCGCCGTGCCTTTGCCACTGGAGATAATCGCGCCGGCATGGCCCATACGTTTGCCATTCGGCGCCGTGACGCCAGCGATATAGCCGACCACCGGTTTGGTGACGTGATCCTTGATATAATCGGAAGCCTCTTCTTCCGCACTACCGCCGATTTCGCCTATCATCACGATAGCTTCCGTCTGCGGATCCTCTTCAAACAGCTTTAGGATGTCAATGAAGCTCGAGCCTAGGATCGGGTCGCCGCCA
>NZ_LECR01000015.1:22978-24331 GCF_001602625.1 Sodalis-like endosymbiont of Proechinophthirus fluctus
CTGGACTGCCCGAGACCGGTATCAGTGGTTTGCTTCACCGCTTCATAGGTCAAGGTGCCAGAACGGGAAACGATGCCAACCCGGCCAGGCTGATGGATATGCCCCGGCATAATACCGATTTTGCATTCCCCCGGAGTGATAACGCCCGGGCAGTTCGGGCCGATCATGCGCACCTTGCTTTGCTCAAGCTTGGCTTTCACCGTCAGCATATCCAGTGTCGGGATACCTTCGGTAATGCAGATAATCAGCTCGATGCCGGCATCGATTGCCTCAAGAATTGAGTCCTTGCAGAATGGCGCCGGCACGTAGATAACCGATACTCTGGCGCCGATTTTGTTAACGGCTTCGCGTACAGTATTGAACACTGGCAGACCAAGATGCTTGGTGCCGCCTTTGCCGGGCGTGACGCCGCCGACTATTTTGGTGCCGTAGGCCAGTGCTTGCTCGGAGTGAAAGGTCCCCTGGCTGCCAGTAAAGCCCTGGCAAATAACTTTAGTGTTTTTATCAATCAAAATTGACATTACTTATCCTCCACTGCGGCGACAACCTGTTGAGCGGCGTCGGTAAGACTCGTGGCGACGATAATGTTCAGCCCGCTGTCGGCCAATCGCTTGGTGCCCAATTCAGCATTGTTTCCTTCAAGACGCACCACCACGGGGACTCTGGTGCCCACCTCGGATACCGCGCCGATAATACCGTCTGCAATCAAATCACAGCGAACGATGCCACCAAAGATATTGACCAGCGCTGCTTTCACCTTCTCATCCGACAGGATTATCTTGAACGCTTCGGTTACGCGCTCCTTGGTGGCGCTGCCGCCCACGTCAAGGAAGTTGGCCGGTTCTCCGCCGTACAGTTTGACGATATCCATCGTCCCCATCGCAAGGCCAGCCCCGTTCACCATACAGCCTATATCGCCATCAAGCGCCACATAGTTCATCTCCCATTGGGCGGCGTGCGCTTCACGTTTATCTTCCTGACTTTGATCGCGCATTTCACACAGTTCCGGCTGGCGGAACAGCGCGTTGCCGTCGGCGCTCAGTTTACCGTCAAGGCAGATAAGATCGCCGGCGCTGGTGATCACCAGCGGGTTGATTTCCACCAGCGCCAGATCGCGCTCTAAAAACAGCGTCGCCAGGCCCATGAAAATTTTACTGAACTGAGTGACCTGCTTGCCGCTCAGGCCCAATTTAAACGCCAGTTCGCGGCCCTGATAAGGCTGTGGACCGGTAAGCGGATCCAAGGTCACTTTGTGAATCAAATGCGGCGTCTCTTCCGCTACCTTTTCAATTTCCACGCCACCCTCGGTGGACTCCATAAATACCACGCGGCGCGTACTGCGATCGACGACCG
>NZ_LECR01000015.1:24412-26417 GCF_001602625.1 Sodalis-like endosymbiont of Proechinophthirus fluctus
CCAAGCCACTGTTCCGCGAAGGCGCGGATCTCTTGTTTCGATTTCGCCACTTTGACGCCGCCGGATTTACCGCGGCCGCCCGCATGCACCTGGCATTTCACTACCCAGGGACCGGCGCCGATTTTCGAAGCGGACTCTTCCGCTTCGCGTGGCGTATTGCAGGTGTATCCCGTCGGGGACGGTATACCATACCGAGCAAACAGTTGTTTTGCCTGATATTCATGTAACTTCATAATTTTGTTTCCATCTTCGTCTGGGGAGTGTCAGCGACTCGACGTTGCGTCGCCGTAATTCGGCACAAAACCGAGGATTTCTAGCGGCGGATCGTCATGTGCTAGACATCCAACAACAGGCGAGTGGGAGCTTCCAGCATCTCTTTCACCGTGATCAGGAAGCTTACGGATTCTCTTCCGTCGATAAGTCTGTGGTCGTAGGAAAGCGCCAGATACATCATCGGCAGAATCACCACCTGCCTCCCTACCGCCATCGGCCGATCCTTGATAGCATGCATGCCTAAGATCGCGCTTTGCGGTGGGTTGATGATGGGAGTCGACATCAACGAGCCGAACACGCCACCGTTAGTAACGGTAAAGTTACCACCGGTCAGTTCCTCAACATTCAGTTTGCCGTCGCGGCCCTTAACAGACAGTTCCTTGATTTTTTTCTCGATATCGGCCATGTCCAGCAAGTCAATATCTTTCAGTACCGGCGTGACCAGACCACGTGGGGTAGACACCGCGATACTGACATCAAAGTAGTTGTGGTAAACTATATCTTCGCCATCGATAGAAGCGTTTACTTCCGGGAAACGCTTTAAAGCTTCCAGTACTGCTTTGATATAGAAGGACATATAGCCTAAACGGATACCGTGTCGCTTTTCAAAAGCGTCGCCGTATTGCTTGCGCAGATCTATCACCGGCTGCATGTTCACCTCATTAAAAGTGGTCAGCATGGCGGTGCTGTTTTTTGCTTCCAGTAAACGTTCGGCCACACACTTACGCAATCGGGTCATCGGTACGCGTTTTTCGCTGCGGTTGCTGAGCGCCCGCGCCCCAGCTTCAGCCTGGGCGACAGCAGGAGCCGGTGCGGCGCTCTGCCGAGAGTTGATATGTTTTTCGATATCTTTGCGTGTAAGGCGTCCACCTACACCGCTGCTTTTAATGGCCTCGAGATTGAGATCATGCTCGGCGATGAGGCGACGAATAGCCGGGCTCAGCGCATCGTTTCTGCCCTCTTCCAGGCCTGCCGTGTGGCGCTGGGCCGGTATCTCCTCCTGGCTCTTGGATTTTTCGGTCGTCGACTGGCCAGTGCTATCGCCCGGGCGCAGACGACCCAGCACTTGACGGGCAGTAACGGTAGCGCCTTCGTCTTCCAACAATATTTCTAGAACGCCGGATTCTGGCGCCGGGACTTCCAGTACTACCTTGTCGGTTTCAATCTCAACTAGTACTTCATCACGCTGAACGCTATCACCAGGCTTTTTATGCCAGATGGCGACAGTGGCATCCGCGACCGATTCAGGCAGGTCAGGCACTAGAATATCTACGCTACTCATTCTCTATCCTTATTGTTAATTAACGTTCAGAGCGTCGTTGACCAGATTTTTCTGCTGTGTCTGGTGCACGGACAAATACCCTACTGCCGGCGAAGCGGAAGCGGGACGACCGGCATAATTTAGCGCGGATCCCTTGGATATCACTTCGCGTAAATAATGCTGGCTGCAATACCAGGCTCCCTGATTCTGCGGCTCTTCCTGGCACCAGACGAAATCCTGAACGTGCGCATAGGGAGCTAGCGCCTCCCGAACAGCCTGCAGCGGGAACGGATAGAGCTGTTCAATGCGTACGATGGCCACGTCCTGCTGCCCGTTTTTACGTCGTTGATCCAACACATCATAATAGACTTTGCCAGAGCACATCACGACGCGCTTGACACCCTGTGGGTCAAGATCGTTGACTTCACCGATGGCAGGCTGGAACGTGCCATTGGCCAGCTCATCCAATGA
>NZ_LECR01000015.1:26468-31068 GCF_001602625.1 Sodalis-like endosymbiont of Proechinophthirus fluctus
TCAGCGGCCGACGCATGTTTCGCAGCGCCTGACGCCGCAGCATATGATAAATTTGCGCCGGCGTCGACGGGACACATACCTGCATATTTTGTTCCGCGCATAACTGGAGATACCGCTCCAGGCGGGCGGAAGAGTGCTCTGGCCCCTGCCCTTCATAACCGTGAGGCAGCAGCATCACCAGACCACACATCCGTCCCCATTTTTGTTCGCCGGAACTGATAAATTGATCGATAACTACCTGAGCGCCGTTGGCGAAGTCACCGAATTGCGCTTCCCAAATCACCAAGGTACGCGGCTCGGCGGTGGCGTAACCGTATTCAAACGCCAGGACCGCCTCCTCCGACAATACGGAATCCCAAACGTGGAAACTGCCCTGACCGTTGTGGACATGGGCCAGCGGAGTATAGCTCGAGCCGTTTTTCTGGTTATGCACCACCGCATGGCGGTGAAAGAATGTGCCGCGAGCGGCGTCTTCCCCTGACAGACGGATGGGGATCCCCTCATCCACTAGCGTGGCGTAGGCCAGCGTTTCTGCGCCGCCCCAATCGAAAGGCTTTTCACCGCGCGCCATCGCGGCGCGATCGTGATAAATCTTGGCAACCCGCGGCTGCATTTCCACGCTAGCCGGTACCTCACTGATGCGGTGGGCCAGCGCTTGTAAACGCTTACTCTCTACCTTGCTGGGGTAATATTCGTCCCAGTCGTGGTTAAGATAACGCTGCCAGGCGAAGGAGTGCATATTCATCTTCCGCCACTCTTTCACCACACGCTCGCCCTGATCCAGAGCGTCACGGAATACATTGACCATTTCGGTAGCGTCGGCGAGGGTGATAATACCGTCGCGCTCCAGGCGGTCGGCGTAGATTTTGCGCGGCGTCGGGTGTTTTCTGATCTTCTGGTACATCAGCGGCTGAGTGGCACTCGGTTCATCGGCCTCGTTATGGCCGTGGCGGCGATAGCACACTAAGTCTATCATGACGTCGCGTTTGAAAGTATTGCGGAAATCCAGCGCAACACGGGTAACGAACGCCACTGCTTCGGGGTCATCGGCGTTGACGTGGAAAATCGGCGCCTGCACCATTTTGGCGACATCGGTGCAATATTGTGTGGAGCGAGCGTCATGGGGGTTGGAGGTGGTGAAACCGACCTGGTTGTTTACAACGACACGCACTGTCCCGCCCACGTCGTAGCCGCGCGTCTTGGACATGTTTAGGGTCTCCTGCACCACGCCTTGGCCGCTAATGGCCGCGTCTCCGTGCAGTGTTATCGGCAGTACCATACTGCTTCTTTGTTCATCCAAACGGTCGATACGCGCCCGTACCGACCCCATCACTACCGGGCTGACGATTTCCAGATGTGAAGGGTTAAACACCAGCGCCAGATGCACTATCCCACCCTCAGTTTCAACGTCGGAGGATAAGCCCTGGTGGTACTTCACGTCACCGGTGCCTAAGTGCTCTTTGTGCTTGCCGGAGAACTCGTCGAACAGATCCTGCGGCTTTTTGCCAAGAACATTGACCAGCACGTTCAGGCGGCCACGATGCGCCATCCCCAATACTACTTCCCGCGTTCCATTTTTGCCGGCATAGCATACCATCTCTTTGAGCATAGGAATCAGTGCGTCGCCGCCTTCCAGAGAGAAACGCTTGGCACCCGGGAACTTGGCTCCTAAATAACGTTCAATCCCTTCCGCCGCGGTCAGCTCGGCAAGAAAACGCATTTTCTCTTTGCGGCTGAATCTCGGCTGCCCCACTACTGATTCAATATACTGCTGGATCCAGCGTTTCTCTTCGGTATTGGTGATATGCATATATTCGGCGCCGATGGAGCTGCAGTAGGTCTTTTTTAGCGCCTCATACAAGTCCGCCAATTTCATGGTGTCGCGGCCGATAGTAAACGAACCGACGTTAAACGTTTCCTGGAAATCAGCTTCGGTGAGATTATGGAAACCAGGTTCCAGATCAGGAACCGTTTCCTGTTTCCATAATTCCAGAGGATCCAGATTAGCGTGTTGATGGCCACGGAAGCGGAAAGCGTTGATGAGCTGCAAGACTTTCACCTGCTTCGAGTCGATATCCGGATCGTTGACCGAGGAGGTATAGCGTGTTGCGTCCTTGGCTAGGTAGCGGAAGTATTCCCGCGTTTTGGAGTGGAGTTGTTCGGGACTGACGCCCTCGGTCGGTAGCTGTTTAAAAATTGTACGCCAGCTCGCATCGACAGAGTCAGGATCCGTCAAAAAATCTTCATAGAGTTGCTCTATGTAGGACTGGTTTGCGCCCGCCNAGCCAATCCTTCATTGCGCCGTTCTGCATCATGATCCCTTAAGCCTATTAAGCTTCAGTTTTCTCTGTAGTTAACCCATAATCGGATAACATATAAGCAGTTCAGCCGGTAGATCACCCCTGTGAGGTCATCGTATCCGAAGGAACCTTTGAAAAGCGGCTGGCCGCGAGGCCGCTAACCAGTTTTTAAAGGCTTCCTGTGCTTGCCCCGCCAGCTGTGGCGTGGCAAGGCCGCGCCCGTTAGGCGCTATAGTTCACTAACATATTCTTAATACGACCGATAGCCTTAGTCGGGTTGAGTCCTTTGGGGCAAACGCTGACACAATTCATAATGCTGTGACAGCGAAAAACACTGAAAGCGTCGTTCAGATCATCCAACCGTGCCTGTTGATGGGTATCTCGGTTGTCGATAAGAAAGCGATAAGAGGCTAGAAGCCCCGCCGGCCCGATGAATTTATCGGGGTTCCACCAGAATGAGGGGCAGGACGTAGAGCAGCAAGCGCAGAGAATACACTCATACAACCCATCCAACTTGGCGCGCTGTTCAGGCGATTGCAGATGTTCACGCGCCGGCGGATTACGGTCGTCGTTAGTCAAGAAGGGTTTAATCTTCTTGTACTGAGCATAAAACTGCCCCATGTCCACCACTAAATCACGGATAACGGGCAAGCCGGGCAGAGGGCGGATAACGATTTTATGGCCGCCCTTACGCAGCATAGACAGCGGCGTAATGCACGCCAGGCCATTTTTACCGTTCATATTAACGCCGTCGGAACCGCAAACCCCTTCACGGCAAGATCGACGGAAAGACAAGCTCGGATCCTGCTCTTTCAGATAGATTAGCGCATCCAGCAGCATCATATCGCGCTCCTCCTCCACGGCGAGGGTATAGTCCTGCATATGCGGCTTATCATCGACATCGGGATTGTAGCGATAGATGGAAAATTCAGCCTTCATGATTCATCCTAGTAAGTACGCACTTTTGGCGGGAACGCCGGGCGTAATGTCGGTTGCATGTTGACTTTACGACGCGTCATGCTGTCGCTTTCAGGAAGATACAGCGAGTGGCACAGCCAGTCTTCATCGTCGCGGTCTGGGAAGTCGAAACGACTGTGGGCGCCGCGGCTTTCAGAGCGGAAATTCGCCGAGAGCGCAGTGGAGTAAGCGGTTTCCATCAGGTTATCCAGCTCCAAACACTCTACCCTCTGGGTGTTAAATTCCATCGAGGTATCGTCTAAACGGGCATGATGCAAACGCTCGCGGATCTCTTTCAGCTCTGCCAGCCCCTTGGTCATCGCATCACCTTCACGAAATACTGAGAAATTGCTTTGCATACAGGCCTGCAACGCTTTACGGATCTCAACCGGATTTTCGCCGCTACGATTATTGTTCCAGCGGCGATAGCGGCTGAGCGACGCGTCGATGTCGTCGTCGCTAGCATCACGGGACGGTCCCTGCTCTTGCAGAGATTCCTGCAAATATATCCCCACTGCGCGGCCAAACACCACTAGATCCAGCAGCGAATTACCACCCAACCGGTTGGCGCCGTGTACCGATACGCAAGCAATTTCGCCCACTGCGAACAGGCCCGGGATCACTACATCCTCGCCCTGGGCGTTGACGGTGATTGCCTGGCCGCTTACCTTGGTCGGAATGCCTCCCATCATATAATGGCAGGTAGGGATGACAGGAATCGGTTCTTTTACCGGATCCACGTGGGCGAAGGTACGCGACAATTCCAGGATCCCGGGCAGACGCGATTCTAATACCTCTTTCCCCAAATGAGCCAGGTTTAGTTTCGCATGCAGCCCCCAGGGACCTTCGCAGCCGCGGCCTTCGCGGATTTCAATCATAATCGAACGTGACACTACATCGCGGCTTGCCAGATCTTTAGCGTTGGGTGCGTACCGCTCCATGAAGCGCTCGCCGTGTTTATTCAGCAAGTAACCTCCTTCACCACGGCAGCCCTCGGTCACCAGTACCCCTGCACCGGCTATGCCAGTGGGATGGAACTGCCACATTTCCATATCCTGAACCGGCACGCCAGCGCGTATCGCCATGCCGACGCCATCACCGGTATTGATGTGGGCGTTGGTGGTAGATTGATAGATGCGCCCAGCGCCTCCGGTGGCGAGAATGGTCGCGCGCGCCTTGAAATACATAACTTCGCCGGTTTCAATACACAGCGCGGTACAGCCCACGACTACCCCATCCTGGTTTTTCACCAGATCGAGAGAATACCATTCGGAAAAAATAGTGGTGTGGTTTTTCAGGTTCTGCTGATATAGCGTATGCAGCAGCGCGTGTCCGGTACGGTC
>NZ_LECR01000015.1:31138-38659 GCF_001602625.1 Sodalis-like endosymbiont of Proechinophthirus fluctus
CCGTCGTCGAGGCGGGAAAACGGTAACCCCATATGCTCCAGCTCTAGTACCGCTTCTGGGCCGGTTTTGCACATGTATTCGATAGCGTCCTGGTCACCGATATAATCGGACCCTTTCACCGTATCGTACATATGCCACTGCCAGTCGTCTTTATGGCTATTGCCGAGGGCGACGGTTATGCCGCCCTGCGCCGATACCGTATGGGAACGTATTGGAAATACTTTGGAAATTAAAACGCACGAGAGCTTCATCTGGGAGATCTGCAGGGCGGCGCGCATACCAGCGCCTCCAGCACCGATAACCACGGCGTCAAACTCTCTTACCGGCAATGTCATTGACTACTCCACATACCACAACAGTTCCATAAAGTAAATATACCATGAGCACGATAACAATGGCCAATTGCAGCAGTAGCCGCAGCGCCAGGGGCTTGATGTAATCCGTTAATACCTGCCACATACCGATCCAGGTGTGCACTAGGATGGAAAACAGGGTTAGTAAGGTGAAGACTTTCTTCATGGGGGTGGCGAAAAAACCGCGCCAGACGTCATAGGTGAGAGTATCTGTAAACAGGATAAAACCGAGCAGATAAATAATGTAAAGGAAAATTACGATAGCGGATGCACGAACCAATAACCACTCATGTACTCCGTTACGTCCTAATGCCGAAGCATTGCTTACCATAGGAGGACTCCAGCTAAAATAGATAGCACGACAGTTAGCAAAAATGTAGCATTTGCGGTGATTTTACCCATCGCTAACGTTTCTTCCAGATAGCCAAAATCTATCAACATGTGACGAATTCCCCCGAGGGTATGGTAGACCAGTGCGGTCAAAATACCCCAAAAGATGAATTTAACAATGAAGCTATCTATCAAAGCGGTAGCCTGAAGGAAGCCTTCTGGGGAAGGGAGAGATAATCCGAGAACCCAAAGCAGAATGCCGATAGCCACAAACATGATGATGCCGGACACTCGATGAAGAATGGATGCTATTGCAGTTACTGGGAACCGGATATTTTGCAGATGTAAGTTTACAGGCCTTTGTTTTTTCAATTTTTTTCCCATACAGCTGTTATTATTTTCCTTCCTCCAGTCCTAGCTGGATCAGACAGCGTTAATGGGATAAACCATGCGACATCATATACTAAAAACACAATTCCTTGTACGTAAATGACGCGCTAAATAACGCTGGGTGTTCCTACTACAGGCTACAGACTACATGAAGTTCCGGAGGGAGACCTTAGTAAAGTATATGGCTTTCACATTATAACTACAATTAACATAAAATAGTTTGTTAACATTCAGAAGATTTAATGAGCATCGTCATGATTCTCACATTCCCTATATTATAGTATACATCTACATTGACAATAAAGAAACATTTTGATTACAAATTATCCCGATTCTATGCTATAACCCGCTTATCAAGTGGCGACACACTTCCTCCGTGATTAAGTTTATGTAACAGTGTAAGAAGTGCCTTGACCAGCAGGTTAAAAGGCCCATTTATAGCAAATAATATTTTAAATAATCTTCACCCACCAAGGCAAACACCGTTCGTTCACCCTTTTCGGGTAAAGCGTCAAACTGCGCTCTGCTCTGCGCCCGGCAATGCGCACCGCTAAGGCAGACAGAAAATAAACGCCCCCTTGAGCCGCCTGTGGTACAAGATTAAGTTTATACGCGCTAAGGAGAATATAATGGCTAAAAGTAAAGCAACTTTTACCCCTGAGGGGCACGACCCCATTGCCATGGATTTGCTAACAGGCACCATGGGCGAAAAAGAGATAGATATTCGCGGCTTGGGAAGTCAAGGGTATTTCACCTTCGATCCCGGCTTCACCTCCACCGCCTCCTGTGAATCGAAAATCACCTATATCGACGGTGACAAAGGCGTCTTGCTGCACCGCGGCTTCCCAATCGACCAGCTTGCGCTAGAATCGAACTATCTGGAGGTCTGCTATATCCTGTTGAACGGCGAAACGCCAACCCGTGAGCAATTCGATGAGTTCCGCACTATCGTCACCCGTCATACCATGATTCATGAACAGATTACCCGGCTGTTCCACGGTTTTCGGCGCGATTCCCATCCGATGGCGGTCATGTGCGGGGTCACCGGTGCGCTGGCGGCGTTCTATCATAACTCGCTGGATGTCAACGTCGAACGCCACCGCGAAATCGCCGCATTCCGCCTATTGTCGAAAATGCCCACCGTGGCTGCCATGTGCTACAAGTATTCCCTCGGCCAGCCGTTTATCTACCCGCGCAATGATTTATCCTATGCCGGCAACTTCCTGTATATGATGTTCGCCACGCCATGCGAGGCTTACGAGGTCAATCCGGTTCTGGAGCGCGCCATGGACCGTATTCTCATTTTGCACGCCGATCACGAACAAAATGCTTCCACTTCGACGGTGCGCACCGCTGGCTCCTCCGGTGCCAATCCTTTCGCTTGTATCGCGGCGGGCATTGCTTCGCTGTGGGGTCCTGCCCACGGTGGCGCCAACGAGGCATGTCTGCAAATGCTCGAAGAGATCAACAAAGTTGAGCATATCTCTGAGTTTATCAAACGCGCTAAGGATAAAAATGATTCGTTCCGCCTGATGGGCTTCGGCCATCGCGTGTATAAAAACTACGATCCGCGCGCTACCGTGATGCGGGAGACTTGCCATGAGGTGTTGAAAGAACTCAATCTTTCGGATGATTTACTGGCGGTGGCCATGGAGCTTGAGCATATCGCGCTACACGACCCATACTTCAAAGAGCGCAAGCTGTATCCCAACGTCGATTTCTACTCTGGCATCATTTTGAAGGCCATGGGGATCCCTTCGACCATGTTCACGGTCATTTTCGCCATGGCGCGTACTGTCGGCTGGATAGCCCACTGGAAAGAGATGCACAATGATGGTCTGAAGATCGCCCGTCCGCGCCAGCTCTACACCGGCTATGCCCAGCGGAACTTCCACAGCCAGAGCAAATAACTACGCTTCCCCGCCCCCGCGGGGAAGCGCCCCAGCGGGGTTCTCACCCCGCTATGTTTAAGAGCCGCCAGGCCAACTCTGCTCTAAATAGCGGCTCTGCTGTTGCAAGGCCAAATGTGCTTCATCCAGAAAGCATTGGACAAAATAGATCGGCTTGCCCAGGCGGGATAACCGCTAGTGGTCTTGGCATAGGCCATAAAGATAATAGGATAGCCGCCGGGGCACCCACACTACGCTGGGCAATACGTCTTGCGAAAACAATTCCTGGTCAGTTGTGTGCTGCAAGCGTGCTGCCCTGTAGTCGGCAGCCGCGCCCGCGCCGTTTCCCTCCAATCGGCCTATCGTCACTTTGATATCGGTGCTGCGCGATTGCAGCACCGATATCAAAGCCGACCGACACCGCTAGATAGCTGCGTATATCGTGTTTCGGCAACGCCAATTTCACCTTCTGACCCAGCCTCACCGCAAAGTGCCAGCCATCGTCAGAGCAGTTTATCATCCGATCCGGCGTTCACTTCACCTGCAGGCGCGGCTCAGCGCTCCACGGAGTGGCAAGAGCCTTCGGCAATCCACAGAGATAGGGAAACCCCGTCTGGAAGCTAAAGAAGTAGACAACGTAGTTCGCACCGGCGTGGCACTCCACCATCTGGCATGGCATCATTCCAGTATGCTCCGCCACCCTCGCCAGATTAGCGCCAGCGGCACCACTATAGATGATCAGAATCATAATTTGACGCACCTCGTGCGGCGCCGATTCTCTCTTCCCGCCAGCGCTTCAGGCACTCTATAGCATCCAGCGCTGTGTGCTGCGGTTTGGTCAGTAGCACCGGCAAATTATTCATGCTAGGAACGGCTTCGCGGACGTCCTGGTGAAGTGCAATACACTGCACAAACTCCAAACGCGGCGCTGACTTTCCAAGCTAATCAGCGGTCCCATCTCTAGTACCACCGCTCGCTCTCCCAATAAATAACATCGCGCCCATTGCAACTCCGCTTCCTGTAAATAGGAATATTCATAATTAACAATATTTATAATTAATAGTTAATTACCATATTCATCCCAGGGAGCTCTGTCAATGGGAGAATGGTCGGGAAACGCCGTTATACAGGGTTGGGAATATCGATAAAAGTTACATCAAAATCATAATGTTGAGCCAGCCACTCTCCAAGCATACGGATCCCGCCACGCTCAGTAGCGTGATGGCCTGCGGCATAAAAATGCAGCCCCTCTTCACGGGCAATATGGATAGTCTGTTCGGATACTTCGCCGGTAATGAATGCGTCCACCCCTGCCTGCGCCGCCAGCTCGATAAATCTCTGGCCGCTGCCGGTACACCAGGCCAATCGCTTTATCTGCGCAGGCCCGCCGTCGCCGCAATGTAGTACACTGCATCCTAGCGTTTGTTCAAGGCGCAGGCACAGCGCTTCACCGCTAAGAGGAGTCGCGAACTCACCCTGTGGCAGCAGCGGTTCTAAACTGCCGGTCACTTGAATGTCCAACGCCGCTGCGAGCTGCGCATTATTACCCAATTCAGGGTGGGTATCCAGCGGCAAATGCCAGGAGTATAAATTGATATCGTTAACCAGTAATGTTTTGAGCCGCCGGCGTTTCATACCGCTAATCACCGGTGCCTCGTTTTTCCAGAAATAGCCGTGGTGGACCATGACTGCGTCGGCGCCGTGCGCCAGAGCGCTATCCAGCAACGCCTGACAGGCGGTGACGCCGGTGACTATGCATTTTACTTCCTGGCGGCCCTCCACCTGCAGGCCATTGGGCACATAATCCTCCAGCGAGAAAATGTTAAGTTTTTTATTAATAAGTTTTTCAATCTCGGTATTAAGCATAGATTCGCCTCTATAATCATCGTTCGTTCCGCACCACGCCCCGCGCTTTAGCTGATTCATAAACGTCCTTGTTGGCGCGTAGGCGCGCTTTGCCATGATCGACGATTAGCAGCGGATAATCTAGTCCGGCGCGCTACGCATTCGGTCCAATGATGCGGCTGATGCAGATAATTATCCGGCACCGGCTTGGGTCCCGGTAGCCAACGATCAATAAAAGCCTCGTCGGGATCGAAGCGCCTCTTCCTGCGTGGTAGGGTTGAATATGCAGAAATAAGGCGTGGTATCATCCCATTGCTAGCCGCCGTTATTAGCCGTCAAATCGCCATCGATAAGCAGATCATTGACGAGAAAACTAGCGCTGATCATTCGCAACCAATTGCGCATCCAATCGGTCTCCGCCAGTTGCCGCATGGCGGCATCGATATGGGATAACTGGTTATGGCCCGTACACCAGGCGTCGAACAAGTCATCATTCTGCTGCCAGGCGGACATGGCGGCGCTTCCATGGAATAAACGACTGATGGCGACACAGCGCCGGCCAGTTCACCAGCAGATGGCGGTAAAATCGCGCCATATTAATTCATTGAGCCAAGCGAAGGTGCTGCTCTTTCATGGCGTTAGCGCTTAAGAGGATGCTTGGCACAGCCGATGATAACACTAGTTCGGCGATAGAACACCGGCGCCAGGCAGGTGAGAAAGCTAGCTAGTGTCGACCAACGCCTGAATATAGTAGCCGTGGTGATAATCTTGCAAATATTGATGACAAAAGTACCTAGACGTGAGAGTGCGGCCGATTCACCGGTAAGATAGTGTGTCCGGAGGTCATCATGGTTCGATAATGAAACGGGCGCAATCTCGCATATCTTGCCGCAGGGGTCCTCCCCCACTCGCGGGGCCGGCAGGCCGGATCTTGCTCTTCGAGCTGGTGCAGGAAGGCGTTATGAAATAGTGTATAGACCTTTGCTAAACTGGAAGATGGCGCTGTTGCGCCATCGTCCAGTCGTGATACGTCAGGGCGAACACGTCAAGCGACGGCCAACGGGTCCATACTGGCGACAAAAGTGCTAATGCGCTAATATGCCGGCTTGGAATGTGCCAGCGATAACAGCTTATAACGGCAGTGAAATGCCATCAGCGCGCCGCGGGTCAGGGGTTAGCGCATCAGTCGGTTTAATTCCCACAAGGTAAATACCTGCGCCACGAAGTTCTCCCGCAATTGAGCATTCTGCGGCTGGTCATCCTCTCCTACCAGCAGCTAGGGCATTTGCTCCAGCAATATACGGGTAAACAGACTCACGCCGGTTTTCTGTACCTCTTACGATTCATAGACCCGTACCCGCGCCATACCACAGCTCAGCGATTTAGCACAGACAATATAGCTGCAGAGATCGGCGAGCTGACGTACCTGTTGGCGTACGAATACTTCCTTGCTGGCGGTGTAATCCATGTGGTTCGCCTCTTTGCTGGTGCGTAACGTGATATGATCGTTGAGATTTTTCACCAACCTGAGCTGCAAACGCGGCGCGGGCGGTCCGGATAGTTATTTCGCGGAAGATGGCGGTGAAAGCGACATACGGGGTTCAAATCATCTATGGCGAACGCTAGGTGTTTATGGTCGCCGTCAAAGCGAATCTTTTCCCCCATACCGGGATGGGTTAACGGCAGGCAAAAACGACCATCGAATGATAGTCTGGCAGCTTGTCGCGCTCGTCACACGGCGACATGAATGCTAGATTGGCGCTGAGCCGAAATTTTTTCGCCGCGAAGAGTGCCTGTTTGTTTCTCTGAATGCCTTACTGGACAACAATCACGCCATCTGGGTTCGCAAATGGCATTCGCTTTGAGCGATAATCTCCGTTGGGTTCCGCTGGAGATTATATAGGGCATGACCAGACGCAGCTAGGGGCTTATTTCGTCCCTGCTTAGTACGTAGCTCACGATATCCACTGCCTCTTTCTCGATCTGCTGGCGGTGCTCAGAACCGAGGAAACTTTCGCAGTAGATCTTGTAGACTTCTTCCGTACCGGAAGGACGGGCCGCAAACCAGCCGTTTTGCGTCATCACCTTCAGGCCGCCAATGGACTCACCATTGCCGGATGCCACTGTCAACCGTGCGATGATCGTATCGCCTGCCAGCGTGCTGGCGCTGACCTGCTCGGGGGACAGCTTGGACAAAATCGCTTTCTGCGCGTGGGTGGCCTTCGCCTGAATGCGGTTGTAGCTGGGCGCGCCAAAGCGCTGCGCGAGTTCATCATAATGCTGCTGCGGATTTTTGCCGGTCACAGCGGTAATTTCCGCCGCCAGCAGGCACATGATGATCCCGTCTTTATCGGTGGACCATGGCTGACGGTCAAAGCACAGAAATGACGCCCCGGCGCTCTCTTCGCCTCCGAAACCCAGACTGCCGTTAAACAGGCCATCTACAAACCACTTGAAGCCTACCGGCACTTCTACTAGCCGGCGTCCGAGGCTGTTAACCACCCAGTCAATCATGGTGCTGGAGACCAACGTCTTACCCACTCCCACCTCATCGCCCCATTGAGGGCGATGTTGGAATAGGTAGTTAATCGCTGCTGCCAGGTAATGATTAGGGTTCATCAACCCCGCCGGTGTAACAATTCCGTGCCGGTCATAGTCCGGATCATTAGCGAACGCTAAATCAAATTTATCGCGTAGTGCCAACAGCCCTGCCA
>NZ_LECR01000015.1:38666-46190 GCF_001602625.1 Sodalis-like endosymbiont of Proechinophthirus fluctus
GCCGATTCCGACGAACAGTCCATACGGATGATGCCGTCATGATCGAGATGCATAAAATGGAACGTTTGATCGATCTCTTCATTAACCAGCGTTAAATCCAGTCGGTAATGCTCGGCAATACGCTGCCAATAAGCGATACCGGAGCCGCCCAGCGGATCTACGCCCAATTTTAGCCCGGTGCGTTGAATAGCCAGTATATCCACCACGCTGGCCAACCCTTCAACATAAGGTTGCACCAAATCTTTGGCATGGATATAGCCACTTTGCCAGGCATTGTCCAGCGTCAGGCGTTTGACATCACGCAGATTATACGCCAAAAGCGCATTGGCGCGTTCTTCAATAACTCGGGTAACATTAGCGTCGGCCGGCCCGCCATTGGGCGGATTGTACTTGATACCACCATCCTCTGGTGGATTATGGGAAGGCGTGATAATAATACCGTCGGCTTGAGCGCCGCCGGCGCGATTGTGGCTCAGGATGGCATTGGAAATAGCCGGCGTCGGCGTATAGCCATTATCCGCTTGCACAATCACTTCCACTCCGTTGGCAGTCAGGACTTCCAGCACCGAGATAAACGCCGGTTCGGAGAGTACATGAGTATCTTTGCCCACATAGCAGGGTCCCTTGATACCCTGCTTAGCGCGCTCCTCGGCGATAGTCTGACTGATGGCCAAAATGTGGGCTTCGTTGAAGCTACGGCGTCCTGCGCTGCCTCGGTGTCCCGAGGTGCCAAATATTACCGCCTGGGCGCTGTTGCCTGGCTCAGGCCGGAATACATAATATTGCGACATTAATTGTGCCACGTTGATTAAATCACTCTGGCGGGCGGGCTGCCCGGCGCGGGGGTGATTGGCCATCTGTGTTTCTCCGTTGCTAGTCAATTAAATTTAAGAGTGTCGCAAACTTTTTCTATCAGCTCCGTTGGGAGCTACATCGCCAGTACAATACATTCAATCATACCCCTTTTGCGATCGCTATTGGTATTGGTAATGGCCCAATAAGGAATACCGGACACCTGTTTTAGTTTGATCTGATGGCCGCTTTGCAACAGCATTTGCCTGTCTCCGGAAAAATACGTGCGGATATAGCCGTGCAGTGTTTCGGTAGACATAGCGAAGACCTTCGGCGAAACGGTGTGCAGGGTGATCAGCACCAGCATAAAACGATCCACTATTTTGCGTTGCAAAGCCATAGTCTTCTGAGAACATCTCGGGCAGTGGATGAACAGATTCAGATTTTTCTGAGGGTTTTACCGCAGAAGTTCACCGCCAGGGCGGGGTTGACGCTTCGTCGGCACCAGGTGAACTTCAGTATATATCGCAAAATATCAGAGACACTTTCGCCAATGTGCTGCGTATGGCCAACAATATAATGATAAAGATCTTCATTGAATTTAATAGTTTTCATTGTAATCCGTTAATTTCCACATAAATCAATCACCCCGATTATACAAGTTAAACCCGGGAAAAGAACAGTACCAACTGTCGTTGTAGTGAAAAAGTCAGAGTCTGACTGGGCAATCTGTCCGATGGCTTACGCGCCGTTTTTTCTTGCTGCGGCGTTAATGGTGCCAAACTCTCATGCTAGGCTACTTGATTTTTATCCGTAGCAAAAGGAGCGCTATGAAATTGAACTATCAATTATTGAACTATCGGTTGTAGACGGCACTTCTCCCGGAATAGAGTCTGACTGTGGTGCTGATCCACAATTTGTTCAGCAGTCTGGATAATTTGGGCGTACTGGCCTGGCCCCATCGTCCGCTGACTGAAAATTATCGCACGATGCAAATTGATTTGCGCAACCACGACCTTGGCTATGACACAATGGCGCGAGATATGCTGGCGTTATTGGCCATGCTGCTTATTGAGCTCTGTATCATCTATCATTCCATGGGTGGCAAAGTGGCGCCGGCTCTCTTTGCTTACTGGCACGCGTCAATGAGGCCGGGGTGACGCAGGCACGGTGACGCAGCGCAGCTGATGGAACAGGATATTAAGGATCCGGGAACCATTCAGTTTTTACTGAAATTGTTCCATAAGGAACAATGGTGTTTCGCTCTTGACAGCATCAAACACAACTACGCCGACATTATCAGCTGGCAGACGCAGGCCCCCTGGTCTGGCCGATACTGTTCGTCCGCAGCGGCAATTTCTTCTATCTGGATGACCGTTATCGCGATACTCTCCGCTAGCAACTTCCCCACGCCCGTGCCCACGTAGTGGCCAGTGCCAGCCATTGGGTTTATGCCGAAAAACCTGAGGCGGTGATGCGCGCTGCCGGTGCTCGTTTTCTGGTGGAGGGATGAGGGAGAGGATGGCTAGGCAGTTAGCCATTGTTGCCACCCGCCTCACTGAGGTAGGATGACGGATTTTTGGATACTGGCTACCTCCAGGGCTAAGGACACCGGCGAGCGCTCAGGCTACCCTCCGGAGACCCCGTCGTTTACGGTTACATATTCCCTTCATCAATTATGGAAAAAAATCAAACGGACCGCACCACGCTGGATTTATTTACGGATGAATGCCGCCCGGGACAACCGAAGACCAGTCCCTTTCACAGGATGAGCAGCTTAGAATCAATAAACGTAACCACCTGCGACGCGACAATGTGCCCGAGCTGCGTCGAGTGGATGAGCTAAAAAGGCCCCCCTCTAGCTGACCGCTGACTTAGGGAGGAGGAGGGGCCCCCGCGTTAGCCTGCCGCTCAATTGTTGTGGAACAGGCATCAAGAAGACTGATCGCTGGTCGTGGATCAAGCCTGCCTTAGCTAACCGTCCTTAGTGGGTAGGCATCACGCCGGCAACGGCGCGACGGGTGTTTGATAGTGGCGGGCGGATTTGACGCAAAAAACCCGCCGGCAGGTATCTCCTTAAGTAAAGGTCTGCTATTATTACCCTTATCAGCTTAAGGTTAACGATTGAACATATCATTAATATTTATGAGGTTTTTATATTCATGGCAAGGATAGGCATTTTTTTTGGCAGTGACACCGGCAATACCGAAAGTATTGCCAAGATGATTCAAAAGCAACTGGGTACCGGTGTTGCTGATGTATTTGACATCGCCAAAAGCAGCAAAGAAGATCTGGAACAATACGACCGGCTGCTGCTGGGTATCCCGACATGGTATTACGGCGAAGCGCAGTGCGACTGGGATGATTTTTTCCCCACATTGGAAGATATCGATTTCAGCAGCAAGATTGTTGCGCTATTCGGCTGCGGCGATCAGGAAGATTATGCGGAGTATTTCTGCGATGCGATGGGCACCCTACAGGGCATTATTGAACCTCACGGCGCCACCTTGGTCGGCCATTGGCCCACTACTGGCTATCATTTCGAGGTTTCAAAGGGACTGGCCGACGATAACCACTTTGTTGGCCTAGTCATTGATGAGGACCGGCAGCCCGAGCTCACCGCCGAACGTGTTGACGGCTGGGTCGAACAAGTTCGCAAAGAGATGAATTTAGGTTAACCCTTTACTGCCTTCCGGCTTCCTTGGCCAGCAGGATACCGCATTGTGTTAATAATAAATAATTCCTTTCACATTGATAGCTACAATTTTTAATTTTTTCCGCCAAAAGCAGAAAAGCACTACGCTTTGTGTGATTTTTTAAACCTAAAGAGGTAACATAGTCCTTACCCACTGAGTGGGCTATAATGAAAATGAGTCTCTTTTTCATTCTTGACCGCGCAAATTCTATAGTGAGACAGTGATACATTTTTCTGGCCGACGATTGTTATAGATTATGTTAGCTTATAACTTGATTATCAAGTAACAGGACCAGACCCGCATGACTGACAATAACATCGCATTAAAGAAGGCCGGCCTGAAAGTAACACTTCCCAGGCTCAAGATCCTGGAAGTGTTACAAGACCCAGAATGCCACCACGTCAGTGCGGAAGATCTGTATAAGAAACTGATCGATATGGGTGAGGAAATTGGACTGGCCACCGTTTACCGTGTACTCAATCAGTTCGATGACGCCGGCATTGTCACCCGCCACAATTTTGAGGGCGGCAAATCGGTTTTTGAGCTCACCCAGCAACACCATCACGATCATCTGATTTGCCTGGATTGCGGCAAGGTCATCGAATTTCGCGATGATTTTATCGAGGCGCGTCAGCGTGACATCGCGAAAAAGCACAACATTAAACTGACCAACCACAGTCTCTATCTTTATGGCCATTGCGCGGAAGGCGACTGCCGTGAAGATGAAACCTTGCATGATATAGATAATCCAATCCGCACGTCGTAAAATTCTAACATCCACTCTACTCCGTCAGGTTACGGTTACTTGCCGTACGATCACGATAGTATTAAGAGAAAACGCCGCCAGCAGTTTTTTGCCGTACCTTATACAACGCGTAATATCCTATTTTTCTCTTTCTTGTTCTTGCTCCGAGGCCTGCTCCCACTGTTTCAACCATTCCATCATATCTCCCCTTCGTCGCACCGCTTGGCCATCACTCCTTTCTTTAATGAGTTTATATGCCGATAAATTATTATCATCCTTAGCCCGGTCCTGCCCCGGAAATAAGCATGTGTTCAAGAAACCCTTCGCAGCGCTTGCTAACGTCACCGCTGCCCACTCCCGTACCATCGCGCCCCAGAAAAAAACTCCCAACTCGACGCCGCGACCGAGACACGCTAGTCCATGAAATCGTCCTCACCGCCGATGACCCTAAGGCGTCCTCAGCAGTGGCGAACTAGGATCCTCCGCAGGCGCCGAAATCTTCGCTGTTGCCGGCACGTATGCTCGGTAGCACGTCTCTAATTTTATGCACAAATTAATCATGAGACACTGACTACGCTTCGATCGATGGATACCACATTCGTTCCATACGACAAAGCTGTATATGCTGTTCTGCACAGCCAGACGCCCTTCATCACTGATGCCCACAAGGCGCTAGATGGGAGGGTGCATTCCTGGATCTATTTCAGCGTCGAGAGAAAAAACATGCCGCGTTCGAGGTGTTGACATCCCGCATTAAGCAACTGGTGGGTGACAAGGTAATCCTGTGTAGATTTGCACCACCGGTTGATGTATTAGATAACGCCTGCCTCTGGGCTGACAAGCCCGACCATTATCGGCTACGTCTTAGGTACAATCCGCACGCGTATAGCTTGGATAACCTTGAGGACTTACCTGAGGCGCTGCAGCGGGGGCAGAAAGGATAATACGCAGCGCAATGACCAGCGGATCATGACTCTATATAGGCTAGAGAATAATAAAAATAGAGAATAACGGGAAAAAGATAAACACTTTCCTACGCTACCGGCTCGGAGAGAGAAACCCCACCCTGTGGGAACAGCCTTCACAGCGCAAGCAAGACGGTAGACTCCGACGCCTTCGGCCGGCAGGTTATTCAGGGGTAACGCAACGTAACCTCTCCCCATGTGCCAGACACTAAAAGATAACTGCGCAGGAAAGTAAATATCACATCTCGACTTTTGCAGCCCAGGTGTCACGCAGCCCCACGGTGCGGTTAAACACCGGATGGGAGGGGCTGAAGTAGCGGCTGTCAGCGTAAAAATAGCCTTCGCGCTCAAACTGGAAAGGTTTACCCGTGTTAGCTGACGGCACGCCGGCTTCGACAAAACCCTGACGGATGACTAGCGAATTCGGGTTCAGCGTAGAGAAGAAATCTTCCACTGCTGCCGGATTAGCCTCGCTAAACAACCGGTCATACAGACGAAACTCCGCCGCGACGCCTCGGAGGGCCGATACCCAGTGGATCACACCTTTCACCTTTTGTCCGTCGGCGGGATCTTTACTCAGCGTGTCGGGATCGTGGCGGCAGAAGATGGTGGTGATTTGCCCATGGGCGTCTTTTTCCACACGTTCAGCCTTAATTACATAGGAATTACGCAAGCGCACTTCTTTACCCAGCACCAGACGCTTGTATTGCTTGTTAGCTTCTTCACGAAAATCAGCGCGATCGATAAAGATTTCGCGGCTGAACGGGACGTGGCGGGTTCCCATCTCCGGCTTATTGGGATGGTTTGGCATCACGATATCCTGTTCATGCCCTGCTGGCAGGCTTTCGATGACCACTCGCACGGGGTCGATCACTGCCATGGCGCGCGGCGCGCGCTCGTTTAAATCTTCGCGAATACAGGCTTCCAGCGCGGCTATTTCCACATTATTGTCCTGCTTCGTTACGCCAATGCGGCGGCAAAATTCGCGAATCGAGGCCGCCGTATAACCACGGCGGCGCAGGCCGGAAATGGTCGGCATACGCGGATCGTCCCAGCCCTCGACAATTTTTTCCGTCACCAGCAAATTCAGCTTCCGCTTGGACATGATAGTGTATCCAAGATTCAGCCGAGAAAATTCATACTGCTGGGGATGCACATCAATGGTGATATTATCCAGTACCCAATCATACAGCCGGCGATTATCCTGAAACTCTAGGGTGCATAACGAATGGGTTATCCCTTCCAGCGCATCGGAGATACAGTGGGTAAAGTCATACATCGGATAAATGCACCACGTATTGCCTGTCTGATGATGATCGGCGAATTTAATTCGGTACAACACTGGGTCACGCATCACCATAAATGGAGAGGACATATCGATTTTCGCCCGTAGGCAGGCGCTGCCTTCAGCAAACTCGCCGTTGCGCATTTTGGCGAATAGCGCGCGGTTTTCTTCCACGCTCTGATCCCGATAGGGGCTATCTTTACCCGGACGCGTCAGCGTGCCACGATGTTCGCGTATTTCGTCCGGCGACAGTTGGTCGACATAGGCCAGCCCTTTGTCGATAAGCTCCAACGCATAATCATGCAACTGGTCGAAATAATCGGAGGAGTAGTGAATGTCACCGCTCCAGTTGAAACCCAACCACTGCACGTCGTACTTGATGGAATCGACATATTCCATATCCTCCTTCACAGGATTCGTATCGTCGAAACGCAAGTTGCATTGACCCTGATAATCCTGGGCGATGCCGAAATTGAGGCAAATTGATTTTGCATGGCCGACATGCAAATAGCCATTGGGCTCCGGCGGAAAACGGGTATGCACTGATGTATGCTTACCAGAAGCCAGATCTTCATCGATAATTTGACGAATAAAATTCGTTGGGCTAGCTCCAATCTCACTCATGTTGATATTCCTCTACGCTACAGCACGACATCCATTGCTTTTATGTTCCAACATGCTATGCCGGGATACAATCGTTTGTTAGAGAAATTCTCCATTACAGCTCACCGGCGCAGCAGATTGGTATAGTTAAGGCATCATATACAGCGTGGAATGGTTTATCGTCAAAACACGCCGTTAGTCGCTTGGAGCGTTTTACTGTCGGATATTACGGGCGGTAAGCGCTCTGGGTAGTGTAACCTGCTGCGGACTACAGGCAGACGTTATTGCGGGTAAAAGCGTGGGGTATCATGGTTAGCGCGGTAAGGTAGAGAAAGAAAGGAACATGCCCCGCCCATAACGGCAGCATAGGCGCTTAAGCAGATCGTTGTGGATGACGCCGCGGCCGCTGGCGATCACTTACCGGTGAGATCCAAAAGC
>NZ_LECR01000015.1:46199-53587 GCF_001602625.1 Sodalis-like endosymbiont of Proechinophthirus fluctus
CTGCCACTACCGTGGTGTTGTGGCAGTGGTGGTTAGAGTGCTGAATTCCTCTGTATTGCTCACGATAACCGGGCTTATCATCGAGCGTGCGTTAGCGTTTCGTTTAAGTATGCCAGGTGCAGCTCCAGAATAGGCTATCCCTGTATTACCTTACTACCTTCTTCCACCAGGCACGCAAAAACCTGCCTGTCAAGGGCCACGGTGTCGATACTAATTGCACCGCCACTTCAACGTCGCTGTCGGTTTCCAGGTAGAAGGCGTGATGGGTATTGAATACTTTTACCAGCGTGCCGTTCGCCAACGATAGCACCAGTTTATCGGTGAGGAGTATAGCAACACCCTCACTTACGGGGCGGCTGGCGAACGTTTCATCCGGCACCTAATCCAGCAAAACCACCATCGACTTCACTGCGGCGCGGGAGCTGCTTGCCAGCACGGTAGTACGTATGGTCATGGTGCCGACGATGATTTTCAGGATTTCTTTATTTAGTCAGATCACACCATGGGTGCCGAGGTTTTTTGCAACCGCATCATTGACCAGAGAGCTATCTTTCACGCTTAGACGCAGACGGGTGATATAGGCATCAATACTTGGCCAGATTATCCGAGCTACCAATGGTGCTGATATACCAACGCGCCAGGATTTTCGTTCATCCCCTTTAACTTCACCAGAGGCATAAATGTTCACATAATAGCCATCGGCCTCATCGCCGGCCATTTGTAATTCGTGTCCCGGGGTGAGCAAATTGAAACAGCGGAAATAATCCCACCAAGAATACGACTAAACTGGTAAGCGCCGCGGCGCCATCTTTGTTTTTTGACAAGCCATGGGTAACACTAATGGCGAACAGCACCGACATATTTTCAATAATCGGCGAGCCGGTTTTAATGAAAAACGCCGCAAATAACGTTGGCTGACCCCACAGTCAACCAGGTCAATCCTATAGCCACCCCATCAGGATAGCAGCGGCGGGCAGTGTCGCCACCTGGACTATCAGTGCCCGGCCTATTTTTTAAAACTAACTAAGTATCATCACCTTTTTCCCTATTAGCATGACTTTTTTACCGGCAGGTCTGCTGACACCTCACCTTCGTTGAGCCAATCTCTGTCATCGCGGTTGCACCCGTCGTCAGGCGAAAGGTTTAACTCTCTTCACAAAATAATAGCCGTTTTCCAGCAAAGATTTCATCTTGAATCGCTCTATTTTTGTTATAAATATATTATTTATAATAATAAATATTATTCAATAAAAAATCAATGTGCAGTTTCCCCGAAGAGAAGGATGATACGTCGGATTTCGGCATCGGTACCCAGAGCGGTTATATACTCCTCGGTCATACAATGCCCCGCAACATTTTACGAGGTCAAACATGAGACTGATTCTATTACACACCGCCGCTCAAGTAGGCCAATGGGCCGAGCCGGCCGTCATATCGTCAACCGTATCAACATGTTCAGTCCCAGCGCGGCACCGCCATCTATTTATTCTTGGCCTGCCCACCGGCAGCACGACGTTGGATGCCTATAACAGCCTGATTAAGATGTATAAAGCGGACTAAGTCAGCTTTATACATGTGGTTACGTTCGACATGGATAAATATGTCGGTCTGTCCGTTAAGCATCCAGAAAGTTATAATATAATTATATATTATAATATATAATTATATTAACATTCCACGGGAAAACATAAATCTCCTGAACGGCAATGCGCCAGATATTGACGCCGAATACCGCCGTTATGAAGAAGAGATTAAATCTTATGGCAAATTCACCTGTTCGTGGACGGCGTCAACAACAACGGGCATATCGGCCTTTAACGAACCCTGTATTTCTCTAGCGTCGCACACACGCATCAAAACCCTGATCTAGGAGACACGCCGGGCCCAACTCGCGCTTCTTCGATAACGGCATAGAGCAAGTCCGTCCCCTGCTACGCACTGACAGTTGGTGTCGGTACGCTTCTAGATGCGGAAGAAGTGATGATTCTAGTGATAGGGAATTAAGGACCACGCTGCAGGCCGCAGTAGAGGGAATGTCCATCATATATGGACCATTACCTGCCTGCAGTTACATGCTAAAAAAAACCGTGATGGTGTGTGATGAACCGTCTACTCAGGAATTGAAGGTGAAAACGGTCAAATACTTCTGTGAACTGGAAAAAGGCAACCTGAACACCGCTGACTAACCTCCCAGAGCTAACCATGTATGCTTTAACCAACGACCACATCTATACCGGTGGCGAGATTCTCGATCACCGCGCACTGGTGGTCGCGGACGGCATTATCGACGCCATTTGCCATCATGATGCGACGATCATGCTCTATGATTTGAGCGGAAGGTTCCTCCCTGCTGGAGGCGTGCTTCCCGATACTGTAGCAGACACAGCAGACGTTGGAGCTAGCGGGCGCTCATGGGGGTTATCACCGACTTTCTCGAGCAAGCGCAACGTAAAATCCGCGATTTTATCTCTATTTAATAGATTTTAAATGGTATTTTTGATCCCTTCTCCGGTATTATCCGCTATATACCCCATATACAAGTTCGCCATTGGCCGGCCGCTTTAAAGCACAACAGTGCTTCAATCTCACCGTGTTATGGGTACGGCATACGCAGTTTGGCGCTAGCGGAACACTATTTTGGTACAACCCAGGACTGCGCCGATTCCATTTTGGTAAAGATGCACTGCGCGGTACCGGCGCTGTGATCGTAATTAACGGCCAAGATATTCCTCGGCAGCAAATGGTAACGTCAGTGAAATGGCCATATCCAGGTCTCTCCGCTAGGAGAACGCTTGACACTGCGGCAATTTTAGCTGTCTGGAAGGAAACTATTACTGCTAATGCCATGATAGAGCGATGGGTGCATGCATCTGTTGCTCAGTCGGGGTGACGGAGCAATGCTTCAGTACTATCAGCGCGATTGGTTCGACTATTCGGGTGAAGGACAACGTTACCGACAAGGCGCCGCTTGAGGAGTCGGTGAAAAGCCATCTGATATCTGACGTGCCTTACGGCGTGCTGCTGTCCGGTGGACTTAATTCTTCTATTATCCCCGCCATCACTAAAAATATACCACCCCGCCGGCGGGTGGAAGACCAGGCTAAAAGCAAAGCCTAGTAACCACAGTTACACTCCTTCCTTCACCATGGGCCTGGAAGGCTCGTCGGATCTGAGCGCCGCTAGTAAAGTAGCGACACTGGGCACGGTGCATAATGAAATCCATTTTACGGTACAAGAAGGGATAAAAGCGATTCGTAGCGTGATCTACCGCATCGAAACTCATGATGTTGCGACTATTAGCGATTCGACGCCAATGTATTTAATATCGCGCAAGATCAAAGTGATGGGCATCAAAATAGTCCTGTTCGGCAAAAGCGCTGATGAAGTTTTCAGCGGCTATTTCATATACTTCCACAAGGCTCAGAACGATAAAGAGTTCCACGAAGAGCTGGTACGTAAGCTGCAAGTCCTGTATATGTATCGCCACGCCCGCGCCAACAACGTGATGTCCGCCTGGGACGTCGAAGCGCGAATTCTTTTCCTAGATAAGCAATTTCTGGACAGTGGCCATGCGAATCAACCTACAGGATAACAGGATAACAGGATAACAGGATAACAGGATAACAGGATAACAGGATAACAGGATAACAGGATAACAGGATAACAGGATAACAGGATAACATGTGTAGCAACGACAAAATTGAAAAACACGTTTTGCGCGAGCGATTCGCCGATTATCTGCCAGAGAGAGTCGCCTAGCAGCAAAAAGAGCAATTCTCCGACGGAGTGGTGGGCTAAAGTTGGATCTATATCCTGAAAGCCATCGCCGCGGAGCAAATCATCGATTGGCAGCTGGCCAATGCTAATTTCCGTTTTCCGTACAACACGCCTACCTCCAAATAAGGTTATCTGTACCGGGAGATTGAAGCGCTGTTCCCGCTGCTGAGCGCCGCAGAATATGTCCCTGGAGGCCTGTCTATGGTCAGATATTCCACCAAGGCCATTGAATGGAATGAATCCCTTCAAAAAAATAAACGATCTCTCCGGTCGCGCGATAGGCGAATATGCTTCGTCCTATTAACAGGCATCCGATCGCCCTGCCGTTCTGTCAAGCAGGCTGCAGGCAGGCGTCGCCTGGTGCTGTGCACACACCTCGACGGAGGTCAGAACCCGATCTGAATCCCGTCACCGAAGGGCGACAGGAGTTCCTTTTACATTAGCATGATGAAAGGTAGGTGTGGCTAGCGCTGATGTGTTCGCCGTATCGCGCCAGCGTGCGACAGGAAGAAAGGCGGGCTTATGCCGCGCTGACGTTCCCAGGACGATTATCACGCTGGCGAACCAGAAGTCTACCACCTCATAAGTCATCCATATTTCCCCGGTTAAAAGACCCCTTACCGCTCCGAGATTCACGCCATTGAGCGCGGGAAAATCATTGTGTTAGCCTCTTTTATCATCATCTTATTAATAAGCTAGATAAAAATAGCACGCGCAATGCCGGTTAAAAGAAAAAAGGGTTGACTGAAGTTCGTCAACTCCGCATAATTGCGCCCCGCAACGCCGAATATAGGTTATGCGGAAGATTGACTGCATAACTCAGCTGGTTAGAAGCGCAGCACTCGTAATGATTAGGTAACACAGGTTCGAATCCCGTCGCGGCCACTATACTTTGCGGGAGTGGCGAAATTGGTAGACGCACCAGATTTAGGTTCTGGCGCCGCGAGGTGTGCGAGTTCAAGTCTCGCCTCCCGCACCATCGTTTCGGTTAGCAGCAAATGGGGTTTCGGTTAGCAGCAAATGGGGTATAGCCAAGTGGTAAGGCAGCGGGTTTTGATCCCGCCACGCCCAGGTTCGAATCCTGGTACCCCAGCCAATAATAACCTGCCGATATCAAGGTCTGCTGCTAAGCGGCTACGTAGCTCAGCTGGTTAGAGCACAGCACTCATAATGCTGGGGTCACAGGTTCGAATCCCGTCGTAGCCACCATATTTTTGGGGTATAGCCAAGCGGTAAGGCACCGGATTCTGATTCCGGCATACCCAGGTTCGAATCCTGGTACCCCAGCCATATAAAGCATGCGCTGGCAGGAATAAGAAAACGCTCCTTCGGAAGCGTTTTTTATGGCTGCATAACCAAACCCCAGGCTCATTAACGATAAAATTAAGACGAGATCGTAGCAATAGCTGGCACAAGTCACCAGCGTCTGGAACGCCGACTGCATTATGTCAGTATGGCTTATCCAGAGCGTTTTGATCGTTGTCTGTTTGCTGTAGTAGTACCTGAGCGCCATTTTCTCCCCCGCTATGTCGATATCGAACCATTGGAAGCGTAATCGGCGGGCGTCTATTGCCGCGGTAATCCCCTAGCTAACCAAATTAATCAACTACAGCAGTTTTCTCAGTTCCCCTAAATAAATATCGGTTACCCCCTTTCGCGCAGATAACGGTTAAAATCATCCCACACAGTGTGGGGTAATAAGGCTACCAAGATAGAGATAGCCTGCATCCGCAATTCGCGGTGGGGGCGTGGCGGTCTTCAGCGTGGATGTGACCCTATAGATATCAGGAAACTGGTAGCCTGGTCGTCTATCCGACATTGGACGTTTTCGTTTGCCACCATGTTGCATAACGACAAATTGATACTCTCCATGCCATTGTCGCGATCCTTTTGAAACAGCGTGGCCAGTTTTCCCCGTCTAACATCCTGACCTGCCGCTCATGGATCGTCGATACCCCGCCACGGTAAAATTTCCTCCCGCTCCACGCGCTGTTCCTACCGCGGGATGAAGACGGGGATGGCGTCTACGATTAATTTTCCTTCCGGCGTAAACACCTGCGTCGCACGATCCTGAAGGAGGGTCCGGGGCCAAGGTCACATAACCCGGCGCATAAAAATATTACGTCAGATCCAGCCACTTGATTTTGCCGGCTATTTTCGCTTGCACATTAACATGATTTGGAGGGGCATAATACAGCCTGCGCTCCACCATTGCCGACCGCGCCTGTACGCCCGCCTCGCGCAGAATCGCCGTCATCAGGACAGACAAGTCTATACAATCGCCATAGCCATTCTGCTCTATTTGGGTGAGATCAAGGAGAGGAGGACATAACTGCGATTTCTGGCGCGCCAATCGCTAAGATAATGGCCAATCGCTAAGATAATAGCAGTGCAGGTGCATTATCTCCGCCACTTGCGCGGCCGCGGGACGCCATTGAAGACTTTGTATCACCCGCCGTGCGTCACGCGGCAACTAATTGTTGCAAAGTAAGATTATATTGTGCCAAGGTTGTCCTTGCGCGCTAAGGGGGAGCTGCCAACTTGAAGATAAGGAATAATACGTACATAACCATTGGGCAATTCGTTGATGTAATTTTCATAGCGTGGCTTAACCAGCGTCACCTCAATCTTTTTCTTGTCCCACGTAGTCTTACTGATCGGTTAATTGAGCTTGATAATACAATGACCGATCAGTGGTATTAGGTCATCTGATACGCATCCAGCTGCTCGGCATCAGGGTGGAATGCCAGCTCGTGTCACATGGGGAAGATAGGGACAGCAGCATAGTGGTGCTTTACGATATAGCAGATGACAACATGCTTGCGTAAATGAGGAAACGCCAGCGAAGTCGTTTTATTACGCGAAAAAAACTAGGTAGGGATTTAGTCCGAATGTCGACCTTGGCCTTCATGGGCGGCTGCGCCGGTTCATCTGTGATACGTACGCTAGCGTCAAAGAGCGTGAACGTATCCTCTTCCGGATAACTGAAATAGCTGAAATCCATGCGCGATACCCTATAACGCCCGGCGGCGGTCAAAATTTGCACCGTGGCAGTGTAGCGGCAATCAACGATGCCATCAGAGTTGAAATGATATGCTTTCTTGATGCGGCTGGCGAGTTGGCACTTTAGTGATCGATTTGGCGTTTGCCGTGTGGGCGGGGGTTTATGAGTATAAAGTGCAATAACTACGAAACAAAAGTTTCCCTTCATCATTGAGTATCTTTATTTATTACTTTCTCATCCTGTAAATTAATGCCCCGAGCGGCCGCTATGCTGGCTATAGTATTGGCCTTGAGGGAAATAAATCATTAGCGTTTAATAAAAACTATATTATTTAATTTGAATTATTTTCTAATTGATTATTACCCGATGAGACGGCATACCAATAGCAATACCCAAGCGAACGATCGCCTGAAAGAGAAGCACAGGACGCGAAGCAATTATCCCCTGATATAGGCGGCGCACGACGTGAAGTCGCCGTCTCCTGAAATAGGCGGCTCAACTCCCAGTGTGAGAGAGAGGCAAGCATTGTTGTTTAAAAAGAAAAGATAGAGGCCACGGCTGCGCGGTATGCTGATTAGACGCCTGCGCAGAATAGCCGATCCCCGCT
>NZ_LECR01000015.1:53614-53864 GCF_001602625.1 Sodalis-like endosymbiont of Proechinophthirus fluctus
CGGTCCCCCTTGGGGGTTCACATCCCAAGCGCGTAGCGCAACACCCGCTGCTTAATGCCGTTAGCGCGCTCAACCAGCATAAGGCCAAGATTGCGCGCCAACATCAATGGCGCTAAATCGTTGCTGAACGCTATATAGAACGCATCTATTCCCGCTTGCATCAGCAGGTTATCTCCGCGCCGGAGGCGCTGGTAACGTTGCAATACCGCCAGCCTATCCCAGGGTTCGTCACGCCGGCGAGCATCAATCA
>NZ_LECR01000022.1:0-11905 GCF_001602625.1 Sodalis-like endosymbiont of Proechinophthirus fluctus
CATTTTACCCGCTGGCACCACAAAAGCCCAGAACGGGAACGGAGAAAGGCTTGCCCGACGCCGGTTGTGGCAGGTACGACACAACGTTAGAAGATTACTGGCCGTCCAGACCACGTATCGGCTTAACCGACGCCCAGGATTTACATGATGGGCAATGCCAGTACAGGCTGTGGGAAGTGAATCCGCATTTTTGGCAGCGGTAACGGGGTTTAGTGTGAATCTGTTCGCCTACCATATCCCGCAACGTCTGTAAACTTTCCTTGGCGCGACCGTCTTCAGCCTCGCTGAGGTGGAAATTCATCAAACGATGAAACATGTGCATCGTCGGATTCTGACGCAATTGTTGATTGATGTAGCCCTGCGCCGCTTCCGGGCCCTGTTCACGCTCAATAATATCAGTCAACAGCAGTTCTGCTGACGAGCCGGTATCTTCTTCTACGCAACGTTTGAGAAAATCTGCCCAGGCGCCCGTCTGTCCTAACGCCTGATAACAGTCCTGCAGCATCGGCAGCGTTTCGCTGACCATTTCTCGATCCTGATCCAACACCCGCATTAATTCACCGACCGCGCCGGCGTAATCTTGCTGCGCCATATAAATTCTAGCGCGCATGATAGATACACGCGCACTATTTTTATCTGCCGATGCCCCTTTTTTCAAAAGGGTGACGGCACGATCCATATCGTCACTGCCCATTGCCTGGAGCGCCAGCTCGCAATAAAAATGGGCGATCTCCTCCCGGCGCTGCTCTACACCGAGCTTCACTAACTTTTCCGCGATGTCTATCGCCTTCGACCATTCGCTGGTTGCCTGATAGATTTGCAATAGCAGGCTCAAGGCACAAAGCCGGAAATCGTCTTCGTTCACTAATTGGCTGAACATGTCTTCAGCTCGATCGTAAAAGCCGGCCGCCATATAGTCACGACCAAGCTGCTGCATCGCCAATAACCGCTGCTCAAAGGTTAACGAGGTGCTCTCTATCAGCGCTTGGTGGATGCGGATAGCGCGATCAACTTCACCACGAGAACGAAACAGGTTCCCCAGCGTTAGATGCGCCTCGACGGCGTTGCTGTCCTCTTTTAACATATCAAGGAACAGTTCTACTGCCTTATCCTGCTGATTGGATAGCAGGAAATTCACCCCGGCCACATACTCTCTGGAAAGACGGTTCGCTTCCTGCTGATTATCCTGCTGCGCGCTCCTGTGCCCCATGTACCAGCCATAGGCGGAGGCCACGGGCAGCAACAGAAACAGCAGTTCTAACATAATGCGTTATTCCTTAGGCGCAACGACTGGTGGGGTACGAGTGGGGACGGAGGGAATTGCTTCCACCGGCGCAGGCTGCTGTTCGAGCCGTTTCACTTTGCGCTCGGCCCGCATCAGCGCTACACGAGTGCGCAGACAAAACAAGCCGCAAATGACCCAGCCGATGACAAAGCCGGCGGCAAACAGTGAAGTGAGCAAGGTTGATACCCGAAATTGATTCTGAGCCAGTAGATAGTTGAAGGTCACTACCTGATCGTTGTGCGCGCCAAAGGTAACGGAGATGATAAAAATCACCAGCACTAACAAAATTATCAGAACGTATTTCACATGATTTCCTGCAAGCTGTATTAGTCTTATGTTCAGACTGTTAGCCTATCTGACACAGTAAAATTACCGTTGCTCGGGGAGTTCCATTCCCTCCCGGCGGCAATAAATGCACATACTGAATAACTACTATAGGGCCGGCGCAGGAAAAACCCAACCGCTGGCGGCACTTTTCTCTTTGCCGGCTAAGCTTAATCACCCGCCTGCAGTTTCATTAACTGCGCGAACGAATATTCAGTGCTTCTTTCTATATCGGGGTCAGCGTACTCGCCGCCGTTACGTTTTTCAATTTCAACTATTGAATTTCCCTTTTTTGTTCGCTGTCCGCTGGGTTGTGTGCAACGCAAGCTTAAAAGAAAGCACCACAAACAACGGTTAATGGCATACTCAGTTGCACAATTTGTCGCCAATTAAACACAAAAATCCAGTCATAGTGTAAATTTATGGCAAAATAACCCCAGAAGATTCCGAACGATACCCCTAGCGGAAGACTAGTCAAACACCGCAGCAGGCAGTAGGATGCGCGTCATCATTGGATTTTGGAGAGTAATATGCAGCTTAAACGTGTGGCAGAGGCTAACCTGCCGACTCCCTGGGGAGATTTCTTAATGGTTGGCTTCGAGGAAATCGCCACTGGGCACGACCATCTGGCGCTAGTATATGGCGATATTACCGGTCGGGCTCCGGTGTTATCGCGAGTCCATTCCGAGTGCCTTACCGGTGATGCGCTGTTCAGCCTGCGCTGCGATTGCGGCTTCCAGCTGGAGGCAGCGCTGAGCCATATCGCCGAGGAAGGGTGCGGCATTTTGCTCTACCACCGCCAGGAAGGCCGCAATATCGGCCTGATAAACAAAATTCGCGCCTATACCCTGCAGGATCTGGGCGCCGATACGGTCGAAGCCAACCACCAGCTCGGCTTTGCCGCCGACGAGCGGGATTTCACCCTGTGCGCCGACATGTTCAAATTATTAGGCGTGGAAAGAGTGCGTTTATTGACTAACAACCCAAAAAAGATAGATATTCTGACCGAGGCGGGCATTAATATCAGCGAACGCATGCCGCTTATCGTTGGCCGCAACCCGAAAAATGCCCGCTATCTGGATACTAAGGTTGTCAAAATGGGCCACTTGCTCAACGACCCCGCTAAATAAATAGGAACCGCCGATCGCGGTAAGGATGACCGACTGCGGCACGCAGCGTAAGAGCCGGTGCTAACGGTAATAACAGTTGCAGGTTGCCATTCAACCCGTGCCTTCGGTAAGCGACAGACGGGCGTTGCCCGTTTCTCCCTCCCCTGGGTCGCCTGGACCCGCTTCTCGCCACAACGTCCCCGGGGTAATCGCGCATTATCCATAAATGGATTTAGATACTTAGATATAAATACGATTAACGGATTGTCTGTGTGGAGAAAATATTCACAGCGTGCATAACTACAGTGGTGGTGTATAGCGCTATGGCCGGCTGCTGGTGAATACCGGTTTCAAGCCGCAATGGACAGTCAAGCGCATCCATAGCCGGCCCACGCGGTTATCTAGTTGTAGCCTGCCTCTGGGATCCCCTGGTGAAAAGACCAACTGCCAATATTTACCTTCATCGCGCAACCAAACGAGGATGGCTGCCTCTTTTCCCTCACCAGAGAGGATATCGTTTCTGCGCGGTTAACAAAGGTATCCGAACGGATTATTTCATAGAAATCAGGATTCAGCATATGCTCCTACCCATCCCAATCCCTGCAGCGCCGTATTGCGCTGTACAGGCTGCGTTTCCTTTTTCCAGATCCATAAGAGCCATTGTGCCTTCCTCCTTGCCCATGTGATTCTCCTGGGTGTACTCCCCTCTTAATCCGCCTTCAAGATTGAATGCGTTACGGCGTTACACCGCCGCAGGCATGCATTTGCGCTGCTCAAGACCGCGGCCCGCCGGGTGATACTTAGGCGACGTTAATCGCTATCAGCAATGGCATCTGCGGTGCCTTTCCGGCTGTTTCAAGACCGGGTCTCCCACCGGTTCATTAAGCATATTGCGGATCACATAGTGCAAGATACTGTCATGACGGTAGTAGAGTAGGTCAGCTCAATATCGATACGGCAGAGCGCATCGATGGCATTGCGACGCCCGTCGGTCTAGGTAAAGCACCGGTACTTCGCAGCCCGGTTTGTGTGCCGATAGATCGGGGATGTCGATGGTTTTATCGCCGCTCAAGCCCAGCGTCTTACGGGTTTCGCCGTGGGGAAATTCCAGCGGAAAAATCTCCATCCCGATAAGGTCGGAGCGATGGATCCGCTCAAAGCTTTCAGCCATCACCACCCGGGATCCCCCCAGCAGTAGCAGTCCATTAGTGACCCAATCTCGTCTGAAGCCTGAACTTTATTCTTTCGGAAATGATCGCCAACGGGACCTACTCTGCGGCGCAGCGCATGGCAGCATTGTAAATCGCCAACGCCTCTCCTAACGGGATATGACGAGTATTAACACCCCTTTGATGTACGGCACCATTTCGTTTTACGAATGCGAATATTGGCGAAGGTGCCGTACATCATCACTTCATGATTGCCGCGCTGCGAACCCGTAGGGAGTTGAAATCCTCTGTGCTTACGCCATGTTGCTGAAAATAGAATAGTGTCCCGCCGGCGGTCTGTCTATCTTAATTATTGCCCGCCGGTGAAACATGGTCGGTAGTCACCGAACCCTCAGTATAGCCAAAATTAGAGCTACGCGGATATTCTTAACTGTGGTTTCAGCTGATGCAACATATCTTCAAAAAAACAGTGTCAAGCGAATATAGGTAGAATTCGGCTGCCGATGGTATATCGGGGCACGGTTGATCGCGGATATTGCGCCAGTCACGGTTGCCGGTGAAGACTTCCCTGCATTCTTTGTGAAACATGGTGCTGTTGACTAGAGCGACCCTCCTGGGCGATTTTCTCCGAGCTGGGCCAAATATCGCGTAACCAAATATCGCGTAAATAGACCGGATTGCCATCGGTTCCTCTGTCTAGAGAATCATCGCTGATATTAATCAGCATAATTGCCTGTCAGTGCATACGCTACCACCAGCGGGTGGATACGCCCCATCGAAACTATGGCTACCGGAAAGCACTGCACCGACGGCCAGATCGCCGGCTTTGATCGCGGCTTCGATACTGGGTTTAAGTGGGCTGGAGTTGACAATGCAGATGGTACACCGTAGCCCACCAAATTGAACCCTAACTGGTTAAGGTAAGGTGTCAAGCTCGTCCACTATCAGAATATTGGCGTTGGAGGTATCAGAATATTGGCGTTGGAGGTATTGGTACAGGACGTAATAGGAGCGATCACCACCGTGCCCTGATCCAGCTGTGGTAATTTTCGCCGTCCAGCTCAAACGGAAGTGCGATCGGCGCGGCACGTTTGTCCAACGCCAGTTCGTCGCTGGCTCTGAACGCCCTCCGACACGGCCGGCAACGCTACGCGATCCTGGGGAGGCTGGAAGACCGGCTACATTCGCTACGACGCTTACCGTCGAGCTCCAGTATACTGGTAAAACTGGTTTGTCACCTGTCTGACAACACAGGCCCTGCTGTTTGAGTAGTCCTCTACCAGAGCGATCTGCTCTTCGCTGCACGCGGTAAGGCGTAGGCGTAGACAGTCAAGCGTTATGGTATCCACCGGAAAGAATCCACAGAGATCGCACATTAGCTCCGTATTCCGGGCGCTATAGTATTCCGGGCGCTATATTGGTGATGATATCCCACCCCGATCCGACAGCGGCAATACATATCTAGTCCTCCGTCGCCATAAAATTCAACAAATTTGCCGATTACGTCATGCTGACGTAGCACTTGCGTCACGGTTAGCACCAAATCGGCCGCGATAGTACCCTCCTTGAACTTACCTGTCAATTTAAATCCTACCATATTTGGAATCAGCATCAATACCGGCTGGCTGAGCATGGCTACCTCCGCCTCAATCCCACTACGCATCAACCCAACACCTCTAACCAGTTGACCATAGTGGCATGGTAGTCGGTGCCGACCAGCGTATACAGATAGGATATTTCTTGCCTATTCCGCTTTTCCTGCACGGTCTTGGCTAAGTATTCCAGATTGACTGATGACAGAGACATTTTTCCAGTGGCACCATGCGAAACCGGCTGAAAGCATTATGCCCCCAGCGCAGGGAAAGGGAGGTGTAACGCTCCAGATTACACGATATTTCCAAGTGATTATTCCGCATAAGCCTCTTCACTATTCCCCTAACCGTTTCATCACCTCACACATATCCGCCAGGTCCAGGTCTCCACCGCAGTCGGCACATCAGTAAAATTCTGATCAATACCAGTGCTGGGCGATAGGCGATTTTGCCCTCAGCATGGGCAATTTTCAGCCAGCCCGCAACCTCGCGCAAATCCGCCTCAGTGACGATGACACTATCCTGGTGACACAGCAGATTTTCCAGCAGCACTTTCATGGAGTTGGGCAGTTTGTCGATAGGATCGATATGTTCTTCCGCCCGCGCTAGATTGAAAAATGGTAGGTTTTATGGTGCGCGGTGAACTACTGGTCTCTGTTTGCTTCTTTAATTGATGACGACATAACTCCTCTAACTAAATTATTATTATAATAATCCAATACTTATTGATGTAATTATTTAAAGATAGTACAAATAACCCGCAAATTTTTCATAACATCGAGGGATTATTGCTGCGTTGAGTATAATCATGAGATGCAGTCATGCTGCCACGTCAGGCGCTCGGAACAGCCTCCGATAGCGCTGCGAGAGCGATAACATCGGACACTGCGGCTATTCGCGCAAACACAACCAAGACATTAGCGCGGCTAGACGACAACGGGACATGGCCTGCAGCTGTGTCTTCCCAACTGGGGCGACGACGATGGGCAGGCCAAGATGTGCAGTTACTTCACCGGTAACTTGATGTCCTTGAACATATCTTCGGTATCTTCATTGGAACGCAATGCCACTGCCATATCCACCACATTTCTGGTGAGGTGAGGAGCAAAAAGATTAATAAAATAATATACATATCTTCTAAGGAATGTGCTGCGGCGAAAGACAATCTTGGTGGTACTCTAGAGGTAAACAGATCGTCGTAGTTGATTTTGACCAGATCCGGATCCGCTTGGGTATTCACCACCATGTTTGTGATGACGCAAACGCCCATCCCCATGTGCATATAAGTTTTAATCACATCCGCATCGGTGACAGTAAACACGATACACGGCGTTAGACCAGCGCGATTGAAAGCCGTATCCAGCTCGGAACAGCTAGTAAAACCAAAGGTATAAGTCACCAGCGGATACGCTGCCAGCTCGTCAATCGTCAGCGATTTATGACCAGCAAGAGGATGATCCGACAACACCACGATGGCTCGATTCCAATGACAATAAGGCAGCATCACCAGATCGTCATACGTATGCATCGCTTCGGTAGTAATGGCGAAATCTGCGACACCCTTTGACACCACTTCGTCGATTTGGGTCGGCGAGCCCTGATGCATATGCAGTGAAATCCGCAGGTAGCGCACTCGATAAACCCTTTGATCACGTCCGGCAGAGCGTAACGCGCCTGTTTATGGGTAGTCGCCATATACAGCGATCCTTTATCTGGATAAGTATGCTTCCCTACTACCGCTTTAATGGCATCGACCTTGGACATGCACCTCGCGCAAGATACGGATAATTTCCTGACCCGCCAGGGTGACCTAGGTCAGATGCTTGCCGCTACGGGCGAAAATCTACACGCCGAGCTCATTCTCAAGCATCCGTACCTGCTTGCTGATGCCAGGCTAAGAAGCTATATCCTATCAGCGATAGAAGAGACATTTAGGTGTTGTAGTTAACTATTTCCACAATATATCGAAGTTGCTGCAATTTTATTTGCTTATCCTGACGAATATCCTGAACCTGACGCGCGGTGAGATGCCACCGAGCGGCGACTAACCAGGTTCCGCGAAAGCGCTTAAAAGCGTTGGTTATGACTAATATTATTTAATCATAAAAAAAACACTTAATATCAATTAATTATCAATTAAAAAAGCCAACCACAAGGCTGGCTTCTTCGTGACGACAACACCATTACTTTTTGGTCATCTGCCATTGACCATCAATATAGAAAGCGGTCCAGCCGGTGGCCTTGCCGTCCTTTTCCGAAGAGATATACTGTTGCTTAGTTTTACGGCTGAAACGCACTAGGGTGCTATTGCCTTCGTCATCCTCGACAGGCGCATCGGCCAAATAGCGCAGTTTTTTCGGCAGGCGATCGCGGAAACGGGCCAGCTCCGCAACCAGTGGCGCGCGAGTCTCATGAGATTTTGGGAATGTGTTGGCGGCTAGAAAGATCCCTGCCGTACCGGCACGCAGCACAAAATAGGCGTCCGACTTCTCGCAAGGCAACTCGGGCAAAGGCACCGGATTTTCCTTTGGAGGCGCCACATCGCCGTTGCGCAGGATCTTACGGGTGTTCTTACAGTCGTCGTTGATACAAGCCATGTATTTGCCAAAACGCCCTAATTTCAACTGCATGTCTGAACTGCATTTTTCACATTCTATCACCGGACCGTCGTAGCCACTGATACGGAACTCACCTTGTTCGATTTCGTAGCCGTCACACAACGGATTGTTGCCGCACACGTGGAGTTTACGCTGGCCGTCGATGACATAACTGTCCATGGCGGTACTGCATTTCCTGCAGCGGCGGCGTGCGCGCAGCGCATTGGTCTCCGCATCGTCGCCCTCAAGCACGTTCAGGGTTTCCACTTCTAGGATCATATTAATGGTATTTTTGCAGCGCTCTTTCGGCGGCAGCGCGTAGCCTGAACAGCCTAGGAATACACCGGTGCTGGCGGTACGGATCCCCATCTTGCGACCACAGGTAGGGCAATCTATGCTGGTCATCACCATTTGATTAGGCCGCATACCTCCATCTTCGGGATTTTTTTCGGCATTTTCCAACTGCTGAATAAATTTGTCAAAAAACGCGTCAAGCACGCTCTTCCACTCCTGCTGATTTGTGGCTACCTGATCGAGGGTATCCTCCATGTTGGCGGTAAAATCGTAATTCATCAGCTCGCGGAAGTTCTCTTCTAAGCGATCGGTAACGATTTCGCCTATTTTCTCTGCGTAAAAACGACGATTTTCCACGTGGACATAGCCGCGATCCTGAATGGTGGAGATTATCGACACATACGTCGACGGCCGGCCAATGCCGCGTTTTTCCAGCTCTTTCACTAGTGAGGCTTCGCTATAGCGGGCGGGCGGCTTTGTGAAATGCCGGCTGGGCAGCAGCCTGCTAAGCTTCAGCGTCTCGCCTTCCTCCACCGCTGGCAGGGTCCGATCTTCGTCGCCCTTGCGCAACGCTGGCATCACTTTGGTCCAACCATCAAAACGTAGGGTACGGCCGCGGGCGCGCAGTTGAAACTCGCCGGCGGTCACAGTCAGCGTTGTGGAATCGTATTGCGCTGGCGTCATTTGACATGCGACAAATTGACGCCAGATCAGCTGATAAAGTTTCTGCGCGTCAACTTCCATGTCTTTCAACTGCTCAGCCAAAGCATTGATATCGGAGGGGCGGATCGCCTCATGTGCTTCCTGGGCGTTGTTCTTACTGGCGTATTCGTTGGGCTGCTTCGGCAAATACAGGTTGCTGAATGATGCGCTGATATAGCCACGTGCCATATTAAGAGCATCCTGACTTATATTGGTGGAGTCGGTACGCATATAAGTAATATATCCGGCTTCATACAGCCGCTGCGCCAACATCATGGTTTTCTTCACGCCATAGCCTAAGCGGGTGCTGGCCGCTTGCTGTAGCGTCGAGGTAGTGAACGGGCCACCCGGTTTGCTGCTGATAGGCTTATCGTCACGGTCGCTGACTACGTAATCGGTATTTTCAAACCCATAGAGAGCTTCCTGAATTTGCTGATGATTTACCGGCTTGAAGGGTTTGTCTTGCTGATGCGTTACCTGCATCACCAAGGGAAACGCCTGCGCCGTCTGCAGATCGGCGTGCAGTTTCCAATACTCCTCAGGCACAAAGGCTCTGATTTCCCGCTCTCGTTCCACTACCAGTCTGACCGCCACCGATTGGACCCGTCCAGCCGACAGGCCACGGGCGATTTTTTTCCACAGTAAGGGCGAGACCATATAGCCAACGACACGGTCCATGAACCGCCGCGCTTGTTGGGCGTTGACCCGGTCAATATTCAACTCCCCTGGCTGTTCAAAGGCCTGAGTTATCGCGTTTTGGGTAATTTCATTAAACACTACTCGGCTAAAACGTTTATCATCACCACCGATAACTTCACGTAGATGCCAGGCAATCGCCTCCCCTTCGCGGTCAAGGTCGGTTGCGAGGTAGATGTGATCGGCTTTTTCTGCCAGCGCTTTTAGCTCAGTCACTACTTTCTCTTTACCGGGCAAAATCGCATACTGCGCTTTCCAGCCATGGTAAGGATCGATGCCCATCCGGTTGACCAACGCATGCTGCGGGTCAGGTTTACCTTTTTTCTTTTTACTAGCATCGACGCTCTTTTGACTACCTGAACCACTGGTGGGCAAATCGCGGATGTGACCGACGCTGGACTTAACCACATAGTCTTTGCCTAAATATTTATTAATCGTTTTGGCTTTGGCTGGCGATTCAACGATAACAAGAGCTATACCCATTTTTACCTTTACCTGAATGATGTCTTCTGCAATAAGAAGTTTTTGCGCTAGACCCTGGCTGGGCATGCCTCTTTTTTATATTGCGGCAGCGCCGACAAAAATCAACCTGTTTTTGTCACGCTCACTAGACATAAGAAAGGTAGGTCAACTTATTGTTAATAAGCTTATTTTTATAATAATCGCCGGCAATCGCTGCTTACTTTCCCCGCTAATCGGTAACAAAGTAACCACCCGACGCGCCGAAGGGCTGCACTGTACATGATAAAAAACCGGTGCAACCAATAAGCAGAGGAAAAATTGCTTTACCCGCTACGCAATTAGAAATACAGTAAAATAAACAAATAAACCTTAGTCGGTTTTCCGACAAACACAACCGAGTATTACAAGCGGTGAATTTTTTCTTGATGAGCAAGGAATACCGACGTAGAAAACCACTGCCGTATTTAATATGTTTAAACATCTCGCCCATGTTCTATCGGAAAAATATCATCTGGCAGATTGATATACTGTACCGCTGCCTCAGCCGATGCCGTAATGAACGCCCGTCATCCAGTCAGTCTGACAGACGTCGACATTCAACGCGGCATAAATCTCTCGGTGACGGACGTTATCAAATGAAAGACCAGGCTGAATGTCAGCACTGCCGGGACGTCGCTTCTCACGCTTGGCCAGAAATTAGGGGCGACAAACGCCAAGGAGGGGACCGCCTCAAACCATTGTCCTCATGTTATAGCTCAAGACTGGCATTAAAACTAGACAGTATCTCAAACTGTCAGGTACGCCGCTTTACGAAAGCGCGCGGTAGCCGGCCATCCGTCTTTGTATCACCTATACAATGGTGGCGCATCCAGTATTGGCGTATCAAGATTGCCGCGGGCCTGCGGGTTACAGCAGAGGCTTTTACGAGCGCTCCAATAGCGCAGAAGCCGTTGTTCCAGGATTCGCGGCGCTATCGGTAAAACGATTTATCCAGCGTTTAAACACAATAAAACGCACGCTTATCACTTAATAGCGCACTAATTACTCAATAAGCACATCGTCGCTGGTACCAGATAGCATCCACCAACCCCAAATGCTTTGCCTGCTCGCTATACCAATGTTCAACCCGCTGGCGACGACATCGACATCCAGCGCGGAACGCACGCGCTAAACAAAGGTATTGAACAACTGATGGGTCTTATTCAACTCCTGCTGGAACTTTTCGCGCCCGGTAGAAGAATTTTCTCGCCAAACAGCATCAGTGTCCGCTTGTATAGGCACCGGTGGTATACAACTCCATATCAATATCGTTACATTTTTATAAGTAGTTGAATTTATGGATCTTCGCAACCACTCCGATGGAGACGATAATGGCAAGGAGGCCGCGACAATGTAGTCGGCGACAAAGGCCATCATATTAACCGCCGCTTGTGGTGACCTTATCTACCGCCACGGTGAGCGGAATTCCCTTTTCCCACAGTCGCTGGAGTTTCGCTGATTGCCAATACCACTCACTGGTAAGGGTTTTGGCCAGAAAAAGTTTGTACAACGAAATAAATTCCACAAAACCTTTGCTAATAATGAGAACAGTCGACAGCTATCCTAACCAAGGCTCTGCGCCGCGTCTCTTAGAAAATCAGAATATTGCCGCCAGGGCAGGGTGAAGGTGCCTGCA
>NZ_LECR01000022.1:12031-12735 GCF_001602625.1 Sodalis-like endosymbiont of Proechinophthirus fluctus
CCCTGCGTCGGCTTGCGTGGCGCGGACATCAGAATCCCGGCGATTGAAATATCCTTCTGGATCAGGAATAAAAGGAGATAAGTCTGTCTATAGGAGCCATAATAATTGGCGATTGGCGATAATGTTTCCTAACTAAGGAGTGAGGCGTGTATTATCAGCCTAAACGTAATTTACTAGATAAAAAATACATTATGGTGACCGGCGCCGGTGACGGCATTGGTCGCGAGGCGGCCCTGACCTATGCCCGCCACGGCGCATCAGTATTGTTGCTTGGTAGAACAGAACATAAACTGAACACGGTGAAACAGACCATCGAGGAGGCGGGCGGGCGTGAAGCCCGGGTGCTAGTGCTGGATTTGGCCTGTACCGAGCCGGCGCCCTATCAGCGGCTGGCCAAAAGTCTTACCGACGAAATTCCACATCTGGACGGTTTGATTAATAACGCCGGCCTTTTGGGTGAAATCGCGCCTATGGCCAAGCAAACTCCCGCGTGCTGGTCAGAAGTCATGGCGGTTAATATCAACGGCACCTTTATGCTAACGCAAGTATTGCTACCGCTGCTGCTTAAAGCCAGCAGCCCGTCGCTGATTTTCAGCACCTCTAGCGTGGGCCGACAGGGACGGGCGAATTGGGGCGCTTATTCGGTATCCAAATTCGCCACTGAAGGGATGATGCAGGTATTGGCAGAGGAGTATCCCGCGTCT
>NZ_LECR01000022.1:12839-20585 GCF_001602625.1 Sodalis-like endosymbiont of Proechinophthirus fluctus
GTCTATCTATCTTTACCTGATGGGCGACGACAGCCGGTGTAAAACCGGCATCAGCTTTGATGCACAACCCGATCGTAAACCTGGTCCTGCGACCTGATACTCGGCCGTCATTGCCGGCACGGCGTTGTGACCTTCGTCGAGATAGTTTTATGGATGCCAAACGCTACCATAGCGTCAACAGCAGTTAAAAGAGAAGGTCGATTGCCCGCCATCGACGCCACGACAGAGTCGTACGGGATCGTGATCGTCTTCACTGGCAACTGCAAAGCAAAGACAAGACCACCACATGTTTCTGGGCCATCATGATCCGTGCCGTGAGCCATAGGTTACCTGCCGGGATGGTGAAGTTCATCAAAGGCTAGTGGCGCAAAACTGCGATCGCCGGCTACTCTGGAGCCGCACGTAGTCAAGTTTTAGGTGATAGTCACCGGGTTTACCTGTGGGGGACGCATCGCGAACTTGACAGCGCCACCGCGCGCGATACGCGACACTTGGCGCTACGCTAGGCGAATACTTGCGGACGACATGCTGGATATTGTGCTGCTGGACGAGCTGACGTATATGATACGCTACGATTATGGACCACGAGGAGATTATCGCTGCCCTTACCGCACGTCCCACGGTGCAAAGAGTCATTATCGCCGGCCGCGACTGCCGCCAACAGCTGCTGGAAATGGCGGATACCGTCAGCGAGATGTGGTCGGTTAAACACGATTTCGATACTGGCATCATAGCGCAGCAGGGCATTTATTAGTGACACTGTCACTTAAAACGGCTTTCTTTTAATTTTCCCCCACAGGTCTCTCTATCACCTAGCGCGGTATTACGCGGTCACATCCTGGAGCGACGTCCCGCACGCAACGGGACGTCGCTTCTATTTCTCAGGGACATGTCTTTGGCTAGGGCGGTATTCACCACAACCCCGAGCGGCGATACTGCTAATCTATGCCGTTATTGCGTTTACTGCTTCGGCTGATGCAGGGCGAGGACGTTCTTTGGTTGCTGCGCTTAATCTCTCGCCGGATTTGCGTAGCCTGCAGCGGCGGCGATCGCGCTTTACCGGCAACCTAGTCACCGACTCAAGCGGCAACTGTACTTTTTCGCGCAAGTAATTGGTATTATCGAGCGGCAGTTCGGCCCAACCACCGCGCGACAGCTCTTTGGGCAGCGTGACGTCACCGTAGCGCACGCGGATAAGCCGGCTGACCTGGGCGCCAACTACTTCCCACAGGCGCCGTACTTCTCGATTTCTCCCTTCCGTCAGCGTCACGTTGTACCACTGGTTCAGGCCTTTTCCTCCTTGGAACTTCAGGCTGCAAAATGCTGCCTGGCCGTCTTCCAGCTGTACGCCGTAGGTCAGTTGGCGCAGTTTTTCCCCATCCACTACGCCGAAAACACGCACGGCATATTCTCGTTCGATTTCGTAGCCCGGATGCATCAAACGATTAGCCAGTTCCCCGTCGGTGGTAAATAACAGTAGCCCAGACGTATTAACATCCAGGCGGCCAACGGCCACCCACCGGGCATTATTGAGACGCGGTAGGCGATCAAAAACCGTTGGCCGCCCATAGGGATCGCGACGCGTGCAGATTTCGCCTTCCGGCTTATAATAAGCCAGCACGCGGCAAGGAGTATCTTCCGCTGGTTTGATGGTGATAATGCGACCATCCACCCGGATCATAGTGGTATTGGTGAGCTCTACGCGATCCCCCAGGGTAGCAACGTTACCATCTACACTCACGCGGCCCTGTTCAATAACGACTTCGATTTCTCGGCGAGAACCTTGTCCGGCGCTGGCCAAGATTTTTTGCAGCTTTTCGCTCATAGAGAACCTCGCATCTGCTGGCTTCACAAGCGGCAGATAGATATAAATATTATTAAATAAATAAATTAAATAATATCATTATACAGTAATATACTGCCATTGTATGCTTTATTCTTCCATGCAAGCATCGCTGGGTGAAGTGAGGCGAGGCTACGTCCGCCACTGCCACAGCAAGGGGGCCACTCTTTCAGTCAGTATTAAGCCATTTTGTTGCTTTCAGGCGGCGTGCTGGGTAGCTTGCGAGTGTGTCAGTTCGGGTTCAACGTTGTAGCTTTGGTGGATACGATGATGGCAATTCCTGCATGTCTTGTACGGCGCTTGCTGCATTCTCTTCCACTTGTCTTTTTACTACTGGGCCGAGGCGGATGACGGCGACGGCTAAGTGCCTGCAGCATTAATGGAACCGCTCATTACGCTGTATGGCGGGCAGCAATGATCGCCCGCCGCGTTGCCCGCGCACTGCGCGCACTGTAGGGGCAAATTCGGCGACAGCGTGAACTGCGCTATCTATACCTCCCGTCCGCGTTACCATGCCACGGGTTCCGTATGAGCGGCGAAGACGACCTGGCGAATACCGCGTGCGATCGCGTCCTTAAGCACTATGGATTTCCGCTCTTGGCAAGACCGGTGGCGCATGGAAATTGTCTTGCCGCGCCCGCCCGGGTATGATGTATTGGGGTGCCAAGCCGTGGATTAACAAAGTAGAATAGCGGGCTGGCCTATTTGTTGATTATTTTGCCAAGGAGCTTACATGCCAATTATGGCAAGTACCCTGTACCGCGACATGCTGAATTTTTCTCGTAATCAGTTTGCCAGTATCGTGCTATTGGCGTTGCTGACGGCGCTGATAAGCATTGTGCTAGGACATGCGCTATCTCCTGGCAGTGAGCAGCTGATGACGATGAACGACGGTACCTATATGGGTGACACCGACGGTATGAGCCTGCAGCAGTTGGTACAGCAGATGTCGGTCGAGCAGCAGCGCATGTTACTGCAGGCCTCCACTGCTGGCACACTGGCCAGTCTGGTCGGCAACGTCCTGCTAGTGGGAGGATTGCTGACCATGATTCGCCTGGTATCCAGCCGTCAGCCCGTCAGCGTATTGCGCGCAATCGGCCTGTCAGCGCCGCTCTTACCGCGCCTGCTGTTGCTTATTTTTCTCACTACGCTGCTGGTCCAGATTGGCCTGCTGATTATTGTGCCGGGCATATTGATGGCCATCGCTTTTAGCCTGGCACCGGTCATTGCTACTAGCGATAATCTAGGCGCCATCAAATCCATGCGCCTGAGCGCCAGTCTGGCGTTTGCTAATCTTCGGCTGCTGGCGCCGGCAGTTCTGTTCTGGCTACTGGCTAAAGCGGCAGTGCTTCTGCTGGCGACCCAGTTCACTCTAGTGTCATCGTTGGTGGCAGCAGTATTGTTAAATTGTTTGAGCAATCTTATTTCTGCTCTGCTGCTAATCTATCTTTATCGTCTGTATATGTTATTGCAGCAGGCCTGATGGTGGTGTTTACCCTCTTTACCGGTGGACTTTATTATGAAGCAGTTTCTTGATTTTCTACCTTTGGTAGTATTTTTTATTGTCTACAAGCTGTACGACATTTACTACGCATCCGGCGCATTGATAGCCGCCTCCGCGCTAGTATTGGTTTATACCTGGCTGTGCTATCACAAAATAGAAAAGATCACCATGATTACCTTTGTGCTGGTGGCAATATTTGGCTCTCTGACGCTTTATTACCACGATGCGGAATTTATCAAGTGGAAGGTGACGGTGATTTATACGCTATTCGCCGCAGCACTGCTGATTAGCCAGTTCGTCCTCAACAAGCCTCTCATTCAACGTATGCTGGATAAAGAAATTCATCTTCCGGCACGGGTTTGGAACAATTTGAATATCGCCTGGGCGCTGTTCTTCCTTGTCTGCGGCGCGGCGAATATTTATATCGCGTTTTGGTTACCGCAAAGCATTTGGGTGAATTTCAAGGTTTTTGGCCTCACTGGCCTGACGCTGGTGTTTACCTTGCTCAGCGGAGCTTATATCTACCGCCATCATATAGTGGAGGATGAACATAATAATAATATCCATTAATCCCGCGCTTTTAACACGGGTAATGTTAAACGGGAGTAATGATGAGCGAAGTGATTAAGCCACCCAGAGGTGAAGTACTACGCACGCTGGCCATGCCGGCTGACACCAGTGTCAACGGCGATATTTTCGGCGGCAGGCTGATATCGCAAATGGAATATTGGCGGCGCTATCTTGGCGAAAGAGCTGGCGCAGGATCTGGCTGTGACGGTGGGCGTCGACGGCATGACATTTCTAAAACCGGTGGAGGTGGGCGATGTCATCTATTTTTTTATACCCCATGTCTGAAAACGTGGAATAGTTAGTTGACTACCATATCGAGGTATAGGTGAAAAAAGGTGTCCTCAGAGCCCATCGGCCATCGCTACTAGACTCTACCGATGTTTACCTATGTCGCGGTGGATAACAGCGACAAACCTCAGTCGCTGCCGTCGGATCAGCAGCAGCGCAAGTTTTTTAGCCGGTCAGTGCCACAAGTGCTCAGTTCAGCGTATAGGTGAAGGCAAACAACAATGAGCGCCGCGGCTATTTGAGCTGGTGCAGGATTGCGCTTCTACCCATTGGATATGCCTGCGCTGTACCTGACCGCTATATACGCCAGCGGATGACTTTGTTACGGCTTCGTTTAATTACTAAAACCTTTGAACGGGCTTGAACCAACGGACGCTATTATAACCACTTTTCCAGCCATACTCAACAACCCACGCGCTGATTGCAGGGATAACGCGTCCAGTAAAAGAATTTCCTCTTTGCGTCCCTTATGCGTAAACTCAAGCTAACGCTCCGCGAATAGGATTTTTCTCTACTATGACAATGCTTTATACCGTAATCAACTGGCTATTGCTCTTCGGCTATTGGTTGTTGATCGCAGGCGTCACCCTGCGGGTAATGATGAAACGTCGCGCGGCGCCTTCCGCTATGGCCTGGCTATTGGTCATCTATATTCTGCCGTTAGTGGGGATTATTACTTATCTGTTATTCGGTGAACTCAACCTGGGTAAGCGCCGCGCCGAGCGTAGAAAAGCGCTTTGGTCCTCTACCGCCCAATGGATTGACGATCTTAAAGGGTATCGTCGCATTTTTGCCAGCGAAAATAGCGAAGTAGCCCGCTCTTTGTTCCAACTCTGCGAGCACCGGCAGGGTATGGGAGGCCTAAAAGGCAATCAAATGCAGCTTCTAACTAGCACTGATGATACGCTGTGGGCGCTGATTCACGATATCGGTTTGGCGCAAAACAACATTGAGATGGTATTCTATATTTGGCAAGCCGGTGGCCTGGTGGACAAGGTAGCGGAAGCATTGATGGCCGCGGCGCGGCGCGGCGTACGTTGCCGGGTCATGCTCGATTCGGCTGGCAGCGTGGCATTTTTCCGCAGTCCTTACCCCACTCTGATGCGTGAAGCCGGCGTGAACATGGTGGAAGTGCTGCACGTCAGTATCTTTCGCGTGTTTATGCGCCGTATGGATTTGCGTCAACATCGTAAAATGGTGCTGATTGACAATCATATCGCCTACACTGGCAGCATGAACATGGTAGATCCGCGCTATTTCAAACAAGACGCGGGTGTTGGCCAGTGGATCGATATCATGGCGCGTATGGAAGGACCGGTAGCCACCGCCATGGGCATCATTTTCTCCTGCGATTGGGAAATAGAAACCGGTGAGCGCATCCTGCCACCGCCACCCGACGTCAATATCATGTCGTTTGAACAGGTATCGGGACATACCATACAAGTGATTGCTTCGGGGCCGGGTTTTCCCGAGGGCGTCATACATCAGGCCTTGCTCACCTCTATCTACGCGGCACGCAAGCAATTGGTTATGACCACGCCCTATCTGGTGCCGAGCGATGATTTGCTGCACGCCATTTGTACCGCGGCGCAACGTGGCGTGGAAGTGCATATTATCATTCCGCGCCATAACGATTCAATGTTGGTGGGCTGGGCCAGCCGGGCCTTCTTCGCCGAACTGCTAGAAGCAGGCGTGTTAATCCATCAGTTCGAGGGTGGCTTGCTGCATACCAAAAGTGTGTTAGTCGATGGCCAATTAAGTCTGGTGGGGACAGTAAACCTGGATATGCGCAGCCTGTGGCTGAATTTTGAGATAACACTGGTAATCGACGATAACGATTTCGGCAGCGATCTGTCGCGAGTGCAGGAGGATTATCTTGCCCGGTCACAACTTATAGAGGCCAGAGTCTGGTCGAAGCGTCCCTACTGGCAGCGTATCGTCGAACGGCTATTCTATTTTTTCAGTCCATTACTGTAATTTTGCCAGACAGCATGCTTGTTGTTTGCCGAAGTGGTGATAAGGCTGTCTGAACAAGACAGGTTGGCAGTCAACGATGTGTTTGCGCTTATCATGGTTTACCGCGACAGAACCGAAAAAGTCTGCTACATGAAGGAATAAGCCGAGTCGCATCCGCTATATGTACCCGCAAGGTTTGCGCTGCCCCTTGGCTTAGGATTAGGCCTTTTCACGGCGCATTTCTCGTCTCGTCAGCCATCGGGCAGCGAGTTGGAACATACACCCTGACGGTGGATTAATCGGCGACGGTAAATCCCCTCTAACAGCTAAATTTCCTTATTGCACTCTTTATCTGGATCCGGAATCGGCGCTGCCGACATCAAGGCACGCGTATAGGGATGCTGTGGATTATGGTACATATGATCATGGCTGCTGACGAGTTCCACCGCGTGTCTGAGATACATCACTAGAACCCGATCAGAGACATGCTTGACCATCTCCACCAAGTCGTGGGCGATGAAGATCAACGATAGCCCTATTTCTCACTGCATCTGCTGTAGCAAATTCACCACCTACGCCTTGTATAAGCGCCCAGCGCCGCCACGGGTTCATCGCAAATCACCAGCTTAGGCTCGAGGATAAGAGCCTGGGCTATACCGATACGCTGGCATTGACCATCGGAAAGCTCGTGGGGATACATACCCATACGCTTGCGCGCTTCGGGCATTTTCACCGCATCCAGCATACGTACGGACTCGGCGAAGACGTCAGCTTACTTATCCGTTAAGCAATCAGCACTTCCATCAATTAATCGCCCATTAGAGACTCAATAGAGGTTATTTAGTCCTGGAAAATCATCGAAATCTGCTCGGTACGCAGTTTATTTAACTGCTTTTCCAGCAGGTTGAGGATTTCAAGGTCGTTAAACATAGAGCTGCCGTTGATACGGCTATGCCCGCCAGCCATCCCCATCAAGGCGAAAGAAACATACAAGCCACGTATATTCAGTAGCGCCGGCGCAGCAGTGTCCATAAGCGTCACCGTGACAGGCACTGAAGTGTGATTCGTGCTCATCACAGCACTTCTAACGGTCTTTCGGATCGAAGGCGTCACGTATACATCGCCGATACAGTTAAAACAAAATAACGTCACTACTAGAAACAGTGCTGGGAAAATCAGCAACAAGGGAGAGACCTCCATCGAGAGAGTTGGCGCCATCGCTCAACAGTGTGCCCCAGCTGGACAGAAACTCCTTCCTGGGCAGCCTAGCTAGAGAAAGCTCAGGAAATACTCAAACAAAATCATACTCGGCACCAGCAGCGACTCGTATACCACCACAATACCAAAGTACATTCGGCATAATTTGGCACAGAATAATATTGCAGGTGGATACACTACGCTGACGATGGTCGCCTCGATAAAATTTTTGCGTTTGAGACTCAGCGTCTGACTACGGACGATACGGGCTATATCCAGCCAGAAAACTAAACCAATAGCGATGAAAATTAGGAAGATGTTCTGTCTGAAAAACATCACCAGCAGGATGACGAGCAATATGAACGGAAACGAATTGCCGTATAACGTC
>NZ_LECR01000022.1:20637-27907 GCF_001602625.1 Sodalis-like endosymbiont of Proechinophthirus fluctus
CCGATAGTCAGCTGTACCAGCATCAAGACTGGAAGAATAGGTGCCGAAATAGCACTTGGAGGCGATATCCGGCGCGTTGGACATCATGTACCAGTCGATATCGTCATAGCAGAAAACAGACAGCGAGGGCGCCAGTATTACAAACAGCGCAATCAATAGCAGGATAAGCAAGCTAGTCAATGCCGCTTTGTTATGGATGAAGCGCCGACGGGCGTCGGTCCGCAGGCTGCGATCCTCCCTCCCTTCCAATTGTTCACTGCATTTCTCCAGAGCTTCGCTATTTTTTACTTACAATCATTTGCGCGCTCTAGAGTCAATAACAGACTTTCGGGTTGATAACCGCATACAGGACATCAACAATGGCGTTAAACAAGATGGTCAAGGTGCTTACCAGAATTGTCAGCCTCAGCACCAGCTCTTAATCGAGATTAAGAGCGCCGTTCACAAACAGCTGGGCGATCCCTGGCAGACCATAAATTGTTTCTATTACCATCGAGCCGGTAATAATACCAACAAACACTAGCCCATGTACGAAATAGCTGGCAGAGACGCCGCAGCTTTCAAGGCGTGGCTTAAAATAATCCGCCGCATCGGCAACCCTTTCCCTTTGGCACGCGAAGGGCGGATAAAATTGGAATGTAGTGCTTAAATTATCGAACTGCGGGTTATGTGAGCGATGCTAGCTATCTATCTCGCTTTGCCATCATAATAAAATGGCTGCCTGCCAGCGACTGGAATGGCGGCCATCCCAATTTATTATTTTGCCGATAGTCGTGCTTTCTCTGGCCCTTTTCTCTGACCTATTAATAGGCATCACATTGGCAATAGGCGTCACATTGGCATTCTGTTTGAGGGCCGCCACGACTTCCCGCAGCTACCCAAACCACCACCGCCAGCAAAAATGCCGCCAGACTGAGCTTGGCCGAGACGGGGAATGAGTTGGCCACCAGATCGTTGACCGAGCAGTCTTTAATATTTAAACGACGGGCCGAAATCACTACTCGCCGGTAAACATGCTATCTGGCACCAGACGCATCATAAAAAAATGAGATTGTGATTCAGAGTGAACAGCGTTGGAATCGCTTCCAGCAGTCGTCGAAGAATAAACTTTACCATTACCAAAACTATAACATAGTAGTAGACGATAAAGTGTTTGCAGGACAAAAATGGTATGACCACCAGCGGCCTGCTCTGTTATCACTCGTCAAATATCCTTGTTATTTGATAATGAATAGATCTTTATAATACACATTATCCAGAGAATCTTTACCAGTATAACCCATACGTAAATTTTAACTAAACTGGCTTACCATAGTAATACACCAGGACGATTGCCGAGTCTTTATCCAACTGTTTTTCCACCTGCTGATAGAATCTGGCTATGACATCTTCCTAACCGGCCTGCAGGGCCTGGACAATCAAGTTTGTCAAATACCGGACTCTTTTAATGGATTCTGTTATCGGAGTTGTTGGAGTTGTATAATATTCAAGAAAGATGTAAGTTCATTATAATCCGCACACTAGTCGGCTCGTGCGACGTCTAAATTGCTCTGATGGCGGGTGTCCAGGAAAGTTTTCCATTCCTGATTCTCAAACTTCACACTCATTGCCCAGGTTCTTTTTCCAGATGAACGCCACGGCGATAGCCAGTTTTTTATGCAGATCTAAGGTGTTGTACAGTAAATCAAAGGTCAGCAGTTTATTTTTATGTAACTCGCCTCGGCCAATAATTTACACGCCTCTTCGTTGCTCTTCTCCTGCGACCCGCCAAAACATTCCGCATCCGTCAGCATGGCACCGTCGGTGTAGGGGCGGCGGCGTAAAGCCGTAAGCTAGCAGGATTACCCTGCGCTTTCACTTTGTTGACGATGATATCGCGATCCAATCTGAACTTCAGCGCGGTATGAACGCGCACCAAGTCCACTGAGGCGAACGAAGCGGGGTATTATTATGATATTCAGTATTAACCCTGGCACGTTGAACAAGGCGTATCACCGCCGTAAAAAGGTCGCGACGGCAATCCAGGAACACGCCTTGGCAATGCGCGTGGCCTTTATCATTGTGATTTCAACTGCAATAGTCCAATATATCAAATAATTAATCTATCCTAACGGCATCTTAAACACAAAAGGTAAATATATTAATGATAATAATTATCTGAATTTCATCGTGATAAGTCCCTTGAACGCGAAAGGTTAAAAAACTCTACCGTGCAGGGTACTAATTTTTATATGGCTGAAATATCTTAAAAATTTTTTCTTGCCATACGCCACGCGGAAATTATCCCCTACTGCAAAATGGTGCACGCTTTGATTTCTCAAGGTGCAATCTGTCTTATTTCAAGACCGGGTTTCCCTGCGTAAATAATTCACGCGGCGAAACACGCGCATTTTTCCCGCTGCCAGCTCAACAAGCCAGCGCTTATCTTCCCCTATCGATACCGGATAGAGCGTCGCCCTACCTGACGTCTGATTCTTTCCGAGCGGCTAGTGGCATTTCCTTTTAGCGTTTACCGTTTAACGTTTACTGTTTACCGTTTAGGCATTCGGTGTTCGACATTCGACTTACAGCATCTGTAGTCAGGCGTTGACGGTTGACGCTTGCTTGGTGCTTGGTGTTTGGTACTAAGTGCTTGCTGTTTTCCGTTCGATATTGCCATTGACCAGCGGCGTTTAAAGTTTAAGTCAAAGAAGCCATCCTTAACGGGCCCGGTCTGTTCTTGTCGGCAATGGCCACCAGATCCCCCTATCCAGGCTGCCCCGGCAGAGTCTGCTGAGAGCAGAGCCCCGAATTACCATCATGGTTTGATGGCTTGCGATCCGGTAACGCCCGCCAGTATCTTTCGCTAGCCTGACGTCCCCTGTTGCGCCCGATATAGCTCGACTGCCACTATTGCGAGCGATAATCTGCGCGGCGGCTGCCATTGGGCCTACTAGCTGCCATTGGGCCTACTATTAGTTGCACCCTGCCGTTAATTGCATCCTACCGTTGCCCTTGATAGGCTCTAATGAAGACTGGTTAAGTAAAACGCTATGACAAAAAAAGGTCAAAAAAGCAACGGGTCATATAAAATATGAACGAGAAAATCTGTTATATAATTGTCAACATAAGACCTATTTGACTCCAATATTCCTGATATTGCAAACGCCACTGCACCGCTTGTAACGGTTGCTATCAATGAATCGGTTAATCACAGCCCGCCGCCGGCAGCAGGCCCAGTGTAGCGCGCCACGCGCTTAAAACGTCAACGGCGGGAGCACCACTACCTTTAGTGTAGCACCACTACCTTTAGTGGCCCTGCGCTGATATCCCGTGGCGTAAATGGCACAGGCGTTGAAGGAAATACCCCTCCTGCCAACTGTGTCGTCAATGGACCCATATGGCGTATAAAAAATATTGTCAGGATCATCAACAACATAAATCGGGGTAAAAATTTTAATGCATAACTTATTAGTGTTGGTAAGAAAATATTCTATTCCTATAGCATGTCATTAGCAGTAGTAATATAGGCCATCGTTTGATCTTTCTCTTACAGCAATCACTTCAAGTTATGATCAATAACGGTTTATTCTGCTTAGTAGCCAGATAAATAAAATTACTATACTCTCTCAAGAGTAATTAGTTTTATTTTTAAGCGCATTCTATTCCTTTTACAATTCTTTATTTTCGCAGTTCGGAAACGAAAATTTTTTCATTATATTATAGTTATTAACCACTAGATGAATACGATGGATCAAAGATATTTTTTAGGTAAAAAACCGTTTTTTGTTGGAGATGAAATGTATCATCTTACATTTTTTATTTCTGATCACATATTCATCGTTATATACCAAGTAAGCTTTGCATTAAGGAAGCGAATAATGTAATTAAGATAATAAGACAGTAAATCAAAAGATGTTAATGATGGCGAACTGAAGACTAGTTAAGTAAAACGCCATGACAAAAAAGGTCAAAAAGCAACGTGTCAAATGACAGATGAAAGAGAAAATTTGTTATATAATTGTCAACACAAGACTTATTGTTTAAATTATTTAACATATTTATCGCAATTTTTAACTTTAATTAAGAGAGCAATATGGTTTTTACTAATGTCGATGAAATCAATACATTATTACACTGGTATGAAAATCACAGTGCGAATATGCCAATTTTACCCAGAAACAGGTAGACAAGATTTCCCGTGCGACTGCTTTGGCCGCGGCAGATTCCCGTATTCCGCTCGCCGAAATGGCGGTGGCTGAATCCGGTATGGGTATCGTAGAAGACAAACTCAACTTCAACCTCTACTTCAAGGTGCCCATCAACCTGAAAAAACCAGCAATGGGATGATCATCTTCTCGCCGTATCCCTGTGCCAAAAATGACACCAACAAAACTGCCGACATCGTGTTGTACGCTACCATTGCTGCAGGGACAGCCCAAGGATTCATCGACTGAATCGATGAATCGTCATTGGAGCTGTCCAATCAGTTGATACACCATACGGATATCAACCTGATCCTCGCCACTAGCCGACCGGGCATAGTGAAAGCCGCTTACACCCGACATCGGCGTCAACACCGGCAACCAACCCCGCCGTGATGGATGAAATTGTGGATATCGAACGCGCCGTTGCCTCTATCCTTCCTTATATCGAAAACCTTCGATAAGGCGTTATCTGCATCTCTGAGCAATCTATGGTCGTGGTTGAAGCACTGTATGATCAGGCGCGCGAACGTTTCGCCAGCCACGGTGGCTTATAGCTGAGCGGGCTAGGAGCTGAATGCAGTTTCTGACATCATTCTTAAAAATGGTGGTCTTAAAAGGTCACAAGTCGGCGGCGAAAATCGTCGAAATGACGGGTCAGTACGTACTGAGCAATACTAATCCTGATTGGCGAAGTCAATAAGGTGGATAAGTCTGAACCCTTTTCCTACGAAAAACTGTCGCCTACCCCTGCCAGGTATCTCGCGACGGGATTTCGAGGACACAATGGAAATCGCTGAAAAATTTTGGTGGCGATGGGCAGTTTTCGCCACACCTCCTGTCTCTATACCAATCAGGACAACCAAAGCGAGCGCGTAAAATTTACGGCGACAAGATGAAAACCGCGCATATTCGTATCAATACGCCAGCCTCGCAAAGCGGGCATCGGCGATCTGTATAACTTCAATCTGGCCCCGTCGCTGACTCTAGGGTGGTAACTAGATTTTCGAAAACGCAGGCCAGAAACACCTCATCAATACCAAAACTGTCGCTAAGCGAGCTGAAAATATGATGTGGCATAACATTCTGAAATATATCTATTTCGTCGCGATCCTCTTCCGATTGAGTTTGAAAAAGTGTCCAGCTATGGTGCCAAACGCGCTTTTATCGTGACCGACCGCTACCTGTTCAATAATGGCTATGCAGATTAGATTACCTTAGTGCTGAAAAAACAAGATATTGAAACCGAAGTATTCTTTGAAGTTGAAGCAGACCCTGCCTTAAGCATCGTGCGTAAAGGTACGACGCAGATGAACTCCTTCAAGCCGGACATCATTATCGCCCTAGAGCGGGAGTTCACCGATGGATGATGCCAAAATCATGTGGGTGACGTATGAACATCCGGAAAACCATTTTATGAGTTGGCGATAAGCCTTATGGATAACTGTATCTACAAATTCCCGAAAATGGGCGTGAAGGCGAAAATGATCGCCATTACTACCACCTCCGTCACCGGTTCTAAAGTCACACCGTTCGCTGTGGTGACCGATGATGTCACCGGCCAGAAATACCCCAATGGCTGACTATTATGCCCTGCCGCCGGACATGGCGATTGTCGACGCTAATCTGACCATAAAATATGCCTAAATCCCTGTGCACCTTTGGTCTGGATACGGTGACCCACACCCTAGAAACCTGCGTTTCCATAATGATGACAGAATTCTCCGACGACCAGACGCTGAAGCTTTTGAAGGAGTATCTATCCGCCAGCTACCGTGGCGGCGCCAAAAACCCGATCGCGCGGGAGTGTATACATAAACGCCGCTACCATTGCCGGTATCACGCTTGCCAACTCCTTCTTCTGGGTGTATATTACTCAATTGCCCATAACAAATTGAGCTCGGAATCCTACATTCCCCATGATCTGGACAATGCCATGCTGATAAGCAATATTATTCGTTACAACGCCAAGATAATCCGACCAAGCTAGTACGATCGTCCGAAGGCACGCCATCGCTACGATGAAAATAGCCGATCATCTGGGGTATTAGGAGCCGTAGCGGGCAACTTACACTGCGTAGAAAATTTAAAAACCGCTGCAGTAGCTGGATGAAATTAAGCTTAACTCGGTATCCAGACAGACGTCACTTCGTAAAGCTGGCATACAAGAAGCATCCTTCCTATCCAAAGTGAATAAACTGTCGGAAGACGCCTTCGACGATCAGTGCACCCGGCGACAACCCGCGCTATCCGCTGATTGCCGAATTGAAGCAAATCTTGCTAGATAATACCTACTACGGCTGCAGGTTCGTCGAACCCTTCGACAAGTCGTAGAAGTCGTCATCGAGCCCCGCCTCGCCGCATGGGATGTTAAAGTTAGAGCTCTGGCGTCCAAGAGCGAAGAGAAAGCGAAGAAAGTTACCAGTTGACTGGTCTGAGGCGCAGTATTTTGCTGTGCCGCGGTTAACCAGTCTCACTAGAGGGCCGTAACGGCCCTAAACCACCCCACCGTGGGTTGACTTCCTGTGGTTTTTTTCTGTAACATACCGGCGGTAAAGGCATCGCTTATGCAGAACGCCGTTTTGCGCGCCCGGGGAAAGACGCTGTGTTATAGTGCGCCACACAGGAGAGACATAGCTGCCGCCGTGGGGCGCACAGCAGGAGCAAAGACGTGGTCTGAAAATGGAATACTCCTGCCAATCTTCGTGGCAGGTCACGCGGGGAAACTGCGGCGTCCGGCAAGGCGGTACCGATCCCGCTTTCTGAACGTAACGCTCACGGAGAGAGCGTCAAGCTATCGCTAACCACGGACAGCATACAACGGCTATAGGGCCCTAGGCGGGGGGTCATCTTCGCCATCCTCCTCTAAATGCGGCTTCGAGTACGCATAATACCTACTGGTACGCATAATACCTACTGGCATGAACAGGTAAGCGTGGTACCCTTGCCGTACCAAGCAGAGCCTAAGTCAACAGCTCAGCTAGGCGTTCTATCCTCACCTCATCAGGGTTGCTCCCCTGGGATAACCGGGAGACAGAGCGAGTATCGACACTTTTCACAAGGCCAAACAGCGCTAAACGCCTCCG
>NZ_LECR01000022.1:27924-28396 GCF_001602625.1 Sodalis-like endosymbiont of Proechinophthirus fluctus
GAGCAGCAGAATACCATCGACGCAGGGCCACCGCAAAGATGCCCGTGTACAATTTAACTTAACACGGATAGCTATGCGTGCGGGAGATATTTCATTCCCGGCACTGGTACCCCGCAGCCCAGCGCCTCGGTGAAATGTTTGCGGCACACCGACATGTAGCGATTATTACCGCCAATCACCACCTGCTGCCCATCGCGCATAGCTTTACCCTGCTCGTCGATACGCAGCACGCGGTTAGCCTTGCGTCCGCAATAGCATACGGTTTTCAGCTCCACCAGCTTGTCTGCCCAGGCCAGTAACCACAAACTGCCGGTGAACGGCTCCGCGCAAAAATCGGTGCGCAGGCCATAGCACAGCACTGGAATCGTCAGCTTATCCACTACTTCACACAAGCCGGCGACCTGTTCACGGCTCAAAAAGTGACATTCATCCACCAGCACGCAATGAACGGCCTGTTGCTGATGGGCAGCCG
>NZ_LECR01000022.1:28410-37925 GCF_001602625.1 Sodalis-like endosymbiont of Proechinophthirus fluctus
CCGCAAACAAATGGGTTTCAGCATTGAACACGTCAGCTGGGGAAGTCAGTCCTATACGGGAACTGACGTGCCCGCGGGCGTAGCGGTCGTCGATTGCCGCCGTGAATACCAACGTGCGCATGCCGCGTTCCTGATAATTATAGGAAGACTGCAGCAGCGCCGTAGACTTGCCGGCATTCATTGCAGAATAATAAAAATAGAGTTGCGCCATCTGTTCAGCACTCCGCCTCAATGATAGTACCAAATAAACAGGGTGAGAATGTATCATATTCTCCGACGGGATGGAGCTGTCCTGTCACCCGCAACCCAGCGCCGACAGCAGTAGTTAGCCCGCCGAACAATAATTTTCTTCCCCGAAAAATAAAAAACGTGCAGCGGCCGCTACGACGGGCGAGTTATAGTTTCCTCCGAGTTAAAAAGCTCGCGTAATCGGCATTAAATGGTAGTACAGGTGGCATTTATCACAACTGTGAGCGGACCCAAATAGTGAACATCAGCTGCTAGGCGATATAAGAAAACGCAGGAGATTATGCTGTAAAGCTTTTATTTTTCAGCCGTCGGGAAGATCTGGTTTACAGCGGTTATAACCCCACTGGCAAGGTGATATAAACCTTCCTTATAATGAAATCAGCAGTGCATTATGCACTCATAAGGCGTCCTGAAGGAAAAATGGAACCTGATAAATCAATTTTACCTCGCACAGCGAACACAATATATTTACAGTTACGTGTCATAGGCATTTATAAAGGATATTTTTGATTAATCACAATCTGGGTATTGCAGAAAAGAAAATAGCGCTCTATTATTACTAAGATGCCCCTTTATAATATTCGAGATTATGTCAATGAGCGAAGCACTAAAGATTCTAAACAACATACGTACTCTGCGCGCACAGGCCAGAGAATGCACTCTGGAAACTCTTGAAGAAATGCTGGAGAAACTAGAGGTCGTTGTCAACGAACGCCGTGAGGAAGATAGTCAAGCCCAGGCTGAAATTGAAGAGCATACGCGCAAATTACAGCAATACCGAGAAATGTTGATTGCTGATGGCATCGACCCGAACGAATTGCTGCAATCAATGAGTTCCTCTAAATCCGCGGGTAAAAACAAACGCGCTGCTCGTCCGGCAAAATATCAGTACATCGACGAAAGCGGCGATGTTAAAACTTGGACCGGCCAGGGCCGTACCCCGGCGGTAATCAAAAAAGCGATTGATGAAGAAGGCAAGGCACTGGAAGATTTCCTGTTGTAATCGCCTGGTCGACCCAAGTTGATAAAACCCGCCGCGCCCGCAGCGGGTTTTATCAACCCATCGCACTGCGTGTAGTGTACATAGGCCAAATCCTTTGCCTTATTACCCGACATCATGCAAGTACCTCCCCGGAGCCACAGTCTATTCCACGCGGATCTGCGCTGTAGATGTTTTTTAACTTATTATTATTTAAATTTTTTATTTAAAATTTAAATAATTAACTTTTTGAAGAGTAGAAATTACCCTGTATTTTCAAGAAGGTGCCACCATTGCGCCGTTATAATCCAACAATATCTTCACATTCATAAACTCGCGATCAGTGTCCACGCTATTCCATAGTAACAATAAGACAGTTTGCTTAAAAAGTATTTCAATATTCAAGAAATATTTTATCTGCAGTGATTTTAATGGTGTAAGGTAAGCGTTATGACCTTTTTTCTTGCAGTATATTACCAAAGGAGACAAATCACCGAGCTAAAATAATAAGACCGCCTTGCTGCCAAAATACTCGTTATGCCGCATTCTTGATAGTTTTTTCATAGGGTGAATATGTTCGTTAACCTACATGTATATTAGTGGATGAATCTTCCCCATTCCATTTTTAGCGCCGCGGCAGCTGGCTGTTATGCAAACAGGAATCTCCTTCTCATGAGCAATATTTCCAGCCTTGTTCCCACGTGCATCCTTTTGATAAATTGCAAAATAATAAGGGAAAACCTGTTTATACCGCCCTAAATCCTGAGTCCGATCCTGGAACGCTTTCTCCCCCTTATTCTTACCTGCGACACTAAAACAGCCACCGAAAACATCAGCAACGGCAAGTAGCAAGACAGCGACCTTACGAGGGCTACATTAGCCCAGGTGTCGCCGAGGCACTGCCCCTGCCACCGGGTGATGTTTCCTATCGAGACATAAACGGACAAAAATCGGGCGCATATCCTCGAGCGCTATCCATTGCTCGGCCCATACTATCCTTATCTTGTTAAGTATTACCGCTTTGCCTCGGCCTGTTAAGACGTGCTGATAATCCTACAGGCGAGCGCTCTACCAATAGAGCAGTGTGGCTGGCGGACAAAGGCAAGCCCTACACCACCACCCTGGCCTCCCTCCCTTAATAGGCAAGAACGTATTAGCTGCTTTTTTACTACGTTTTTACCTGCGACGTCGCATCTGTTTGCTCTAAAACGCGGTGGCTCTGTATCGATGGATAGGGGTATCATCCTGCCTGTCGCCTTACCCCGTATCGCTATGCCCACCGGTACGTTGCGCGTGGCATTCCATCTGCGCCAGGTGACGCATAAACGATCCACGCCGAAACCCAGACACAATACAATAGTCAATAAAAAAGGCCTACCGGCCGTTTTTATTGACTATTGTCAGGTAATACATTAACACTGGTAATACTCGCGATACCATTCAACAAAATGTTTAATCCCTTCCGCCATCGGCGTCTGCGGTTTGAAACTAATAGCATGATATAGCGCTTGCGTATCCGCGCTGGTTTCCAGTACATCACCAGGCTGCATTGGCAGCAGATTCTTCTCTGCCTGGATGCCGATGGCATCTTCCAACGCCTGAATATATTCTATCAGCTTTACCGGCTGACCATTACCAATATTATAGACGCGATAAGGGGCAGAGCTCGCCGCCGGAGAGCCGGTTTCCACCGTCCATCCGGCATCCGGCGCAGGAATAATGTTCTGCAGACGAATGATGGTTTCGACAATGTCGTCAATATAGGTAAAGTCGCGCAGCATGTCTCCGCCATTGTAGATGTCGATACGCTCGCCATTTAGCATCGCCCGGGTGAACTTGAACAACGCCATATCCGGGCGCCCCCATGGGCCGTAGACGGTAAAAAAGCGCAGGCCGGTTGTCGGCAACTGATAGAGATGCGCATACGTGTGCGCCATCAGTTCATTGGCTTTTTTAGTGGCGGCGTACAGCGATACCGGATGATCCACCGCGTCGTCCGTGGAAAAGGGCAACTTGCGGTTAAGGCCATAGACCGAACTGGAGGACGCGTACAGCAAATGCCCCACCTGAGTATGTCGGCACCCTTCAAGAATATTAAGATGACCGATAAGGTTAGCGTTACCGTAGGCCAGAGGATTTTCCAGCGAATAGCGTACCCCGGCCTGTGCACCAAGGTGTATCACCCGCTCAAACCCTTCATTGGCAAACAAGCTGGTAATGCCCTGCCGATCCGCCAAATCAAGCTTGTGAAAACGAAAAGCATCATAGGCCCGCAAGCTGTCAAGACGGGCTTGCTTTAACGACACATCATAATAATCGCTTAGGTTGTCGATACTGATCACCTGATGACCGTCAGCGAGCAGACGCCTGCTAACATGATAGCCAATAAAACCGGCGGCGCCAGTGACTAAAAATTTCATCGCGGTCTCTTAAGAAGGAGAAGAAAGCGACGCGCCGCGGCCAATGCCATAATAGACAAAGCCGCGATTAGCGAGGCGTTCCGGATCGTATAGGTTACGGCCATCAAAGATCACCGGTTGTTTAAGTGCTGCCTTAATGACATCGAAATCCGGCGCGCGGAAGTTCTGCCATTCGGTGCAAATTACCAGAGCATCAGCGCCGAACAGGGCGGCTTCCTTGGTGCCCATCAACTGTAGATCGTCTCGGTGGCCGTAAATGCGCTGCGTTTTATTCATCGCTTCTGGATCGAAAGCCTGAATAGTCGCCCCGGCTTGCCATAATGCTTCCATTAACACCCGGCTTGATGCTTCGCGCATATCGTCGGTGTTGGGCTTAAACGATAACCCCCATAGCGCAAAGGTTTTTCCACTCAAATCGTCGCCGAAACAGCGGCGAATAAAGGTTGGCAGTTTGTCTTTCTGCTTATAGTTTACGTCTTCAACGGCCTGTAGCAGCTTGGGTTGGTAACCGATTTGCTCGGCGGTCCGAATGAGCGCCTGCACATCTTTCGGGAAGCAAGAGCCGCCGTAGCCACAGCCAGGGTAAATAAAACTGTAACCGATTCGCGAGTCCGAACCGATGCCCTGGCGTACTTTCTCCACATCAGCACCCAACAATTCCGCCAGATTGGATATTTCATTCATAAAGCTGATTTTGGTCGCCAGCATGCAATTGGCGACATATTTCGTCAGTTCGGCACTGCGGATATCCATCAGGATCATCCTGTCGTGATTGCGATTAAATGGCTCATAGAGCTCATGCAGCAATTCTACAACATCTTCATTATCGGTGCCTACCACAATTCTCTCAGGGCGCATGCAGTCAGTTACCGCCGCCCCTTCTTTTAAAAACTCAGGGTTAGATACTACATCAAATGTCAGTGTGCTGTTGCGGCTTTGCAGCGTTTCCTGCATCACAGCGCGCACTTTATCCGCGGTTCCCACCGGGACAGTGGATTTATCCAGCACTACTTTATGATCGTTCATGTTCTGGGCGATGGTACGCGCCACGGCAGTCACGTATTTCAAATCCGCAGAGCCGTCTTCATTCGGCGGCGTGCCTACCGCGATAAACTGCATGATGCCATGATTGACGCCGGCCTGCGCATCCGTAGTGAATTTCAGCCGTCCGATTTCATAATTCTGTTGCACCAGCAGCGTCAGCCCTGGCTCGAAAATAGGAATCACGCCTTTTTTCAGATTCTCTACTTTGTGCTCATCCACGTCGACGCACAATACGTCGTGCCCCACTTCGGATAAAACCGCTGCCTGTACCAAGCCGACATAGCCGATACCAAAAACCGTTACTTTCATATTGGAAGATCCTGGTCTGTGTCAATATATAGCCAAAAAATTTCAGAGATTTATTCTGTAATGGCGTCTTTTAACCACATTTTAAATTCTTTGCCAAGACTTTCATGACGCAGGCAATATTCAACGAACGTCTGCATATAGCCTAGTTTGTTGCCGCAGTCGTGGCTCAGTCCCTTAAGGTGGTAGGCCTCGACGGTTTCTTTGTCTATCAGCATCGAAATCGCGTCGGTTAGCTGAATTTCATTACTGGCTCCTGGCGGGGTTTTTTCCAGCAGTGCCCAAATGGCGGCGGACAACACATAGCGGCCAACGACGGACAAATTAGACGGCGCCGCTTCGGTGGTCGGTTTTTCTACCACGCTAACCATCTCTACACTATCACCTGGATTAAGGGTCTTGCCCTGGCAATCCACCACGCCGTAGCTGGTGACATCATCCACAGGCTCGACCAAAATTTGACTTCGACCGGTATCTTCAAAGCGTTTTAGCATCGCTGCCAGATTTTCAGTCTGCAGGTTAGACTCATATTCATCGATAATCACGTCAGGCAGGATCACTGCAACCGGTTTATCACCCACTAGCGGGTGCGCGCACAAGACCGCGTGCCCCAGGCCTTTTGCCAGCCCCTGACGAACCTGCATAATGGTAACATGGGGTGGGCAAATCGCCTGAATCTCCGCCAACAGTTGCCGCTTGACGCGTTTTTCTAACATTGCTTCCAGCTCGAAACTGGTATCAAAATGGTTTTCAATGGAGTTTTTGGACGAGTGGGTGACCAGAATGATTTCATTGATGCCGGCGGCGATACATTCATTCACCACATACTGAATCAGAGGTTTATCCACCAATGGGAGCATTTCCTTCGGGATCGCTTTTGTTGCCGGCAACATTCGTGTGCCCAATCCCGCCACCGGGATTACTGCTTTTTTCAATTTTGTCGTAATAGCAGACATGAACCACCTCTCTTTCGTTAAGAAAAATTTTTATCTATATAATATATTTAATATTTCTATTATATCAGTATCGGAAGGGGGAAACCCTTGGAATAATAGGTGTTCAGTATAAAATAGGACAATTACCTAATAGTGATGGCAAAAAGATATTAACTTGATTATTCTCTATACGAAAACTGACGCCCTTGCCGGCTAATCAGTCGGCATTTATGGCTGCAGACGGCCGACAGCGTCCCAGATCTGGTGTTGCTATGCGGTGCAGTACTGACTGACCTGATTTAGGCAGGTATTCCCTATAGAACCAAGCGGTACGCCACTATTTAACTAGATTTGCTGGTTATTGGTATTCAGTGTGGGCGCTCAGGCTGACTGACACTAAAATTAAATTATTCATTAAGCGATGATAGTAATCTACTAATGAAGGAAATTGTCCTTCAAGATTCGATTTACGCAAAAGTTAATTCACCTGTTTCAACAAGGTTAATAATTCTGGCAGCGGAGTACGTGATTAGCTAAATGCGCCCGCCTGCAGGAAGATGTTAAACAACGCTCGTAACAGCAAGGCTGCCAACCCTTTGCGCATCCCAATCCTGAAACAGATGCTCTTTTTTCGTCGTCTTTAGAGGCGAACATATCGGGATATAAAGACAGCCTAGCGCCATTTCGCGCAAACGGGGAAATCCTCCACCGGTTTAAGCAGCATATCCTGCACACCCCGCGAGCTGAAGAACCCGGGCGATATTGGCCATTTGATCGGTGCCGGAGATAATCAGGATGGGTGGTGGTATCTGTCCTAGCGAAAACGCTCAATAGAGGTTATGCTGTTCATTTCTTGCATTCTCAGATCGCAAATGATGAGATCCGAACGGATGGACACTAACTTATCCAACGCATGCTGCTCTTGATTGGCCTCGACGACATCAACTGCCAATATCAGTGAAATTACTTCAGCACGGATCAAAAAAAGCGTCAGCATCAACGATAAGAACAAGTTTATTTGTTAACGATTTGGCCACTGAAATTCCTTCCTCTGATTATTTCTAACAGAGGCTGTCGTACTCCATTTTTGCTTAAGTAATGACATGGGCTGTTTTGTCTGCTGCCGGTTATTCATTCGCTCACATAATCATAAAAACTGGTGCCTAGCTCTCCTCTCCCGACGACCCCATTACTACCCCATTTAACGGCCATGATGCTGTCGCCGATGATGTAAAAATTCCATTTTACCTGTAACCGAGCTTAATCACCATTAAGGAAATTTACATCTTTGCGGTGCAAAATGACGGAGCTTTCTCATTGTCTTGACAAGGGCTAACCACCGATATAGGGAAAAATCCGTCCTTGAGGCCACAGCCGTGGCATTTTATCGCCGGTCTTTAACCAAAAAAGTCGCAGCCGAGGTTGCTTGGGTAAAATCCATTTACCACCGCTTCTGCATAGCGTCGTTCTATACTCCGATCATTGAATAATGTCGCGTGCACCTAATTTACCCCTATGACAGCGGTAGGCCGTATGCCGACTGCTGGTCTCCATTCCTCTCGGGTGACGCGCGGCCCGCGACACCCGAACAGTTGATGCGTTTACGCTATAGCGCCTTTGTGATAGAGGATGTCGATTATTTAATTGCTACTTGTTGCACCCGCAGCCCCGGCCAAGATGCCTGTCAGAGCTATTTAGAATTTATCGCCTGCTTTTACGACGAGCGGCAACGGCACAACGGCTTTATTCACGAATTTTCCCGCTTTGTCCGCCTAGATGAACGCTGGTATTATGTCGACGGCCCATGTGTACCTGGCAGGAGTGCGCTGTTCCCATTCTGCCGCTGCTCCCTCACAGCCCTGTTTCATGGAAAAAATCAACAGACATGACAGGATCCGCAACTCAATGCAGTCGCAAAATGTACAAAGAAAAGTATTACGCACCCTATGTCCAGATGCCAAGGGTCTGAATAGGAACAATACGGGAACTGAATCACACCGGACAGCGCCGCATCATGGTGCTGGTAACCAAAGAAGCCCCTTGGGGGATTTATTGATGAAAATTGCTTACAGCGGGGTCTCGATGTGGGGATCTCAGTGCGGTCATCAGCAACTACGAAAACGCTGCGGCCGCCGGCGAAACGGTTTGATATTCCCTTCCATCTGATAAGCTATGAAAGGTTTATCCGCTGAGAAACATGATGGTGCAGATTGACGCCTTCGCACTGGACTATGTAGTACTGGCGAAATACATGGTGATGCTGGCAAAATACATGCGCGTGCTTATGTGGACACTTGTGCGTCATTACCCCAACCAAACCATTAATATTCATCACTCATTCCTGCCGGCGTTTATCGGCGCGTGTCCTTATCACCAGGCCTATTGAGCGCGGGGTGAAAATCATCAGCGCTCCTATAACCTAGATGAAGGCCCTATCCTTATTCAGGACGTGATTTACGTCGATCATACCTAAACTGCGGAATAATAATACGTGCGGGAATGGATTTATAGAAAAATGTGCTGAGCCAGGGCATTGTGCCACCTATTGTTGCAGCGGGTTTTCGTCTACGGCAATCGGACCATTATTTTTTTGACGCTGCGCGGCGCGTGGGCCCTCCAAACCCGCACGCATTTCGTTTCGGTTGGAGAAAAAGTGGCAAAAAATCAGGGGGCGCGCGTTAGCCACTTTACAGCGCCGCTTTATTTGATATGACAAGTCTTGCTTGACGGGTTATTGTAATTTTTCTCCCATGTGGGGTTCCCTGAGCGGTCAGAGGAAGCAGACTGTAAATCTGTCGTCGCAGACTTCGAAGGTTCGAATCCCTCCCCTACTACCATTACATCATACTTTTTACTAACAGCAATCACCATGGTTTCCCTGATATTCTTAGGGTGAAGGTGAGAATCTTCGATCAAAGTTCACGTCTCGCTACGCGAGACAACGATGCGCAGCAAGGCCCGTAGTGCGGCCGCAAGGTAGCGAATCATTCTTTCCCCCTCCCTTAAACGTCCTATTGAAAGCACACAGACATATTTCCCGACCGACGGTGCCATTGCACCACGTTTTCTTGGCTAGCAGTTTCTGCTAACATTTGCTGATAACCTCTCACCTGGCATAAAAAATGAAGTTTGTCTCATTCAATATCAACGGGCTACGCGCTCGCCCCCATCAGCTCGAAGCTATTGTCAGTACACTGCAGCCGGACGTGATCGGTTTACAGGAAACCAAAGTCCACGACGATATGTTCCCTCTCGAAGAGGTCTCGCGCCACGGTTATCATGTTTACTTTTATGGTCAGAAAGGTCACTACGGCGTGGCACTGCTAAGCCGGGAAAAGCCATTAGCCATCCGCCGCGGCTTTAGTACCGACGGTGATGACGCCCAGCGTCGGATTATCATGGCCGATTTTATTACGCTCAAAGGCATATTGACTGTGGTTAACGGCTACTTTCCCCAGGGTGAAAGTCGTAACCACCCGGTCAAGTTCCCGGCTAAAGAGCGCTTCTACCGCAATCTGCAGGACTATGTGGAACAAAGCCACCACGGCGAATCACTGCTGCTTATCATGGGGGACATGAATA
>NZ_LECR01000022.1:37932-52318 GCF_001602625.1 Sodalis-like endosymbiont of Proechinophthirus fluctus
GGACATTGGCATCGGCGAAGAGAGCCGCAAACGCTGGTTACGCACCGGGAAATGCTCTTTCCTGCCGGAGGAGCGGGCCTGGATGGAACGTCTGTTGGCATGGGGACTGGTGGATACTTATCGCCAGGCCAATCCTGCAAGCGATAATCATTACTCCTGGTTTGACTATCGCTCGCGCAGCTTCGATGAAAACCGCGGTCTGCGTATCGACCTCCTTCTGGCCTCGCGACCGTTAGCAGCCGCTGTTCGGGCGACCGGCATCGATTACGCCATCCGCGCAATGGATAAGCCGTCCGATCATGCACCGGTGTGGGCGGATTTCGATTTGTGAGTACAGCGAAACCTCTTACAGTCGTGGCAGGGCTCATCGTCATCGATGGCGCCCTGCCTCTAGCGGCGGATGCGCCCTTCATTCAGGCGTTAATGGCCCAAGACGCCGCCCAATGATACGTGCTAACAGTGTGCCATCATCTGATACCGTGCAGGCGAAAGCGATGTTCTTTACGCCATGATGACGGCAGGGCGGATGCGGAGCAGCGGGGTTTTGGCAGTGTACGCCGCCGTGCGGCTTTGACTGCCGGTTTTTCGGTTGCCGACGGCAGTCCAAGCAGCGATGAGAGCGCCAGCTGGTGGCGCTCTGAAGCAACGCATGGATCAAACCGCGTCCGGTATCGCTGGCGTGGATTGTGGATTATAGTTGTCCTTATTTAAATAGAAAACCGCACTTAAATAATAACTTGATAATGCTGGTGAGCAATCAAAAGCGGCGCACGAATGCATCGGTAGCCAGCCAGCGGCAATACTGGTGCTAGCTTTCAACTGAGGCTTCCCGAGATAGAGAAAACCGACAGTGTCATCCTGCTCGCGACAGCCAATCGCAGTGCGCACGCCCGCTGCGCGATCCAAATACCAGTGTCCCAGATACCGTAAACCCCTGCGCTAATGCCGCCATCTGCATGGCGTGTACCGCGCTGGCGGCGAAAACTACTTGTTCCCAGCGGGGCAGGTTGCTTTGGGTATTACAACAGGCGCGATAACGCGATAATCAGCAGCGTGCGAAACGGCGCCTATTTCGCTTTTTCAATGCATTTTTGATCCATATGGCTTTCATAGTCGACTGGCTGAGCAATTCGCTCAGCCGGGTTGCGGCCTTCACCTTCGATAATGATGAAGCATCACGGTTGCATAGAGCCATGGTTGGTTCGGCGAGGGCTTGGTTAAACGGGAAGCTGAGAGGCGATTTAGTAACAGTTCCAATACATCCATGAGTTCACTTCTAAGGTAGAATAGGGAGTTAACAGTAACATAGCGCTCTAACCTTTAATAGTATGTTACCGTTGTAGAGGGCGTCGGCAACAGGACGAAACACGCTTTTTCTCCGTTCGTCCGAGGCGAGGACCTAAACGCGCGGCGGGGAGGTTTACCTGTAGCGTTTTTTAGAGCGCGGCCAAACAAATTTTATATTATGATTTTGAACTTCGCTGTTTTATTGGAGATCTTATGCGCACATTGTGGCGAATTATTTTCGGCCCGTTTAAGTGGGGTTGGCGTTTACTGAATTTTATCCGCGAATTTATCCTCAACATATTTTTAGTGTTCCTTATCATCGTGGTGGTGGGGATCTACTTACAAGTACGACACACGCCGCCAAAATCGGCAAAAGGCGCATTGGTGATGGATCTGACCGGTACGGTGGTCGACAAACCGGCAATGAATAATAAATTCCGTCAGCTCGGCCGAGAGTTGCTTGGTGCTTCTAGCAACCGGCTGCAGGAAAATTCGCTATTTGACGTGGTAGATACACTGCGCCAGGCGAAAAGCGATGCTAATATCACCGGGCTGGTACTGTCGCTGAAAGATTTCGCCGGGGCGGATCAGGCTTCGCTGGAGTACATCGGCAAGGCGTTGCGCGAATTCCGCGACAGCGGCAAACCCATCTATGCTGTGGGAGACAGTTATAGCCAGGCGCAATACTTCCTCGCCAGTTATGCCAATAAAATCTATCTCACACCCCATGGTGCGGTGGATCTACACGGTATCGCCAAGAATAACCTCTACTACAAGACATTGCTCGAAAAACTGAAAGTCAATAGCCACATCTTCCGCGTCGGCACTTATAAATCCGCGGTTGAACCTTTCTTGCGCGACAATATGTCCGACGATGCTCGCGATGCCGATAGCCGCTGGGTTAACCAACTTTGGCAGCATTATCTGACGACAGCCGCGACCAATAGGCAAATTACGCCGCAGCAATTGTTTCCAGGAGCCAAGACAATGCTGGACGGTCTGCGCGCTGTACAGGGCAATTCAGCGCAATTTGCGTTGAATAACAAATGGGTCGATGAGGTGGCGTCCCGTTCGGCGATTGACGACGAGCTGACCAAGGCTTTTGGCTGGAACAAGCGCGACAAGGCGTTCAATAGCATCAGTATTTACGATTATCGACCAGCGACGCCGTCGCAACAAGGTGGTCAAATTGCTGTGATTCTCGCCAATGGCGCCATTATCGACGGCCTGGAAACAACGGGGTTGGTCGGGGGAGACACCACTGCCGACCAGATCCGCGATGCCAGGTTAGATCCCGATATCAAAGCTATTGTATTCCGGGTTAACAGCCCCGGCGGCAGCGTCACCGCCTCCGAAGTTATCCGCTCCGAGCTTGCCGCGGCGCGCGCCGCGGGCAAACCCGTAGTGGTCTCTATGGGCGGTGTGGCGGCCTCGGGAGGTTATTGGGTATCAACCCCCGCTAATTATATCATCGCCAGCGCCAGCACTCTAACTGGGTCGATTGGTATCTTCGGGGTAATAAACACCTTGGAGAGCTCCCTTGACAGCATCGGCGTCCACACCGATGGCGTCGCTACCTCACCGCTGGCAGATGTGTCGATGACCAAAACGCTACCGTCGGAATTCTCGCAGATGATGCAGCTTAACGTCGAAAATGGTTATCACAACTTTATCGACTTGGTTGCGCAGTCCCGCCACAAAACGCCGGAAGAGGTAGATAATATCAGCCAAGGCCACGTCTGGATTGGTAGCGATGCCGCACAAAACGGGTTGGTAGATCAATTGGGGGACTTCGATGACGCGGCAAGTAAAGCAGCCGAACTGGCGCAGTTGAAGCAATACCAGTTGAACTGGTATCTAGATGAGCCTAACCTGCTGGATTTATTATTTGCGCAAACCAGCGCGTCGATGCATGCCGTCATTCCTAGTTTGATTCAGTCATGGTTGCCGGCGCCGGTCACCCAAGTGGTAGACCGGCTGAAGATAGATGCCGGCCTGGGCTTTGAATGGAACGATCCGCAAAACCGTTACGCCTTCTGTCTCTCCTGCGAACAGATAGTGCGCTAAAGAGGAAGAAATCTATTTATATAGCCTATACCGGCGGTAACATCGGTCGGTATGCAGCGCTCTGGTAATGGCTACCACCAGTTTCCTGGTATCTATAGCGTCAATTGGCGCAGATGCCAGGGATTTTACCGTCCCGAAATGCCAGACTTTATCGTGTATAAAGTTCTTTATTGTGCATGAAATTGGAGCATCTCAATAATCCAGTCATCGTCACCGGCTCGCAAATTCCACTGGAAGCACTAAATTTCAGTGGGCAAACCAATTATTTCTGTGGGAAAACCAATTTACTTAACGCCTTATATCTGGCTGCTCATTATCCGGTCAAGGAAGTCTCAGGCTATTTTTCAATAACAAACTGTTGCGCGGCGGCAACCCGTACCATTACGGCCCATGTCTATGGGTTTGATGCATTCGCCTCGCCGAATTTTCCTCCGTTGCTGGATGGAGGAAAGTATCCATATCCGCCGTCTTACGCCTTCACCGGCAAGCCAGGAAAGAGGTCCGCTTATCGTGCATCCTATTACGCCCCAGCTCGTAGGGGTAGGGGTGGTCACTCTCTACCCCGGTATTTCCACGGACATGGTCGGCAACTTTCCGCGCCTGCGGATCTCTGGCGGTACCAGAGGGCGATGCTGTAATCCCCGTAGCTAATGTGGCGCTGGCGCTGTGCAGCCGCTGCGCGCACAGCGCCCTGGGCGGCCCGGCTGAGCGCGCGGCATAGATCTACTGACCGCCCTTTGGGATGTTGGCTAAGGATTATTGTGTGAAATACAGTGTACTGGACGCCCTGTATTTGAGTTACGCCCTCCCCCGCTGCTGGGACATCAATCCGCAATCGGAGGGCAACGCGGAGGCGCTGCGGGAAATGGCGCACCGCGGCAAATACTAATGCTGGACGCCTTCGCCGCGCGGATAGAGGCCTAGGAGACTCATAATCCCTAGCGCGCCTATCGAATGGCCGGCGATAGAAAATGCCTCGCCGACAGTCTGAGTCTGCCAAAATGACGTAGAGTCCAGAATAAAGTCTTGTTGAGTGAAGGGCAGTCGATGGTGAAAACGAGGTCCAGAAAAGAAATTCGCGCCAACGCCTTGAGATTTTAGTACGACGATGGTCCCGTCGGTCTTCAGCTCTTCCAGTAAGGAACGCTTACTCTTCATGGTAATGTGGCCATCAGTACTGGTGCTCAGTTCAGGGTGACGGTTATGATGTAACTGCCACAGCACGCCATCTGTAGACAGATGGCGTGCTTCTCCGGCATTAGTGCCACCCCGCCCCGCTGAGCCATTTGCCCAATTCCACAGCCGTCATTAGCCGTTGATAAATCTCCGGCGTCATTGTCGCCAGAAGTGCTCCAATATCCATTGCCGCACCTTTTATATGGTGCTTATATGGAGCAATTAGATGATATAGTCTCCGTCAGGGAAAAAGTGCCATAAATGGGCATCTCAGGCGCTACAATGGATTTCCACCCACTGTATACCGTGGTATTATCCTCAAGGCAGCGGATGCCATCATCGCCTACTGGCTCATAGAAACTCGGCCAGCTACGGCCTGATTCGTATTTCGTTTCGGAGTAGAATAGTGGCACATAGCAAGCCAGACAATGGTATTGTTTAGTTCGATTATTTTCCATCAGCTTACCGCTGTACGGTGATTCGGTACCACGCTGCTAGGTAACAATATCGCTGCGTATCGGTCATTGCTTCATCGGGTAATCATGAGGGTGTGTTATTGGCCATTGTTACGCGTCTCTGGCTAGGGGTGAGAAATATTTCCAATGAAGCCATTATAACAAATAGTTAAACAACTCGGCAGGCAATTTTAGCATAAACTATACAAGGAAATATTGTAGCCATATAAATATCATTATTATCACAAATTGTAACTTAACGCAGTTTATATTTGACTATTATGATAACCCATATGAGTTACAGGTATTTTGGTGTCAATGGAATACATATCGTTCGCTGTACGGGGTCGGGGTTGATGTATCGCAACTATTGATACGATTCTGCTTGACGCTGTGCGCGGTTTTTGTAAATTTACAAGTAACCTTTTATTCATTAATAGATAGCTGGTGTAATATATGACTATCAAAGTAGGTATCAACGGTTTTGGCCGTATCGGCCGTGTTATTTTCCGTGCTGCACAGGAACGTAACGATATTAAAATCGTTGCCATCAACGACCTTCTGGATGCGGACTATATGGCCTACATGTTGAAGTACGACTCAACACATGGTCGCTTCAACGGCACTGTCGCCGTAGAAAACGGTCATCTAGTAGTAAACGGTAAAACCATCCGCTGTACATCTGAGAAAGATCCGGCTGGCCTAAGATGGGGTGAGGTCGGCGTAGACGTTGTCGCTGAAGCCGCAGGTATCTTCCTGACCGACGAAACCGCGCGTAAGCACATCACCGCTGGGGCCAAAAAAGTGGTGCTGACCGGGCCATCTAAAGATAACACCCCAATGTTTGTTATGGGCGTTAACCACAAAGCCTATAATGGCCAGGATATTGTTTCCAACGCCTCCTGTACTACCAACTGCCTGGCGCCGCTGGCTAAGGTTATCAACGACAATTTCGGTATCGTCGAAGCTCTGATGACCACCGTGCATGCCACCACCGCTGCCCAGAAAACCGTCGATGGCCCATCTCACAAAGACTGGCGCGGCGGCCGCGGCGCGTCCCAGAATATCATTCCGTCGTCTACGGGCGCCGCCAAAGCGGTAGGTAAAGTCATTCCCGAGCTGAACGGTAAACTGACCGGTATGTCCTTCCGCGTCCCGACGCCGAACGTCTCGGTTGTCGACCTGACCACGCGTCTGGAAAAATCGTCTTCTTATGAAGATATCTGCGCTGCCATCAAAAAAGCCTCTGAAGGCGAGCTTAGAGGCATAATGGGCTATACCGATGAAAAAGTGGTTTCCACTGATTTTAACGGTGAAAGGCTGACTTCCGTCTTCGATGCCAAAGCCAGTATTGCGCTGAATGACAAATTTGTCAAATTAGTAGCCTGGTATGATAACGAGACCGGTTATTCTAATAAAGTGTTGGATCTTATTTCCCATATCACCAATAAATAAGCTTAGTGACTGGATAATGAAAGGGCGGCGGCGATGTCGCCCTTTTCTTTTAATCAGGAGACATAATGATGTCTGACTCTCTTTTTTTTGTGTTACCCGTTAGACAAACCATGTCGCCGTCCCTAATGTTACGCCAGAAAAAATGAATTGCTGCTTAATGATCGAACATCTGCTGGTACTGGCGCCGGTGATGCTGCATAGCGCGTACCCTATCGTCGCCTAACCCCCGGCCTGCAAGAAGCCAGTATTACATAGTTAAGCGAGAAAAACTCCTTCAAGGAAGGCATATCCCTCTGCGGCGGTGTATCGATCTGTTGGCCCTGGTTCGGTAAGGTTACCACTTCTAACCATAGCTTCGTCTGCATTCTTCCTTGAGAATTAAGCGACTACAGCTAGGACGATAAACAGGTTCAACTGACTTTTAACCTTGCGTGATAGCATTTTGACTGAACTATTTTCCCCATCTGTTCACGCTTTGATGCCCTACTTTACTCTCAAACAGACCTGCAGTATCGATTTGTGGCAGAAGGTGGAGAGTATCAGACGACGTCTGCGCTGCATAGCTACTTCACCATAGGGCCATTAGCGATATTCACGTCAGTAGCCTCGGCGACAGTTTTATCGATAATGTCAACGGTGGCACGGCTCACGCTGTAGTAATAGTCGTTCTAGTCTTCGCTTGCCTACATCTCGCGGACAGCATGCACCAGGGTAAACCGACCTTGCTTAATAGGGTACAGGTATGATAAGTATGACAAGATCGGCCGTGAAACTATCACTGTTATCCAGGATATCGCCCAAATATCCCGCGCGGAGCACCCCCCACAATCAGCGGTATGACTATAGCGCGGATCGGCCATAACTGTGGAGCAGCACTTATCCAAGGGATTCATATCGTCATAATCATTTTTACTTGGCCGAAAATGCCAAGGCGCATTAAACTACCACTATCGATAACTAGTTCTGCAGGTCTTTCCACAGAACAAATAGCAGCCGGCGCTCAACCCTTTCAAATACACGTACTGATTATCATAATTAATCTGCGGAAACGGCAGAAGTTTATCATCGTCACCCGGTAGTGGCGGTAGCACACATGGCCGAGATGCTGAGTTAGAAATCGTCAGCCACGGCGGCCATCGGCGACAATAACCCGCAGTAAAAACGAGGATAAGCAATTTAAGAGAATGTATTTTTACGAATGTATGTTTCTCGTTAAGAAAAATATATGCGTACTGTATAGATACAAGATATAGGGTCGCGTACGTAACGTACATAGGTTTATTTACATATAAAATATATATCATATATATTTATCATTGCGCAGCAGACCGTATGAGATAGAGAGTAGACGATAAAACGTAAACTTATTCATTGAAATCTCTTCAAAAGAGAGTTGGCAGCTGCCATGGAAATTATCGGATGCCAACTAAACTTTGTTATAGAGAAGGATTATATAAGTCCGGTAGCATAAAAGTGCGAATCAAGTTGGCATAGTGGTTGCTGTACTCAGTGAGCGTGTTTTTCGGGATCGGTTTTTTTAGTACTATCTCTTAGCTCCTTTTTAACCTGTGCTAAACGTAAGGATAGTAGGCATCTCTATGAAGATGCAAAGGACGAAGAGTTCACCCAGAAGGAATTCCTCATGATGTGTCACCAGGACCATAGAGCGTTCGCCAATGCCACTGGACGGTTGCTGATGACCATCGATAACCTCGTGATGATCGACACTGCTCAAGAGGTCTCCTCCGCTCTCCCGCCTGTTTTTCAAATCATGTGATCGCCTGCTATCCAGCTTTTGAGGAGAGTTCTACGGCATGGAAGAGGCTATCTAGCAAATCGTTTCTTAATTTGAGGCATGTGCGGTCCAGGGGCTGAAAGTGGAAGAAGTAAATCCTATACTCGGTCCGGTCAGCGTCGGGAAGTCATCTCTGGCGGAGCGCCAGAAATCCATCATGTAGCTGGTTCCCATCTATATGTTCATCGCCAACAGCGAGAGTAGCCCGGTAAACAACTATCCCTTATGCCTGTTTAACCCAAGGGGAGGACGCGTATATTCTCGAGAGAATACGACATCCCCGGCGCTATCTCGGTACCATCATGTTGTCCTGAGACGCCCAAACGGCTGCAAGAGTTCGGTGGCGATATTACCCGCTTTAAATTCGTCAAGGTTTAGCCGTCGATTCTTGAGCAGATAACCATCTAGAAAACTGAACCAGGCGATAAAAATAACCAGGATATTTCCACGCTAGTAGGCAAAGTGGACATTCGTAAATTGATGACTACGCCCAGAACGATCCAGACGCCTACGGTTATTTCGGCACTCTATGCCGCGCTAACCAGGAAGTGATGGAATTTGTCAAGGTGTGTTCAAGGCGCTGCCTCACCGCTGACCGTCGCGCAAGAGGGCAATTACAACGGCACCTAAGACATCACCGCGACGCCGTTCAACGGCATCATCCTGGCGCACTCCAATGAATCGGAGTGGGTCCAGTTTTCCTCAACAACAAAAACAATGAAGCGTTCCTTGACCGCGTCTGCATCGTCAAAGTGCTCTACTCTACTTACCTGCGGGTTTCACAGGAAATGAAAATTTACAGCAAGCTGCTCAGCAACAGCGAATTATCAGAATCGCTGTGCGCGCTGGGATACGCTGGAAACTCTGGCCAGATTCTCGATTCTGTCGAGGCTTGAAAGAGCCGAAAACTCTAACACTTAGGTAAAAAATGCGAGTGTACAACGAGGATATATGACCAATTTTATTGGTCGACAACTTAACGGAAAAAACAAAAGCATGATCAACCGCTATCTAGCATTTCTTGCGCCGTTATAAGTCTCAAATTAAACAGTCGATTACTGGGGCTATTAATAAGCGTTCGATTACCGATATGGAAATCAGGGAACCGGTGTCTATTCCTAATACCGACATCAATGAACCCATCTTTCATAAGGGCTTGGGGGCATGCCATCTGGTGCATCCCGGCAACGACCATTTTGTGCAAAATGGTCGCAGAACTGCCACCGTCCCACCGTCGGGAGGGTATAGGTGGCGATCACGGCAATGCCAGCCAGGACGGTAAAAAGGGGAAGATGAATTTGTTTTTCAGATTTACAAGGATAAATATCTGGATCTATTGTTTGAAGATTTGGCGCTGCCCAACCTGCAAAAAAACTAGCATTAACAACTAAACAAGTATAAAAAAACACGGTTCTGGCTACACGTCAACCTGGGGTGTCGCCAGCCAACATTAGCGTGGTTTGCTCGCTGCAGAATCCGTTGGTCCGGCGAACTGCCATGACCGCCGGAAAGCGGTGTGCCATCCACCTGCTGGAAGCCGAGCTCGATAGGCTGGTCAATAGTGAACTTGTGCAGTTGCTGGAGTAAGAAAATATCCAACGCGAAATTGCGGAATTGCGCCAGAAAATCGATCGGGTGTCGTTCATCGATACCTTCGATTTACGCTATAAAAACTTTGAGCGTCGCCCAGAACCGTCCAGCTAGGCGGTGATGTTCTGTTTTATAGATGTTTCCGGCTCGGTGGATAAGGTCACCAAGGATATGGCGAAACCTTTTTATATTTTTTCTGTATCTGCTCCTGAGTCGCACCTACAAAAACGTGGATGTGGTTTATATCCGGCACCATATACCCAGGCAAAAGAGGTAGATGAACATGAGTTTTTTATTTTCAGGAAACCGGCGGCACTATTGTCTCGAGAGCACTGAAGCTCATGGAAAAGGTCATCAAGGCGTGTTACGACTCGAATCAATGGAATATTCTACGCTACTCAGGCGTAGAACGGCGACAACTGAGTGGACGACTCCCCTATACCATGATCTGTTGGCTAATCATCTGCTGCCGATGGTGTGATTACAGCTATTATATTGAAATCACCTGCCAGGAGCATCAGACGCTGTGGCGTGAACACGAAGATCTGCAGGCGCGATTCGATAACTTCACCATGCAGCACATATCTACGATCAGGAGGATATTTACCCTGTGTTCTGCGAATTGTTCTAAAAATAACTCAATTATAGCCGATAATGTTTCCCTAAACAGTTAGTCCGGGTCCGGTTAGACTAGCTGTTTATTCTTGTTGCATTTCACCGACATCTGACTAGAAAACCCTGCAGACAACGCCCATTACATGGCCTCCAGCAAATGCTTATCAGGCGATATTGCCAGGCGGACTCCCGTTCGCGACGTTCAATTCCTTGAGATTGTTTGAAAATAAACTGGCCGCTGGCGCTCTAGGCCAGCAACTGCCGATATTCAACCGTGACACCACGGGTTAAAAGCGCCAAAAATGACGATTTTTGAAGGTTCATTAGAATTTAATTCTATATAATACTGACTGTGGGCCCCACGCCGTACCGCTAAAAACCCCGTTATGCAGGAGCAAAAATGTATTTTTAGCCAGTTGTGACAAAAAATCGCTTAAATGCCTTAAAAGAGATAAATACAAAAAAACAACTTTTTTGTTGAGAATAAAAAGGGTAGTTTAATCGAGTACCGGCCAGGGGGATCTGCCGGACTAGGTTTCCCACCTCCCCCGCATCCTTCACGGGCTCCGGACGGATGACACGCCGGACCAGTAAGGTAAACTTCCCTCCCCTTTTCAGGTTATGGTACCGACGCTTTCAGCCAGAAATTCATGGTATGCATTTTGGATCACAACGCCTCTGCGGGGATAGGCAGAGACAGAGTATGAAATAAAAAATTAAAAGGAGACCGCGTTTGGACAGCAGCACCGTTATAAGTTTGTTTATTATCGGTTCGATATTGGTGGGTGGGAGTATCCTGCTTAGCTCCTTTTCTTCACGTCTTGGAATCCCTATTCTATTGATTTTTCTTGCCATTGGCATGTTAGCGGGGATAGATGGTCTGGGCGGCATCGCGTTTGATAGCTATCCCCTAGCGTATCTTATCAGTAACCTGGCACTAGCGGTGATTCTGCTCGATGGCGGTATGCGTACCCGCGCCATCGCCTTTCGAGTTGCGCTCTGGCCGTCATTGTCTCTGGCGACGGTGGGGGTCATCATCACTGCTGGTTTGACCGGCCTGGCTGCGGCCTGGTTGTTTGGTCTGGATATGATTGAAGGCATGCTCATCGGCGCCATTGTCGGTTCCACCGACGCCGCAGCTGTGTTTTCACTTTTAGGCGACAAAGGCTTAAACGAACGTGTTACTTCCACGCTTGAGATTGAATCAGGCAGTAATGATCCGATGGCGGTATTTTTGACTGTAACATTTATTAATATGATTCAAAATGGGAAAACTCACCTTGATTGGCTGTTTTTAGTGCATCTTATCCGTGAATTCGGCCTGGGTGTCGTCATGGGCCTGGGAGGCGGCTGGCTTTTGCAGCAGGTGATCAACCGCATCTCGCTGGCCAATGGATTATATCCGCTGCTAGCGGTGAGCGGCGGCATTATGATTTTCGCTCTGACCACGGCGCTGGAAGGTAGCGGCATTCTGGCAGTCTATTTGTGCGGCTTTTTTTTAGGCAACAGGCCGATACGCAACCGATACGGTATTTTACAAACGTTTGACGGCATGGCTTGGCTCAGCCAAATCTTCATGTTTTTGGTATTGGGACTTTTAGTCACACCCAGCGACTTATGGATAATCTCCATTCCGGCGCTCCTCTTATCGCTATGGCTGATGCTGGTAGCGCGTCCGCTGTCGATTTTTGTCGGTCTGCTACCGTTTCGCAACTACATCACCCGCGAGCGATTTTTTCTCTCCTGGGTCGGCCTACGCGGCGCGGTACCGATCATCTTGGCGGTATTTCCGATGATGGCGGGCCTGGATAACGCGCGACTCTATTTTAATGTGGCATTCTTTATCGTCCTTGTTTCCCTGCTGCTACAGGGCACTTCGCTGGGCTTCGCCGCACGCCTGGCAAAAGTAGTTGTGCCACCAACCGCGTCGCCCATTTCCCGCGTGGGGATGGATATCCATCCGAAAAACCCCTGGGAGCAGTTTATCTATCAGTTGGGGGATAAAAACTGGTGCGTGGGGGCTGCACTGCGCGATCTGAAAATGCCTCGCCATACGCGCATCGCCGCGTTATTTCGAGACAATGTACTGCTTCACCCTACCGTCAACACCCGGCTGCGCGAAGGGGATGTGCTTTGCGTCATTGGTCGTGAGCGCGATTTGCCGGCGTTGGGCAGGCTATTCAGCCAATCGCCACCCGTCGCGCTGAATCAGCGTTTTTTCGGGGATTTTATATTGGAAGCCACCGCTAGCTTGCGCGATGTTTCTTCTATCTACGGCCTGGAATTTGCCGGCGAAGTAGATGGTGAGCTAATGCTCGGTCAGTTTGTCATGGCGTTACTGGGCGGGGGAGAGCCGGTGGTCGGTGATAATGTGGTGGCGGAAGGCGTCGTCTGGACTATCGCGGAAAAAGACGAGCACCAGGTCAGCAAAATTGGTATCAAGATTGCCGATGAAACGGCATGAACTAAGAAAGGCCGCGCACGAAAGAAAGCCAAGCGCGAAGATCTCCGGCCTGGAGAAATAACTCCAGCGTTCATCGGAGCGTAAAAAACGCGAACGGTTAAACGTCTGTGGCCGGCGGCGCTGCCGTCCCCTCCCTGCTTCGCGCCGATCAGGTCAGCGTTTCCGTCGCGCTATATACCTTCTCGAGCACCCGCATGGCCACCTGCATATCCCGGGCATCGATATTCTCAAGGATCTTCTTACCCAGAGCATCCGCTTCCGCGCGCACTTTCTCATACAGCGCTTTCCCCTCATCAGTGACCAGCAGAAGCTTTTTACGCCTGTCGGCCGAGGTGGGGATGCGCAGCACTAGACCGATTTTGACTAAGCGGTCCACCATCGTCACCACCGTTGCACCTTCAACGCCGAGTCGCTGCGCCAGTTCGCTTTGAGACAACGGTGATTCTGCGCCGACGATAGCCGCCACTGCCACCCAGCTCGCCTGACTCAGACCCAAATATTTTAGTCGTCGGTCAATTGCCATGCGTAGCGCACGCGAGGTTAAATGCAATATTTTTGCAAAATTTTCATATTCAGTATTCATCAGCCGCATCAGGTAAAGACACAATATATCAAAAATTATCACACATTGATTAAGAAGACCAACGACTCACACGTTGTCGGAATAAAGAAATGATACATCACAAATCATTAATATAAATTAATTATAATTATAATTAATTTATAATTTACCATATTTTCATGGAGTGGCATTTGAATGCAAGGGTTTCTTTTCCTCTTAATTACTGCTGATATTACTGGGTCCGCTAGGTATCGATCTTTATCTACCCGCTATCCCCATCATCATCTACAGCCTCTAGACCGATGCATCACTCATCCAGTCAACTATTACGCTCTTTATTGGCATTACAGTCCTCTAGCAACTTATTACTGAACCACTGGTAAACTATTTGAACTCCGCCCACTGACACCTATGGCAGGTGAGATCATTGGGTCGCTATCTTCCAGTATCGGACAAACGGTAGCATGGTTGACGCCCGAGTACCTGCACACGTTTCAGCCAAGGCCTGCTAAATATCCCGACCAGCAGTGAATAGGCGGATAAGGCCTAAAATGGCGTGCGCCAGCCGAAACCGGCTGGCAATGCTGCTGTTGTCGGAGTTATTCTCCGAAAGAGACGGGCATGGCGTCAGCACTGAATGGTTTCGTGCAGATAGCTGGCACGGCTACGGTCAGCCTGTCAATGATGGCACTGCCGCTGGGGCTACGCCAGATACTGGTGATAGTGATTATTGTGGGCAATAATTTGCGTGTCAGGAGGCTTGCGCGCGCTACAGCACGCCGCAGTTGACCCATAACATTCGCCCGTCATCGTAAGTCCTCAGGGTGATTTATCGGATCTGGACCGTCACTCTAGGCGCCAACGCGCTCATGAGTTCATAGCCCAGAGTATCAGAGGCGACGGCCACCTCATCGATTTTG
>NZ_LECR01000022.1:52531-52695 GCF_001602625.1 Sodalis-like endosymbiont of Proechinophthirus fluctus
TAACCGATACGTCCCCTGTCTGGCACCGCCTGCACGGCAATCAGTTCGCTTTGCAACGTCATCACTGGCCGAAAACCTCTGGCTGCGATGTCTTGCCAGTCGCCGCTAGGGGAAGCGCCATAGAGAATAATGCCGGGTCGGACCCATTGCCCATGGGTCTTTGG
>NZ_LECR01000006.1 GCF_001602625.1 Sodalis-like endosymbiont of Proechinophthirus fluctus
GAGTGGCAATTGCTGACCGGTAATAACCTTAACCCACGTGCCTGGCGGCTCGATCTGGAAAATGCGCTACTAATCCACGATCCCACACAGGCGCTGCGGACGCAGCGTGAGCGCGAACTCGCCATGATCCGTACTCACACTCGGATGGTAAAGCACTTCACCGAGCTACAAAGCATAGCAGACTATCCGATTAAAGTGCGTAAACTTATTCGTCGTTTACGCCGTGTCCGCATTGATCGCTTAATTAGCCGAATACTCTGAAGTAGTATGAACGATCATTTTAATGCCGGTACAGCAGTAGCAGCGGCAGTTCCCTACTCTCGCATGGGGAGACCCCACACTACCATCGGCGCTACGGCGTTTCACTTCTGAGTTCGGCATGGGGTCAGGTGGGACCACCGCGCTAGTGCCGCCAGGCAAATTCGTTTCCGCTCCGCACCGCTTTCCCAACCCTCACTTGCATGACTGTCGGGCATTATCCGGAACATCGCTAATATCGTCTTGCCCCTTGCGCTTGGCGTTAACTTTCGCTGTGGATGCCGCGCGCTCAAACAGCTCAGGTGTTGTAAGGTTAAGTCTCACGGGTCATTAGTATCGGTTAGCTCAACGCCTCACAGCGCTTACACACCCGACCTATCAACGTCATCGTCTTTAACGTCCCTTCAGGAGGCTCAAGGCCTCAGGGAAGACTCATCTCGAGGCAAGTTTCCCGCTTAGATGCTTTCAGCGGTTATCTCTTCCGCACGTAGCTACCGGGCAATGCCATTGGCATGACAACCCGAACACCAGCGGTGCGTCCACTCCGGTCCTCTCGTACTAGGAGCAGCCCCTCTCAATCTTCCAGCGCCCACGGCAGATAGGGACCGAACTGTCTCACGACGTTCTA
>NZ_LECR01000071.1:0-109 GCF_001602625.1 Sodalis-like endosymbiont of Proechinophthirus fluctus
CAGTAACTGGCAACTACAGGTGCCTGAACTGGATCTCCATGGCCATATCCGGCAAAACGCACTATCCGCCAAGGGTTCGCTGAGCGGTAACGCTGCCGGTCAATGGCAG
>NZ_LECR01000071.1:161-994 GCF_001602625.1 Sodalis-like endosymbiont of Proechinophthirus fluctus
GGAATTGAATGATACCTTCGCGCTGGACGCCGTGCTCAGCGCGCCGGCGCTGAACGGTGCGCTGCCAGGGCTGGGCGGCCGGGCAGCAGGCAATATCAAACTGCGGGGCAATCTGCGCGCGCCGCAGCTGCTAATGAATCTTAACTTACATGCGCTGCGCTGGGGAGAGTTAACTGTCGGACGCATAGCGTTGCAGGGTGATGTTCATTTCAGCGATATCGTGCGCGGCAACGTACAGCTGCGGCTGGATAGATTGCTACAGGGATCGCTATCCATCGCCCAACTGACTCTGGACGCGACCGGAGATGAAAAGCAGCATCAGTTTAAGCTGGCGATACAGGATGAGTCGGTTGCCGGTCAGCTGAGGTTAAGCGGCGGCTTCGACCGGCAACAGCAATGTTGGCAGGGCACACTTAGCCAAACCCGATTCGATACGCCGGTGGGAGAATGGCGGCTGACGCGCGATATAACGCTGGATTATCGGGCCGTAACGCAAAATCTCATTATCAGTCCGCACTGCTGGCAAAATCACAATGCACAGATCTGCACGCCGCAAAATAGTGAGATANGGGGCATCCGGACAGGCGAGTTTGCTGCTAAACCGCTTCAATCTAGCGATGCTGAAACCTCTGCTACAGGCGGGAACACAGGCCAGCGGTGTCTTTACCGGCCGAGTCGATTTGCGCTGGACCGCGGAGGGCGGCCTGCCGCAGGGCAAAGTGGAGCTAGTGGGCAGCGGTGTGAAGGTCAGTCAAACGGTGCAGGGCAAGACTCTGCCGGTGGAGTTTGAGACGCTGACACTCAATGCCGCTCTGGATAAGGGACTGGCCCGC
>NZ_LECR01000071.1:1179-13684 GCF_001602625.1 Sodalis-like endosymbiont of Proechinophthirus fluctus
CAGCCACAGCTGTACGGTCAACTGGGGGTGGAACGTCTGGTTATCAAAGGTAATTTCATGCCCTTTGCCATGACCGACAGTAGCTTGGCGCTCTCTTTCACCGGGACCCGCTCCACTCTACAGGGGCTTATCAGTACCACCCACGGCCAGGTAAACCTCAATGGCGACGCCGACTGGGGCCGAATGATGGCCTGGCGCGCGCATATAAATGTGCAGGGCAATCGGGTGCGTATCACTGTGCCCCCCATGGTACGACTGGATATGTCGCCGGATATTGTGTTTGAGGCCACGCCGACGCTATTCGCCCTCAGTGGCAAGGTCGATATTCCCTGGGCGCACATTGAAGTGAAAAATATGCCGCAGAGCACGGTCGGCGTCTCTAGTGATGAAGTGCTGTTAGACGATAATCTGCTGCCGGTAGCCGATAGCGACAGCGGCGCCGCTATCTCCATTATCTCAAACCTGCTGGTTCATGTCGGAGATGACGTGCGACTTGACGCTTTCGGCCTAAAAGCCAGGCTAAAGGGAGATTTGAAAGTGGTGCAGGATAAGCAGGGGCTGGGGTTGAACGGGCAAATCGATATTCCCTCCGGCCGCTTCCAGGCCTATGGACAGGATTTGATCATCAACAAAGGGCAGTTGCTGTTTTCCGGCCCGGCTGATCAGCCTTACCTAAACATCGAAGCTATACGCAATCTGGACTCCACCGAGGATGACGTCACGGCGGGGGTACGCGTCATAGGGTTGGCCGACCAACCGAAAGTGGAAGTTTTTTCCAATCCGGTTAAATCGCAACAGGAGGCGCTGTCTTATTTATTGCGCGGACAGGGTCTGGATGCCTCTGGCGCTGACAGTAATATGATGACCTCCATGTTAATTGGGATGGGGGTTGCGCAAAGCGGGCAAGTTGTGGGTAAAATCGGACAAGTATTTGGTGTCCGCGAGTTAGCGCTGGACACGCAGGGGGTTGGCGACAGTTCCCAGGTCGTGGTCAGCGGTTATATCGCGCCAGGTCTGCAGGTTAAATACGGTGTTGGTATTTTTGACTCACTAGTAACGTTAACGCTGCGTTATCGTTTAATGCCAAAATTTTATCTGGAAGCCGTGTCTGGTCTAAACCAGGCGCTAGACTTGCTCTATCGGTTTGATTTTTAATAATGCAAATTATTGTTTACGTTATTATGCAACGTAAACAGAGAAATAGTTACCGGATTACCAGTGCCCAATGGCTAGTAGATTACACTGTTCCAGGATACGCGCTTTACGATCTCTTCTATTATCCGGCAGTCGAGTTGGTATCCGGCAGTCGAGTTGGGTAATGGCGCGGTCTATGGCGGGGTGTACCGCATTGATTCCACCACCCTGACGGAATTGGGTGTTTGCTATGCACCAAAGCGGCGAATACATGCGGATCCTGATCGGTATGCCATACGGTAGCTCCTGGATTTATCTTTATTAGAGACCAGTTACCGATCTTACGTTGCTGCCAGGAAGGGGTTGGGTACGCCGTACGCCGGCATGAGAGCGGCCCCTTCCGACAAGGCGGATTAATGACCAAAAAACCGCTCGGTGAGCGGTTTTTTTTGGCGAAATCATTTCTTCTTGGCGCGCGCAAAAGAGGAGAGAATTTCGGCTTTGGCCGCTTCGGCGTTATCCCAACCGTCGATCTTCACCCATTTGCCAGCTTCGAGATCTTTGTAATGCTCGAAGAAATGAGTGATTTGCGCCCGCAGAAGCTGCGGCAGATCATCTACGTCTTTAATGTGGTCATATTCTTTGGACAGCTTGGTGTATGGCACCGCTACCAGTTTGGCATCTTCGCCGGACTCATCAGTCATTTTTAACATGCTGATCGGACGGCAGCGCACCACGGCCCCAGGCTGCAGTGGATACGGCGTCGGCACTAGGACATCCACCGGATCGCCATCCAAGGAAAGGGTGTGGTTGATATAGCCGTAGTTACAGGGATAGAACATCACGGTGGACATGAAACGATCGACAAACAGGGCGCCGCTTTCCTTGTCTACTTCGTATTTAATGGGGGAAGCATTAGCCGGAATTTCAATGACCACATAAATATCTTCCGGGAGATCTTTGCCTGCCGGTACTTGATTTAAACTCATATCGTTTTCCTTAAACTTTCTAGTAGTGGCGAGACAGCTAGCTAGTATAACCGATTTTCCCCGCGGTACGCAGGGTGCCCGCGGATAGGATCACGCTGTTGCGTCGACTAACGCGGAAGCCGCGCCTGGCATATGGCGCGGACGTAGAGTATTCAGACGTTGTCTGGGTAATTGCGGATAAAATCGTTCAACGTCATTAAAATAGACTCTGTCCCGATAAAAAACGCGGAATACTAGTACAGCTAGCGTGGCTCAATATCCAGTATTCGATTTTACCGCTGCTGGCCTTGTGCCACCAACATGCTCGGCCAGAAACGCTATCGGGTTGTACTCATAGGATAATCGCAGATTATCATTGAGATGGGTCGAGGTGCTTGGATAGGGATAAATGCCGCCTTTGAGTAAATTCCGATGAAAATCGGAAACCAGCGAATCGATGTAGCGCGAGGTGTAGGGAGGGGTGTTGGGTGGCTTTGTCCATTTCATGGCAATATTTGATGTATTTTTTCACCCAGTTGGGGAGAACTTTATCTTAATTTAGTTGCCATCATTGATGTAATATATCTGCCTGGTCGTGGGAAAGTCCACGTTTTCATGAGACAGTCAAAATACCCCAGCGACGGATAGTGGATAAAGTCGTGTACGCCACAGCCAGTAGTGTACGCCAGTATTGAACCGTAGATCGCGTAGCGGGCAGTGAGTTGTTTATTGCTGGGCAAGGAAGTCTTCTTTGGTCACTAGCGTACCGACCGGCTTGATGCGCTGATAGATAGAGAAAATAGTGCCAATCGAGACATTGACATCGATATTGGATGAACCGTCCAAGGGATTCATCAACACCACACACTCGCCACTTTCCACCCCTTCAAAGACGACAACTTCATCTCTCCCTCAGAGGCAATGCCCGCGACCTATCTATGGGCTTTCAGTTTTTCGTTCGCGAAAAAATCCAATATCATGTGTGGACTTCGCCCTGCACGTTTTCAGTTCCGCTGGTGCCAAAGGATACCCACCAATCCTGCTTTGTTGATGTCACGGTGAATGATTTTAGCTCGCCGAAAGTAACACGGTCAACTCGCCGGTAACATGCGGAAAATCATGCTGCTTCTCAATCTCAACAATAAACTCGCCTAACGTTTTCATGACACATTTCCTGAACTTTAAAAGGACCGTAAAGCTACGGGTGAAAAGCGGTATAATTTTTTACCGATACCAGTTTCTATCCATCCAGTTTAGCCTAAACAGATTACCAGTACATCATCAAATACTATTTCTATCAATCGGGCCTGGGCGCTAGAATAATAGAATAGGCGGCAATACGCGGCTAAAAATGGAAAAATTATGTGCATTTATTTTTGGTATCTGCGGCACCTTTATGATGGAAATTCTGGCGATGCTGGCTTATTCTCTGGTGCTTGAGGTCACCATATCGGATGATAATGTTTATCTGCCGATGAGTACGCTGCTGTAGGAGCAGGGAGTTGGTCTGATTTAAGGTTACAATCCAACGCAGTTTTATCCCGCGCCGAATTAGGTCATTATCGCCAACGCCATGTCGCGGGGTAATCCCTGCATGGAAACGGTATTGGAGAGAGGCATCTCCTATATGTACAGCCCGTATTGACTGCACGATCACGTGCCGACGCCGCGCTGGGTGATCGCCGTTGCCAGCACCCACGGCAAGACCACCACAGCAGGTATGGTCACTTGGATCTTGGAGGAGTCTAGCTATCAAACGGGCTTCTTGATTGGCGGCATACTGGGCAATTTTACTATCTCCGCCCGGCTTGGCTACGGCCTGTTCTTCATGGTTGGTAGAGGCAAATGAATACGATTGCTCCTTTTTCGATAAATAGTCCAAGTTCGTCCGTTACTGTCCACACACCCTTGTTCTGAATAACTTGGAATTCGACCAAGCCGATATTTTCGATGATCTCAAAGCGATCCAAGAGCAGTTCCCTCATCTAATGATGCTGGTGCACACGGCAAAGGAAAAATTATTTTTCCCAGATAATGACATTAATCTTAAACACACCTTTGCAATAGGATGCTAGAGCGAAACGGAATACGCCGGCTAAGGAGGGTAACATGGCGCGCGAAAAAAACCACCCCGGACGCTAGTGGTTTCGAGGCGTATTTTCACGATGAGCCTGTTGGCGCAGCAGTTGGCAACCAGTGAGCGAGCATAATATGAATAACGCCCTGATAGCTATTGCACGCTGTTCGCCATGTCGGAGTACTGCCGGGCGCTGGACTGCTTTATTAATGCCCGCCGGTGGCTGGAGCTTAAAGGTACCGCTAACGGCGGCGATGGTTTACGATGATTTTGCCCATCATCTCACCGCGATCCTGGCGACGCTTGCAGCATTGTGCAGCAAAATAGGCGGCACAGCGCGGATTCTGGCGGTACTGGAATCTCGTTCCAACACTATGAAATGGGGCTATCCAAAAATGAGTTGGCACCATCACTCGGGCGCGCTGAAGAGGAGTTTCTTTGTCAGCCGTAGCATATTTCCTGGCAGGTGAGCGAAGTGTCATAGGCCTCTGCGTGCAATCTGCGTACTGCAGCGCCGATGTTGATACGCTAGTGAAGATGATCGTAAAAACCGCTCAGCTGGGAGATTTCATCCTGGTGATAAGCAACGGCAGTTTTGTCGGTATCCATAATGCCAAGCTACTGGATCAGTTGATGCAAAGAGCCGCTCGCCAGGGCGGGAAAAAACCTGCGATCGAGGGGAGTCGTCTTCTAGACGATGAGGGAATCATCAAATTGCGATGGGTTAATTCCGGACACAGAATTAACTGAGGGTCGCCGAGAAATTATGTGGGTTGATGTGGTTGATATAGGTTACAGAGAGTGTGTCATAACATGACACACTGCATATTGTTGCCAAAAAGTATGCCCGATCGGTAGCACTGATCTGCCAGGCGCTGTCGCGAGCAACTGTCCCAGTTCTGGAAAACTGACTTACTTGTATAGCTGGGGTGGTAGCGTGCTAGTTGCTGTGTTCATAGGATTCGGTTACGCGGTCGCGCGGCGCCCTCTCGCGTCGGCCTCCTGATTCAGCGACTGATGGATGTCGCTTAGCGCACTGTCGATACCTTCTAACCCTAACGCTGCTCATAGGCTGCAAATCTTGAGCCTGCTGTAGTAAGATAGAATCCGCGGCGAATGTGTTGAAGGACAATGCGGAATACACTGTCGTTAAAGGTAACGCCGTTTTGGTTTTCATCGCCTTATTCCTCATATAACGCTTTACCTAACTCGGATTATGATGCTTATTACGAAGCTAAGCATATACTAGTAATTAATAATTACTATTAGTTTAATAACTATTTTTAATTAAACTTTAATCTTAAAATTATATATTTTATGATAAAATGTTATTAAACATGAGCGTATTTTGTTAATTTTATATAAAATAATATACATAAGTTGATGTGGCTAAAAGTACGGTCTGAGATAGTATTTCTCACTATATTATATATAATATCCATTATTTCTGATATGTGAGCAGGTATCATGCTATTTACTAAGGTGAAAAAATAAAAAGAGTAAAGTAATTTTAATAAAATGCAGTTTTTCTTACCGCATTTAGCACTGTGAATAATGGCGGGATGATAGGGCGTGAGGGCTCTGCTCATCCACCATAAAGTATGGGGATGCGCGTTACGCATTTGGGATAATGTGCTAACACGTTTCATATCCTCCTCAGGAAGGACAGCACGACGTTATAGATTACACGTTCGCTGGAACGGTGCGTCTATATAGAGGGGCCATATTCGCTAGGATAGTGTGCCGGGGTCGGTTGTACGTTCGCAGGAGTCGCACGCGGATGCGTGTCGCGCATCCGCGTGAATCTCGCGACGATAGGGCGCGGTAGCTTCTAGACATCAAAGTGACCGCTGGGGATGGGCACTGGCGAAGGGAGTGTTAAACGTCGAATTGAGATCCTTTATCCCCTGGGGCACGTTAGGTTTTATACCGTATCGAGTCTCCCGACCTGTAAGCTTAGCTCTAGCGGGTTGGCGGCGACAAGCTCTGACAACGCTGCTGGCATAGCACATCCTTGCGCAGTCGGTCTTCTCTACAGAGAACGCGAGCCGCGGTGGAATTAGAGCTCTTGGTTAAAGTAGACCAGAATAAATTCATACAGTCGTTTAACTGAGAAGCCAAACGCAGGCGTGGTAAAGATCGTATCATCGCCGGCGATAGTGCCGAGGATTCCTTCTGATTTTCCCAGCGAGTCCAGCATCCGGGCAATAAGTTGTGCTGCACCAGGGCTCGTATGGATGACCACCAGTGCATCATTATGATCCACATTCAGCACTAGATTTTTCAACGGGCTGCTAGTGGTGGGAACGCCAAGCTCCGCCTGCAGGCAATACACCGTTTCCATCTTGGCGTTGCGGGTGCGCACAGCGCCGAATTTAGTCAGCATACGCGAGACCTTGGATTGATTAATGTTCTCAAAGCCTGCCTCCTGCAGCGCAAGCACAATCTCGCCCTGAGAGCTGAATTTTTCCTCTTTCAGCAGCGCCTTGAATGCCTTGACCAGTTCTTCTTGTTTCGATTGATTTCGCATGTTTTACCGCAGATTAAACCGATTATGTAATGGATTATTATGCATAATTAAATTGGATTGCAGTCGGTGACAGCTTTCACTGTCCATGGTGGATGAAAAGCCCATAACTTGCAACCCACCTTGTCAATGGCCTGCTTCTACACACACTGTCGCAATCCTAGTGTTAATCAATTGTCTTTATTAGGTGATACCTTTTATACTTTTCAGTAGAGTAATAGATGCTATTTTCCTAGGGATATAAGGATATTACAACAATAGTAGCACTGCTAAGCTCAGCAGGCAGTATCAGCTAGGCGCTAGAGATGCTTCTGCTTACAATTGTTTACCCTAGAATGGGAAACTCTCGTTGTATGACATCACTCCGGTAACAACGGGGATTGTATGGATCTTAACCACATTCCCTCGCCGGTAGAAGGTGTGTAGTTTTTGCGGTTCAGATGTGCTCCATTGTTACTGAGCGCTGTGATATAATGCTGATCGTGGCCGGCGTTCCCCAGCAAGCACGGGTATGGATCGCGCGGATCTTGTTTAATATTAATGCCGGCATTGTGCGGCATTTGGTCGGCCAGGTGGCGGTATGTGCGCCTCAGGCGCTGATCGGTATCGTCACTAATTCGGTGAATACCCTGGGTTGCCATAGCCGCCGACATGCTGGCGCAGGCTAGGGTCTATCAGTCGTGAAAGCTTTTTGGTATCATCACCATTAACATCATCCGCGCCAGCAGTTACTCAGCGGCCATGAAGGGCCTGCGCCCGGATCAAATAAAATAGAGGCGCCGGTGGTAGGCGGCCACTCTGGCGTTACCATTCTACCTTTGCTATCGCAGGCGTCAGGCAGCATCACTTTCATTGATTAAGAAGTGAATCTCCTACGCAACGTATTCGCAACATCTGCACCGAAGGCCAAAGCCAGCACCGGATCTACCACTCTTATATCATGGGTAATAGCCGCTACCCGCTTTATATTATCGCTGGCGCTACAGGGGCAGAAGGAGATAATCGAATGTGCCTATGTCGAAAGCGAGTTGGTTTTTTCTGCTTTTTTCTAACCGCTACTGCTGTGGGGCTTCAGGACACTAGTGCGTGTCGGCCGTTGGGTATCCTCAGCGACTTTGAATAGCAGGTGCTATAAGGTATGCGCTCGGCGAATAGTTCTCGCAGCAGTAGTAGCCCATCACCGTCGTGAGGATAAGGCGCTGCGATCCTTACATCGGTTTAGATCTTCATTATCCATTGCCGCCGAGTGCAGTCTGTTATTTGCCGGCGAAGCCGGCAATGTTTTATCGGGCATATTGTCCCGGTTGGGGCATTGCCGCGCCGAGGAGTCCGATAGGGCCCTGCGCGCCCCGGTGAGTGTAGTGGCTGCATTGCCGGCGAAAAGGGATGCCTCTTACGCCACGTAGTGATTGTCTCGATTTCTCTTAGAGTGTCAGTGAGGGATTAAATTTGTGCTAGACAGTTCATCGCCGACGCGGGGAAACAATAAAACTTTTCCTTATGCTAAATACTATTTCTGATTTGATTTCTGTGTCTAAAACTTAGCGGTTACGCCATTTTCTTTCCGCTTTTTTATTGGTTATTCATTTTCACTTAAAACTTATTTATTAATATATATAATATATATTAATTTTGTGTTTTTTATTCTAATAGCTGGTATTGATCTCATTTTTTAATGCCACCTTTGATCCAATGCGCTTTTTTTGTGTTGTAATTAGCGTTACGACAAGTTTGTAATGTTATACATTAAATGTTGTCGTAATAGCGGAACGGGAATCAAAGGTGCCGTAAATTCCACAGTACCTGCCTAGGCCGTGCGATGGCGATAGCGCCAGGCTATCACCATGACAAGGAGGGGATTAAAGATGGAAATAAAAAAAGAATGGATTGCAACGCATGAATTGATTGGGGTAGGTGGACTACCCAAAACACGACAGGGACTGAATCGGCGAGCTAGAGAGGAGGGCTGGCAAAAAAGGCGGCGCGAGGGCGCGCGCGGCAAAGCGGTAGAGTATGCCTGGCACAGTTTGCCGGACATGGTGAAAAAGACGCTTTCATTAAGGACTACCCCGGCAGAGCACCAACTCTCCCCACAGGAGGCATCGGCAACCTGGAACGAAATTCATCGGCAACTTTCCGATGCAGAACGCGATTTTATTGTCTCCTTTATAGTACGTGAGGGTGTGTTGAACCTGTTAAAGCGTCTGGACTATTCCGAAGAACCGGTTAACGACATCAGGCCGGAATAAAATAATGCGCCTGGGAAGGTATAACCCTCCCCGGCACTGAGGGTTAGTGCTAGCTTATCAGGCTTTTCCTATCGAGTCATTGATTGGTTTCCAAGTCAACATAGCGACTGGGCTATATTGCTGAAGGATGGATCTCCAGCACATCGGCAATGAGCTATTCGCCTTTGTGCCAGGGACGGAAACTCCGCCGCACGCCAGGGAGGTTCCGTATTTACGGAGCACTGCAATGATATCAGTATGGTGCCAGTATGTATTCCTTTCTCTCATATTTTATTCCTTACGCTTTAAGACAAACGCTGATTAATAGTATAACTAACTAATTCATATAAAACTATATATAATTTGTTATATAAGTCGAATTCGAAGTGAAAATCTTATGAAACAAGCCTAGTTTAGCACGTAGGAACCGCTGTCTATTGCCGGACAGCCTATAAGTACCCGTCAAGGGGCTCTTTAATCTTGCCAGGCGTGAAAAAATGGAACCGGAGGCGTAGAAGAGGGGTGCAGTAACGGGGAATGGAGTATACATTCCATAGCTTGCCATAGCTTGCCATAGCTTGCCGTAGGTGGTGTAAGAAGCGCTGATGTACTGGGAAATACGGGATAGTGATGATGTCGAGTGGTCGCCAGCGAGAGGGTGTCCGTGGCCCTAGCGACCTAGATAACCATCTACCGGCATCTGATCGTGGGAGAGCGGGAGAGGGTGATTATTTTTATCATGCGCGAAGGCATCGCCGCGTTTATCGTACACGGCTTGGGAATACACAAAGAGTGACGGTAGGCACCACGACCGCCTTATGTCGCTAATTTCCTTACAAAGACATAAATATTCCAAATATATTCCTTTTATATTATATTACGATTAAGCGATCAAGCGCCGCGCTGCACTGCTACATAGGCCAGACCCTCTAGCGCATCGCGGTAAGGGGAGGGCGACAGGCAGTTCAAACAGGAGATAGCTTTGTCCGCTTCCTTTTCCGCGCACCGGAGGGTATACCCTAGGGAATCGCATTGTCGCATGGTTTCCAGAACCGTCTCCAGCAGATGGCGTCCATTGCCTTGCTCGATCGCCTGGCGAATTAGTGTCGCCTGTTCCGGCGTGCCGTTGTGCATAGCGTGCAGCAACGGAAGCGTCGGCTTACCTTCGTTTAGATCATCACCAGTATTCTTACCCAGCGTTTTCCCGTCTGCGCCATAATCCAGCAGATCGTCGATGAGCTGAAAGGCTGTACCCAGATAACGGCCGTAATCGCGCAGCGCTGCTTCCTGGTAGGTATCGGCGCCGGCCAGGATGGCGGAGGACTGCGACGCCGCCTCGAACAACCGCGCGGTTTTGCTATAGATAACCCGCATATAACTATCGATGGTGATATCCGGATCGTTGCAGTTCATTAGTTGCAGCACTTCCCCTTCAGCGATAATGTTAACCGCCTCAGACATCAACTTAAGCACCCGCAGGGATTCCAGCGCGGTCATCATTTGAAAAGCGCGGGTATAGATGAAATCGCCGACCAACACGCTAGCGGCATTGCCAAAGGCCACGTTGGCCGTCGCTTTGCCGCGGCGCATGTCCGATTCGTCCACCACGTCGTCGTGCAGCAACGTGGCGGTATGGATGAATTCAGTCAGAGCGGCGACGGTGACATGCTGCTTGCCTTGATAGTGCAGCACGCGCGCCGCCAGCACAGCAATCATGGGCCGGATGCGTTTGCCGCCGCCGCTGATGATGTAGCGGCCGAGCTGATTTATCAGGGCGACTTCTGAGTTTAACTGCTCGCGAATTGCCGTGTTAACCTCCGCCATATCCTGCGCGGTTAGTTCAGTAATTTGTTCAAGATTCATTATTTTCTATCGGTTTTTAGGTACACCGTCAGTGTAATGCCGTACACTGGACCGGATGGCGGAAAGAGTGCTACTGATTGTACTTGAAAAACGTAAGAGATAAATGGCGATGAAGAAACTGCACCTTTTTCGCTTTCTGTATGTATTCTGCACTTGTCTTTAGTAAGATTCTTTCGTACAATCAGCGCTCTATCCTGAATATTTATAGCATGCTCTAGACAATTACATATTGAGTGTGCGGAAAGCGGAAAGCGGAGTTTCTTATGTACGCGGTTTTCCAGAGTGGTGGTAAACAACACCGGGTGAGCGAAGGTCAGACCGTTCGCCTTGAAAAGCTGGACATCGCAACTGGTGAAACTGTTGAGTTTGATCGGATTGTGATGATTGCTAACGGCGACGACATCCAGATTGGCGGTCCTTTCGTAAGCGGCGGCAAGATCACAGCGGAAGTTATGGCTCACGGTCGCGGCGATAAAGTGATGGTTGTGAAATTTCGTCGCCGTAAGCACTTTTGCAAGCATCAGTGCCACCGTCAATGGTTCACTGACGTTAAAATAACCGGTATTATCGCTTAATAGGAAGAAGGAGGGCAGATTCGTGGCACACAAAAAGGCTGGCGGCTCCACACGTAATGGTCGAGACTCAGAAAGTAAACGCATGGGCGTTAAGCGCTTCAGTGGCGAAGCGGTAAATGCCGGCAGCATCATTGTCCGGCAGCGTGGAACGAAGTTCCACGCAGGGGCCAACGTAGGCTGCGGCAAGGATCATACGCTGTTCGCTTTGACGACGGGTAAAGTCATGTTTGAAGTGAAGGGCTCGAAGAACCGTAAGTTTGCTAGCATCGTTGCTGAATAAATTTTCCGTTCTATGATTGTCGAGTGAGGGGGGCTCCGTGCCTAATCACAGAGATTTTTTTCCGCTGTTTTACGCTCACCGTTTATCATGAAAAATACGCAGCGGACTGGACAGCAGGCGGACTTCGGCATTGCGTTCGCCTTAAGTCACCGCCATGCGCTGGGGCTCTCGTTCCCTAGCGCTATGAAGCAGGGTGAGTTGGGTTCTAGCCACTGTAGAGCTCTACACCGTAGCTTAGCACCATTTTAATGGCCGGTACGTAGCAGGGCTGGGCTGCCGTTATTGGCGCTGCTATTGCTCTCGGTAAGCGACCGAGAGCTTTTAGGCTGCTTTTTCTTTTTCAGTAAGTCGCTGCAATATTTGAATCCAACCGCCTTAGGTTATCCGCCGGATGTCGCCAGTGGGCATATGATGCTGGCGAGCGTCGTCGTTTTGAAAGAACACATGAGAATTACACAGCTGAACATGAGCATCACACAGCTGATTAGTGCCATCATGTTAATAGGCGGTCTGCTGATTTTTTTCAACATCAGCCTGCGTGAAGTTTATCCGCCTGACCACTAATACCCTGAGATGATTTTAGCTGTTGCGCAGTGATGGTATGGGTGAGCTATGGCGTGGCGTAAAAAGTCTTGCTGCGGCGTATGGCGTCGCAACAGGTTCTATTATTTCTGTATATTTTATATACAATAGTGCTATGGAAAATCCGCTGACGCTTCTGCAATAACCCGGCGGTCAGCTGGTTTGTCTGTTGTTATGCGGCCTGAATACGCTGGTGGAATATGACGCACTGATAGGCGGCGCAAGTGAGTGCTATCATTATTACCTTATTACCTTATTACCTTATTACCTT
>NZ_LECR01000071.1:13698-14278 GCF_001602625.1 Sodalis-like endosymbiont of Proechinophthirus fluctus
TTATTACCTTATTACCTTATTACCTTATTACCTTGACGCCGCTTTTTACCCTGATTTTTCTAATTTACTCTAGCTCTGTTCTGTTCTAGCCCACGGCCTTTGAGCTGCCGACGAACTTTGTCAGCCATAGAGGCGCGGTTGTAGTTGGTGGCGGGCGTGATGTGTTCCGCTGTCGGTCACCCCACTGGTGGCCTGGGTTGAACAGACGGACCCCAGCTATGGTTATCAGGATGCCCAGCAAATGGGTTATGGAGAATTATCATGAAGTTTGTTGATGAAGCCGCTATTTTGGTGGCAGCAGGCGACGGCGGCGACGGCTGCGTCAGCTTTCGTCGGGAAAAATACATCCCCTACGGTGGGCCAGACGGCGGCGACGGCGGCGACGGCGGCGACGTATGTCTGCTGGCAGATGAAAATCTGAATACCCTCATCGATTACTGTTTTGAGAAAAACTTTCACGCCGAGCGCGGACAAAACGGCCAGAGCCGAGATTGTACCGGCAAGCGCGGCAAAGATATCGTTATCAAAGTGCCTGTGGGTACGCGGGTTCTTGATCTGGGCACCAACGAAGTCATGGGCG
>NZ_LECR01000058.1:0-380 GCF_001602625.1 Sodalis-like endosymbiont of Proechinophthirus fluctus
CCGCCACGCGCACATAACGTGCCGCGCCTGACGCCAGGCGCGCCAGATACGCACCGGCGCCATTATTTGCGCTTTCATGCCCTTGCCGCGCAGGCCGCTAATACGGATAAAATCGATGTCGATGCCGTGTTGCGGCACCAAACTGGCCTCCATGCGATCGGCGGTGCCGAGCCAGCGTACCTGCCAACCCTGCTCAATCAGGTAATGGGCAACCGCCAGTCCGGAAAACACATGTCCGCCGGTACCGCCCGCCATCACCATCAGCCGCCTGATCTTTGCCATCATCGCGGTCCCCTCGTAAATGCCTGCGCCTTGGCTAGGCGCGTCTCAAAATCCACTCTCAGCAGCAGTACAATCGCCGTCGACATGATCAGAAAACT
>NZ_LECR01000058.1:415-2375 GCF_001602625.1 Sodalis-like endosymbiont of Proechinophthirus fluctus
GCCCTTTTGTAGGCAACATGCCGGCTGCGGCACCCACGTTGACCAGCGTCTGGAAGCTGAACCAGATACCGATAGAACAGGCCAAGAAACCGGAAAATCGCTGGTCGATTTCCAGCGCTTTACGACCAATGGACATCGCGCGGAACGCGACTAAAAAGACTGTCAGCAGCGCTAGCACCACGCCGAAATAACCCAACTCTTCGCCCAAAATGGCGAAAATAAAGTCAGTATGGGCTTCCGGCAAATACTCTAGTTTCTGTATCGAATTGCCCAAACCTTGCCCCCAAAACTCGCCACGGCCAAAAGCCATCAGCGATTGGGTAAGCTGGTAACCGCTGCCGAAGGGATCATCCCACGGGTTCCAGAACGAGGTCACACGCCGTATACGGTACGGCTCGGCGATAATAAGCAGCACCACTGCGAAAATGCCCGAACCGATAATCGATAAAAATTGCCACAGTTTGGCACCGGCCAAGAACAGCATCGCTAGGGTGGTAACAAACAGCACCACCACGGTCCCGAGGTCGGGCTGTGCCAGCAGCAGTACTGCCAGCAGCACCATCACGCTCATGGGTTTGCAAAATCCCCAGAAATTAGTACACACTTCCTCTACCTTGCGTACCAGATAACTAGCCAGATAGCAAAACAACGCCAACTTAGACAACTCCGCCGGCTGGATCCGCAATGGACCGAACGCAATCCAGCGCGACGCACCGTTGACCGAACTGCCGACTACCAACACTACCAGCAACATAACCAGGGTGATAAGCAACATCACCGAGCTGCAGCGCTGCCAGACCACCATCGGGATCCTAAGCGTTGCCAGCGACAGTATAAACGCCAGGCCGAGGTAGAAAGCATCTCGCTTGGCAAAATAAAACGGATCATCCGACAGGCGCGCCCCGATGGGCATTGATGCCGACGTTACCATCACAAAACCGATACCTGCCAGCCCCAGTGTCAGCCACAGTAGAGTACGGTCATATAGCACATGGGTTGGCGCCTCTGTCTCAACGCCAATTACCCACGCCTTCAGTCGGGGAATCAATCCTAAACCGGGTATGCGAATCATCCTACCTCCCGCGCCAGTCGTGTGAAGACCTCACCACGTACTTTAAAATTGCTAAATTGGTCTAGGCTGGCGCAGGCCGGTGACAACAGCACCAGATCCCCTGCCCTCACCCGCGTACCGACGATTCGCATCGCCTGCTCTAGCGTTTCAGTGAGCGTCGCGACTTCGGGGCGCAGGAACGCCAGCTGCACGGCGTCCTGCCCAAAACAATAAAGCTGTACTCTATCGCCTTGTACCAAAGGCGAAAGCGGCGTGAAATCGGCAGATTTGCCATCGCCGCCCAACAGCAGATGCAACGTACCTGCTACCTCCAGCCCGTACAGCGCCGCTTCCGTGCTGCCTACATTGGTCGCTTTGGAATCATTAATCCAGCGTACACCATGGCGGTCGTGCACCAGTTCAAAGCGATGCGTCAAACCGTGAAACTGCCGCAGCGCTGCCAGGCTGGCCGCGTGCGGAACACCAATGGAGTCCGCCAACGCCAGCGCCGCCAGGGAATTGGTATAATTATGACGGCCGCCGACGGTCATTTCGGCACAATCCAACAGCGGTTCGCCGCGCGCCATTAACCAGGTTTTGCCCGCGCGTTGGCTAAGATAATAATCACCGCAACCGACGCCGAAGCTGACGCAACGCGCGCCATATCCGCGTACCGGCAGGGTGAATGTATCGTCGGCGTTGACCACGCATACTGCGGCATTGTGATAAATTTTCAGTTTGGCCCCCCGATACTGTTGCAGGCCAAGCGGATAACGGTTCATATGGTCTTCGCTAATATTGAGCACGGTCGCCGCCGCTGCTTTCAGGCTATGAGTGGTTTCCAGTTGGAAACTCGACAGCTCCAGCACATACAACTGGCGTGGCGCCTCTAGCAGCATCAGCGCCGGT
>NZ_LECR01000058.1:2409-4066 GCF_001602625.1 Sodalis-like endosymbiont of Proechinophthirus fluctus
GCACTGGCGGCCATTTTACCCACCATGCGGGTGACAGTGCTTTTGCCGTTGGAGCCGGTTATCGCCACCACCGGCGCCGACGCTTCGCGAGCGAACAGCTCAATATCGCCGACAATAGCGATGCCAGCCTCCCTCGCCGCGGCCAATTCGGGATGCGACAAAGGGATGCCTGGGCTGGCGATGATAAGCGTGGCGTCGAGCAGCCACGCTTCGTTCAACGACCCCAGATGGCATGGGACATCTGCCGGTAACTTCTCCAGGCCCGGTGGTGTAAATCGAGTGTCCATCACCCGCGGCGTGACGCCGCGGGTGCGAAAGAAGTCAACGCAGGAGAGACCGGTATACCCCAGCCCGATAATGACCACCTGTTCGCCCCGATAGTCCGTCATGATTACCGTACCTTCAGCGTCGCTAGTCCGACAAGGACTAGCATCAGCGAAATTATCCAGAAGCGCACAATAACGCGTGGCTCTGGCCAGCCCTTCAATTCATAATGGTGATGAATGGGTGCCATACGGAAAATACGCTGACCTCGCAGTTTGAACGATCCTACCTGTAATATCACTGACATGGTTTCCACCACGAACACCCCGCCCATAATCAGCAATAAAAATTCTTGGCGCAACAGTACAGCAATAGTGCCGAGCGCACCCCCCAGCGCCAGCGAGCCGACGTCACCCATAAAGACCTGCGCGGGATAAGTGTTGAACCATAAAAAACCTAGACCAGCGCCGACGATCGCCGTACACACCACTACCAGTTCCCCGGCGAAGCGCACATAAGGAATATGCAGGTAGCCGGCGAAATTCATGTTACCAGTCGCCCATGCCACCAGCGCCAGGCCGACGGCGACGAACACCGCCGGCATAATCGCCAGGCCGTCTAGACCGTCGGTCAGATTGACCGCATTGCTGGTGCCGACGATAACGAAATAGGCCAACAGCACATACCACAGCCCTAGCTGCGGCATAATGTCTTTGAAAAACGGTGCCACCAGTTGGGTCGCCGGCGTATCTTTCCCCACTGCGAACATGATGAGCGCCACCGCCAGCGCTATCACCGACTGCCAGAAATACTTCCAGCGAGCGATAAGTCCCTTGGTATCTTTGCACACCACTTTGCGATAATCGTCGATAAAGCCTACGATGCCGTAACCTACCAGAACAAATAGTACGCACCAAACATAGGGATTGGACGGATAGGCCCACATCAGCACCGAAATCGTGATCGACGCAAGGATCATTAACCCGCCCATGGTCGGCGTACCACGCTTGCTGAAATGCGATTCCGGGCCGTCATTACGTACCACTTGCCCGATTTGCAGTTTTTGCAGCCAGGCGATAAGGTGCGGTCCTATCCACAGCGACAGGAATAATGCGNAGACTGACGATGGCACGAAACGTCAGGTATGAAAAGACGTTGAACCCCGAATAAAATTGGACCAGATGTTCGGTCAGCCAGACTAACATAGTGCTTTTTCCTGTAACGCGCGCACCACTTGCTCCATCGCGGCACTACGTGAACCCTTCACTAATACGGTCATTACCGCTTGCTCTGACAACAACTGTGCCAGACGGGTGGTGAGCGCCGCTTTGTCCTGAAAATACTCGCCCCGGCCACTAGTCTCACCGATAAGGTGGCTCAGATTGCCAACGCT
>NZ_LECR01000058.1:4190-4317 GCF_001602625.1 Sodalis-like endosymbiont of Proechinophthirus fluctus
AGAAGCATCTGCCCGGCACTGAGCGCGATAGGGAACAGCCGTCCCGGCACAGCCTTGAGCTGCGCTAGGCCGGCGGCAAGTGCTGGTAGTCCAGCCCCCACCGACAGAGCCAGCGCGCTGGCGGCCA
>NZ_LECR01000077.1:0-6432 GCF_001602625.1 Sodalis-like endosymbiont of Proechinophthirus fluctus
ATTGGGATGATTGGGATGATTGGAATGATTGGGATGATTGGAATGTATGCCGTCATCTTGTATCCACTCCGGCCGCAGATAAACTTGCCCCATAAAGAACGGCAGTAAGAGAGCTGCGTATCAGTTCGCCAGCATCGGATATATGGGGCTGAAAGTTTCCGAATAGCGCTCATCGTAATTCGGCAGCAGGTGGTGGATCTGCATGAGTAAGTTTTGCGCCCGCCTGTTGGCTTAAGGTGATAGATTTGACCGAATCTTATTCGATCTGCTACGGAGGAAAACCTCGCAGACCATCATTCCTACTCAGCTCGATGAGTATCCATTATTTCTTATGCTGGCGCAGCATAGCCGGCAGGGTCGGGTATGCTGTAACCGGCGCATAGACTGCTGCCCAGAACTAAGAGCGTATCGGCGCTAGCGCCCGAATGCTTACCAGACTCAACAGAGTAAGGAAATGGAAATGCCATCGGAAAAAATTCTTGAAAATTGTTATCTTAGTAAGAACGTCGGTCAATGTGAACACCGTATCTCCGTCCTTAACAGAGTTGGTTTTCAAACCTGCGCAGACGATTGTGCTGATTGGCAAGTCTGGATCGGGGAAATCCATCATGCTGGGGGATCTTGGCTGGGCTAGACGACAGTAGCGACAGCACCGTACATTTGCTGAGGCATAACCTGATGGCGCTGAATAACGGCGTTGGAGAACGTGCAATTGCCGGCGCTGCTGCGAGGGGAAGGTGAGCGCCAAAGCCGCGAACAGACGGTGACCCTGTTGACGCAGTTGGGGTTGGGATAATGTTTGTCTTATTTGTCCGCTAGCTCTACGGCGGCGAATAGCAGTAGGTTATGCTGGCGCTCGCGTTCTGCGGTCGGCTGCAGATTGTTTGCCGACGAGATCCGACCTGCAACTTTGGACCTAGCCACCGGCGATCGTATAGCCGATCAGCTATTCAACCTGAATCAGGATTTCGTTACCGCCTTGATCCTGATAACACACGGCTGGCTGGTGAAGGAAGTGGCATGATAGCACATTGGTTCTGTACTAATGGCGAACCCACTCCATGCTGATCGTCTGGCTGGCGCTCACCCTTTTAGTGGCCTGTGTGCTAGCGTTAGGTAACCTGAGCGATCGGATGGGAAAAGAGATTAACCAACAAAGCTGCGAATTCCTGACGGGAGATCGAGTACTGCGCGCAGCGCGACCGATGTTATCAAGTCCGATAATCCGGGCGGCCTACGGTCACAATTAGGAGCTGAAGCTGACCTGGCTGCGCGACTTTCTCTATCATAATCTGCTGTTGGCGGGCCATTAGCCACCGAGCGCGGGCCGAGGTATCAATGGAACAAGGTGTTGCGAAAGGTCTGGCAATCGGCATCGCTTTCCATTCGGAGGGATGGAAGGACATCCGCAAACCTGGCCTGACTAGCTTTCGTTTAAGATGAGGGTGATGAGGGTGATGAGCAGTTAGTGACGATGCTTACGTGTTAGTTCCCCCATGCTGAGCTTGCTGGATATCGGCACCATGCTGCGGCATAGTAGGGCAGGTCCTGCAACAGGTAAGCCGGGCAATGGAAATTATGGTCATTTTTGTGCTTTTGTACAGCCGGGCTGTTGCTGATAGTGCAAGTTACAAAGTCAGCATGCGTCAGCGTTAGCAGGAATTGGTGGTCTACTAGACATTAGGCGCCAGCCTAATAATCCTGTAGTGGACGTTGTGGGATGAATTTTTCTTATTGGGATTCGGACTTGCCGCGTGGGGCAGTGGTGCTGCTTTATCACTACTGGAGATCTTGCTTGACGCCCGTCTGGTACATAGAAAGGGACGGTTGGGACAGGATTGGCCGTAAGCGTTTACAAAATGGGAATATTAGCGCAATACAAAAATAATCAGCAGAGTGACAACCAGGTTGACAGGACTCTGACCCCTGCTGCACAGTAATGGTCTATCGCCACGCTAGACAGTATAAATAGGTCAAGCCAACAAAGCAGAGGTTATCAGTCAAATATTTCAGCCACTTCGCAGATCCACCCTGTCCACTTAGCACCAGGAAGTGTCGTCCGGAAAATCTGCATTTCCGCTTATGCTCCCAACAGGTGTCAACAGTGAACGCAACGGTTCGGCACTCTTCACGATAGTTACAATTGCTATGAGAGAGGTGTTAACGTAATATTATGACTACGACGTCCAAGATTATCTATACACTCACTGATGAAGCCCCAGCGCTGGCGACTTATTCTTTGCTGCCGATCGTCCGTGCGTTCATCCAATCCCTAGGGATCCCCGTCGAGACACGGGATATCTCGCTGGCGGGCCGTATTCTCTCCAATTTTCCCGAATATCTGCAATCGGATCAGCGTCTGTCGGATCATCTGGCGGAGCTGGGCCAACTGGCGGTAACGCCGCAAGCCAATATCATCAAGCTGCCAAATATCAGCGCTTCGCTGCCGCAGCTGAAAGTTGCCATTAAAGAGCTGCAAACGCAGGGCTATGCGGTGCCGGATTATGTCGACGAGCCGAACTCAGATGCTCAAAAAGAGGCCAAGGCCCGTTACGACAAAATCAAAGGTAGCGCGGTTAACCCGGTTCTGCGTGAAGGCAACTCCGATCGCCGTGTGCCGCCGTCGGTGAAGAATTACGCCCGCAAACACCCCCACCGTATGGGCGAATGGACGGCATCGTCGCAATCCCACGTTGCCCATATGCAAGAGGGCGATTTCTACGGCAGTGAGAAATCCTCGCTGGTTGAACACGATGGTAACGTCAGTATCACCCTCGTTGGCAGAGATGGCGCCAAGCAGGTTTTAAAGGCCAAAACAGCGGTGAGAGCTGGCGAAATCATCGATGCTGCGGTCATGAGCAAAAAGGCATTAAGTAGCTTTATCGCGCAGCAGATCATCGATGCCAAACGGCAGGGAGTGCTGCTGTCACTGCATTTGAAAGCGACTATGATGAAAGTGTCGGATCCGATTATGTTCGGCGTCGTGGTGTCTGAATTCTATAAAGAGGTGCTGGCCCGTTATAACGATAAACTGAAAATACTAGGCTTCGACCCCAACAACGGTATCAAAGATTTATACATAAAGATAAATAATTTAATTGAAGATGAAAAGGAAGAGATCACGCAAGCCATCGAGGCTATGTACGCTGAGCGGCCATCGCTTGCTATGGTGAATTCTGACAAAGGCATTACCAACTTGCATGTACCTAGCGATGTAATCGTGGATGCTTCGATGCCGGCGATGATACGCGATTCCGGAAAAATGTGGGGGCCTGACGGCCAACTGCATGATACCAAGGCCATCATTCCCGACCGATGCTACGCTGGCGTTTACCAGGCAGTAATTGAAAATTGCAAGCAGCATGGCGCTTTTGATCCCAAGACCATGGGCAGCGTGCCCAACGTGGGGCTAATGGCGCAAAAGGCCGAAGAATACGGCTCCCATGATAAGACCTTCCAGATCCAGGCCGACGGTGTGGTGCAGGTCGCAGATGAAGTGGGCAACGTGCTGCTGGCGCATCCGGTGGAGGCGGGCGATATCTGGCGCATGTGCCAGACTAAAGATGCGCCGATTCAGGATTGGGTGAAGTTAGCGGTCAACCGTGCCCGTGAATCCGATACGCCGGCGGTATTCTGGCTCGATCCGGCACGAGCGCACGATGCGCGCATGATTGAGAAAGTGCAGCGCTATTTGCAAGATAATGATACCTGCGGGCTAGATATCCATATCCTATCCCCGGTCGATGCCATACGTTTTACCATCGAACGGATACGCTCGGGCAAGGACACCATTTCTGTCACCGGCAACGTGCTGCGCGATTATTTGACGGATCTCTTCCCTATCATGGAACTGGGCACTAGCGCCAAAATGCTCTCCATCGTGCCGCTGATGGCGGGCGGTGGCCTGTTTGAAACTGGCGCCGGCGGTTCCGCCCCCAAACACGTCCAACAATTTGTACAGGAAAACCACCTGCGCTGGGATTCACTGGGGGAGTTCCTAGCACTGGCCGCATCGCTGGAGCATGTCGGTATCACTACCGGCAATAGCAAAGCCAAAGTGCTGGCGAAAACTCTGGATCAGGCAATCGGCAAGTTTCTCGACGCCAACAAATCCCCTTCCCGTAAAGTCGGTGAGCTGGACAACCGCGGCAGTCATTTCTATCTGGCGCTGTTCTGGACACAGGCGTTGGCGGAGCAGAATGAGGACACGGAGCTAAAGCAGCAGTTCACTGGGCTCGCGCGCACGTTGGCTGACAATGAGCAGAAAATTGTGTCGGAGCTAAATCAGGTGCAGGGTAAAGCGGTAGATATTGGAGGCTATTATCATCCTACCCCCGCACTGACCAGCAAAGCCATGTGTCCAAGTGCTACCCTTAACACCGCGCTACAGGCGGTGGGCACCTAAGGTTGACCGCGGGGCAGCCCGTTCCAGCCATGCATTGGCGAAAATGCGTGCACATTCGGCAGCACCTTAGCCTGTGCGTTGTCATGATAGGGAGGTGATTGATTTCACTGCGCCGACCGGCCCGGCTCGGTGTCATTGCAGAGAGCGATTCATTCTTGATTTTGTGGACGATGTAAGCTGCGCCTGTCTCAACTTCAACCGGTCAGTTTCTGCGTTGCTCAGTCGATCCTATTTTGGTATTCCTTTGTTATGCCGCTGGGAAGTAGCGTTGACAACCGCTACAGGCTGGGACTAAGTAACGCACCATCAGGATGGGTAAGGTTCAGATATCCGACCTTGCGCCCCACGCACCTCTTTTTCGTATCAGTACAAATGCGCTTGCGAGTCCGTCAGACAATCTGTATTAATGTTATAATATTCGCCATGGCAGAGAGCGTGCTGACGACCGGTAGCGGCAGCACCAGAATAGCATGTAAATGCAGTTCAAATTAACTAATAGAGGCGCCATTTTGCTTTTAATGGCCGCTGTTATGCACCCGCTCGCCAATTCATTGAAAGCAGTCGATCACCGACAATAAAAATCACTCCATCGCCATAACGCCGACATATTTTAGCTCATGCAAGATGGCCGCCGGGCATATTTTCCGCCCTGATGCAGGCCGCTATACGGGGAGAGAAAGGCGGCGCTAGTACGCAGAATACCTTCCTTCTAGCTTCGATTTCGGTGGTGATCACGCTTTGCCCGAAAGAACTGATATGGACTCGGCATTCAGCCCAACCGGGTACCCTGCAATCCCCATCGGCTTGCCGGCTTGCCACAGCACACGACATAACTGGACGTTGCCCACTACGCAGACCAGCTTCATGTCTGTTCCCTCAGCAAATTGCATGGAGCTTCAATCACTTTGGGAACATATGACAATTGTGATCTTTGCCTTGGCGAGGTTGGATTGCATACACGTTGTGCTCCTGTGGTCATAATGTCGGCGTTATTAACAGACCCTGTGGCCTGGCTAATGTGGCGTAGAGCATATCATGGGTCTTGATAGAGGAAAACGGTTGCGTAGAAGCCGCCGTTCGCTGCGTAGGAAAAAATGCTCTGTGTAAGCTATACTGTAACAAATGTTCTAGATGAATAGCTTGCTATAACCAGCGCCAGCGTAGCTAAAAGGGATATCAAAACTATACTAAAGGAAATCACGCTGCTTGCGATAACCTACCCGGGCGCGTCATACCTGGGCCTTCGGTGGTAGCCTGCAAATGGCTGATGAAGTTGGGCGGCACTCGTGGCAGGGGCATAAAAAACGCTATCTGCTGCTCGCTGCAAGACCTACCCATAGGCTGCAGACCTACCATAGGATACCACTTTCATGCGCATTGGCGACTACAGCGTGATCTTCGATGGTCGAGAGTGCCCGCTAGCGGTTATTCGTACTGGTGCTTTGCGGCCTGCTGCGTTTTTTCGACATCACGGCAGAAATAGCGGCCAAAGAAGGCGAGGGGATTTTAGTCTAGCCTATTGGCGTGAAAACCACCGGGCGTTTTTTGAACGTTCTGGCTACTGGTCGGAAGGGATGGCACTGGTGGTGAAAGAGTTTATGCCGATGGAAATCCTATGGTTGTGCTTAGACGTGACCTGTCGCCCCGGTTGAGCGGGAAACCCTAGCGCGGCAGGGAGCTCCCTGGCATCTCCACAGGAATGTGGCGTCCATCCGCTCGAAAAGATAACGCCAAGGTGCGCGCGCCAGCGCTCAGACGCCGAAGGGGAACTCGTGCAGCGTGACGCCCTTGGCCGTGACCTCAATGGCCGATCCCTGGCGGTGCCAGGCGCCAAGCACTGCACGACAGTGCTCCCCGGGCAGGATATGAATCGCCGGTCGATGGGTATGGCCATGGATCATCATCGTCGCGCCGGTTTGCGCTAGCACCGCCATGACCGCCTGTGCGTTAACGTCCATGATGTCTGCTGTTTTCCCAGCATTAGCACGTAGACTGTTGGAGCGCATCCTGTCGGCGATGCGCAGCCG
>NZ_LECR01000077.1:6441-8614 GCF_001602625.1 Sodalis-like endosymbiont of Proechinophthirus fluctus
CAGTCTCTGTAGCCAGCGTTGATGCACCCATCGGCGGAAACGCTGATAATCGCAATCGTCGGTACACAGCGTGTCACCATGCAATATCACGACCCGAAGCCTGTCAAACTGCATAACCTGCTGCGCGGGCAGTAACGTCATACCACAGGCGCTGGCGTAGCGCTGCCCGAGTAAGAAGTCACGATTACCATGAATGAAATAGCAGGGAATACCGCGTTGATCCAGATCCTGTAGCGCGACAGCTATCTCGTGATGCAGCGGATTGGGATCGTCATCGCCTATCCACATCTCAAACAGGTCGCCAAGAATATACAACGCTTGCGCGGCTACGGCACGGGTGCGCAAAAAATGCAGAAAACTGGCGGTAATCGCCGGCTTTTGTGCACAAAGATGAATATCCGCAACGAACAGTGTTGACATGCGGCTAGGGTTATTATTCCGAGACCGTTGCATGTGTAATGATGACGTCATTTTTTAGTACGTCCTGGTGCATCCCCCGCTGTGGCCAGTAGAGATGGCCTTTGATTTTATCCACCACGTCCAGGCCATCTGTCACTTCGGCGAGGACACAATATCCCCAGCCGTCGGGACGCTCAGAGCGGGAAATTCAGGAAGTCATTATCCACATCCACCACGTTGATAAAAAATTGCGCAGTAGCGGAATGTGGATCGTTGGTGATGGCTATCGCCAGTGTACCGCGATTTTTTCAGACTATTATTGGTTTCGTTTTTCATCGGCGCCTGGGTGGAATTTTGTTCCATGCCGGGGATAAAAAAGCCGCTGCCCTGGATCATGAAACCATTAATCATGCGATGGAAAATGGTATTTTTATAAAACCCACTGTGGTAATAATTGAGAAAATTCTCAACGGCTAACGGCGCTTTTTCCGCAAGAGATTTGGCAACGATATCGCCGTTATTAGTATGTAAAGTGACCATATTTTACTTAATGTCCTGAAAGTTTGATGAATTGCATTCATACAAAGTGTACGGGCAGAGAAGTTTTATAGCATAATTCTGGCATTAGAGTCAGCATCGTCCCCGTTTCCCTCCGGGCGATAGATGACAGCGTCGCGTTAAGAGTGGGGAATTTCGGGACATACCCTTGCAATAGCTTCGGCTTCAGGGTTCAATGCCCATTATGTTTATTGACCTTTACCGCTGGTCTCTCTGCACGCGTAATCCGCAGACACATGGAATGATTTTCTATGCTAAAGATTTTTAACACTCTGACACGCCAAAAAGAGGAATTTAAACCTATCCATGCCGGTAAAGTCGGTATGTATGTGTGCGGCATCACCGTGTATGACCTATGCCATATCGGCCATGGGCGCACTTTCGTCGCCTTTGACATTGTTACACGCTATCTACGCTATCGCGGCTTTGAGGTCAATTATGTCCGCAATATCACCGATATTGAAGACAAAATTATCCGCCGTGCTTCTGAAAAAAGCGATACTTTTCATAATCTTACTGATAGAATGATCCGGGAGATGCACTATGATTTCGACAAGCTGAATATCTTGCGTCCCAACCATGAACCGCGCACTACGCACTATATGGACGCGATTATTGAATTGGTGGGGAAGCTTCTAGCCAGAGAACATGCCTATGTGGCCACGAACGGTGATGTGATGTTCACCGTGGACAGCGACAGAGACTATGGCTTATTGTCCCGTCAGGATCTGGCGCGGCTTCAGGCCGGCACTCGTGTCGAGGTCACTGGAGTAAAACGCAACCCCATGGATTTTGTGCTGTGGAAAATGTCGAAGCCCGGCGAGCCGAGTTGGCCATCTCCATGGGGCGACGGCCGTCCTGGCTGGCACATTGAGTGTTCGGCTATGAACAGCCGGGAGCTTGGCCATCATTTCGACATCCACGGCGGTGGTTCGGACCTGATTTTCCCGCACCATGAAAATGAAATCGCGCAGTCCACCTGCGCTCACGAAGGTCCTTATGTCAATGTGTGGATGCACGCCGGGATGGTGATGGTCGATCGAGAGAAAATGTCCAAATCCTTGGGTAACTTTTTCACCGTGCGTGACGTCCTGCGCTATTACGACGCCGAAACGGTACGCTATTTTCTGATGTCCGGCCATTACCGCAGCCAACTTAATTATAGCGGAGAAAATCTCAAACAGGCGAGGGCCGCGCTTGAGCGTCTGTATACCGC
>NZ_LECR01000077.1:8656-9017 GCF_001602625.1 Sodalis-like endosymbiont of Proechinophthirus fluctus
GTAGCACAGTTTACTACGGTGATGGATGACGATTTTAATACCCCGGAAGCCTATTCTGTTCTGTTTGATATCGCCCGCGAGGTGAACCGCCTGAAAAGCGAGCAACCGGCGGCGGTGCAGGGTATGGCCGCGACGTTACGCCGGTTGGCCGGTGTGCTGGGTTTGCTTGAGCAGGATCCCGACGCTTTCCTGCAGCAGGGTGCCAGCGGCAACGTGGATGAGAATGCCGAGATAGTCGAGTTAATTCAGCAGCGAAATGACGCGCGCAAAGCCCAACAGTGGGCGCTGGCGGATGAAACGCGGGATAAACTTACTGCACTTGGCATCGTGCTGGAAGACGGCCCCCAGGGCACGACCTGGC
>NZ_LECR01000077.1:9022-9478 GCF_001602625.1 Sodalis-like endosymbiont of Proechinophthirus fluctus
AATGGCATAGGCTCGTTGGTCCCATAGCGGGACGGTGAGGCCGGCAATATCACCTCGCCCGTGGGTTATTCCGTGATCGTCACCCACTATCCGACGAGTTTCCATCTCAACGTTTACCGTGACCCAGCTCTCATCAATGACCAACTTGACTGCCGCATCGCTATCGCACTAGCCAGAAATTTTCAAAAGATTACATAACACGATATAAGGGGGATGCTCCTTAAGAGAAAATGTCGTTATGGTTAGATCTACTGCGCTGACGTATCATGATAATCTTCGCACGCCTGCAAGGTATTCTGAATCAGCGTTGCCACCGTCATCGGGCCCACACCGCCTGGCACCGGCGTAATGTAGGCGGCGCGCTTGGCGGCACCAGCATAATCCACGTCGCCGACCACTTTGCCGCTATCTAATCGATTAATTCCGACATCCATGACCACCGCACCGGGTTTGATC
>NZ_LECR01000077.1:9522-11283 GCF_001602625.1 Sodalis-like endosymbiont of Proechinophthirus fluctus
ATTTTCGATATGACGCCGTAAATCACGCGTGAAACGGTGGGTGACAGTCACCGTACAGCCCGCCAGCAACAGTTCAAGACTCATGGGTCGGCCGACAATGTTGGACGCGCTGACCACAACAGCATTGAGACCAAAGGTATCGATGCGATAGCGCTCTAGCAACGTCACGATGCCGCGTGGGGTACAGGGTCTCAGCAGCGGCGCGCGTTGGCACAGACGGCCGACATTATAGGGATGGAAACCGTCGACATCTTTATCCGGTGCGATACGCTCCAGCACGCTGATATTATCAATCCCCGACGGCAGCGGCAGTTGCACCAAAACGCCGTCCACGCGGCGGTCAGCATTCAGCCGATTAATCAGCGCCAGCAATTCCGCCTCCGTGACTGTGCTCGGCAGATCATAGGAAAGAGAGATAAAACCGACGTCTTCACAGGCTTTGCGCTTGCTGGCAACATAAATTTGCGAGGCGGGATCGCCTCCGACCAATACCACTGCCAGTCCCGGCACGCGCTTGCCTGCCTTGAGACGTTCCTGCACGCGCGTGGCCACTCTACTTCTAACCTGCTGGGCGACGGCTTTACCATCAATTATTTTCGCTACCATCTGAATCGGAAATCCGTCATTGTAATCGGGCTTGAGGGCGCTATTTTGGCAAAAGCGCACTCCACTGTCAGGCACAGAGTGCATTCTGACCTTATACTAATAAATGGACAGAAAAGCCATTGACTCAAACGATTACCTCCGTATAATCCAGACCGCATTCACCACCGCGGTTTCCTTTGTGCGTCCTTAGCTCAGTTGGATAGAGCAACGGCCTTCTAAGCCGTAGGTCACTGGTTCGAATCCAGTAGGGCGTATCATTTGATAGCAATTAATCGTGTTAGCCACAGTTTAATGATCATTTCTCTTTTTGACGCTTTTGAAGTATCAACGTTAAAACACCTCCATTTTCTAGCGGCTGGCGTCAGAGCGTGCCGTCAAGTCGATGCTTCGCGTTGTTATGGATGAATACCGAGCGTAAGTACTTTCCCTTTTATTTATGAAGTCTCCAACATACTATTTCGTTTAACGCTACGCCCTATCGCTGCGTCTCACTGGTTTTCATGAACTTATAGATCCCTATGGTGGGTCATAGTGATGACAACCGTGTGCACCTCTTTCAAATGAAGAAATCGGTATATCCATCCCTCAGTAAGGTATTATAAAACAAAGGGGATTTAACGCGTTGAGCAGCACGAACTGGGTCGTGAGATTTGGAGTAGTTACGTATGTATTTAAGGATAGACGTTCCGGGATGTCTTATAATACCCCTTTATTTAAACAGTAATCCCACTATGATCAGATGGATTATAGTGCATGAGAGCTCAATTAAATCTATTAGCAAAAGTTAACACATTTCCTAAATATTTTTTATTTATGTATTATATATAGTTATCTACTATTTTTATATATATATTAATCAATATATTTTTAACTGTCCTATAAGATAGGATAAGCCTTTATTTTATCTCTTTTGATGGGATATTCTATATTGCATAATATATTATATTTCTAATTATCTCTCAGTAAAAATATCTGTCGTGGGAGTTAAAATTGATGACTAAAGGTGAGATTTTTTAAAAATATACAATGAAAAATAAAATATAATTTATAAATATTTCTGTTTTTGTTATATAGAAAATTTATATCAGCAATATGGTTATAAAATAGAGTTTCGGCCGTAATAAGATACGACTATAATTTCAGCCCTCGACGTTG
>NZ_LECR01000077.1:11299-13288 GCF_001602625.1 Sodalis-like endosymbiont of Proechinophthirus fluctus
ATCTTACGCCTTGAATTCAGACGCAAACTCTGACCAAGAACATAGAAATTCCTCGTCAAACCATATTTCATATTCATGAAATATGGTTATATTATAGAAATCTTCTATAGAAATCTTCTGATGCTTTATTCATATACATAAAATGGGATTCTTTACTTTACTTCTCACGCCAATGGGCTGTGGTTCTCACGATGGATCGTGATTAGGTGAATAAATTTTACCCGGCGTGAGTATATCGAGCCGGCTGAGATGGGCGTCTGCGGTGAGAAAATCCATATCGGTAGACAGAAATGTCTGCGTCTGTCGATATAACATCCTCTGGTTATCGGTTACGCAGGTGGTATGTCTTTAAATGCAGTGTAAAGATCTGACGGCACCGTCCACGTATAAATTCTTCTATGCTAAACGGCGTTTCTTTTGTAAAAAAGATAAAGTACGCTGTTTAGCATTTTCAATCTGACGTAGAGTTTAGTTGGTGGGAAAAATTATAGATCGGATACCTTGCCCTCAAAGAAATAATATTGTTATCTACTCGATAGTATTTAATAGCCGGCTCTCCGGATTATATCGGATGAGGTTTTCACTGAAACCTTTGCCATAACTCACGTCCTGAAGATGCAACAAAGAATAACTCAGCGATAGTGCGAATTCTGGCCATAATTAAATAGTCATTGCCGATAGCGGTGACAAAGGGAAGGCGGAATTGTAATAAGCTAGTGCGAAGGTCGACATGTGCTGCGAAATGGTGGTGCATAGAGATATTCTTATCATGGGTAATACATACTAGGCATTACGGCTAAGGAAGGTGGTGGCGTTGCTAACGCGATGATCCGTGCAAGACCGTGCGGTTTTGTAGCCTCTTTGGCAATCACTGGCGCAACAGCTTCCTGCCGTCAGTGAGGAGTTGCTCTGCGTTTACGGAGTGACCACATTATCCGACGCGCATTGGTTGAGCTTTTGTTATTTATGTCGTTGCTAGGATGTTTTCTTTACGCTAGGAAAGGTCCATATGAAAAAAATAATATTGCTCCTGGGTACGCTAGAACTGACGGGGTGCGCTGGGCATCAATACGCGGAAAAACCGCCGACGACCTTGATTGATCATGGCGATTATACGGTGGATATGTCCTATCCATCTCAATCACAGGATGACCGTGTCCGATTTCTTATATTCCATTATACTGCCGTTGATGATAATGAATCTCTTCGGCTGCTTGCACACGGCAGCGCTAGCGCCCATTATCTTATTCCCTCCAATCCTACCGAAATTTGCGGTAAACCGGTGGTATTGCAGTTGGTGCCGGAAAATAAGCTGGCCTGGCACGCGGGCGTAAGCGTAAACGTAAGCGGCTGGTCCGGGTACAATAATATTAACGATGCTTCCATCGGTATTGAAATCGTTAATGACGGTTTTCATGAGGGGCCTACCGGGAAGCAATGGATCCCCTATCATAAAGAACAGACGATGTTAGCGGCCCGTCTGGCAAGGGATATTATCGCCCGTTACCAAATTAAGTCGCAGAACATGTTGGCGCATAGCGATATCGCGCCGTTCAGAAAGACCGATCCCGGTCCGCAATTTCCTTGGCGGGAAGTGGCGCAGCAAGAGGGGCATGGCAGGATGCGGCGACAGTGGACAAATATTTGCAGGGCAAACATCGCTGGTCCGCGGGCAAATATCACGCTTATCAAACAGGCACTGGTCGCTTACAGTTACACCATTCCGCAAACGGGCACGCTGGATAAACTGGCAGTGGCCCTGAGCAGATGCACCAGCGCGCCGGAATATACCCAAGTCTTGGCATTCTCAGCACCACAGGACAGGGCTATGGTGGCATCTGGAGTAGCACCACGTTTCAGAAGGCGCTTATTAGCCCCGAGGCGGTAGGTTAGGCTTGATAATCAGTCGATCGGGGGACACGCTGGATTGTAGAAGCTAGCAGCGGACGATCATCAGGCCGGGTAAACTGGCCGCGTGCGATGCCCGGC
>NZ_LECR01000077.1:13297-25117 GCF_001602625.1 Sodalis-like endosymbiont of Proechinophthirus fluctus
CCTAGCTGTATAATATCAAAGAGAAAAACGAAATGAGTATACTGAGACTGGACCGCGATGTTTTACACTACGGCAATCTCACTTTGCAGTGCAGCGCGTTACCCATCGCACAATGCCAGCCGTTCATCTACAGGCAAGAGGATCATTGGGTATTTAGCGCCGCGATGCTGACGGCAAGTGGGGCGAAAAGACCGGCGTGGTCAGATAACCTGGATAAGACCGGCATTGTCCCTCACGACCTTAACACCGCGTTCGATGCTATGTGCTTTCGCTTTACTCATCAGAGCTTACCGGGTTTAGGGTTGTCCACTACAGGCTGCCAGCCGTGCACTGAAGGAGTGCTGATGTGAAGTGTTGGTAAAAATAATTTACTTATCTTTACGGGTATCCACGTGCATTCTTTATATGCTTCCTTTGTGCTTGAAGTGATCCGCTCTCTCTTGTCCCGTCTTTCGCTGTTGCTGGATTCATAGCCTTTCATACTATGTCCTGATTGAAACGTGAACCAGAACCTGAGGCTGGCCGTCATGCATAAATGCCTGCTTACTAACATGCTGATCCATATAAGGAAATGAAATATTGCAACCTTCCGCTGAATAATAAACGCCGGCGCGTCTTAGTTGCAACCTATATCGCTATTGATATTTTTTCTGATTGATGCGCAACTCATCCATCCCTAAGGAAAAATTGATGCCGTAACCACAGAAGTTTACTTTTGCCATGCTGCATCCGCGCTATTGGCTTACATGGTTCGGTTTGGGTGTGCTTTGGTTGCTGGTACAGTTGCCTTACTCCACTGCTGCGAAGGCTGGGCGGGTCTTCTTGGCCGTATGTCCAAGTCGTTTTTGAAACGTCTAGTACACATTGCCAGACGCAGTAATAACATTACCTCACTGGGCATGGACCTGATGGAAAAGGGGACGGACTAATTCTGGTCCAATGCGCACGTAAAACTCTAGTTTTATGTTTCCTGCCTGCAGTACCTGCAACAGGCCATCTGCTACAGCAGAGGTATGATGGTCATCGGTATCCATTTCATGTCGCTGGATACTCGGCAGGCGGGCTTATAGGACTAAGTCAGCCGCTGATGGCCATGTACTGGCTCATAATGGCCATGTACTGGCTCATAATAATAAGGTTAAGGTGATGAGGCTTATTTAGCCCTGGGGGTGCATTCGCTCCAATAAAGCAAAGCCATGCTAAAAGACTAGAGCAGCATGGTGCATGTCTTGAAGCAGGGAGAAACGGTTTGGTTTGCACTGAACCAGGATTTATGCCCTGCGTGGTAGTATTTTCGCACTATTTTTCGCCTTTCCCCAGGCGTACACCACCCGGGTATCTATAGGTTGGTCCGACGGCGCAGCTGCAGATAATCTCCCAGTGGTGCTTATTCGCAAGCAAGATGGGAGCGGCTATCAGCTGTTGATTCAGCCGCAGCTGAGGGACTATTCGCAAGACTATGAAATGGCGGCTACCTGTTACATGAACCGGATTGTAGAGCAGGAGATACTGCGCGCGCCGGATCAATATCTTTGGCTGCATCGCCGTTTTAAAACCCGGCTGCGTGGCAGACTGTCGCTGTACATGTTGTACATGTAATATGTTGCACGACCGCTGCCGGCGCACAAAATTGCTTTATTCTAGGGTGTCTGTCTTAGGGGGATTAATCCGTGGTTCCAGAATTATTCGAATACGGTCGATCTATGGATAACTGGTTCGTTTAAAAAGCTAGTGCAAACCGATAACTAATTTATTATCTTGAAAATTCTTTCTTCTATGCCCTAACAAAACCCAAACCTCATCCTCGCTCCTGTTTCTTCAATTTTTCGACTTTTCTCTCAAATTTTTTACCAATATTACAAAAGATTACTAGTACAGCGGCAAGCTTCACAGTTTGGCTACGCTGATGAACTTTTTAAATGCACATTGCACTTTTTCGCTAATTTGACAGGTATCTTATGTTACACAATAAGCACTTTCAGGCACTCTCTCTATTGACCACCCTTGGCATGTCGCTAGCCAGTTTTAACACCTTTGCCGCCACCGATACGATATCTTTGCTACGGTTGATAACCGTCCACTGCCAAAAAACTTTGATGGCGATGCTCAGGCAAGCTACAACGCCCAAAGCGGCAATAATACCCGAAATTCCAATCTGTCTGCCAGCACCGCTATGACCTGGTTTCAGCAGTCGAATGCTATAGCCTTCGATCAGCGCAGCTCGGAGAAATATCAGGTCGGGCGCCCCCGCGCCCGCCACAACCTCAGCACGCAAGATTTCCTGTTTGCCTAATAGATTTGGTTAAGCGATCGCTATAACGACTACTGTTCGCGTTATACGTTGGTCTATGAATACTAGGGCGGGGCAATACCACCAAAGAGTTTGGTTACGCAGCGGCCTCTTTTAGCTATCAGTTGACCGACAACACTAAATTTATTCAGCGGCTGACGCTACTCCGTCAACATTGATACAATAGTGAACTCAGAAACCGGTCTGAACGTCGATATTAAACGACTATTTTGCGCTGAAGGTCGCATACAACGTGACCTAAAACAAAAATCCGACGGATAGTGCGCCGAAGTATACCGATACGAAAACGTCGGTCTTGCTAGTCTATAAAATGCAGTGATCGAATACTGGAGCTGATGGGATAAGAGGTACCCCCACCGTTCGTGCCCGATGATGTTCGATGTAAGGCGTGCGTCGCTTTGGTTATTCCGCCAGGGGAAAAAAGTCTCGGCATCAGCACATGCCTTACCATGTGAGCGTGATCCGTAGGTTAAAATGTTTTTAGCAAAATTTATCACGGATTACTGATCTAATGCTGAATAAAAAGCTTACCAATTGTTGTACTACTCGACGATACAGAGTTTGTGTCTGTCACTTATTTAAAGGTAAGTTTAATTTTTAAAATCATAAAGGTAACGCTTAAGTAGTTTAGTGAGTCCAAAGGACCAATCTTCATTGCGCTTGAAGATAGTAGCAAAGACGTGCTTGTACGCTTCTCCGCTATATAGAGCAGCAGTTTCAAAACCGCGGATTGAAGGTCAGCGTATGGAGTTTGAAATCAATAATGGCGCCGAATGACCTTCGGTTGTTGACGTTAGCTATTTAATTAGCCAGTTTTTTGAAAAACCCGCCCTGGTGCAGGCTTTTTCGCCTCCCCATAAGCGTAGCGTAGGAGATAGCGGCTCAGCTGTCATCAGCAGAGAACTGAGTAGGTTGAGCAGGATAATCTCTCCCGCGGCCAGAAAGATCTATCCACTAACCATCATCAGAGCCACTAATTCGGCGGAAAACACGACGCCACGTTCCCCAATACCTGCAGTCGAGCGTAGATATCATCAGCCAGAACGGCGGTTATCAGGAGGAATGTCGTCTCCTGGGCTGTAAGTATATCAGAATTCGTATCCCGGAGAAGCGGTTGACGGGGGAGGCAACAGGCGTAAACAAGTAGCAATCTATTACATATATATCTCTTGTATTGCGGCCGCATTAGCGGTAGAAAGCATGTAATACTCATTCACTGCTTTAGTTATTAGCCAGTGTTAACCCGGAAGGTGGTCATCGAAAGTTAATCGTTACTAAATTGTTAGTCGTTGGCGCCCTTATCGTGCTGTTGTTCGGCACTAAAAAGCTGCGTTCGCTGGGCAGGCGAACTAGGTGCAGCCATTAAAAGGCTATGAACAACAAAGGCCATGAACAGCGATAAGCCCTTATATCATCGTAGAGTGCAAAGAAAAAGAAAAGAATAATAGGTACTTGCGGCAAACGAGGGTGCTTTATTTGACTTCGATGCCTTTGGCCTGCAAATCCGCGTGGTAGGACGAGCGCACGAAGGGCCCGCAGGCTGCATAGGTAAAGCCCATTGCCAGCGCTTCTTGTTTCATCTCGTTAAATTCCTGCGGGCTTACATAGCGTTTAACCGGCAAATGGTGGCGACTGGGCTGCAAATATTGGCCAAGCGTAAGCATAGTGACGCCGTGACGGCGTAGATCGCGCATCACTTCAATAATTTCAGCGTTAGTTTCGCCCAGTCCGACCATCAGGCCAGATTTTGTCGTCAGACGCGGGTTAGCGGCCTTGAAATTTTCCAGAAGCTTGAGCGACCAGTGATAGTCCGCACCGGGGCGCACCTGGCGATATAGGCGCGGCACGTTTTCCAGATTGTGATTAAAAACATCGGGCGGCGCGGCATTGATGATATCTAGCGCACGATCCATACGACCGCGGAAGTCAGGCACCAGAGTCTCGATGCGGATAGTTGGATTTTGGGCGCGGATTGCGCTAATACAATCGGCAAAATGCTGGGCGCCACCGTCGCGTAAATCGTCACGATCGACGGAAGTCACTACCACGTAGTGCAGCCCCATATCGGCGATGGTTTGCGCCAGTTTTTCTGGCTCGTTAACATCCGGGGTGACGGGGCGGCCGTGAGAGACATCGCAGAACGGACAACGCCGGGTGCAGATAGCCCCTAGGATCATAAAGGTCGCGGTGCCGTGATTAAAACATTCCGCCAGGTTTGGACAGGACGCTTCCTCGCACACCGAGTGCAAGCCATTTTTACGCATCGCAGCCTTGATGCCCTGAATACGACTCGAGTCGGCGGGCAGTTTAATTTTCATCCAGGAAGGCTTGTACAGGATTTCCTGACGTTCCACCGCGACGGTTTTGATGGGAATTAGCGACATTTTGTCAGAGTCACGGTATTTAACGCCACGTTCCATCTGTATCAGTTTGCTCATAATGGTGCAGGTACGGTCCCGAAATCGAAAGCATGAAGAGTAGTTAAATCAGTATGTTAAATGAATATTTAACGAATATCAAAAAAATTTTTAAAAATTATAATATGTTTGTTCTGTTCTCAGCGAGTGAATGCAGAACATGGCCTGATATGGGCAGATGCGCTTGCACAGAGCCTACCGCCGCGGTTCAGGCACCATATTGCGCCGGATCCCAGCCTTGCATCTCGCCTACTGTAGCGTCCAACAGCTGCAGGCATTGCGCGAGGAGTACCGGAGCTACATCGTCAATGCCGGTGCCGGGGGATAGATCGCTCACTTGCGTCATGCGCAGACCAGCATGGCCGCAGGGGTTAATACGCAGAAAAGGCGAGAGATCCATTGCCACATTCAATGCGAGTCCGTGAAAACAGCATCCTTTGCGGATACGTAAACCGAGCGAACAAATCTTATTGGCGCCGACGTAGACCCCTGGCGCGTCGGCGCGGGCGTGGGCAGAAATAGCAAAGCCAGCGAGGGTGGCGATGACAGTCCGCTCCAGTAGAGTAATCAGATCGCGTACCCCAAGCCGGCGGCGACGCAGGTCCAGCAGGACATACATCACCTGTTGTCCTGGACCGTGGAAGGTCACCTGACCCCCTCGATCGCTTTGGATGACTGGGATAGTGCCCGGCTGTAGCAGATGTTCAACCTTACCGGCCTGCCCTTGGGTAAAGACCTGCGGATGCTGCACCAGCCAGATCTCATCGGTACTGGCAGTATTGCGGTCATTGGTGAAGCAGTTCATCGCCCGCGACACCCTCTCATAAGGCTGCAGACCCAGCTGGCGGATAACCAGGCTCTCTGATACAATCATCTCTTGACTTTACAGCACAATACATACGATGTCTATTTTACCCAGCTCTTCGTACAGCGTTTCTACCTGTTCGATATGGGTGGCATTAATAGTAACGGAAACGGAGTAGTAATTTCCTTTATGGCTGGGTTTAACCTGCGGTGAATAATTTCCTGGCGCGTAGCGCTGCACCACATCCACCACCCTATCCACCAATTCCGGCTGGGCAATACCCATGACTTTATAGGTAAACGGACAAGGGAATTCGATCAATTCATTTAGTTTAGTTTTCATAAAGACTCCCGGTGACTGGCATAGATATGCCGATGTGGCGATAGAAACGGCGCTTCCCGCCGCGCCGCGGAGGCAGATAGAATAGGGTTATTATTAGGAGCGCGGATCCGCCCCTGACAATGGATGAACGAATTAACCGAACCAATGGTGGAACACCAGTTTGACATAATCGACTATGCCGCTGAAGAAATTTCCTTCATTCACATCATTGAGCACCACCAACGGGAGTTGTTCGATGGTTTTACCGTCCAGCTGGAAATTGATAATACCGACGCGCTGATTTTTCGCCAGTAGCGCACGCAATTCCTGATTACCTAACACATAACCGGCCTTAAGATCCTTAATCAGGCCACGCGGGATGGTCAGATACGCATCCTTTTCCACGCCCAGCTCTATGCTGTTGGTATCGCTAAAATACACCGGCTCGGCGCCGAACTCTTTGCCGACCTTCAGCAGCGCCACGGTTTCAAAAAAGTGGAAACCCCAGGTTAGCAGCTTACGGCTTTCTTTTTCCTGGCCTTTCATGGAATGTCCGCCTAGTATCGCGGAGATTAGGCGCATCTGGTCTTAGGTCGCCGCGGCGACTAAATTGTAGCCCGCGGATTCGGGTATGACCGGTTTTAATACCGTCAATGTTCAGATTGCTGTCCTACAACAAGTTGTTGCGATTCATCTGGCGAATGTTGTTGAATGTGAATTTTTTTCTTTATAGATAGTATATTCGTCCGGTACGTTGTGAATCAGCGCCTTACCGATTATGGCTATGTCCTGGAGAAGCTGAATTGTCCTGGCGCCTCCAAACCGTGTACGGTTTTAAAATAGGTATTTTGCAGCCTCAGATCACTTACATAATTATTCATCATCCCCACGAACGCATACTGGCTACCGGCGACGTAATCCGCCATCGCCATGCAGGCGTCATCGCCCGACTGGAGAATGATACCGCAGTTGAGATGAGACACCTCATCGCCCGGTTTCAGGAACATCAGCGAGGAGCTTTTGAATACGGTATTGCTGGTGGACCGAGCGTCTTTGCTAACCATAACCACATCATTCATGCTAATTTTCCGGCTTTGATGGTTCGGCCGATGACATAATTAGTCATCATTTTAGTCAGGATAGCGGGGTCGCGGCGCGCGTCGGCATTCATTTCCGCCGGCAATTTACCAGAATTGTAGTCAATGAGGATATAGGATTCGGCGTCGATTTGCGGTACACCCGGAATTATAGTCTTCAGGTTAATATCGTCGGAAAAGGCTTACAGAAACAGCTCCCATGACAAAAAGGTACTCAAGGTTAACCGAGTGAATAAGCGGGGTTAGTTACATTCTTCATGTCATGACATAGCATCTATAGGGGTAAGTTAAAATTGTGTCACATTATACCAGATGCTAAAAATGGCGACATCAGGTAAAACGGCACTGCGTGCGGCTGGTAGTGTTGGCATGACATTGTCGATCGTGGCGGCTATTGTGCTGTGATAAAATCCGATTGCTGGGCTTCGCTCTACAATCGCTTTACCAGCGACTGTGCCTGCTGACGGTTCTGGGAAATGGTCCTAACTGCACGCGGAACAAATTGCCGTTGGCCGACACCTTACCCGGCACGCTAAAGCGATTACTAGCGAAGTCTGTTTCGCCACCACGGTGCCGTCGGCGCTAAGGCCGGTTAGCGCACCGTCTAACGTAACCCGAATAAAGTCGACCCGTACCTTAGTATTGTTGGAAATATTCAGTCGGTCGGCAGCGGCACGGTCAGATCGATAATGCGTCCCAGCGGTATAAGGGCCGAGGTTATTAACGCACACTATAATGATGGCCGTTGCTCAGGTTGGTGACCCACACGTAACTGGGTGACGGCCAGAACGTAGGAGTCGAATAGCTCTCCGCCGATGGTAAGTGCGGAAATCGCTGCTGCTTTTGCTGTCGTTACTATGCAGCACGAGGCCTGTTTGGCAAAAATTTTGCGGGTTTTTAACGCTGTTGTAGCGCTTGCTGCTTACCTCATAATCCTGAATGTTTCCCCGATTATAGGGCTTATAACGCGGTTCGGCACCACTGATTTCCACGACACGACAGGCCAGGTGTATGATGGCTAGGGGGCCTGGGGCTGGCGCCTAGTTAGGGCTGCGTCTCCTGCGGGTGGTACAAAGCGATGAGCGCCAACACCATCAATGCCGACAATGCCGATAAAGCACCGAAAATTTCGCATTGCTCACCTCTATAAACTTTTAGACAACATTTTTCGATGAGTATGTATCGACATGACGATACTAAACCCTGCCATTAGCACAATCAGCGCCGAGCCGCCGTAGCTTACCAGCGGCAACGGAACGCCAACCACCGGTAAGATACCACTTACCATACCGATATTCACGAACACATAAACAAATAAAATCAGCATTAAACCGCCAGCCATGACCCGTCCAAAAGTGTTCTGCGCCCGCGCCGCGATGACCAGACCGCGCATGATGACTCCTAGGTATAGGGCAAGCAGCACCAGGACACCGATAAGCCCCAGCTCCTCCCCCAGCACTGCAAAAATAAAGTCGGTGTGGCGTTCGGGTAAGAACTCCAACTGCGACTGGGTGCCGTGCAGCCAGCCTTTTCCAGACAGGCCACCAGATCCGATGGCGATTTTTGACTGGATGATATGGTAGCCGGCGCCAAAGGGGTCGGTTTTAGGATCCAGCAGCATTATTACCCGGTTCCGCTGGTAATCATGCATCAAAAAGAACCACAGCACGGGGATAAACGCCGTCACTAGCAGCGCCGCCACGGTGATCAGTTTCCAGCTCATTCCGGATAAAAACAGCACGAACAGGCCAGAGGAGGCGATAAGAATTGCGGTGCCCAGATCGGGCTGCGCCGCCACCAGTAGTGTAGGCATGAAAATCAGTACCAATGCGATAGCAGTATTTTTCAGCGACGGCGGACAACTGTCGCGATTGATAAAGCGCGCAATCATCAGCGGTACAGCTATTTTGGCGATTTCTGACGGCTGGAAGCGGATAAAACCTAAGTCCAGCCAGCGTTGCGCGCCTTTACTGATTTGTCCAAAGACATCCACCAGTACTAGCAGAAAAACGCAGAAAATATACAGATAGGGCGCCCAGGCCTCATAGACGCGGGGCGGTACCTGCGCCATCACCAACATCACCAGAAGGCCCATAACAATCTGGGCAACCTTACGTTCCATCATGCCGATATCCTGGCCGCTGGCGCTCCATACCACCAGAGCACTATAGACCAGCAGCAAGGTGACAAAAAACAGCAGCATCACGTCAATGTGCAGCTTGTTCCACAGAGAGGTTTGTTGCAGATCATCAGTCATGACCGGTTAATCACTCTCGATGCCGGTCGGGGAGGAGGAGGGCATCTCCACCGGTAAGTCCGTGGTGTTATCACCCAGGAGGATATGATCCAAAATCTGGCGGGTAATGGCGCCTACCGCCGGGCCGACCCCGCCGTTTTCCAGAATTACCACCACACCCACCGTTGGCTTATCATAGGGGGCAAAGGCGGTCATCAGCTTATGATCACGCAGACGTTCGGCAATTTTGTGAGCATTGTAGGTTTCGTTGGTCTTCAGGCCATACACCTGGGCGGTACCGGATTTGGCTGCCGCCTTGTAAGGTGCGTCGGCGAAACTCTTGCGTGCTGTGCCGTTTGGCCGGTTGGCGACGCCATACATACCGTCTTTAGCGATCTCCCAGTAACCGGAGTGGGGGTCACCGATTTGCTCATGTCCCGGTTGACGATAGGGGATCTGGCGGCCGTTTTCCCACGTACCGTATAGAAGATGCGGCGTGCGTACCACGCCGTCGTTAATCAACGTCATTAACGCTTTGGACATTTGCACCGGCGTGGCGGTCCAGTAACCCTGGCCTATGCCAACGGGGATAGTATCCCCTTGGTACCACGGTTTTTTGAAACGCGCCACTTTCCAATCACGTGTCGGCATCACACCGGCACGCTCCTCGGACAGATCGATGCCGGTATACTGGCCATAGCCAAACTTGGTCATCCATTCGGAAAGCCTATCGATGCCCATATCATAGGCTACCTGATAGAAAAAGGTATCCGCCGACTCTTCCAGCGCTCGGGTGACGTTCAACCGGCCGTGTCCCCAGCGCTTCCAGTCTCGGTAGCGTTTTTCCGAACCAGGCAATTGCCACCAGCCAGGATCAAACAGCGAGAAGTTTTTATTGATGACGCCAATGGTGAGCGCCGAGACCGAGATATAGGGTTTCACGGTGGAGGCGGGTGGGTACACCCCCTGGGTAGCGCGATTGATAAGCGGGCGATTTTTATCTTCCAGCAGCGCATGGTAATCCTTGCTAGAAATACCATCGACAAACAGGTTCGGATCGTAGCTGGGGTTAGATACCAGTGCGCGGATGCCGCCATCTCGGGGATCGACCACCACCACCGCGGCGCGGCTGCCGGCCAGCAGCTTCTCAATATATTGCTGCAGGCTGAGATCCAGCGTCAGGATAATATCCTTACCCGCCTGCGGCGGCTGCTCATGCAACTGGCGAATCACCCGGCCGCGGTTATTGACCTCGACCTCTTCGTAACCGGTTTTACCGTGCAACGTGCTTTCATAGTAGCGTTCAATACCTAACTTACCGATATCGTGGGTGGCGGCATAGTTTAGCAGGATGCCCTCTTTATCCAGACGTTCCACGTCGCGGTCGTTGATTTTTGACACATAACCGACAACGTGGGTAAGCGCGGAGCCGTAGGGATAGTAGCGGCGATGGTAGCCCTTGACTTCGACGCTGGGAAAACGGTACTGGTTAATAGCGAAACGGGCCTGCTGCACGTCGGTTAAACCCACTTTAAGCGGTAGCGAGGTAAAGCGGCGAGAGCGTTTACGCTCTTTTTCAAAATTGGCAATATCGTCATCGGTTAAATCGACTATCAGGCGCAGGGCGGCGATAGTTTGCGCTAAGTCGTCTACCTTTTCCGGCACCAGCTCCAACTGATAAATGGTGCGATTCAGCGCCAGCGGGGTGCCGTTGCGGTCGTAGATTATGCCGCGGCTGGGTGGGATAGGAACCAGTTTGATACGGTTTTCGTTGGATCGGGTGCGGTAATCCTCGAAGCGGACAATTTGTAAATGGTACAGATTGACAATAAGTATACCGGTTAGCAGCAAAGTGACGGCGAACGCCACCAGAGCGCGGCGCAAGAATAGCGCAGACTCAACTGAATAGTCGCGGAAGGGGTTACGTTCTATTTTCATTCAGCAGAATTATTTCACGTTAACCATATTCACCGCTTCACTCACGGTGATAAGGGTGATAGGTAGTAATGCTTCATGCACGATAAAGGCTCTCTACGACCAGCAAAAGAACCAGCGGATGTGGTAAAGTTAACGGGGACACCGACCAGCTTTGCTCGGTGGCTGCCTTGCAGGCGGGGGCCAGCGCCCCTCGGGCCCGCCGATAAGGAGACCGAAATCGCGCCCGTCATGCTTCCAGCGTTCAAGCTGCTGTGTCAGCTTCGGCGTCTCCCAGCGAGCTCCGGAGATATCCAGCGTGATGATGCAATTTCTTTTCGCTGTAGCGGCCAGCATCAGTTCCCCCCTTTCTTATTCCAGAATACGCGCAATATCCGCATTCTTGCGGCGCTTACCGGCCATAATTTCCGTCAGATCGAAGGGCAAATCTTTGGGAAAACGCTTGAGATAGTCGGCAAACTCGGTTTGCACCCAATCCGAAATTTTAGTCCCGATGGCGATAAGTTGCAGTTTCAAACTTCAGCTCCAAAGTTTTTCTAGCTCGTACAGGCGGCGACTCTCTTCCTGCATCACATGTACAATCACATCTCCCAGATCAACAATGATCCAGTCGGCGAAGTTTTTCCCCTCCACGCCCAGCGGCATCAAGCCGGCGGAGCGCGACGCCTGCACCAGGTGGTCGGCGATGGACATGACGT
>NZ_LECR01000077.1:25136-25493 GCF_001602625.1 Sodalis-like endosymbiont of Proechinophthirus fluctus
AGATCACCATGCAATCCGCAATGCTCGACTTGCCATGCACGTCGAGGGTAATAATGTCTCGGCCTTTCAAATCGTCTATCTTGTCAACAACAAAATTTTTGAGCATGGTATCTAACAAAGGTTTTCCCTCCGGTATACTTCGCGCGTGCCATGCAGGAATCTGGTAGCGCGATAGTCTATGGGATGTTTGCCAGGCGCCGGTTGACCGCGGAATGAACTTGGATTAACAGCGCTAGCCTGGCCAGCGAAGATAAGGCACATAGCATAGCGCGCACACTAACGGTATAAACCTTGTTCGTCAATATAACCTTGCACCGCGAGGGGGAGTAGGCCATCGCAGGCGTAGCCTCCCCGGTA
>NZ_LECR01000077.1:25585-25973 GCF_001602625.1 Sodalis-like endosymbiont of Proechinophthirus fluctus
TGAGCCAGCGGCTGTCGTTCTCGTCATCCAGTCCGTCACCATAGCCGTGACGGGCGCACACTAGCAAATGACAAAGGTCCGGCAGTACCAGGCCACAGTGCCATTGCGGCAGAGTGAGCAGCGAGTCCTGGCCGATAATGAAACCCAGTGGTGCGTTGGGGCCATATTCGCGGCGTAGATCTTCAAACGTATCTACCGTCCAGGAAGGCATTGGGCGGCGGAGTTCACGATCATCAAGGGTGAATAGCGCGTCCGGCAGCTCGGCAATCGCCAGGCGTGCCATCGCCAATCGCTGCTGTGCTGATGCCAAGGGTTGCGGCCGGTGCGGTGGGATATTGTTCGGCAAGAGGATCACTTGCTGCAGGTTGACAAGGCGTGCCATCGTGAT
>NZ_LECR01000077.1:26011-28955 GCF_001602625.1 Sodalis-like endosymbiont of Proechinophthirus fluctus
CGCCGTAAAAGGCCCTAAGAGTTAGGTCAGCCATAAAGCATCGCCGCGGGCAGCGTTTTGCCGCACAATAGCAGCGCTAACGCGTTCAGATCAGACCATACGGGATAGCTATAATCCTGCTTTAGCGCCAATTCAATGCGGGTCATCAGCGCTATCGCATCCCGCAACTGCGGCAGGGTAAGCCGTTCTAACGCCTTCGTAAGCAGCGGACGGCGATTTTGCCAGACTTTGTAGTGGTCGAATAGCGTGCGCATCGGCATGACGGCCATTTGCCGTTTAAACATCAGCAACTGCAGAACTTCGCGCTGAATACTGCGCAGCAGAATCACCGACTCCGCGGCTTCCAGCTGCAGCTGACGCAGAATGTGCGCGGCGCGTTTACTTTTACCTTCCAGCGCGGCGTCGACCCAGTGACATGGGGTAAAACGCGCCGCGTCATTTACCGCGGCGTCTACCCGCGGCAGCGTCAGACTACCGCCGGGATAAATCAGCGACAACCGCTCGAGCGCCTGGGCTAGCGCCAGCAGATTGCCCTCGTAGCAATAGCACAGCAGCTGACAGGCGGCGTCATCCAGCGCCAGCTTCATGTTTTTGGCACGCCTCGCTACCCAGCGCGGAAGTTGCCCCTGCTCTGGCGTGGCGCAGCTCACCAGCACCGCCCGTGGGCTGAGCGCTTTGAACCAGGAGGTATTCGCCAAGGCGCGAGTCAGTTTTCTGCCGTGCAGGATTAGCAGCAGATCCTCATGGAGCAGCGACGCCAGCTGAAGCAATTTTTCCCCCATGGCGGCGTGAATGCCACCGTCCGGCAGAACAAGCAACAACGTCTGGCGACTGGCAAACAGGCTGCGCTCCTGGCACATGCTGAAGATCGCGTCCCAGTCGGTGCTGGCGTCTAGCGTGATGCTGAAATGTTCGTCGAACTGCTGCTCCTGGGCTCGATCGTGAATACAATCCTGGCTTTCTTGCAATAGCAGCGGATCGTTGCCGAATAGCAAATAACAGGGGCGCAGTGACTCTTGTAACTGCGCGCCCAACTGCTCGGCATAAAGCCGGATCATGGCACCGCCCTCCGTGACACAGAGAGAAAGTTCATCAGGACGCCTGTGGCGTCGTTTGCCAAGGTTGCTGCTGTTTCAATTTCTCGTCCAGCGCATTATCCTCCTTCCCAGCAGCATGTACCGTCAGCAGTTTACGCACCAGCTGCTGCGCCGCCTGCTGGCATAATTCTTGACGGATGATATCCTCTTCGGCATCTTTCGCCAGCGCCGTGAGCGGGTTATCAAAGAACGAACGATAAACTTTCACATCGATTGGGTAATAATCTTTGCCAGGCATCAACACCTGAGCATGTACGCTCAGCGTCATCTGATATTCAGCAGTTTTGCCGTCCTGGAATACTGACTCGGTTACCTGACTTTCCGACGAGTTGATAATCCTAAGTGATGGCAGCGTCGTGTTTTTGTCCTTGGCATCGTCGATTAGCGTCACATCGTTCAGACGCAGCTCAGCGCGTAAGGCGCGGGTAAGCTGGCCATATGGATCATAACTGTTCAATGTCATAGTTTTTATTTCGGTCGGCACCTGGGCGGTGGTGCCGACCAGGTGATAACTTCTGCCGGCTGTAGCTATCGCCGTCAAGCCCAGTATCAGTGCTAATGTCCGATATCGCATAACGTCTCCTTTTGTTAACCCACGACTAAGTTAAGCAGTTTACCCGGTACATAAACCACCTTGCGCACCGTAGTCCCTTCCAGATGTTTTGCCACCAGATGTTCCTGAGAGGCGCGCTCACGTACCAAAGATTCGTCCGCGTCCGCAGGCACGGTAATTCTGCCGCGCAGCTTTCCGTTGACCTGAATTATCACCAGCTTGGCATCTTCCAACATAGCGCCGTCGTCGGCAATCGGCCACGGGGCGTTATCGATATCCCCTTCACCGCCCAGCGCCCGCCAAAGCGTGAAGCAGGCATGGGGAGTGAACGGATCAAGCATCCGCACTACCGCCACCAGGGCTTCCTGCATCAGAGCGCGATCCTGCCCGGTCTGCTGCGGCGCGCGCGCCAGCTTGTTCATTAGTTCCATAATGGCGGCAATGGCTGTGTTGAACGTCTGGCGGCGGCCGATATCGTCAGTGACCTTGGCGATAGTTTTATGCACTTCGCGACGCAGCGTCTTTTGCTCGTCGTTCAAGGCTGAGATATCCAGCGTATCTACTGGGCCCAGCTGCGTATGCTCATATGCTAGTTTCCACACACGTTTCAAAAACCGATTAGCGCCTTCCATGCCGGATTCCTGCCATTCAAGCGTCATTTCTGCGGGTGAGGCGAACATCATAAACAGGCGCACGGTATCGGCGCCGTATTTCTCCACCATCTCCTGCGGGTCAATACCGTTGTTTTTCGATTTCGACATCTTGCTCATGCCGGCGTAGACCAGCGTGCGGCCCGTGGCATCGGTCGCTCTGACGATGCGACCTTTCTCATCTCGCTCCACGTTGACCTCCACTGGCGAAACCCAAATGTGTTCGCCGTCGTCCCTAAGGTAGTAGAAAGTGTCGGCTAGCACCATACCCTGACACATCAGGCGCTTGACCGGCTCGTCGGAGTTGACTAAGCCGGCGTCGCGAAGCAGCTTGTGATAGAAACGGAAATACATCAGGTGCATAATGGCGTGTTCGATACCGCCAATGTACTGATCCACAGGCAACCAATAGTTGGCGGTGGCGGGATTGAGCATGCCGCGATCATAATCTGGGCAGGTATAGCGCGCGTAATACCAGGAGGATTCCATGAAGGTATCGAAGGTATCGGTTTCACGCAGCGCGGGCTGGCCGCGGTATGTGGTTTTGGCCCACTCGGGATCGACCTTCAGCGGACTAGTAATACCGTTCATCACCACGTCTTCTGGCAGCACAACCGGCAATTGGTCTTCCGGCGTTGGCACTA
>NZ_LECR01000077.1:29051-30030 GCF_001602625.1 Sodalis-like endosymbiont of Proechinophthirus fluctus
TTACCGACGCCGCGTGCCACCAGCGCATCGGCAATGGCATTAAAACCGGCCTGGAAATCCATGCCGTTGAATTCGCCGGAATTAAACAGCACCCCTTTTTCGGTCATCGCCTGAACGCTGATATCCGGCTCGCTGCCGTCGGCATTTAGGATGACCGGCTTGACAGGCAAGTCATATTTGCGGGCAAACTCAAAATCATGCTGGTCGTGACCCGGTACCGCTATCAACGCGCCGGTGCCGCAATCCATCAGCACGAAATTGGCTACCCAGATCGGCAACGCTTCGCCGGTCAGCGGATGCAGGGCGTGCAATCCGGTATCCATTCCCTTTTTTTCCATCGTGGCCATATCTGCTTCTGCTACTTTGGTGATGCGGCATTCCTGGACGAAATCGGCCAGCACCGGATTGGACGCCGCTAGCTGCAGGGAAAGTGGATGACCCGCCGAGACCGTGACGTAGGTGGCGCCTATAAATGTATCTGGGCGGGTGGTGTAGACCGTGAGTGTCTCTTCGCTGTCGGCCACTTGGAAAGTGATTTCCACCCCTTCCGAACGGCCGATCCAGTTACGCTGCATAGTTTTCACCTGCTCAGGCCAGTTCTCCAGCTTATCCAGATCGTAGAGCAGCTCGTCGGCGTAAGCGGTGATTTTCACAAACCACTGCGGGATTTCCTTACGCTTGACCTTGGTGTCGCAGCGCCAGCAGCAGCCGTCGATCACCTGCTCGTTGGCTAGCACCGTCTGGTCTTGCGGGCACCAGTTGACCGACGACATCTTTTTATATACCAGGCCCTTTTTATACAGGCGGGTGAAAAACCACTGCTCCCACCGGTAATATTCCGGGCGACAGGTGGCGAGTTCACGGTGCCAGTCGTAGCCGAAGCCCAACAGTTTCAGCTGGCTCTTCATATAATCGATATTGGAGTAGGTCCATGGCCCCGGTGCGGTATTGTTTTTCACAGCAGCTCCTTCGGCGGGCA
>NZ_LECR01000077.1:30039-34519 GCF_001602625.1 Sodalis-like endosymbiont of Proechinophthirus fluctus
CCCAGCCGATAGGCTGCAGGACATTTTTACCAAGCATGCGCTGATAGCGGGCTATCACGTCGCCGATGGTATAGTTGCGCACATGACCCATATGCAGGCGGCCGGAGGGGTAGGGCAACATGGATAGGCAGTAGTACTTTTCCTTGCCAGGGTCTTCAGTGACCTTGAACGTATCATTTTCATGCCAGTATTTCTGGACGGTGGATTCTATTTCTTCCGGGCGATAAAGCTCTTGCATGGCAGACAGTGGTCCTTAAAGTGAAATACGGCGCCGCTCGCGCAGGGAGCGTAAAAACATAATACCAAGACCCGCCTAGCTTATATGATAAGCGATAGCAGCAACAACAACCAAGCGCCATGGCTGGGCCGTTTTTCTACCAATAATTCGCGGCGTGTGTGACAGATCCACCACTCAAACGACCACGGCGCCGTGCGGGAAGATAGTTTTGAATTAACGTTATAAAGGATAATCTCAACTAGAGGATAGTATCAACATGCCGGCGGAGCGCCGCTACAGGTCAAGGAGAGAATAATGGACAAAGTCTCATAATATTACCATCAATTCCTTACCTTGCTGACCCAGCAGTTGGAACAGGAGAGAACAGGATATCGACGCGCTTGAGGCGAATAATCCCGCCGGTGCCTGCTGGCTAGCAGTGATCTTACCTTACACCCCATCGAGGTGGAAAACGTGACCCGCGCGGTGCAGCGTGATTTGGAAGAGTTAGCCTGCAGTTACGATGAAAGCCGTGAGCAAGATGACGAATGCGTTTTTTACAGGTCATTAAAGAGAACCTTTAGTAGTGGTTGGCAGAGATTACCGACCTGACTCAGCTGGAATGGAAAGAGGTGTTCAAGGACGTTAACCATAATGACGTTTACCACAGAGGCGAAGTGGTCTGTCTGGGCAATCTAGTGTGCGAACGATGTCATCATACTCTGGCGTTTTATACGCTGGAAATATTGCTGCTCTATCCCGGACTGCGATTTCGATAAATTTCATCGCCAGCCCTCCATTAACAATTGCGTCGGCAACAGGGGACAGCAAAGGATGCTAACTAGAGACGATCTGGGACAATAAGAGTAAGGAGAGCGCGTAGGAAAGAGGACTCCTGCGGGGGAAGGGGTAAATGGATGGCATCGTGGGATAAGAAGCGATACCTTCTGCGTAAAGCGCGGGCGGAAATAACCTCGAGAATGAGCCCTTAAGCGGATACCGTGTGTCGGGCAGGGGCAACACCCTGCCCGACCTGTGGCACCCTTAAATGCAGGATCTTCGCCAGGAAGTCGAGGGCGTGGTTCGATTCGGGATAGGCAAAGAACACCCTTTTGGGCGAGTCTTCGATAATGCGTCCATCATCCATGGAAATCACCCGGTTGGCCACTTTACGCGCAAAGTACATTTCATGGATGACTACCATTATGGTCATCTCTTCCTGAGCCAGCTCCACCATGACATCGAACACTTCGTTTATCATCTCCCGATCCAGAACAATCACCATATGCTTGCTGCTGACTGCCGGACAGCTGACCGGAGAATTTATTGGCAGACACCGATTGATGTAGACTCTCCCCCTCTCGAATCGGTTAAAGGCCGTTGATGGTTTTGATAAGCGTCGATTTACCAGAGCTGGAAGAGCCATATACCACCATTTCGCTTTTATTGACCTCGGTGGAATAGTCAGTCAGCACCTGAAAGTGACCATGCCACTTGGAAATGTTTTTAGGAAAATCATCTAACCATCTTTTTTTCAAGTAGTTCACCAGCGTGGAGGAGGGGGCAGGCGCTTTCAGGCTGATGATAAAATAAAACAAACCGGCAAACAGCACCATTTCCACATGCGTATCATCACGTTTGCCAATAACCGTCACGTTCGCAAATAATAGAGGAGGCGGTACGGAAGAAGTCAGCCAGGCTGGATAATTAAACCAATGAGGTATTCTGGAATAGCACGATGCTCTGCGGTTAGCAGCAGTGGCACCATCGCCTGGAAGAGGCCTGCGGCAGAATAATCAGCTGCATGGATTGCCAGTGCATCATTCCGAGCTGCCAGCAACGGAATCAAGGCGTTGATGAGCAGATAGCCCAGGATAATGGTGGAAAAGATTCATAGGAGTGGGCGGAATAATCCAGCAATTTGCTGGCCTACGCTGCCATCTCCACCAAACCGATGGTGAAGGCAACCGACGAGTTTTTTACCAGGTTGAGTATTTCCGAGGTCATCGGCGGCACGATGATCTGATAAGCATCGGGCAGCAGGATATAGCGGTAGGCCTGCCCCAGAGTAGACCCCATCGCCAGCTTAGCGTTCAACTGCTCCTTGGACAGCGATTGAATGCTCGAGCGCACCTTCTCGCACCTGCTCGCACAGGCGCGCTGCGGTGAAAAAACCCCAGGCACAGCTTTGCTGAGAAAAATAACTGAATGGTGTGGTCCACAATTCGGCTTTAAACCAGGTGCCAATGGACGATGGCAGCATCTCTGACACTACCATATAGCAAATAAACAGTTATACTATCAAGGGAATATTACGGAACAACTCTACGTAACAGATGCCTATCTCCGCCAGAAATTGATTAAGCAGGGTGTGTAGGATACCGAACAGGGAACCGACCACAAAAGCAATAATTCCAGGCGCAGAATGACACATCGACGGTAACCTGGAAATCTGGACTAATAGCTAACCTAATAAGTAGTGCTGCCGAACGGGGCTGTTTCAAAAAAGGTTCATAAGTTCTAATTTTTAGACATAAAAAATCCGGTAAAAGGGTAGCGGGCGCTACCATTAAGATTTATGAATAGGCCCCTATATTGCCCTGCTTCGGGGAATGGTCTTAGCGCGTCTGTCTTTCCGGGCCTTTAGTCACAGTAATCAGTAGTGCGGGTAATCTCATTCTTATTATCGTTATTAGTTTATGGACCTATCATTAGGTGATTTAAATAGGGCTTTCGTATATAGTCCGACATGGTAAAATTCATGTTCAGATTCTTCGGCGGAATAGGCTGTTTAAACCACTTATCGTATCATTTCTCCGCTTCGCCGGAGGTCTGAATATGAACGATAGTATCGTCCATGAGCGTTTTGAACAGCGCGTCGTTTTTACGCAATATGCAACTGTAGGCTTCATTCGACTGCGGCATGCCGACGATATCCCATTGATCTGGCTTACGCAATTTGGCGCTTTCGCTCGCCAGCAGGGAATTATCCATAATAAAAGGCTACCAAGCGGCTGTTTTCCAGGGTATGAAATGAGTCGCCGTGATCCTTAGTGCTGATGAGTAAACATCTTCATCTGCTTCTTACCGTTGAGCTTGTTGAGTAGGGCTTCAGATGTGGTTTCGGCGGTGACGACGACTGTCTTGCTGGTTAACTCGCTAAAATCTTTGATGGGGGGAACTTTTTTCACTGCCAGGCGAGTACCGGTGGTAATGAGCAGTGTATCGGAGAAGTTTACGTACTTATGGTGTTCCAGGTTATTTGAGCGGAGCCGCGTTCAAAATCATGGGTGCCGTTTTGCAGTAGCGGGATGAGTTGGAGTGGAGGAAGTAATAGGCAAATATTTCACCTACATATTCGGAATATCTATTTTCTTTTTAATGGCATCAATAATGGCATTGGAATGATCCTGCGAATGGCCACTATTTTCTGCTGATTCTCACAATAGGAGAAAGGAATGGATGATTCGTGGCAGTCTACTACGATGACACTATTGTCTTTGATTTTTTTCAGCGTGCCCGTTAACTCTTCGGCATTAGTCTGGCTGGAGGTAATGCTGATTATCACTAACGATAATACCAAGTTTCGCATGTGTATCTTCTTACTCCTCTGTTGTGATTACTGTATCTGACATTTTAGCGTCCAGTGCAGTGCCCTGGGGCGACAAGGTGGCCTGAAAAAAGGCCCGCTTTAGGGACAGATTCATCAATCTAATTATGATTAATATAATGTAATGCAAATAAAAAGATACAAAATATTGCCGTTTTGAGAACCGTTGCGCACTAAAATGCGGCTTCGGGGCTACGGTGCCGGCTACGTAAGGCGCGGTAAGCCATTAGATTGGCACTGACAGCTTCGCGGAGATCGGGCCGTTGGCCACAGATGTTTTACGGCAATCGAGGAAAATGGCCTCGCTTGCCTACTGCGCTGCGCGCTGTCCTTTAAAACATAGCGTTCATCAAGCAGTAGTATGCCATGTCTTCAGGGGGGTCGTCGGTAGTCAAGCACTAGCGCAGTCAATCCGGCCAGTAGCGTAAAAATCCATAGCGGCCAAGAGCCGGCATGGGTGTAAGGAGTCAGACCACGGGTCGGCGTGACGTGGACGTTGAGCACATCGCGGGTAAATTGCGGCAATTGCGCCAGCGGCGTCCCGTCAGCATTGATAACCGCCGTGATGCCGTTATTGGTACTGCGCAGCAGCGGGCGTCCTAGCTCCAGCGAGCGCATGCGCGCCATCTGAAAATGCTGCCACGGGCCGATGG
>NZ_LECR01000077.1:34533-34896 GCF_001602625.1 Sodalis-like endosymbiont of Proechinophthirus fluctus
TCGTTGGATAAGGTCAGCAGGAAGTCGGTATCGGAATGGAAATTATCCCGCACCTGGCTACCCAGGATAATCTCGTAGCAGACGGTCGCTGTCAGTTTCATGCCGGCCACCTGCAGTTGCGGCTGTAAATACTGTCCCTGACTGAGTGAAGACATCGGCAGATTAAATAGCGGTGCCAGTGGCCGCAGGAGACGCTCAAACGGCACCATTTCGCCAAAGGGCACCAGGTGATGCTTGCTGTAGCGATCCTTCGAAGGATAACGATAAGGAGTGTCTTCTCCCAAAACCACGATGCTGTTGTAATAATCGTAGCCATGCGGGGTAGGTCGCGCGTCGATGATGCCGGTGATTAAACGGGTATGC
>NZ_LECR01000077.1:34923-40386 GCF_001602625.1 Sodalis-like endosymbiont of Proechinophthirus fluctus
CGGATTAGGAACGCGTTCTGGGCAATCTCGTCGTCTGGGATGGCCGATTCCGGCCAGATGACCATCTGCGCTTTGCCGAGGGCCGGCAGGGTACGCTGCAGGTAAATATCCAGCGTCGGGCCGACCTGACTGGCCTCCCATTTCATCGACTGGGCAATATTGCCCTGTACTAGAGCCACGTTAATGGCCCGCGCTGGCTGAGGCTGGTACCACTGTAACGAGCGCAGCGGCCAGGGCAGTAGCATCAGAGCCAGTGCGCCCAGCGCCGGCAGCCATTGCCGCCGTGCCAGCGCAAAGACCACCAGGCCGCTTATCATCATCAGTATGAAGGTGATAGCCTGAACACCCAAGAGCGGCGCGATCCCTTTTAGCGGTCCATCAATTTGACTGTAGCCAAATTCCAGCCAAGGGAAACCGCCCAGCACCCAGCCACGCAGAAATTCGGTGATCGACCACAGCACTGGCGCGCCGAGTGTTAGCCTCCACATGCTAGTACGCGGCCACAGACGTGCCAGCAGAGCAGCAAATAGCATAGGGTATAACGCCAAATAGGCGGCCAGTACCACCACCAGCGCTACGTTTACCGGGCCAGGCAGACCGCCGAATTGTGCGATGCTGACGTAGACCCAGTTAACGCTGGTGCCGAACAGGCCAAAACCCCAGACAAAGCCCAGCCAGCCGGCTTTCTGGCCGCTGCGGTTGAGTATTACCGCCAGCAGGCCACCTAGCGAGATAACAGCCGCGGGCCAGAAATCGTATGGGGAAAATGCCAGGGTGCCGCAAGCACCGGTAATGAGCGCCAGCAGCGCACGGAGCCGCCGGCGTGCAAACAGTGGGGGGATAGCCATTGGGAATTTAATCTTCCATGGTGTGTCACGGTGAATTCTCGGGTATTTTGACATACACTTGGATAATGCGCCGGCTATCGGCCATTGCCACTTTGAAATTGTAGCCATCAATGTCGATAGCCTCGCCGCGCGCCGGCAAATGGCCAAAGGCCTGCATCACCAGGCCGCCGATGGTATCCACTTCCTCATCGCTGAAGTGTGTATTGAAGACCTCGTTAAAATCCTCAATGGGGGTCAGGGCGCGAATGGTGAAGGTGTAGCGGTTCAGTTGGCGGATATCCCGCTCCTCTTCATCGTCGTATTCATCCTCGATTTCACCAACGATAAGCTCCAGGATATCCTCGATGGTCACCAGACCTGACACGCCGCCGAATTCATCTATGACGATGGCCATGTGATAACGCTGGGATCGGAACTCCTTGAGCATACGGTCCACTCGTTTGCTTTCCGGCACCACGACCGCCGGGCGCACAATCTTCTCAATACTAAAGGGTTCGTCGTGGCTGAGCATGAACGCCAGCAAATCCTTGGCCAGCAGGATCCCCTCCACATGATCTTTATCTTCGCTGATGACCGGAAAGCGGGAATGAGCCGATTCTACGATAGCATCAAGGCACTCTTGCAGGGATTGGTTCTTCTTCAGCGTGATAATCTGCGAGCGTGGGATCATGATATCTCGCACCCGTTGTTCGGCGATGTCCATGACGCCTTCTAGCATATCGCGGGTATCGTGATCGATAAGCTCATTCTTTTCGGAATCTCTAATAAATTCCAAAAGATCATCACGGTTTTTCGGTTCACTGTGAAACAGCTGATTTAGCATCAGGGTAAAAAAGCCCTTCTTGGGGCTGAGGTTGTCGTTGCTCTGCGAATAGTCGTCGCTCATAGCGTTAGATTAATTTCACTCTCTAATGATTAAAAGGAACGGGAGATTACAAGTCTTTCTCTGCAAGATAGGGATCTGGGTAAATGAGCTTTTGCATGATCTCCGTTTCCAGCGATTCCATTTCCATGGCTTCCTCGTCCAGGATATGATTATACCCTAGCAGATGTAGTGAACCGTGAACAACCATATGCGCCCAATGCGCTTCCAACGCTTTCTCCTGCTGCTGTGCTTCGCGTTCCACCACCTGGCGGCAGATGACCAAATCCCCTAGCAGGGGCAATTCCACTTCCGGTGGGGCTTCAAAGGCAAAAGAGAGCACGTTGGTAGGTCTGTCTTTGCCGCGGTAGGTGAAATTGAGTTCATGGCTTTCCGCTTCATCCACCAGGCGCACGGTGACTTCCGCACAGTTGCGAAACAGCGGCAATACGCCCTGCAACCAGCGCAGAAAATCTGCCTCATTGGGCAGATTGCGCGCGTCATCGCAGGCCAGCTGCAGGTCTAGTATCACCTCGTTCATGTGCTATGCTCCCCGGAGAACGGTGAACCTGATCCGCTCTGTGCTGTACCGTTAATCTGGACCAGGGACTCGCGTTTGCGATCGGGTGGCCAGTTGCTCTTTGCGTTTCTGGTCAGCGCTTTCCCAGGCTTCATAGGCATTGACAATACGCGCTACAACCGTGTGGCGCACTACGTCTTCGCTATGGAAGAAATTGAAGCTGATTTCCTCGACTTCCGCTAGTACTTCCACCGCGTGACGCAACCCTGATTTCTGATTGCGCGGCAGGTCTATCTGCGTGACATCGCCGGTTATCACCGCTTTGGAATTAAAGCCGATGCGGGTCAGAAACATCTTCATCTGTTCAATAGTGGTGTTCTGGCTCTCGTCGAGAATGATGAAGGCGTCGTTCATCGTGCGCCCGCGCATGTAGGCCAGCGGCGCGATCTCGATGACATTACGCTCAATCAGTTTTTCTACCCTCTCGAAGCCCAGCATCTCAAAGAGCGCGTCGTAAAGCGGGCGCAGATAAGGGTCGACCTTTTGACTCAGATCGCCGGGCAAGAAACCCAGTTTCTCCCCAGCTTCCACCGCCGGACGGGTCAGGAGAATACGGCGGATTTCTTGCCGCTCTAGCACATCTACCGCCGCCGCCACCGCCAGATAGGTTTTACCGGTCCCAGCTGGGCCGATGCCAAAAGTAATATCATGATCGAGAATGTGGGCAATATATTGCGCCTGGTTCGGCGTACGCGGTTTAATGATGCCGCATTTGGTTTGTATATTTACCGTTCGGCCATAATCGGACACGTTTTCCACCGTTTGTTCCAGCATCCGATTCTGTTTGATGGCTAGGTGGATTTGTTCCGGCTCAATATCGGTGATAATGCCGCGTAGCGGCACCGTGTCGACGTACAGCGAGGTGAGAATGGACGCAGCGGCATCTACGCACAGGGGCTTGCCTACCAGTTTGAAAATATTGTCACGCCGATTAATCTCAATGCCTAACCGGCGCTCAATTTGCTTGATATTATCATCAAACGGCCCACAGAGGCTCAATAGACGGTTGTTATCTGCGGGTTCCAGCATGATTTCTTTGGTTTCGACGTTCAAATCTTTCCTCTCGGCACTAAAGTCATTACAGGGTGAACCACAGGCTAGGGTCTATGAGGGCCGACAACCTGGCATATGGCTAATAAGTGAAGCATCCCCTACCAGGTTGTCAATGGCAAAGGCCATAATTCAAGGGCAAAGGTCATCATATGTATATTGGGGTACAATTAGTGCAATGCAACCAGGGCAATGGTGAAGAGACAGAGCAGCGACCCCGCCCCCCGGGCGTGATGGCGGGCGAGAGAGGGGTTCACGACTGGTAAATGCCACGCCCAAGTTAGTTCTCTTTACGAGTGCGGACAATGACCGACGCCTGGCTTTCACGACTGCGCAATGCCATTTGATCCCTGGTGCGCAACAAGGATTCCCGCACAGCGACGAATTGGGATAGATATCCACAATTTCCACATCGACTAATTTGCCTACTATGGACAGAGCGCCTTCAAAATTGACGACCCGATTGTTCTCGGTACACCCGGACAGTTCCATTACATTTTTTGTGCGATGTGCTTTCCACGAGAATACGATGCACCGTACCCTGCATGTGGGGCTGAACTGCGTGGCTTGTTTGCGTGATACGTTCTTGAAAAATATGCAGCTGCTGCTTTTTCTCTTCGTCGCTGACGGTTATCCGCCATATCGGCGTCGGGGAAAACAGGACGGGTGGAAATAAAGCTGAAGTTCGTGTCGAAATTCACGTCTGCGAATAAGGTTCATCGTTTGCTCAAAATCGTGCTAGGCTTCACCCGGAAAGCTGACGATGAAGTTCGAGCTGATTTGAATATCCGGGCGCGCTTTACACAGCCGGCGGATAATTAATTTATATTCTAGCGAGGTATGGGCGTGTTTCATAATGGTCAGGATGCGATCGGAACCGCTTTACACCGGCAGGCAAATGCACGAAGCTAATCAGCTCTGGGATATCGCGGTAGACATAGATAATACCGTCGGTGAGCTCGATAGGATGGCTGGGTGATATACCGGATGTGGTCAATTCCATCGATGGCTGCCACCAGCCTCAGCAGTTCGGCGAAGGTGTAGATACCGTCGTCATAGTTGTCGCCGCGATAGGCGTTGATGTTCTACCCCAGCAGGTTAACTTCGCGCACGCCCTACCTGATCCGCCAGTTGGGCAACCTCGAAAAGAATATCGTCGCACGGACGGCTGACTGTTTTGCCGCTGGTGTAGTGCATGACGCAAAAACTGCAGTATTTGTTGCAGCCTTCCATGCGGGACAAAGGCAGTCGGCTCTTCCGCACGCGGTTCCGGCAGCCGGTGCAGGGTCTGCGGCTCGAAAATGATATTCACATAATTGACCCGTTCGCGTATATGGGCGCCTTCTTGAGACTCCACAAAGCCGCCGGCGCCGATAATCAAATCTGGCTGGGCTTCCTCAACATCCGCTATCAGCTCAGCTGATGAAACAACTTCTCCTACGTTTTTCCCCAGATGGAGCAGGTATTGAGCAGCGGGACATCCGCTTTTTCGGGGTTTTCCGTCAACTGGTAGCCGTGGGTGCTATCCGAATAAGTCGGTCATCTTGGATGAATTATATTCATTCATCTGACAGCCCCAGGTTTTGATATGGGGTTCTTGGTCATTACTCAATGCAGTATTAAAAAGCCTACAGACTTGCACAGGGCGCGTGTTGTAATCTTTTGCTGGTGTTGTGACCAGTTGCGCGTACATCGCATCTTTAAAGGGTAAATTTTGCGGTATAATACCGGAATATGAAACCAGAATATGAAAAATAATAGCGTAGGCATTGGCCGAAATGAAGACGAACGAAGCGTGCTATGAGGTGGTGGTGGCCGGCGGCGGCATAGTGGGAGCAACGCTGGCACTGGCGCTGGCCCAGACGGGATTTCGGGTGCTGGTTGTTGACCCCACCCCACCGACGTTCGTGGCAGACGACGCGCCGCCGGATTTACGAGTGTCGGCTATCAGCAGCACCTCGGTGGCGCTGCTGCGCCGCCTCAAGGCCTGGCAACACATTGGCGACCGTTTTTGCGTTCCGTACCGCCGCCTGGAAACCTGGGAGTGGCCGTCCTCAGTGGTAGCGTTCGATGCTATCTCCCTCAGCCTGCCGGAGCTGGGTTTTATGGTGGAGAACCGCCGG
>NZ_LECR01000056.1:0-269 GCF_001602625.1 Sodalis-like endosymbiont of Proechinophthirus fluctus
CCAAACACGCTCATAATGCCAAAGACGCCCACGAGCACCGGCAATACCAGTGTCATACTGCAAAAGCGTAGCAGCAGCGTGCGGCCGGGAAACCACCGACGGTAGAGAGCTCGGGCCAGCGCTACAGCCGGCAAAGTGGAGCACAGCGCCGATAGCAGTGCCTGGGTAAAGGTAAAGGACACTATATGCCATAGATAGCTATCCGCCAGCAGCGGACGCCAGGGATACGTGGGCGCGTGGCGCCAAAGGGCACTGAAGGCGGCAATGGC
>NZ_LECR01000056.1:419-9724 GCF_001602625.1 Sodalis-like endosymbiont of Proechinophthirus fluctus
TGCCAGCAGCTGACCCATCCGGCGCGCCCGGCGACCACCTGCTGTGGTGTGAAACTCAATGCCCGCTGCGCGGGGGCAGCGAAGCCAGCCGGCAGTGGGGTATTCGTCACCGGATACATCCAGTTGCCGGTGGGAATAGTCTGCTGAAACGCCGGCGTAAGGATAAATTGCATAAAGCTATGGGCAAGTGCCGGCTGTTTGCTGGCCGCGAGTTGCCCGGCCACTTCTACCTGCTGGTAGTGCCCTTCGCTGAAGGTCGCTGCCGCGTACTGATTTTTCTTCTCTTCGATAATATGGTACGCTGGCGAGGTGGTATAGCTAAGCACCATGTCTGCTTCCCCTTTCAGGAACAGAACATAGGCTTCGCTCCAGCCTTTAGTCACGGTAACGGTTTTCGTGGCCAATTTTTCCCAGGCTACCGTCGCGTCGTTGCCATAGACTTTCTGCACCCACAGCAGCAGCCCCAGTCCAGGAGTGCTAGTGCGCGGATCTTCATAGATGATTTTTAATGATACAGGGCTGTCTACAAGCTCATGAAGGCTGCGGGGCGGATTTTTGAGTTTGGTCTGGTCATAGACAAACGCGGAATAACCGTAGTCGTAGGGAAGGAAAGTGTTATCATGCCAACCACCTGGTAGCATAAGCGAGTCGGTAGCGACCCGATGGGGTGCGAACAGACCGGTATCGTGCGCCGCCTGTAGTAGGTTGTTATCCAGACCTAGCACGATGTCTGCCCGGCTGCTGTTGCCTTCCAGACGTAAACGGTTCAACAGTGCTACCCCGTCTTCCAGCGCTATGAACTTCAGTTCGCAACCGCATTCCTTCTCAAACGCCGTTTTTATCGTCGGCCCTGGCCCCCATTCGGAAGAAAACGAGCCATAGGTGTACACCGTCAGGGTAGGTTTGGCGTACGCCGGAGTGGCGGAGGCTACCAGTAACAGACAGAAAAACCATTCTTTCAATATGTTGTACTCCTGAGATAAGGATGGGAAAGGTCTTTGAGACAAAAGCAAACTCTCAAATCCCTTCGCCGGTATTAATTGGATCAAGTTCGACGGGACTTTTCTCAGCTGACTCCTGCCACGGCGGGCAGAGGGAATATGCACCCCGTTGATAACGGCATTAATTGTAAACGCTTACGAGTCTGGTTAATAGTAAATTCCGCCTTTATCGCCGGAAAAACGAAAAAAGGAGGAAAAGGTAAGCCAGGGCGACGGCGGCATGAACCAGACCGATTTGAAATCGAAACCAGCCAAGGGTATTCATCCACAGATCCCACGCACGCTACGGCTTGCCCTGCAAGCTGAGCCAACTGTGGTACAGCGGATGAAGCCAATGTTCGCTAACTAGCGACTGGCGCCATTCCATCATCGGCAATTGGCGAAGGTGCCGGCGCGAACGGTTTATAGGTCGGCGACCAGAAATACTGGTTTGCTGGCGGAGTATAGGGCAATAGCGCCTACGGGTTTAGGTGTTCGCAGAGCCAGCGGCGTATTTCCTGGCGTTGCATCAGCGGCACGCGCTGGTCGTAAAGAAAAAGTAACATCCCTCTTCCTGATAATATCTCCGTGGCAGCGTCGCTGCTGGCATCTTCTCTCAGAGGGCATAGATACGTTTTGCAGCTGAACGCTGCTACAAGCTGAGTTCATGGGATAGCTCCGGCAGCACCCAGATATTGACCGCATCAATCAGCGCCCTAATCTTCGAACGTGCGGATGGTCAGCTGTCTCGGGTGATTGCGTATCAAGCTATAAGGGGCTGGTGCCAGCAGGCCGGTGTGCGAAATCTGACAGGGTACTCTATTCGGCTAGCATCGCCGATATGCTATCCAGCAGCCAGAGCCGCCAATCGTCGCACTGGGCGATCTTAATATTCAGCGTATGGGGGGGGAAGGCGAATGAAAGACAGGATCGAGGCAAATAGCGGATTGCCGGTCAGGCGCGATAGCGATTGGATGACATCGTCGTCGACGGTCATTTCCCGGCAGTGGTGGAAACGGATCGCTGGACGCAGATAAAAACGCCAATGATCGGGTGCCAGCGCCTGCCAATGGTGGGTCAGATCCGCCTCGAGTTTCTCATATTTCTCATTTATGCGTGTTCAGGCCGCTGAAAATCTGCTGAACAATATGATTATTCAAGCGCCGCGTACTGGGCGGGAGATTACTCAACAGACGATAGTAGAGCACCCGCAGGATAGTTTCCCTTAGCGGAAACAGCGTCTCAGGTGGGAAAGCAGCATGATTCTAAGGTTCTCGCGATCTCCCCACCAACTGTATCAGCTGATCGATGCAATCTTTCTCGAGGAGTTTCGCCAGTGCGCGGCTGCAAACTCGAGACCGGTATAATTAATGGAAGTCCAGCCGAGAGCGTTTACTCCGCCCAGCCTGGGAATAGGGAATACTAATTGAGCCAGCCCATATGCTGTATACTTTTCAAAAGCAAACGGACGTGGCGGCGGCGTTGAGCAATTGAACTGTAACGCCAGTTTGCTGAGCGTGTTGTCGACGGGTTCAATCTGGCAGTTTTGCCACAGGCGTATGAATTGCTGCTGTAAACGCGATGAGGCCGTAAAATGGGAACCATCCTTGAAAAGTTATCTATTTTTCCGTATATTACGCCTTATTAAGCCGAAAGCACGTCAGGATGCACCTTCCGATGCGCCGCCGCAGAGCGACGGTGCCTTCTCAACGCTTGGACGGTAGGCCAGACAGCCGGCAATGCCGCGGTGCAAGTGCCTAGACACCCTAGCTCTTGAATTAGATGATGATTATCGGACTAAGACGCGCATGGTGCGAGCTTTTTTTGCGCACAGAAAGTCACGCATCTTTCGTTAGCGCGATGTGTTCGCGAGCAAGCAGGTGAGGGACGATAGTACATATTGACGTGTGGCGGTAGTGTCATCACGGCCAACCGGGGAATAGGTAGGTCACAGCTAGCCGACACCACAACACTAAGAACGAGACGACCGTCGCAGTGAGAAATAAAGATGCGCGTTGCCGCGGCGGATAATGACAATCGTTGACGCGTTAGCTAACGATTAACGTCGCGACGGGTCAGGGGTAGTACAGTAGGGCTCTACCGACCGCGTTGCGCAAATGTCTCCGGCAGAGGCTGACGCCGCACCATCCGGGTGCGGGCGTCTGAGGCCATCAGTTCAGAAAGGCCGTCTGACGGTTTTCGTATTGTCCTATCACCTCATCATGCATCCGCGTCAGGCTAATACTGTCGAGGCCATTTATAAGGCAATGGTAGCGGAAACTGCCTATCTCTAAAGGATAACCTTATTGGGAGCTCGGGCTATCAAACGCCTGTTGTGAGGTCACTTCATGCACTAAATAGCGGTCGATATATAGCAGCAGCGTTTCATTTTCTTCTTCATAGCCAACGTGCGCATAATATAATTTTTGGTATAACGACTTGCCCATGTTGATTACGCCTCCCGATTGATTAACACGGCGATAATATCGCCCATTTTGCCGGTGACCATGCCTTAAATACGGCCGCGGCAGCGATAAAATAAAACCCCAGGCGGTGTCGGTGTCGAGACGCTGTTGTACCGGACGATGTAGGGCAACGCTTACGTCGCCTCCGACGTGAACCAGCATCAGAGTTTATCGCGTTATATTATCAGTTCGATGAACCACGACACTGGATCAACTCCGGTAGTTTGGGCACCATGGGCTTTGGTCTACCGGCGGCGCTCAGGGTGAAAATGGTCTTCCCTCGGGAAACGGTGCTGTATCTCACCCGGCGACGGCAGTATTCAAATGAATATTCAGGAGCTGTCCAACGCCCTGCAATATGATTGCCGGTGGTGAGTTTGAACAACCGCTGTTTGGGCATAGTGAAGCAGTGGCAGGACACTATTTATTCTGGCTGCTACTCCCAATTTATTCTGGCCGCCACTCCCAATCTTAAATTGTGTCTCCGCCGGACTTCGTGAAATTGGCGGAGGCCTATGATTATGTCGGCATATCACCATTGAACAGCCGGACGAGCTCGAATTCAAGCTAGCGCTGGCGGTGAAAAACCATCTAGTGTTCGTGGACGTTATGGTGGATAGAACGTAACACGTTTACCCCATAGAGATCCGCGGCGGCGGTATGGATAAAATGTGGTGAAGTAAAAAACGGAGAAGACCTGATATCATGCGCCGTAATTTTATCAATATTACTGGAAAATGAATCCGGCGCGTTATCCCGGATGATCTGGTTATTTTACCATTGAGGTTACAGCATTGAAAGATTTGACGCGGAGCCACTGACGATCCTACCCTTTCACGCACGACCATCTAGACCCAAAGTTATATGCCTTGAGAGCTTAACTAACAGGGGCTACAAGTCGGAGTTATCGGCTGAACTTCCCTTATTTTGTTGTACCGGGAGCAAAGTTTCGTCACCCGGCGGATGATTGCCTTAACGCCGAAACGCTGAGCTGAACCCTGTGCCAGGCGCATTTCCCCCGAGTCGGCATGATGATAGGCCATGATACCTAGCTGAGCAGCGCGGTGTTGGCGCCTTCATAGTTCAGTACCAGGCCTGATACCGTGCGGCAGTCCTGTTGCCGTTTCTTCCACTGCATTCATGATGTTAGTCACGTCAGCTGGGCGATTAGAGCGCTCCCGTCAGGCCGGGCCGCTGGATTTTCCCTTAGTATTTTATACTGATATTTGTAGCATGGTTGAATTCCCAGGTACGACTATGGATATTCGGGTAACTGATTAATTAATAAGCATAAATGGATCTATATGAAACTGGATGAAATTGCGCGCCTGGCTAGTGTTTCGCGCACAACTGCCAGTTATGTTAACGGCAAAGCGAAAAATACCGCATCAGCGATAAAACCGTGGGAAAGGTTATGGCAGTGGTCAGAGAGAATAATTACCATCCAAATGTGGTCGCCGCCGGCCTGCGCGCTGGACGCATCTACTCCATCAGCCTGGTTATCCCCGATCTGGAAAACACCAGTTATACCCGCATCATGAATTATCTCGATGCGCCAGGCATGTCAGCGCTGTTATCAGCTATTGATTGCCGGGTCGGAATACCAGTCGGACAATGATAAGATCTGCCGCGTGGAATATCTGCTACAGCGGCAGGTGGACGCTATTCCAGGAAGTAGTCCATACACCACACAGAGCAGAGGCCACTGTCGCTATAGCTGCTGCCTCTCTACTCCCACTGCCAGAAAAATGACCTTGTAAACCGGTGATTGAGAGCTGGCATGCGCCAGCAACTCCGCCAGATTAAGGCATTATTTATGCTGAACAACGTTCATTACTGCTTGTATTAATTTGAGTAGATTATAATTTTTATTTAAATTTTAAATGTCGATATTTGTGCAAATAAAATGACCGTTTGGTGGGGGCTTTGGGACGACTTCTCGCTGTCAATTAATGAAAAATAATTATAATCAATTAGTTGGATGTAATATTTCTGCCGATGACCGTGCCGGCGATTTAACGCCACGCCGCGGTGAAAAAATGAATTGTGCCAGTTATAGGAATAGTCTGGCGATAAAATCGAGCGAGCTTTTAACCAATAACCATATGATGATAAAGTCAACAAAGATTAGGGCATATAGAAGCAAGAGTGTATTTAAAGCCGCCGAACAGAACGCTTACGCCGGATTAATTAAAGACATTAAAATAACCACGTAGTATGAAAAAAGAGGAATTATAAACCATTCTGTTACTCCCCTTGTTTCATCCTCCTAAGTATCGTGCGGCGCTTTCCCGCTTCCTGGAAGTCCGTCAAACCGGTTTTTTTGGCCGTCAGGGGTTTGTAGCAAGTGCGAATATTTATATTTTTAATTTGTACAGAAATGAAGATGAATAAAATGATGTTATTTCTATCTTTTTTCACGATGTATTGTGCATTCTCCTATCAAATGGTAATTACAGATGTAAATAATCCCTTCTGAGTCATTTAGTCTCTTGACAATGTTTTGACACCATTCGTACACTCTTTTGCGTGGGAATTTGTGGGGCAAAGTGGTGATTAAGGTTTTTAAAGGGTAAATAGACGCATGTTTCGTGGCGTAACCTTGGTTAACCTTGACAGTAAAGGCCGGTTCGCCGTGCCCACCCGTCATCGGGAAAAGCTGAATGAGGAATCAGCAGGTTTAATGGTGTGTACCATTGACCTTCACCAGCCATGTCTGTTGCTATACCCCCTGCCGGCCTGGGAAATCATTGAACAAAAGCTGTCGCGATTGTCGAGTATGAACCCCGCGGAACGCCGGGTTCAGCGGTTGTTGCTGGGACATGCGAGCGAGTGCCAGATGGATAGTGCAGGCAGGATACTACTCGCGCCGACGCTCCGGCAGCATGCCAGACTGTCAAAAGCAGTGATGCTAGTTGGGCAATTCAATAAGTTTGAGTTGTGGGAAGAACAGGCCTGGTATCAACAAGTCAAGGATGACATTGACGCTGAGATGTTGGCGAAACTACCTGTTACCGACCGGCTGCAAGATTTATCGCTATAGCTATGTCAGAGAATTATTTACATACTACCGTGTTACTGGATGAAGCGGTGGAGGGGCTGAACCTCCGGCCAGATGGCGTCTATTTGGATGGAACCTTCGGACGCGGCGGACATTCACGTCTTATTTTATCAAAGCTGAATGCGCAGGGACGACTGTTCGCTATCGATCGCGATCCCGCAGCTATCGCGGCGGCTAGGGACATTGATGATGCGCGTTTTACCATTATTCATGGGCCGTTTTCCGCTATGGCGGATTACATGGTGGAAAGGGGTCTACTGGGCCGAGTTAACGGCATATTGCTGGATCTTGGCGTCTCGTCGCCGCAGCTTGACGATCCGGAACGCGGCTTTTCATTTATGCGCGACGGACCGCTGGATATGCGCATGGACACCTCACGCGGTCAGTCCGCCGCACAGTGGCTGGCAAAAGCGTCGACAGAAGATATTGCTTGGGTGTTGAAAACCTTCGGTGAAGAGCGCTTCGCCAATCGCATTGCTCAGGCTATCGTGGCCCGGAATCGCCAGCACCAGATAACCCGCACTCGCGAACTAGCAGCGCTGATTGCCGATGCCAGTCCGTTTCGCGATAGGCATAAGCATCCGGCGACTCGCAGTTTCCAGGCGATCCGCATATACATCAATAGCGAGCTAGAAGAGATCGAACGGGCGCTGGACAGCGCGCTGACGGTGCTGGCCTTCGGCAGTAGATTGTCGATAATCAGCTTTCATTCGTTAGAGGATCGGCTGGTAAAACATTTTATCCGTCAGCACAGTCGCGGTCTGCAGGTGCCGGCGGGTCTGCCGCTCGTGGAGGCACAGATAGCCGCACAGCACCAGGATCGGCGCCAACTGAAAGCAGCGGGGAAAATGCAGCCTTCGGCGCAAGAAATTCACGATAACCCCCGCGCGCGCAGTTCGGTGCTGCGCTTCGCCGAGAAGCTGGCGTCATGATCGGCAACGAACGGCACGGTCTTATCGGGATCATCGGCAGCGATTTGTTGCGCTACGGCAAACTGCCGCTGCTTTTGTTGATTGCGGTTCTAGTCTCGGCTGTCTTGGTAGTGATGACCACCCACCAAACCCGGCGGCTGACCGCTGAACGTGAACAAATGGCCCTGGAGAAGGACGCGCTGGATATCGAGTGGCGCAACCTGATCCTGGAAGAAAACGCGCTGGGCGATCGCAGCCGCGTTGAGCGTATCGTCACCGAGAAGCTGCAGATGCAGCATGTGGATCCGTCGCAAGAGAATATTGTGCTTCAACCGTAATCTACACAAGGATCGCTAACGATACATGAAAGCCGCAGCACGTATGATGAAACTGAAACGCCAGGAGAATCAGACCAGCTTTGTCAGCTGGCGTTTCTCTTTGTTGTGCGGTTCCATCCTGTTGGCGCTGGTAGGGCTAGTGCTGCGGGTGACCTATCTGCAGGTGATCAACCCAGATAAACTAGTGCGTGAAGGGGATATGCGCTCGCTGCGCGTGCAGAGAGTCCCCACCGCGCGCGGCATGATAAGCGACCGTGCCGGCCGTCCCTTGGCGGTAAGCGTACCGGTTAATGCCATCTGGGCCGATCCAAAAGAGCTCAACGACCATGGCGGTATTAGCAACGACAGCCGCTGGAAAGCGCTGTCCGATGTGCTTTCTATCCCTCTCGATCAGCTCTCCTCACGCATCAACACCAATCCTAAAGGGCGTTTTGTTTATTTGGCGCGCCAGGTTAATCCTGCTATCGGCGATTACATCCATAAACTTAAACTTCCCGGTATTTATCTGCGCCAGGAGTCACGGCGCTATTACCCTGCCGGTCAGGTAACTGCGCATCTTATCGGCGTGACCAATATCGATAGTCAGGGCATTGAAGGTATCGAAAAAAGCTTCGACCACTGGCTGACCGGTCAGCCAGGCGAGCGTACGGTGCGTAAAGACAGGTTCGGTCGAGTTATCGAAGATATCTCGTCGGTGGACAGCCAAGCGGCGCAAAATTTAGCACTGAGTATTGACGAAAGGTTGCAGGCGCTAGTGTATCGCGAGCTGAACAACGCCGTAGCGTTCAATAAGGCCGAATCGGGCACGGCGGTCCTGGTGGATGTCAATACCGGCGAAGTATTAGCCATGGCTAACAGTCCCTCCTACAACCCCAATAATTTGACCGGCACTACTATGGACGTGATGCGCAACCGCGCCATCACCGATATTTTCGAGCCGGGATCGACGGTCAAGCCGATGGTGGTGATGACCGCGCTGCAGCGCGGCGTAGTGCGGGAAAATAGCGTACTCAATACGCTTCCCTACATGATTAGCGGCCACCAAATCAAGGATGTGGCGCGCTATGCCGAATTAACCGTGACAGGTATTTTGCAGAAATCGAGTAACGTCGGTGTTTCTAAGCTGGCGTTAGCGATGCCATCTTCTGCGCTGGTAGAAACTTACTCACGCTTTGGATTGGGTAAGGCGACCAATTTGGGATTGGTTGGAGAAAGCAGTGGCTTATATCCCAATAAAAAACGGTGGTCCGACATGGAGAGGGCAGCCTTCTCTTACGGCTACGGACTAATGGTAACACCATTACAATTAGCCCGTGTCTACGCCACGATCGGTGGTATGGGTATTTTACGCCCGCTCTCTATTACCCGGGTCGATCCCCCGGTGCCGGGAGAGCGAGTGTTTCCCGAATCGCTGGTGCGTACTGTGGTACACATGATGGAAAGCGTGGCACTGCCGGGCGGTAGCGGTACCAGAGCCGCGATCAAGGGCTATAACATAGCTATCAAGACCGGTACTGCCAAAAAGGTCGGGCCGGACGGTAATTATATCA
>NZ_LECR01000056.1:9767-10617 GCF_001602625.1 Sodalis-like endosymbiont of Proechinophthirus fluctus
GTAATCCGCGCTTTGCACTGGTAGTGGTGATAAACGATCCGCAGGGTGACAAATACTATGGCGGAGCGGTTTCCGCGCCGGTATTTGGCGCCATTATGGGCGGCGTTCTGCGTACTATGAACATAGAACCGGATGCACTGCCGCAGCCCGTCGAAAAATCCGACATGATCGTCAATAATCGAGAGGCATCAGGTGACTGATCGTAATTTACATGAGCTGCTCTCACCCTGGGTGCCTAACGCGCCGAGACGTGTGCTGAGGGACATGACGCTAGACAGCCGCACCGCAGCTTCGGGCGATCTGTTTGTAGCCGTCGTCGGCCATCAGACGGACGGACGTCACTATATCCCTCAAGCGATCGCGAAAGAAGTTGCCGCCGTCGTGGCGCAAGCGGAAGGCGAAGCCGAAGAAGGTGAAATCCATGAGCTGCACGGCGTGCCGGTCATCTATCTTCATCGGCTGCAAGAGAGGTTATCAGCGCTGGCAGGGCGCTTTTATCAGCAGCCGTCGCGAGCGCTGCGCTTGATTGGTGTAACCGGCACTAACGGCAAAACCACTACCGCTCAACTATTGGCACAATGGGCGCAGTTATTAGGCGAGATGAGCGCCGTAATGGGCTCCTTGGGCAACGGTGTAATGGGCCATATCCATCCAGCCGACAACACTACCGGCTCACCGATCGAGGTCCAGCAGCTGCTGTCACAGCTGCAGCACCAGGGCGCAACCATCGCGGCGATGGAAGTCTCGTCCCACGGCTTGGTACAGCACCGAGTCAGCAGCCTGCATTTCGCCGCCGCGGTCTTTACCAATCTTAGCCGTGACCATTTGGATTATCACGGCGATATGGCGC
>NZ_LECR01000056.1:10719-10928 GCF_001602625.1 Sodalis-like endosymbiont of Proechinophthirus fluctus
CAGGCAGTAGCAGTAGCAGTCAGCGGCACCTTGCCGCCTGAAAGGCAGGGTGATTGGCTGTGCGCGGGCGAGGTGCGCTATCATGCGCGCGGCGCGGACATCACTTTCCACTCCAGCTGGGGAGAAGGGACCGTCCACAGTCAATTAATCGGAGAATTCAATGTCAGTAACCTGTTGTTGGCACTGACCACGCTGCTGGCGCTCGGCTA
>NZ_LECR01000056.1:11137-11290 GCF_001602625.1 Sodalis-like endosymbiont of Proechinophthirus fluctus
GCCGCTGATGGGCGCTGTCGCCGAACAGTACGCCGACCGGGTGATTATTACCGATGATAATCCTCGCGGGGAAGCGGCCCAGGACATTATCAACGACATTAAGAGCGGCTTTATGGATGCAGGCTGTGCCCAGGAGATAACAGGCCGTGCTGA
>NZ_LECR01000041.1:0-3099 GCF_001602625.1 Sodalis-like endosymbiont of Proechinophthirus fluctus
GATGTATATTGTCGCGGATACGGCCGCGCAGCTCTTCGGTGGCGGCCTCGGTAAAGGTCACCACCAATATTTCTTCCACGCTCAAAGGACGAGGATAAGCCGCCATGCCGCCCAGCCCAAGCAGCAGCCGCAGATAAAGCGCCGCCAAGGTATAGGTTTTTCCCGTTCCTGCCGACGCTTCGATAAGACGAGCGCCCTGCAGCGGCAACGTGAGAGGGTTAAGGATTTCGGAGATCATCAACGCGATCGGTTTCCTTTGGTTGCACCGGCAGCACCTGTTGCAGAGCTGACACATCGGAAAACAGAGTCCAGCCGGTGGGATGAGCGTAATCAGCTGGATTTGTCACCCGTGTCGATGCCGGAAATTTGCGACAACATGGCCAGCCCATGCTGTTTGATAACTGCCCGATGGTAATAGTCGCCCAGCTGCGACTGGGTCAGCGTCCGCAAATGGATAATTCAGACGAGCACCCGTATCAAAGCGTATATTATCATGCTCCAGATCGCCGGTATAGAGATTCACCTCTTCGCCCAGCGTCTGAGGTTTCTGATGCAGCTGGGCTATCACACCTTGCTTTTATTGCTTAAAATCCGTCTGGTCCAGAAGAATTCAGCCGCTGGCAGTCCCTAGGTGAAAAACGCTAGATAGAGCTGGTACAAAGATATGTCGGCTGATAGCAACCGCTTTGCATCACAAACTCGAAACCAGCCAGATCGCCGGCGAAAATAGGCAGCATAAACACGGTATAACCAGATAGCCAGCTGCTCCTGGGTAGGAAAATTGCTTGTAAAACCAGGAGTTGACAATCTGCGACGCAGATAACTGCAGGCCATCCCCTCGATACGGTTATAACCGATGGGAACATAGGCCGTCGCCAGGGCAGAATCAGTACTGTCGAGCCGCTTCTGAATGACCGCCCGCAGCAGCACATAAACGGTGGCCTTATTTTGGCGCGCTGCCAGTCGACGCCGGTCAGCCCCAGGTATTCATTCAGCCCACGCGCCAGCGTTTCCGCCCGCTCGGGGGTCAGGTTACCAAATAACGGCACGTCCAAGGCGGTGGGTTTGATAAGCGTCGTGCAATAATCCATCACCGCTTGAAGAATAATGCCGTCGACAAGCGCCTGTTTCGCGTCGCGCTCGACATAGGAAATGTCGGAAATGGGCTTTGCCGAAATGATCTCCTGGGAGTAGATATTGCTTTTATCCGTACCATCTAGCTGCGGGCGACACCAGGCCTTGGCCTGCTGCAGTTGCTGCGCTGTCGAGGTTATCGCCAGATAGCGGTCCAAAAGCGCATTCACTAGAGGCGCCAAACGCTGGGAGTAGCCACTGACCTTGATGGTCAGACCGTCGTTGACGTAGAAGAAAAAGCTAATGCCGCCCACATAGGCCTGATTGCTCAACTCCGCCAGTTCGAAATTGGAAATATAGTCGTTTAACGAATACAGCACCTGACTGTGTGCACTGTCCATGACAGCGGCATTGCGAAAATTTAACGTGATATCCGCGCTCGGTTCGTCGGCGAACGCGCAGCTTGGCATATTCGGCATGCAGCTCGACATATTCGGCATATAGTGCAGCCGTAGCCCCGGATCGTCGATCAGAGTTTCAAGGTTCTCGGGATGACTTGCGCTGTGAATCAGCTAAATTGTTGGCGATATAAGGAGTAAACGCCGGTAACGAGAGCGTGATCGCATGCTCCGGGTTGTCGCCAGCAGTCGATTTGCACCAGCGTCAGTTTACCCACCTGATAGGAGACATCGACAAAGTATGTCGCCTTGTCGTGCGGTGTATCCAGGATGATGAACCAGAAACGGGCATACTGCGGCTACTTGGTGCCGAGGCGCGCACCGATGGCGGACGGATCGTAGCGATCGGCCAGACAAGAAGCATTCAGCACATGGGCTATCTCGTCGAAATAATGACGCTGAATCCCCTGATGTCGCGGCAGAGACAGATAGGAAAAATAGCCACTACCCGGTCTCGCTGCGCATTTCCTTTGTCGGAAAGAGAGACGGTAATAGCGAAAAAACCCGTCATTATGATTAACTGTTGAATCGGCGCCGGCGTCGACAGCGTCCGCTAGCCCCTCTTTTTGCAGCCAGTCCGCCAGGGTTCTCGGGCTGCGGTTTCCGATGAGATAGCTGATGTAGGTATCTTTATTTCTGCGAAACACAGAGCTATTGTTGGCTATGGGAAACGCGATGTGCAGCATGGACCGGGGCTAGTAGTAGATAACGATACTGGTTTGCGCGGCAGTGACCGCTGATATGATGATGGGAAGCACCGACGCGCAGCGGTTAGCGACATGGCCAAAACTGGGAATAGCCAGCTTTGGCCATGTAGGGCAGCGGTTGACTGCTGTAAATGCCCGCTACCATCAGTTGGCCGAATAATCCGGATTCATGGTCCCAGACCGAGATCTACGCCATGCGCAGGCTGTCGCCGGGGTGCGTCATTCGGAGCTCGGCATCCACCGCATGGCGCTCTTTTTTTATCAGCGTAAACCGGGGATCGGGATCCAGTCGCAGTGTAGTGACAGCGCGTCCGCCAACCGATCGATGGCGGGCTGCAGTGCATCGTCGCATCGTTTTCTACCTCCACCACCTCCAGATAAAAAGCCGTTCTGTAGGACGCCCTGCTGGCATTATAACGCTGCTGTGCTGAAAAAATCACAGTGCGAAACCCAATAATCCGTTAACCAGTTTCAACATTCCTCTCTCCGATAACTGCACTCACACTGACCGTTCCTGACTACAATCTTTTTTAGCTGACATTTACGTGTAAGAAAACAATATAACGGCGCATACTGCCGTCGCTGAAGAGGCGCACCGCGCGCTTTCCTCAGGCCTTCTTTTCGCGTTTCACTGGCTCACTTTTCGCCAGATTGAACATAAAGGGTGGCAACAAATACCGTTCAACAGCCGATATAATCGCCTCAATATGTTGTTCCTCCAACTGACGCATCAACAACCTCTGCAGATAAGGATCCTTGCCTTCGCCGGGAGCTTGGCCATTCCCCTGCCAAGCCTGGATAAGTTTATCACGGGCCTGCCGTTGCCGGCTCTCGTCGCGGTCGATGCTCTGTGTCACCGG
>NZ_LECR01000041.1:3199-3790 GCF_001602625.1 Sodalis-like endosymbiont of Proechinophthirus fluctus
CTTTCGCCCGACAAGCGGGCAACGGCGCGAAACGACACTCGCCGCTTGTACCGAACATCCTACTCTCGCCTTCCCCTCCCATGGCACAATATGTTAGGTGCTCCAACCACAGCAGCAGAATATCTCGAAACGACAGCGTGCTTGGACGCCAGCGCAGCAAACCATTCGCCTGGACCCGCGACAGCCAGCCGGAAAGCGTCACCTCGTTCAACGTCAAAGAGACCTCGAGACTGTGCGTTTCCGGCAATTGCCACATCCGCACTAGCTCAGAGAGTACCGTCATCTCCTGGCACTGCCGGGTCCAATACAGCTCGCCGAACGCGCCATAAGGCAACAGGCCGGCGGTACGCACCAGGCGGAACAGCCGGTCGACGCTTTGCCCGTCGATAAGGGCATTCACCAGCCGGTTATTAAGCTGATAGCGAGTCAGACCGTCGATGATAAAAGGTTCATCAGCCGCCAGTTCAAGGGTCTTTTGATGGAAGGAGACGGCTAGGCGCTGCACAAACCAGGAGCGCACTGGGTGGCGATAAAAGCTCAGTAGCTCATCCAGCGCCAACGCCTTGTAGGGTGATGCCGTCAACGGCGCGA
>NZ_LECR01000041.1:3887-4080 GCF_001602625.1 Sodalis-like endosymbiont of Proechinophthirus fluctus
CCGGCGCGAAAGGCATGCGGCTATGCCACTGCCACAGATGCGCGCGAACCCGGTCGGCGCTACTCTCGGCATCAGCGTGCTCGTCGCCGTGCAGATAAAAGCTTTGCGCAATATAATCGCATAACTCACTTACCAGCACCGACGGATAACGCGAGGTATTGTCCTGAATGGCACGACCGATAAAACTGATATA
>NZ_LECR01000092.1:0-340 GCF_001602625.1 Sodalis-like endosymbiont of Proechinophthirus fluctus
ATGGTAGAGCGCTTAAGTGTTGTACGCAGTGACATACACTCGTAGGGCGCAGATGCACCCGACCCATGCTGGCGTGGCCCCCGATACCGCCTGACTAGCTTTTTCCGCAGTGCTAGCGTTCGCCGAAGGGCTTTCTGATTACAGTTAAGGCGCTGTCGTGCTGTTTGACACTAACACCATTAACGCCTTTCTGCAGCGGGCTGGCCGTTTGACACAGTACCCTATTCAGCTCCGATAGCGTCGTACGGTTTGCCTCGGTGACCAAACCAGCGAGGTAAAGGCTCTAAATAACCACGTGCCAGTACATCCACCACCTGCGCTACCTAAAGGCGGTGGCCAG
>NZ_LECR01000092.1:364-35186 GCF_001602625.1 Sodalis-like endosymbiont of Proechinophthirus fluctus
AGCGCCGGTGCAATATGTTGCTGTTGGGGAGTGCCGGGGTAAAGCGCTGCCAGTAGCCGGGATGATCGCCTATCACCTGTTCCAGAGTGGCGCAAAAGATGGGTAGCGCGATATATTCACCGCGCACTCCTGCCCAATGCGGTCCAGCGCGAACAGTGTCTCACGCAGAGCATAGGGTCACAGGGCCGGTCCGACTTTGAGGATATTCAAGTGGTCGTGCACTAACCTGGCGATACGCTTGGGCTGATAGTCGGTAGAGTGCGCTTCATAGACCATATTGGCCATTGCTCGATGAAACGGCTAAGAGGGCGGCAGCTCGCTCGGGCCGATAGTGCTCCGCGCTCTGATGATCGAATTCCACCTCCGGCTGCACCACAAACCCGATAACCCGCGATACTGCTACCAGGGCCAGGCGCGCCACGCCTGACGGTGGGTGTTCAATGTCTGCGCCAACTGACTGCGTAGGTTACCACAGCCCGTCCAGGGGCTTCATACATTCTGTCTGGAATCGGGAATTCCATACCGATGATGTACACCGGCGGTTCTCCTCCGTCCTGCCTCCAGAGCCGCTCTGACACCGTGTAAAGCCTGGCGGAGCACTGGGATACCTACTCATCGTCCAACTGCGCCAGGTCATCATGACAGCACATCGAGCAATCCAGATGGATCTTGCAAAATTCCCGCCGCGACATAATTGTCTATCAATGTCTCGGAAGGTTATTGCCTCCGACGCCGGCTGATTCCGCTAGGTGTTATGGCCAAGGTGATCGCCGTCCAGCCAAATCCGTTGCCGTAGCAGCCTGCAGTCATCCATCCTCCTGGCGCCAGACCGCGTCGAAAAACTTCGGCGGCGTCATGCCGGTGTAGCTGCCGAATTGATTAACCTGGTTTTAGGTAACTTCAGTCAGCACCGTTCGTCACAGCGCATCGCCTGTGCCATTGCAGCGCTGATCACCCAAGGATGGGCGGAACACACCGAGAAAAAGCCCACCTACTCGCCCGCTTTATGCCGTTCGATCAGTGCTATCAGCTGTTCATTGGAACTCCTGGAAAGTGTGGCTAACGATCAGCGATGATCACCTCGACGCCGAGATCGCGTAGAGCACGCAAGTAGTAGTCGGAAATCCCACTGCCGGTTATCAGACGGTGGATCTGATCCACCTCGCGGATCATGCAGAAACTGATGCGGCCGAACTTATTCGGCGTTCGGCTACAGCGATGATCTCTCGCGACACATCGCACATAACGCGATTCAGCTATACTTCTCCCTGGTGACGCGTGGTAGTGCTGCAGACAAAATCCAGCGCGTCGACTCTGAGAAACGGCTTATCAAACTGATACTGACAGATATGTTGTTCGGCTACCGGGCTGCTCAGCGAGCACGAATGACCGTGTACACTGCTGCCGATGAATATTAACTCAATGTGATCTTGCCCGCTAACTCGTAAGCAATGTTAAGCGCATTGGTCATCACCACCAATCTCCGTTTCTCCTGCAGCGGGCCAGTCATCAGGCTGGTGGTGGATCCGGAATCGAGAATGATCGTATCACCGTCGTTCACCAGCACGGTGGTGGAACAGGCGATAGCAGTTTTGACATCGCGGTTGATGCGGCCTTTATTCTCCCAAATACCGGTCAAAAACGAACTACTTATTTAGCTTTGCGTTACCATAGCCGCGAATCGCACAGCTGCTTTTTTCCAAAAAAAGCAGATCGTTGTGGAAGTCACGGTACTGACATTGAACAGCGTGCTGAGCACCTCCACCCGCACTGCACCCTGACGGCACAACCGTTCTATAATCCCGACTAGTGGTAGGGCATTAATCATCACGGCTGGCACTTCTCCTCGCTGAGCAATGCCGCACCGTGTACTTGTATTCTACCGCTGTCGCCATAAACGGGCGGCAGCACGACGCCTGGGCTTACCCAGGGAATAAGGCAAGCACCCATGATAGCGGATAATAGCGGATAAATCTCGCTTATATTGGAAACGCACGTCGCCTTTTTCCTTTTCCCGGTCCGCGTGATAAATTTGTGCTGCACTCGAAAACCTTCAAAATGACGGATAGTGCCGTCATCCATTTCCAGGGGAACATCCATATCGGCGCTCGTTTTGGATGCTGCAACGTATCTTGCCTAGAGGGCCAGATCGCCTAAATACTGGAGCACGCGTTCCACCTTCACCAGAAAGATGGCCTAAAGCAACCCATCTTTCAATCTAAAAGATGGGACGGTAAAAGAAAAACACCACGGACATCGGGCGCTCACTCTGTATACCGGCGGGGCCGGCGGGGAATTGCACATCTATTTTTGTTTTAAGCTGCTGCGGCATAAGATTACCCATGCCCCTTCGAACTTTGCTGACACCGCCAAATGACCCGTGGAGTGCTGATGTCGCATCACCCCCCTTCCCTCTCGCCATCGCATGCGCGTTATTACTAGACTTCCCCTTCCCTTTCCCCTTCTCCCTCCTTCTACCGCATTAGCACGACGCGAGCGTTATTCAGCGGTCGCCATCACATGCCGCCTGCTCGGCCGGGACCCCTTCACCCATTGAAAGCGACGACGGGTATTCCTTTATCAGTGGCGTGCGCATATCAGCAGCGTGCACGCCCTTATAGCCGGGTGGCCTCAATGTCCATCTCCCGCGCCGGCGTCAGCCTGGTAACACTTGCGACGTCTCGATGGCGAGTAACTACCAGGCTGAGCAAAAAGACAGTCAGCGCCACTGCGCCCGTCATCAACGCTTCATAACGGTAGAGTGGCACGCAAGCCATGTAACCCAGCACAGTGGCAATAATGCCGATACACAACCAGTTAAGCCAAGGGAACAACCACATTTTGAACTGTGGCGACTGCCCTTGTTGCTCCAAGATGCCGCGCATTCGTAGTTGCGATATCGCAATCACTAAATACACCAGCAGCGCCACCGCGCCGGTGCTGGAGAGTAAAAAGCCAAACACTTTGCCGGGGAAAAGATAATTGGCCAGACAACCCAAAAACCCGGCCAAAGTAGAGGCCAGCACCGCGATACGCGGTGTTCCATGGTGTGAAACCCGTTTACCAGCCGCAGGCGCATCCCCCCGGCGGGCCAGCGCGTAAAACATACGTGAAGCGGTATATAAAGCGGAGTTCATACAGCTAGTTACCGCTATCAGCGCCACAAAATCCATAATCCGTTTGGCCCCAGGAACATTTAGCACAGACAGAGCATATTGAAAGGTTCCCTGGCAGGGAAGCTGCGGATCGTCCCAATTAATGAGGCAGACCACGAGAAAAATCGACAGAATATAAAACAGCGCGATTCGATAAATAATCAGGTTGGTAGACTTGCGAATTTGCTTTGCCGGCTCCTGTGATTCCGCCGCGGCAATACTCAAAATCTCCGCGCCAAAGAAAGAGAATATCGTCACCAAAATCCCACCCAACACCGCCCCAGGGCCGTTGGGAAGAAAACCTCCGTGACTGAACAGCCTCGCCGTTCCACTTATGTCGGCCAACGGCCAAAAACCTATCACTGCCAGCGTGCCGATGACGATAAATGCGATGATAGCCAGCACCTTTATTAGCGAAAGCCAGAACTCGAATTCGCCAAAATGCCTAACGTGGCAAAGGTTAGTCAAGGTCAATAATATTACAATGCCTACCGCGTATACCCAAGAAGGTACCGAGGGGAACCAGGCATACAATATATCCGCCCCAGCAATGGCTTCAACGGGGATCACCAATACCCAAAACCACCAGTAAAGCCAGCCGATTGTGAACCCCGCCCAGGGTCCAATTGCTCGGGCCGCATAAGTGGAAAATGAACCGGAGTCCGGTTGAGAGACGGCCATTTCGCCAAGCATACGCATCACCAATAACACCAATAACCCCGCAATAGCATAGGAAAAAAGGATTGCAGGGCCGGTAACAGCAATAGCATTAGCGGAGCCGATAAATAACCCGGCGCCGATAATACCGGCAATTGAAATCATAGTGACCTGACGGTTGGAAAGCCCCCCCCCNGAAGGGGGGGCTTCCGATACTTTTACTTTTTTCATACATCATCCTGCTAACTTAGCATTTGAAAAGGTTTTTCTCGGCAAAGCGTCGTCGTGCCTGAGATAAGCCTTTACCTTCGTCATTTCTACGAAAGGTTAATGTCTCCCTTACGTCAACAACTGCCTCTTCATGAGGAATTTGGCAGCATGATGTTAACCCTAGGTTACCCTCTATGATATATCATTTTCTTCTTGTTCACGACCAGCGCATATACGCTGAAATAGCGATTAATATTGCATTTTTAGTCATCGATCACATCCCACGCATGCGGTGAGCACAGGTTTAGCTAAAAAATTAGCATCTTCATATACTTTCCCCTCATCGACGCTTGACCCTTTCTCGGATGTCACAACGCAAGACGGTCTTTCTGATGACCGTTTGCTGCACTGTTGTTAAAAAGGTATCTCGCCGATGGCTTTCACATTAGTGATGAGCGAAATCCGAATTTGTTACAAATTTGGCTTATCAAAGCTACACTGGCCGTCGCGGGCATCTTTTTATGCCGCAGAGGGAGAGACAACCTCAGTAGTAACAGCAGAGTTTTTCCCTGTCTACAGTGGACGAGATAGCCAGGATAGGCAACATCATATAGGATCCGCTACGGAGCCTTACCTTGCCACCTCCCGCCATCAAGGTCGATGGAGTAAAGGAATAACTCGCTTCGGCAGAGATAACTCGCTACTCTGACCAAAGACAGCGATGCGCCCGACCATCGGTCATATTGAATGAAAAATTCAATTATAATTATAATTATTAAATTAATTTGGTCGTTGCTTTCCTAGCGCTAACTAGGGACAATCTTGCTTAGGCATATTATCTTCGGTTCCTCCCACTCCTGCGGCATCATCACGAGCCGGTTCGCCCGGCAATGCCTTTTCGGCCCTACAGAGGGTAGATGCTATTCCCAGCACGCCAGTCCTCCCGGATAAAATTATCCAGAATTATCCACACAATCTATTCTTTTCACATGTGTTTATACTAAGAGAAGTTACTCATGATGATGAAAGACGCAGTCGCGCAAGCCTTTAGCAAACCACTGGAGACAGAACAGGTACCGGTTCCCGAACATAGATCCCAGTCAGGTGCTGGTGAAAATCGCCGCAATGGGAGTTTACCACACAGACCTGCATACCATTGAGGGAGATTGGCCCGTCAAGCCTGTTCCTCCTTTCATTTCATTCTGGGCCATGAATGTGTCGGACATATCGTCAAAACCGGAGCGGGTGTCATCCATCTAAAATAAGGCAATCGCATCGGCGTTCCTCGGCTTTACTCGGCATGTGGACATTGCGACTACTGCCTGGACGGGTAAGAAACTCGATGCCCCCAACAGCAGAATTCCGGTTATTCTGTTAATTGCTGTTTTAATGAATATTGTCTGACTGACGCCGATTATATCGGTACTCCTTCCCGGATAATATTGATTATCATGATATTATATCCATCCTCTGCGCCTGCGTCACGATTCATAAGGGGCTTACAATAACCGATTCAAACCAAGCNATTAAGTGGTCGTCTTCAACGTCGGTGAGCTGGGTGTCACCTGGCGGTGCAATATGCCCTGGCGACGGAGCTAAATATCGACGCGGTGGATATTGATGACAGCAAACTGGAATTAGCGAAGCAATTAGGCGCCAGCGTAACGGTCAACGCCCGTAATAGCGATGATCCAGTAGCCCATTTAAAGCAGGAGATAGACACGTGCACGGTGTGCTGGTTACCGCGTCTCTCCCCATGTATTTGAAGAGCCTATCGGCATGGCGGCCCGGTACCATTTACCCTCAATGGCTTGCCGCCGGGCAAATTCGATCTCTCGATCTTTGACGTGGTGCTTTCAGCAGGCAACAATAAATCAGGGAGTGAGCTACGACTTCTCCATTTCATATATTATTATATATAATATATGAAATATTATGAATATAATAATTTAAAATTTATTACTAATAATTATTTATATTATTCATATTTTTGCTGACCAATGAGTTAATACATCTATTTTTTACCTAATTTCCCAAGCCTTAATGATAATCATAACTGTGAATGTGATCATAATAACTATTTTAAGTGCAGAATATACTGTTAATAACTTATATTATTATCAATAGAATATACCGTTGCGTCAAACTAAATAACGCTTCGCGTTACGACAGCACTGGGTATTACTACTAATACATTCACTATTAATAATAGTACAGGAGATTAGCTCCATATTTCCTGAAGCTATTTACTATAGTAATAAGTAGAATCAAACTGAAAGTGAACATGGAAGGCATAATATATAAAGATCCAGGGAATTGTCTATAGACTATGAAGGTATTTGCATTACTGCAGAGACAGGAAAGAGCATCCACCATTTCAAAAAAGGTGACCAGGTGATAATTTCCTACGTCACTGCTTACAGAACCTGCCGATATTACAAGCTCGCTGCTGTCCCATTGTGAGGAAGGCGGTTAGATTTTGTGGCATCTCATTGACAACACGCAGGCGGAATATGTCCGCATTCTGCATGCGGACAGCAGCTTTTATCTTCTGCCGGGTAATATGGATGAGGAAGCTGCACTGATGCTAAGCGATATTTTACCAACCGTTTTTGAAATAAAGATATTTAATGGCAAAGTGAAACAGGGAGAGAAAGTAGTACACTGACACACTGGCACACTGGCATTAGTGTAAGTCAGGCCGGTTGGCATAGAGGCCATGTTAACGGCGCAATTTTTCTCGTCGGCAAAAATTATCATGATCGATAAGGAAAAACAACGTTTGGTAATAACCAAGCGCTTTGCCGCCACTGAAATCATTAATCCTCAAGGCAGGACGTTGTGGCACAAATATCGGCATTAGCCGGTGGAGACAGTATAGATGTGGTGGTTGGAATGCGTGGGATTAGGATCAACATTCAAAATCTGCCAGGATATCGTACGAAAGGCGGCCACATTGCCAATGTCGGCGTACACGGCAAGCAGGTCGACCTGCATCTGGAAACTTGTGGATTAAAAACATTACGCTGACGACCGGTTTAGTGAATACCACCAGTAAACCGATGCTATTAAAAGCCCTTAATCACATCCGGGTGAACCCGAATAAATTGTCACGCACCATTTCACCCTCCGAAATTGGATAAAGCCTATGAGGTCTTTGCCCATGTCACGCAGGAAAAAGCTATGAAAGTTGTCATCCCGACCTATTAAACAGCACAAAAGAGTGCGGTATAGATTACGCAGGCAGGCGCAGAAACGTTCATTGTCATTGATAACGCTCGGCGGCTGTTACTTTTTGCAGTCCGTGATGTACTGCCGTGCCAGAATAAGAGGTTAATTCTCTTTACCGCCTACTTAACCAGGGTATCCATTTTGCTGCCGGTAGTCATGGTGCTACATCATGCCAGCAGTGATGGAAAAAGCGATCGCGATAACCTGGATGAACGTAAGATGTTCGGAAAGAAAACGTAAGATGTTCGGAAAGAATGATAAAGGCGATGATCGCCACTATCGCCTGTTCTATACTAATCAAAATGCTGAACGTCTTATGCAGCAAGCATTTCATCGCTGCCATCTCCAGCGACATCAGCACTAAACTGGAAAAAAGGCGATCAAAAGTCCTATCAATACCAAATAAGGGTATGCCATAATATGGCCGGCATCGATAATCCTCACCAGAAACGTCACAATTGAGGCAAAAATCAAGCCGATCGCCCGTATAGCCGAGGTGGAGATGGCTCAGTTTATTGCCGAATATGATATGTAGCGCCCAGAAAAACACTGTACACAGTACAAAGAACACACCGTTGGTAGTGTCCAAGGCGCTTTAATTCTTATTTAATAGAAGAATAAGAAAAATACCGATAGCCGCAAGGGCAATCCAGATTAAGTCGATTAGCCTGCGGGAATGAATCAGCGTTACACTAAGCGGCCCGGTAAATTCAACGGCGATCGCCAGGCTAAAAGGTTAGCCTGTATCAACAGATAAAAGCATAGATTCATCACGCCAAGCGTGACGCGTCACGCCATACCTGGGCGATGCAACACAAATCGCCCAGGATGATTTGCGCGCTGCACATCAGTAAGATGATGGCCGAAATCGGCGCGAGGAGCCATGGCCCCCTATCGCCCCACCAGCGGAAATAAAAAAGTCGTACAACGACGTACTGATACTCAGTGATAATATTGATCCCAGCATCATGAGAAAGGGAACTATGCGGTCCGATGCAAATACTTGCATAATATTTAACCGCTTACCCTATTCATTGAGGAGGGGATTTTACCATGTAATAGCATGATTAGAAATGAAAATAAAACGAAGGTGATAGCTCGAAGAGAAAGGCAGCGGGATTATCGCATTAAGCACTCTCTACCCTACCGTGACCGTTTAACCAATCTCCGCATCTATTACCTGGTAAAAAGCATTTCCTGTATCATCAACATTCTAAACTACAATAACTACATGATAAATAGAATAATTTTACGAAATTTTATATTCGATCGTGACGCTTTCAGGAGAAATTTCGTCATCGGCGGACCTATCTACAGCGGGCGCAGATCAAACTGTGCGGCTTAGCGGATTATTGGGATCCCAATCCTCACGGGTGATATATAACTGCCACGACTCGGTGTGGTGCTGTACCTCTAATCGCCAATGAAGGACATTATTGCCAGTTTTAATCGGTTATTGACTATAGCACTATCTACCAGTCCTCGTCGGAAAACCCTTTCGGCCCCTCCAGCTATTGAGGATCCCATTATACATGACCATAGTTAATGTTTAATGCGCCCCCTTCTCCAGTACATAAAAACGCGCGTCTTTTAGTTCATCGATAACACTGTGTTTCAGCTGTATATATAGCGCGGGCAGGCATGGCGAAAAGGTTATCGACTAATGCTATATCAGAAATCATCGCAATTAAAACGCTCATTGAGATCTCCTCCTTAAGTGATACCGTTCTAATACGTTACCGGTCGGAATAAACTATAAATCTACTTTATTAATACGCCGATAAATAAATTTTTGAGATAAAAAGCGTTTTTTAACTGGATAACACAGTCTGATACTTTCATTATTCCCGTTAAAATTTTTAGTTTTTGGACCAAAATAGGCGCTGACATGACGCTTCTGTAGAATATATCATCAATATTTTTCTATGGAATTATAATCTGACGCATTATATTTTTAGTGAATATATTGAAACAGATCTCTAGCGAATAAATAAACAATTATGAGTTATAAAAATCATTTTTCTTTTAATCAAGGATGGATGTAGAGAATTTTGGCAGATTACCGCGGATCAGACACCGACAAGCACGTGAGTCCGTCTCGCTGGCAGGTTAATAGCCATTATGCTAATGAAAGTAGCCCCAGCATCCATGTGGAGGTGGGGGGTGATCGCCCATCATTAGAGGCTATTAACCAATTGTTATAAAAGAGATAATTAATCTTATAATTCATATGATAATTGAAAGTGGTTCCCGATTTTACCAGCTGTGACAAATGACACCCTGCTTTCACCTTCTAGATGATTTTGTCAAAGGCCGCTTCATCGATGTTCGGGGCGTTGACTTTACTGTCCAGGGAGATTTTAGTTATGACAAATCCTCCCCTAACCTTGTCCGATGAAACATCGGCGGTGGTGTCAATACTTTCCTGGGCTTAGTCTTTTACGCCCAACATCAGCGACAGTACCATCGAGAAACAACCCGCATGAGCAGCGCCGATCAGTTCTTCGGGGTTAGTCTCCCCACCAAACCTTCAAAACGCGTATTTAAGCCATAAAATTACTACTTTAAGGAGTATATTTCGATATAAATAGTTCTATTTATGCGTTTTATATCTCCTGAAAAATTAGATTTTAATTTCTTATTAATTGTAATAATATTCAAATATTTTCCATAAAATAATGGAAAGTATAGAAATAATTTCACCCCTGCCGTGGATAGTATTTCCGCCGACGGCCATGAGCGGATTTGATGGCATCTAGAATGAGCCTTAGCCACAACACCTTAGCGGGGAATTCCCAAAAAACCGTTCTTTTACCTTATCCTATTCGATACACCGCGACCCCCCCCACAGCACTAAGATCATTGCACAACGAGGCTCGACCCTAAATTCACGGATATGGATACTGTCCCTGTCGGAGGGATAAATGGACGTTACTGCGATAAAAAATGACCATAACTGAAAAAATTATGGAACAAATAGCTTCGCAAATCACCTAGGGAAAAATCAAGCCAGGGCAACTTCTGCTAAACGAGCATGCGATTGGCGAAATGTTCAATGTTATCCGCAGCTGGGTGCGTAAGGTGTTGCTCGCCCTCTCGCTGATAGGCTTGTTCGAAATAAAACTGGGGGATGATAGTTACGTTTTCAAAAACAATCTACATTTGCCGGAATAAACCATTTCTTATATTTTCAACAAGTAAATTAATAAGTTTTATTAATTCTACGCAGTGTGTAGATTGATTGAAGAAGAGGTCTACTTGACTGCGCTGAATATTGTCAATCGTGACAACCTCATCCGCCTACAATCCATTATCTGAAACATGACAGAAGTGCCGATTTCGAGCGCAGCAAACTGGAAGATTATCATTATTTATTGGATGAATATGATCTTCTGATAGGTAGGATTTACGATAACCAAATTCTACGACAAGCTGATGCAAACTATGGTCATGCTGCGCAAGGACTTTTCGTACAAGCTCTTGAATGCGGAAGGCGCAATGGCCCATAGTTTTAAACTCAGTCTGAAAATTCATGACTTGTTTATTAGGCTATCGATAAAGCGCAATTAAAGAAGAATCTGTAAAACTTTTACTAATCGTCGCGCAAATTTTGCGGCAAGATAGCGGATAATTCTGATAATCAATATGGCTAAAGTAAAATCAGCGGAGAGAACTTTCAGGTTAGTGAAATTAATCGCTAGCCATCGTGAGGGGATGAGTTTTTCTCAATTGCAGGCCAGTTTGGCTATCCCGTGCAGTTCGGCACACAACCTTATCCAAGAATTTCTGGATAATGATTATTTATTCTATATGCCTGATAAAAAATATTGTGCCAGAAAGGAAGGATAGAAGTCAATTACCACAGTATTCACTACATTGATGTGGTCTGCTATTTCCTAGGCGATCTGCAAGAAGTATATTATAACACTATAAAACATAACAAAATACTGGAATTTACTCGAACACGTTCGTCTATTATTCTGGATAATGGAGATATAGTAAATGCCAATATCCATATTAATCAATGTCATGATTTTACGCACCATGGAAACAGGAATTTTTTTTAAAATTGAAGGCACTTTGTGGGCGACATCAAAATTCATATTGGCGTCCTCTTAAATTACCTCAAAAAAATCCGTCGATAAGTTCGAATATATTCTCGATGATGGTAAAGAGTGCGGAAATTTTCCATAGACACAAACTAGTTCTCGGGTGCCTTTATCAGCCCAATAGTCGACCTGCAATGCAAAATGGAAGATGACAATTATCCCTACCTTAATAGCGTCGAGGATACCTGAAAAACCATGTGCATGGCAGAATCCTGCTACCGTTCATCCGCAATAGGCGTCACCCCAGTAACTTATTGAAAAGCTATTTAGGAGGAACGCCGTACTGCACATCACCGATACGCATCTTCATTTATGGGATCTGTCCCGAGCCCGGCGTCTATAGACGGATGCGATACCGGCACTGCAGCACTATGATGTGGCGTGGTAAAATTACCTGACAACAAGTAACCGCGACGAGCGCTGTTGCATCGATCGTTCGCTGTACGTAGAAGTGGACTTCTCTCCCGACCAATGGTAATTGGAAGCCAAATGCTTGCGCGAGCTGTGCGAAGACCTCGCCAATTATGCCTGTGGTGGCATCATTCCTACGGTGGCATCATTTCGATGGATTTGCAGCAAACCGGACGCCGTCGCTCGCTGGTGGGATGCGCTGGGTATTCTATCGCTGAGTGAAAGGCGTCAGGCACGTTTTTCACATGCCAGGACAGCCGTCAAACAGTTGACTGACGCCTGAATTCATCCGTAATGTCAACACTCTTTCTTAGCAATGCCTCTCCTATGATTTGAGGACCTACGTACGTAATGAGGAGTTGGGCGAAGTGGCTAGTTTTGCGTGCCAAGCCCCCTGCGAACCGACATTATATTGAATCATATAGGGATCGTGGATGTGCGATCGCCTGATGCGAGGCACAGGATACACCATGCGCTGTCGGCGTGCAACAACACCTTCTACAAAGTCTCGGCGTTATAAACTCTCCCAAAGCCAATATTAACCTTGTCCACCGCACACCATGGGTATTGCGCTCAAGACGTTTAGCCGCGATAAGGTTGTTTTTGCCAGCAATCTTCCTGTCTGAGATCTCGGGACAGGAATGGCGCCGTGGATCGATGTAATGATAGATATCACTCATGAATTCGGCGTTGACTATCAAGTCAGACTGTTTAGCATCAATGCTGCATAGCTTTATCTGTTGTCATGAATAAGGCGTTCATTCCCGGCAACAGGCGTCGTCACATTTTCATTTAAGCAAGAAAAAGTATATCCGTAAAGTTCATGGATCATTTCACCGGTTCCGGCGCTATTTGACGATCGGGAGCAGTTTGACGAAGCAGCGATAGGGCGTCTTATCGATCATTTGCTTACCACCGAGGTTGATGGATTATTTTTCCTCGGCAGCGCCAGGAAATTTGCGCACATGTCGGACGCGCTGCGCACGCAAGTAATGATATTTTGCATTGGCCATATCACCGGCCGCAAGTCCGTGCTGGTGGGGATTACCCATTCTGACACGCAGGTGACGTTAACCTTCGGCCGGCTAGCGCAGGAATATGGCGCGGACGGCGGGTAGTGGTGAACCCTGGTATAACCACTGGCGGAAGACTATCTACCGCTAGATTATCGAGAATCTACCGTTTGCCAATCGTGCTCTATAATTTCCCGACGCTGAAAGGCCAATCCATTCCGGTAGCATGCATTGTCCGTCTGGCGCAGACGTGCTTGAATATCGTCTGCCTTAAGGATACCATCGATACTCTCATATTCGCGAAGTGATTCACGCCGTCAAGCTTCTGTACCCTGATTTTGCCGTGTTTGCCGACTGTGACGAATACTTGCTTGGCAAGTTAACTCTATATCCAGTCAGTGCTAATTCTTCCCAAAAGCTCACCTGTGAGATTTATCGCCACTGGCGGCAGGGTGAGTTTGACCAGGCCAATGCTCTGCAAATCCGGTTATCGTGGATCCCCCCTCTATACTGGCTTGAATATGCCGTTCTATAACGTCGTGAAATATGCCACGACACAGATCGGACTGGATATTCCTGTACATTTGCTATGCCCTACTAGTCCGCTTAATTAGCAGCGCAAAGGTCAAATTCGTGAAGTACCGGAGAACAGCAAGATTTTTTAACTTCGGAGAGAAATAGTATGAAACCAATTCAGAGTGTTGGTGTCGTGATCAAAGTTAAGCCAGAAAAGTATGTCTATTATGCGAAATTAGATGCTAATATCTAACCCGATATTAATACTATGATCAAAGAGTGTAATATTGCCAATTATTCTATTTACTTTAAGAATGGATATCTCTTCAGCTATTACGAGTATTATGGTTATAATTATCAGGATGACATGAAAAAATGGCTGCGGATCCGGTTATTCAACGATGGTGGGCAGAATGCGTCCCCTTCCTGACACCGCTTGAGACGCGCGCGCCTGAGGAATTATAGGTAACTATGGAAGAAGTCTACCATCTGGATTAACCGGCAGTATAGAGTAACATTATGTTCATCGATAAATACTTCGAAGAATTTGTGCTGGAAGACACCCGTACCACTACGGGACACACGATTACCGAAAACGATATCGCGTTACACACCGGCCAGACCCAGACCGGCGATTTTTATTCACATAATAATGTACGGATCAGCGAAAAAAAAGATCATCCTTGCAAATCGGGTTATGGATTGGTAACGGAACAGTTTGAAGTGCTCAATCAACGAGGCGTCTGCGTGCTGACAACACAACACATCTTATTAGTCGAAAAAATGCAGCCACACATAAGCATTCCTATCCATTATTTTTTCAATGAAAATAAGATAGCATACAGAATAGTTTTAAATGAAACAGGCCTAGTTTGGAGCTAGCGCGGTCGCACTATTGTTAACGAAGTTAACAAGCGCGTTTACCATAATGGCCTAGTGGTGACTGATAAAGTCCTGCGCGATTTTGGTGTACTGAATACAGTCACTACGCTCCTGCAGGATAATCATCTAGAATATGCAATTTTTGATAAAGTGATGCCTAATCCCACTATCAGGGTGGTAAAAAGGGGCTTGGAGTTGTTCCGACAAAGATTCGCCAATTATTTACTGTCGATCGGCAGTAGTTTCGCCATAGGATACTAGTAAAGCCGTAGAGATTATTATCAATAACCCTGAATTCTCTGATGTACGTAGTGTAGTCTTGAAGGGTTCTCGGCTACCCACAAACCTTCAGTACTGATCATTGCCGTACCTATCACATCGGGTACCGCAGCTGAAGTTAGCATCAATTATGTCATCACCGATGAGGTAAAACCGGCGTAAATTCTTTTGTATCGACTACATGATTTCCAGTTGTATCGATTGTAGACGCCGATATAATAGCCAGTGTGTCTGCCTTATTAAAAACCGCTACCGGAATTTACGCCCTCACCTATTCTATAGAAAGCTATATCACACGCAGCGCCTGGGAAATTACCGACATACTGCACCTGAAAGCCATCGAATTCATCGCCTGCTCTTTGAGGGATTCCCTTGCCGGTCACTCCGTAAAGGGATAAGGAATGGCGCTGACGCAATATATCGCCGGATGGGCTTCTCAAACGTCGGTCTCGGACTGGTGCACGGGATAGAGCATCCCTTGGGCGCTTTTTATGACTTACCGCATGGTATGGCGAATGCAGTATTGCTATCGCACGTCATGGGCTGGAATGGAATGCCAAATACGCTGGCGAAAAATATCGTCAAATCGCAGAAGATTTAGGCATAAGCGATGCGCGTAATGTAAGTATTGTACAGGCACGCCAGATGGCAGTCGATACGGTAAAATCCCTATGTTGTGACGTCCATATTCCTGGAGAACTACGCTAGGTAGGCATGAACGCAGAGGACATTCCTCAGTTGGTGCTAGATGACATCTGCACCGGCTGCAAATCCCCGAACCGCCGAAATTGACGATATTAAAGAGTTATATTTAATTAAGTGCAAGGAAAGCAGCCGGAAATTAGGACACACAGCGTCATGGTAAATAAAACGATGCTGATAACATCTCGTTTTACTGTGTCAAGTTACGTTACCTCTGCCTGTGCCTGAGCACACCGTCTGACGCTAGTGTAGACAGAGACGCGGAAACTTACTTTGCCAAAATTTGGCCAATTATATTCCGCATAAACCTACTTGCCGAGTAAGTCATTTCACTTCTTACCATCAATGCATTTCTGACAATCTACTCACCCTGGTCATTAGGAGTTGTAATGTATTCTTCCTTTGGGAGATTGAATATTACTAGTTATAATAGCAACATTATTATAATAAATAGTAATTGATAATGGGGAGAAAGACGAGGCCATATTAATATGAAGCTAGCTCATGGTGTTCGCATTGTTTCTTGCCGATCTTAACATAAAACTCACTCTTTGACCTGCATCATTTCTTATTTCCACATAGCATCGGCAAACCTTAATATCAAGGTCGCGATTGGAAGAAAAGGTGTTCCATAGGCACAATGGAGATCAAGTTATATATAAATATATAATGTATTTTTATGATCATAATAATAAATTATAGTTTTCACCTGGACATCCTGCTGAGTAGGTTTACAAACAACAGGAAACGAAAAATAATCCACACGCGTCCAGTTGGCCCCATTTGACTCGTAAATCAGAATATCCCCTGTCCCCATGCGCAATGAGTATAGATTGGCCATTAACATACACCTTATCATTAAGGTTGGGCAGTATAGCGTTCTGCGCATACTTCCATTATTTTTTACTTCATTCTGTTTCGAATAGCCGATAAGGAGAATTCAAATAGAAGGTGACTTTACTTTCAGAAAAATTCTGTATTTGGTGTAGCGTATACGCGTTGGTCGCAGCATAATTAGGACCGCTGTCAGCCATAACATCCGCACCAAACTTGTGCTTATTAAAAGGAGGTTAGCGTTCGTTATACCAACAATAATTTCCCCGATTGTATTTTATAAAAGTTGGGTAATAGGACTCTAGCCGCACTATCCCGCCCCAGGTAGAGTTAATATTTTCAGCAGAATGGTGTATAGAGCCAGCAAAATAATTTGGATAATTGAACTATCATCATAGCATAATTCATTACTTAACTCATTGCCAACACTTTTATCTAGGGTGACTATGCCTGCGCCGCCAGAACCACAGTGGACTTGCAGACCATTGCCATAATTACCAACAGTGTTATAGGCCGTAATTTGATCAGCCACAAATCGATTGCTCAAATTACGCTCACCCGTACCTGGTAAGCTGAAACTACCATATTTTGTATTATCGATACCTAGTAATATCAATTAATTACCAATTTTCTCTCTAAGATCAACCGTCTGACAACCCCTATATTATTTGATTGGTCATAATACGATGTCCCATCGGGCAGCATAATTTCCTGCCAGTAAACCGGTTCATACTGACTAACAATAAACCAACTGCAGGGAAGAAGCTAAAAATATTGCCGATGATAATCATCATTATGCTGAAAAGCGAAATATCATCTGTTTGGTGTCAGTATACCTACATCAATAGTGTGTAGCAAAATATTACCAGGAAATATAGTATCATACTAACTGTAGATGCCAAAAAATTACGTTCTTCAAATTGCAAAGTAGTGACTGGATAGATATATTGGTAAATAATAATGCAATTCTAGAAATTTTGTCTATAGATAATTTTATAATATTGCGCATCTTCCTAGCTAACCCATCCGATATTAATCGTAAAAAACTATTGTCCTCTCATATGTTAAAGTGATTGTACTTCTATACAAATTTATATTTCTTTCATAACCTTCATTTAAAATAAATATTATTTAATTTCCATCAATCGTTATATCATTTTCTGGAAAATAGAAATCATGTTCCTAACAGCTATCAGCAACCTTAATATTTAAGATGTCATTCTAAAAAAGTAAAAGTATTAAATAGATAGATTCGTGATAATTCGCGCTTTTTCACCATGTCTACTAATAATATAATCGTATGTCATGGGATCAACAGACGTATTTTCTCTATCAGATAAGGTAAATTCCATCGGTTGCGCCTATGTACTTTCTATTTTATTTAGGTAATATTTACTCACTCGTGATACATCTTGCGTCTTATCTGAATGGATGATGATCAGAATGGATGATGTTTGAAGACAGGATGTCATTCCGTTATAATGTAATTATCTTGCTATTATGAGTTACAATCGTTTCAGGAAGATAAATATATCTTAGCCAATGTTTATCATAGGTGTTTATTTTAATAGCATTTATATTATCCAATAAAATAATTTATATATCTACCATTAATATGGTTTTCATATTATCGAATTTATATTGACTATAAAAATATAATTATACAATACTGATTAAATAAATACAGATTCGTCTACATCCATTTTCTCGGATATTACGGGAAGTTCGTCAGGCGGGTTTAACCCGGTGGAGAAAATCGTCGATTTATATTTATCATTATCAAGAACGTGAAGTTGAATACATTCTTCATAATCACATTCTTAGCTCATGGGTCTAAATATTAACAGTGTATTTCTGAGAGATACAAGACATGGTTGAGTATCATCAAGTAACATTGATAATCTTGATGATGATATGGAAGAGTAAGAGAATAAGACGCTTCCTTCTGATTTACCTTCCAAATCGTTTCCTAGGACCAAATCATTAAAGAAAGATGGTAGATGCTATTTTTTATATCACACGTATAATTAATAATAATTAAGTATACAATATTACAAAATAAATAATTTAATCTCTTTAGGATTAAATTATTTATAGATTGATAAACATATAATAGTGTTGACGTATTTTTTTAACTTGGACCAGGCCTATTACAAGATGACGTGAATTCTATCTCTTAATAGAATCTCTTTTAGTGTTGGCTTCAATATTATTTGAAGAGATAAGAATAAATGGAATAAGATGGAAAATTCATGTTAATACAGGAAGATACTCACTAAACAGGAGAATTTTTCCTTAGCTATAATAAAGCGGTATCTTATGGTTATCTTTTGGTTTTTATCGGAAACCTATGATATGTTGTAAGGAATTCCATTCATACTTTTATGACTTTATGATATTCATACATTTCAAATAGTTGCCGGCTCAGACCCAGCTAAAGATACCAGAGCGTGCGCCAAAGACTGTGTTGTTAGGGTAGAACGGATAATTATCAGCGTTTTTCTCCTGTCTCATGCGCGAATCGCTATTAAGGATTAAATATCTACACTGTCGTCAACGACTGAATGTTTCCAGCAGTAGAAGATATAACCCATTACGTCTGAGTGATAAATGTCGTTTTCGATGCTCTGTGTGATGGGAAACGCGGTCTCTGCTAAAAGTCAGCGATCTGTACAGCCAAAAGGGCCATGGAATCTGGGTGAGGTTATCCTGCCAAGGCCTATGAAGGAGCTATAAAAAAGAGCACCATGAAAAATACAGCACCGTTATGACGCCAGTTAGAGAAACGGCAACGGATATTTGCACATTAAACAGTAGTTGGTAAGCCTGAGTAGCGATAAAGCAGCCATTGATTAGACTTTTATCCTATTTCACTATACTTGCAAAAAGAATGAATATCAGGCCTCATAAAGACAAGATTGTCGACATCAGCGTCCAGTATAATAAAGTTTCTTTTGTCGTCAGGACAAAGAAATCTTTTATCATCCAGAAGATAGCATCATTCACATGAGAACAAATGCAGGATCCAGCTCCTGTTACCAGCGTAACCAACGCCAAATTAGTGTTCGGATGTACAGCCAATAGCGGGATGATCAACCCTGCGGTAGAGATCGCTGTAACCTGTCGCTAACCATAGACAAATTATCAGGAATGTAACTACACCCCATGCAATTAAAATCAGGTTGATATCTATTCCAGATACTAAAGTAGAACTGTACTGAAAGTAGAACTGTACTGACCAATATCTGAATCGATAGGCGCCTGATTGAAGGTGCCACCGCTACCGATGATTAATAATAACCCCTAAATACCTGTAATGGCCTTGCCGTATTAGTCCATCAGTTCTGGGAGAGATTCTCATCTGCTAATGCCCATCGTATAAACTACGAAGATCGGTGAAATAAGCATCGTAATAGTGGAGTTTTCAATAAAAAGAAAGATATTATATAGTATACCAGTATCGACGGTATCTTTCGGACGCACCGTCTGCATTATTACCACCAGTGCTATCAAGATCACGGGTAATATCACTGTCATGAAACTGATACCAAACCCAGCACTTCCTTACTCGCTAAAACTTTTTAGTCGCGCCAAGCGAAGAGATGTTTCCCTCTTTTTTGAACGCATCCGGTATCAAACTCATGCACATCTTATTCAATATAGTTAACTCTGTTATAAATATGAAAACTGGCATACGTAAACATACGACCCTCCTCATTATCTATAGCCAATCCTCGCAGACGCGTTTTCCGTAACTCTTCCCTTAATATGCTCATATCCGTGATAGTATTTTCTGTGTATCCCTTCAAAAATAACACATTAGAAAATAATCGATTTCTTCCTGAGACTTCCAGGCTAACAGTACCTTATCCAGTGCGGTAATATGAAACTCCAGTGTTTTACTAATCCAACTTTTCCGTGTAGGTACAGAATTTAGGCTTTCGACCTTGTCTAGATAAGTTGCGGAAAAGCTCTCCATTCCCCCCAAGTAGCATCGAGCCAGATCTTTAGCGATAGCCCCTGCATAGGTTGCTTATTGATCTCAAAGATATTTTTCTAGTGTAATGCTTGACAGCCTAGTTTATATATTACGTTCAGTAAATTTAGCAAACTACTTTTATAGAATTAAAATTATTTTAAAATCTCTATATAATTATCCTCCCCCACATAAGCTATATGCGTTAGTATTTTTTCGGCATAAACTAAAGGATTATATCCCTTACCACCTATAACGGCTCCTGTGACTCTGTTGGAAATAAATTTATCGCATGTAAAAGCATAAAAATATACAGGATACTGAACCTGGTTTCACTGCTAAAATGTGATACAATGTATATTTCATGACTTAGAACGGCACGTGATAAATATTTTTCCTTTATTATTTTCTTAAATTTTACCTAAGAAAAATATGCTATAAACTCTGGCGATACGCGTTTGCACCATCACTACCAATTCAATTTTTTATAACATTCACTGATTATAAGATAGATACATATATGGGCATGGAGTAATCATTAACGTCGTTTTAAAGTACCGTATCTCTCTTTATATTAGCATTGTAGCGGCAAGCTCTAACCCGGCTTTACCTCTATCATTGGGTACATTCATCGATTAGCGCCCCGATAACGTCGTCAATATGCTCTGTAACTGCGCAGCAACTTGTTGGTTATGCCCAGAAAATCTCACTTTCCGCTTATGCAGTGAGGCTAAATGGCTAATGGACCTCCTTTACGACCGTATCATCTCCCGGCACGTAATCCGTCTTAATGAGGTTTCCTACCAACGTGCTCTGGCATGCCGATTACCGGCTAATTCTCTAAGAAGGCGGCGGATAGCCATGTTCGTAACGTTTAAGCACCGTTAACCCGGGCTTTAATTACTGCCGTCATAAACAAGGATGTTTAACGGCCTGACATCTGACATAACGCTCGCCCGCACGGTGACCGTTATGTCTATCATATTCAGCCAGAGGGGCAGCCATAGGCAAAGTGAATATCTCCGGACCCTGCTGTACCCCTTTAAAGGTGAAGGTTCTTTCCGCCGAGCAGCCCGTCGCTTTCTTACTACAGCTAGCGGGAGCGACGGGCTCCCAGTAATTTTCAGAGACCAGAATGACGGAGCAGGCAACGTGCGTAATATCCACTTATAGATCGTTCCCGGTGTATCTTGCAGCGTGATCCTGAACTGTTCATCTCCTGAAATATTTTTATCTGTTATCTTTCACCTGAAAAAGTCTAAACGAAGCAGACCAGACAAAATAACGAAACGGAGATTTGGGTGATGCGAGTAATGATGTTTCCAAATATTTTGCTCTTCTGATTTAATCAGTGTTAATCATTGACTTAAATTCTTACATCCCTATCTGATTAATCACAGGACAAAATAGTATCTGGTTTAGGTTTAGCTACCAGTTTGACACACGCCGCCAGCCATCCGTTTTCTTACCGGGCGGTAGGGGTGATATTTTTTCGAGCGACAGAGGACCACGTTTGCGACGCACCGTTCCGTTTTAGTGGCTTATTGGCTATTACCCATTGAATTACATTAAGAATATGCCTGGACAGGCTAAAGCCTCAGATCTAATACCGCTACGCTTATTCCATTCCTTTTGTTGCCGATGTATTCCTTAAGCTTAGATACATGCCCTATGGTACCCATCCGCGATTTCTATACTAAAACTACAAGGTGGGATTCGCCTGCCCTTTCTGGCGCTCACTATCCGGTGCGAAGGGTCGACCCCATTTGCTCCGCAGTTATTTTTTCATCTTCTTACCGTCTGAGCACTGAAGCGAGTGGCAGCAATCGCTCTTGTTTCCTAGGGATCAGTTCGCCACAATGAACTATTTCTGCATACTTATCCATATTTTTCAGAAGAATATTGAAGCGACAGGCTCTCAAAAAGGGAGATAGGGGAAACAAGAAAGATACGTCATGAGATTAGATTACCGGCGCGAGAAATAATTTCTAGCTCTGCTGCACTAAACCAGATTTTAAAAAATCAAAATATGATACCCTAAGCAATGGAATACCAAAGTCTCCGTTGAGATTATTTAGTATCTGATTACACTCTTCTGGAGTATGGCTTTCAAGTAATGTTATCAACGTTTTATTTATAAACTCACCGCGCTTATCTGCACTATAGAATCTGGCGCGATCTTGATTTTTTTCGCCTAATTTTGGCCTGTTTCTCTTACAAGATGATCAAGAAAGCGCAGAGCGCCACATAGGCGTGGGTGTTGTCATCATTCATCCTGATTAGGCCAACGTCGGTACCGCCCCACTAGATACAGCCGGCGAATTCAATCCGGAAGGGGTTTTCTAAAATACCCGGACAATATGTCTAAATACACTGACTAAGGCACGTTTTGATGAACGACTAACATGAGGGTTTGCTATCGAAATTCGACGGTTGGTTTTTAACTTCGGCTATGCCATCCTTATAGGGTGGAGAACGATTGACCGGTGGATGAGGGATTAATGATTGGCGAAGACTACCTATATCTTTGATATGTTGCTGACACAATGAGCATAGAACCTCCACATATCTTTCTTTCCCAATAAATATTATTTATACATTAACGATATGTAATATAAAAAAAGCCCCGTTTGGTATGTGCTCTAATCGTCAATGACGTTATAAGAGGAAAAGACTGCGGGTCATTATGCTCGCCAGAGCATAAAATAGGTATGGGGCCAATGTAATACAATAGGCAATATAGATGCTCGACATAAGTGTGAGGCTTCAGCACACCACGCACAAGGTTGCCCCCTTAATTAAAGAGAGGGTTGTTGTCAACACAGTATTATTCTATCCTACTCTACTACCAGGGCATCAGACTGGCCAATAATTATCAACCCAGTGTTTGGCCGTACCTCCCTTTCTCTGAAGACTGGGAAAGCGTGTCGAAGGCAGAAAACGCTATTGGCGATTATCCCAGACTGACTCAAGTGCACGCGGTCTTGGGTCTAATCGATCCACGCTTGCCACATAGCCTCTGCGACATGAAGTAGTGCCTGTTGCCATAAAAGCGACAATTGAGAATGGCAATGGAGCCCACTAACAGGACATTCAGGCCTGCATATCCCATCGTAAACCCTCCATTACCCTGATTTCCTGACCGGTGACATATGTCGCATCCTCTGAAAGCAACCAGGCCAATAAGGCACCTGCCACGTCATTCGGAACCCCATTGCGCAGTAAAAGTGAATTTGAAGCCAGCCGGTGCGTAATATTATTACTGGGAAGAGTAGCCTTCGCCATTGGCGTGATTGTCATGCCGGGAATAATAGCATTAACCTGTATCGGACGTAATCCGACCTCGAGTGCCAACGTTCGAATGATGGCAAGTAAAAGGCTGACTTTGCCGCGGAATAAATCCCGGCGCCAGGGGCATCGCTCCCTGAGTTGTCCAAGAGGCGTTAATTAGCATTGCACCCTGCCAAATTAAAGGCAGGCAGTGTTAAATAGTTATAAATGTACCGGTGAGATTGGCTGCTAAATGCGCGGAAAAATCCTGCAATTCAACGTCTGATTACGGCGTAATGTGAACGTAAAATATCAGCGTTAGCAAAAAGTACGTCTCCCCGCCGAAAGGTCGATGGATTTCATAAAAAGCGGTTTTTATCTGCGTTTCATCAGTAATGTTGAAGGCTAATGCCAGCGCGGTTCAGCCTTCGGATTGAATATCTTTTGCCAGCTGTTCCATCGGCTCATCCAGCCTGCTGATAAGAATCAGCGCAGCGCCTTCCGACTCCAATCGAAGCGCGGTAGCATGGATAATGCCAATCCTGGCCCTGTGATAACGACCGTTTTGTTTTTGAATCGCAAATCGCTCATGTTTTTCTCCGTACTAATGTCAGGCTAATAAAGCCTAATACAGAAGTTTTGCTAAGATAATTTAGCTAAAAATTTATGCATTCAAAAGTACAGGTATCAAATAGATCTTTTTCGTTCATTGAGAGTGTTTATTAACGTCGTTTAAGCGGGTTCCATGAGCACAGCGGCAATGCAGATCGGGTTTCACCGAATATGGCTGGACAATATATTGCCGTCTTTGAAAATCAGTCTGGGATTTGTTTACTCAATCGGACGATGCGAAAGCAGAGCCGTACCGATTACGGGAAAACTATTTAGACTATTGTCAAAATACTCTTGAACGAGTTGCGGCGGCTAATTTACAAGCTGAAACGTATCAGACTTTATTGAATGGAAAAATCATGGTCATAGCACCCATAACCTTTGGGGCACCAAACGACTAATACTTGTGCTAACGCATTTTCGTCGTTCCGCCCCCCGGATGTAACGCTCGATATCGTGCTTACCGATCGCGCCATTGATCTCTTGGATGAAGGTTTCGATATCGCCTTTCGCATTGGTTACTTGCCTGACAGTAATATGGTAGCATGTTCGTTATCGTCGTTCCGTATGATGATTTGTGCTTCCCCAGACTACCCTTCCCCAAAAGGCATACCTGTGCATCTATCAGAACTGGCTGACTATGGGGTGGTCAGTTTGACTTCGGCTGTGCGCTCCCCTCTTCGCGTTTAAAGGAGAGAACCGCGTGGTGGTTTTACCTTCCAGTAAAATCATCGTGAATAGTAGCCAAGCGGCACGAATGGCCGCCAAGGCAGGTTTGGGAGATCGTCATGCAGCTTGAAATGATTTTGTCTGCGGATGTACGATCAAGCGATCTGATACAGCTTTTTCCTGATTGGCAACTGAGAAAACGGCCCATGTAGCTGCTTTATATGAAAGACAAGAGAATGACGCCAAGAATGCGTCTTTTTATCACTTTTGCAGTTAATGCATTTGTCAGCTTTGTTAACTAATGGATGAGACATCGCCTCAACATATAAACAGATGTTGAGCCTGGCAAAGGAGATCATGAAGGCCAGCTATAAATTCTGCAGGGTCGATGAGCTCTAGTGTGATAGCTTTAAGCCACTCCCTCCTAGGAAAAAGCATTTAGCGATGACGCGCTAAGTAGGATTTGGGGGTGGCCGCCACATATTCATGGCGGATTAATTTTATTTTAACTCACTCGTATATCAACAAAAAAATAGCGGTAAGTAATACACTAACAAGTATATATACTAATATAAAAAAATTTTTAGTAAAGTTTATATTTTTATATAACGTATTATTATTACAATAACAGGGAGTGTAGATCTACTAGGATAATTCTAGAATTGAAATCACTGACGCTGCTATACAGTAAATTTTACTATATTTATGCGTGGTTAATCGCTTGACTCTCGCTATGATAATAAGTACATAAATAATAAAACTGTTATCAAAAATATGGCATATTTAATAGTATAGTTCCATTGTTCACTCTTCTCTATTTAGAGAAAAATTAGCATCTACTCAAATTTTTTTGATGTTACCACATTACTGCCATTTATTGATGTATTAATACTACCCTGATACGTCCGTCCGCGTCGATACATCACATCGTATTCAAATAGTCTTATCTACTAAAGGTGAAGAGTAATTAATCTGTTATTGTACGACTATGACAGGCTATTGACGAAAGAGATAATTGCACAGGCATTAACCATAAATATACCAGCATCTATTTAACTACATCGTCAACTTTCCAGGCCATCATTAATATCATTGTTAATGAATTCAACAGAATCGAAATGGCCAAAATCTAGTTTATAAACAATGATTAGCTATCATTTACTATCTTAGTTATCGAATGGGATCACTGATATTAATGTTAATACCGGTCAGTCTAATTAACTACGCTCAAGAATATGCAGCGCAAAATTCACATTTCTGGCTGACCCATGACTTATTTTTGGCAAAAAGAAGATGATTGATAGCATTAATTTTACTCTTGTTATACTAAAATCTGACCCCCCAGAGACTGGCGCCAGAATTATAGATGGCGCTGTTCAAGGCTCGTATAAATCTTTTTGATCTCACTCTGTAAGTTTTCGCTACGATACACAGTCGACGTATCGTACCATTTGTACTTCTCATCTCGCGCGGCACTAAACTAGTTGAACAACCTTACACATAATAATCCCTATCCCCAATCACGATTTTACTGTGAACGTACTTGACCAGATTAGTAGTAACACCCATCTCCTCCAGTTTTTCTATCGCGTCATGAAGATGCCGCTGTTTCTTTTAGCGCTCTTCATAATCGGCGTGTGTATAGTATTGAAATCTCCGTCCGTCACCACGACGATATCAACACCACATGAGCGAGCCTGAATTATCGACGTTAAAAAACCGGTTTGTTCCAATTTTTGCCAAGTCAACTAAGGAGAAACGATGGTAATGCTGCGCTCGATAGTATCGAAAGTCTGATTTAAAAACGCATCGTGTTGCTCAACGCCATACAGGGCGGAAATCTGCGTTTACACGGCGATTAAATTTTTGCGTTCCTTAATAGGCAAACCGCAACGCATTACCTTCAGAAATGAAAAGTGACTTCGCCAGTAATTCTCGAGGCGAAGACGCTGGCTAGATCTCAAATAACTCCATGTAACCAAAGATAAAAAAGCTATCTTTGGCGCAGGCAATGGGGACTTTCCGCATGCTGCTGTCGCTGTTGACCCGCTATCCTCATGTTTGTAATAGATCGGATAAGAAGATCACGATTACTATTTCTGCTCCCTGCAGGGCATTCACGGTCCCCATTCGTCAGCGAGTTTTCATTGCCGCCTACCTTACATAAAGCTTATCTGGTGGCGTTGATCCTGTATCGAAAATGGCATAACGACCCCCACCAATTGCTGCAACGATTTGTCTTAGTGATACTCTATTTCCCCTTTGTGAGTCACAAGCCGCAGTTATTATCTCAGCTTCAAATGCATTGCAACGGCTCCCGCCCCGTTTGCCTGCATCCTTTTACCATCAGTATAAAGATAATCAATTGCAGGGAAAAACGTCCCTTTTCAGCGCCTCGTTTGGGCTGCAACTTACCGTGATAGCAAAGAGCATTACAGAGCCGGTAATGTTATCGAAGCAGCGACAGTGATCATACAGGTACATTCCGCGCGCAAAATCAGGGTCCGTATCGGTAGCACGAGTTAAATTAGGCAACATTCATAACTCTGCAAGATGTAGCGCTTTTGCCTGACTCGCTCACCAATGCATAAGCTTCAGTAAGTTCTTCTTGAATGCCACTGAGGGGAGGATATTTTCCTCCATCATATTGCCTATATCAATGCCAGGTAGGCTGTTCCAGATAGGCGTAATTTGTTCCTTTTGTTCCTTATCTCCAATCACTAACGCTTTCTTCGCTAATGCGAAGGAGTCTTAGACTACCTCAGAGAGCACTTGCCCCGCTTCATTCACGATCAGAAAATCTGAAAAATTATATAAACAACTGTCATAAAATTTCTTAACCCTGACGAAAAAATCACAGTTTTTCATTATGTAGCATGTCATCGCCACACAAGGAGTGAGCATCATTCTACTTGTAAATTATCAATCGCGGCAATATCCATCAGCCAGCGACCTTCCTAGTAATAGCATTGCCAGTAGGAATGCCAAGAAACAGATTTTTGTATCCGCAAGTTCATCAGCTCCGGCTAGACTCAAATCCTCTTTGCCCTTATGCCCCAGAGAATAAGATAATTCGCATCAACGTCGGGCTGACTCGTTTTCATGTTGGAAAACACCCTGAGCACATTGGATTTTCTGCTGATACTCACCCTGTTCTTTTCGTGCTCTAGTAATAAGTCCGTCGATATAGGTGGTGTCAATGCCTTCCGACAATGTTCCTGGAACATTGTCATTCTTGCGCCAAAAGTAGCATCCATGAAAAGGTTAATATGATAATGGCTCTTAGTACGGAAAACTGGGATCCAAGGAAAAGAACCCATATACCATCAACTCACTAGCGCAGTGCTCTGCTGACACTGCTTTTTTTCTGAATTAACAGCGCGATTTCGTTCCAGCTGCCGAGCAGTAACACACTTTTATCCTGTATATACTAGTCGAAGATCTTCACTGATAGCGCACTGCTTCCTGGCGGATACAATTCAGCTTGTCCCAGGCAGGCTCGATTTTCCTAAGATGGGTAGAAAGTTCAATTAAACGCTCATGCAAGCGATCTACAACATGTTCGGGTGAACGACAGTCCCCCTATTCACAAACGCCGCCCTTAACCCTTTCAAGGTAGAAGACCTGGGCATCTTCAACATACTTAGAGGTTCGAAGCGGTTAAAAATCTTCCGTCTAGTATTCTTTCACTGCTTCAGCCCTACGACCAGAAGACGGAAAGTAAGCACCATAGCTTTTCAACTCAGGAAGCCAACGCGCAGATGTTGCTCCAATATATATTCCAAAATATTTTCAAAATGATTCAATGATATTAGTCACGGCCTAGTTATTATTTGGAATGTCGATATAACGACCGGCGGTTCGGTTTTTTTAACAGCAGGTCTTACCCACTCAATAGTAATGATAGAGAAAACCAGTGTCTTTTTTCCGGTACCACCCGTCGGACTATTAACGGTAAGGATATGACTCGGCTGCTGAGTGAGGATAATGGCTGAGGGTATCGCGCTGTGCTACAACCAGCGGGAATTTATCGCCAGAATGACCAAGACGCTCGCTGAATTTTGCATTGCTAAGGAGGAAGCGGCTCTATAGGGAGCATTTCTTTCGAGGCAAAACACGTTAATAACGGAACCTCTTTTTTTGCACGTGAAGAGATGATCGTACATGGGGAGGATGTGGATGCTTGCCCTATCTGGTCGGTTAACTTTAGATAACATAGCTATAGCTATAGCCAGCAGATTCATATTGCTCGTGGGTATCGATCCATTTTCCTGACACAGTGGTTGAGAAATCGTCGAATTCTTCGAGATATATTTTCCCACTGCATCTGATATCGTGCATACTATTCTGCCATCTGTTCGTCAGTTTCTGAACGGCGTTCGCGCTACTGCTCATCATCAACAACAAAGATGTTTGAGCTATACGTAGTTTGTATTTGTCATACTGCGCCATATCACCAATTGAAAAAGTACCTTTGGGAATGAATTCAAGAAGGTCACGTGGAATTGTGGCAGGTGGTTCCTTGGGGGAACAAAAATTCTTCACGGTTCAGATGCGCAGAGGAAACCCAAGGGTGTAACAATACCTGGCGCGCGCCAGCCGTCCGCTCTTTGATATGCTTTAACAGGCAAAACTATGCCTGAGACCGTAGTAACACTACTATGGTTTTAACCGAATCGTCTTTATCTTTGAAGGAGACGCATGGACGAATTTTTCATCCAGCTGCTACGCCCGACTAAGGGTACCACCTCATCCACTAGGCATACCTATTCTCATCTTTACGTTCAAACGCCATTTTACCAAACTCCACATCGACTAATTTGTTGAGCTAGTATGAAATGAATCCCTGGGTGTTCCTGTCCATTTTATATCCTGTAAATGCGTAATATATAATGATCCCACTGTTATAAATTATAAACGCCGCACTTCGATAAGCATCATCCACGATGCGAAGTAATCAAAACAGGTTATTTGTGCTGGAATGTGAGCTGTGCACGGGTAACCCAGTTGATTTCACTATGAAGAACCATATTTACTGCTCACTGAATACCATTCACAGGATCAAAAAAAGAGTGTTTCAACAGCCAGTCAACATCACAGAAAGGCGGGTAAACGTTGGAATACCACACAACAGTAGATATAATTCTATCCTCAAACGGACTAATGTCACCCAGGTGACTGTGGCTCTGGGCCCAGTCATAAAACACTTCAATGTCATCGAAGATATCCGAGCGTGTCAGATTGCGGGTTTTATAGATCTGTTTTCTGATACGTTCTTTTTTCTCGACTAGGCCCACCACATTACAGGCAAAGAGATCGATGACCACCGCCAGATACAGCCAGTCTTTACAGGTGCGGATCTAGGTGATATCTATCACCTAGATCCGATTGGGCTTCACTATGGTAAGCTCACACTGCACCCGGTTAGGGGCGACTATTAAGGATCTGCCGGCGATCCAAACGCGACGCTTTATAGCGGCGTATCTCTTTTATTTTGTTAATTTGTATAATACGGCTCACCAGGTTTTCACCGCAAGTTTCTCCGATTTCGTTCAGATCACTATGAACCTATCGATAGCCATACACCACCACCTCTCACACGAATCAGCGCCTGCTGGCGCTGATTATCTTTATCACGCACTGAGACGGGATTGTGCAGCCACACGCATAGAACTAGGCTCGGGCGACATTCAGTACCCGACATATTGTCATGATACCCCATACAGTGCAGTGTTCATTGATAAATCAGTACTTCAATCTGGCTCCCTTGCAAAGTACCGCGCCGCCTTTTTTAGGCTATCCCGCTCTTCTTCGGTGCGTTTCAGCTGCGCTCGTATCTTCAGGATCTCACTTTTAGCTTCAAGTAAATCACGAACGTGCTGCTCGCTGTTGTTAGGCTTGACGGCCCGTAGCTAACTGTAGAGGCTGTATGTGGAAAAGCCCAGATGGTAGAAAGCCTCCGCAACGGAATGGCCCCGCTCCATGATTTTATGAATGGCTTTTTCCTTAAATTCAGATATAAAACGTGATATGCTCATATGCCTCACTCCTATGCTAAAACTATAGGGCAGTTTTGTCTGCCGGGGCAGGGTCAGTACAAAACCATTCAAACTTCGCCTATGAAGAAAAAGTCAACCATCCGCACTTTCACCATCATAAGCTGACTTTTCTTATCTGTAACATGTCGAAAAATGCTAACTTTTTACCTTATGCCGTAAATAAAACTCACACTAGAAATCTTATCCGGGACAGAGACATCCCTCTGTCTATTAATGTTTTTCTTTAAAGATGATTCTCTAGGATTCAGAGATACTCTCCAAGGGAGTGTCTCCTTCAATCAGCTTTTTTTTGCAAGAAACCTTATAAAGATAGTTCGTATGAAGGTAAAGATTGATTTATTATATCAACCTACATGTTAGAAATATATACTCAAATTGAAATCCAGATGAGACATTTTAAACCAATGAAACCGTTATTAACCTTAATCATGTTGACCGCTATATCAATTTTTACCGCTAACCTCATCACTATCGATATTTATATAAAATATCTAATTTTCTTCAAGAACATCTTTAAGATAAAGCTGAGAAATTTCATTAAATCTTTCTCCTGTAAATAACTCTAGCAAAGGTATCTAATAATGAAAAGGTCGATAATGGTGAAAGATCCATTTGAATTTTTTTCACTATTACCTGAGATGAACCAAGGGAATGAGAAAATCTTGATAATGTCTTCATAACTAGAAGTCTCAGCCAGTTTTTGAATAATTACTTCATCATTTTTTATGGAAAAAGTTATTATAATGGGATTGTATAAACTTACCATCAACCACTGCCTATTTAATTGTACCAAATACTATATTAATATACTTTCTTACTGAGTCATTAGATATCATAGGATCTTCGTTCTCAGTTGCTTTAGCAGTCAGTTCATCTATTCTGTCTGAACTGAATTTTATTTTCTCTTTGTCACGATTTTCCGGAATAGTACGTAGCTTGCTTTCAAAGGCATAGAGGAAGTCTCAGTTTTTGAGTAATATTTGTGGTGAATATACTCATTGGTGAGTGTTACAACCGCAGGGGATGCAGTTGAATGAGTTTTATGGGATGATTGGCGTATAGCTGAGCCAACAGTCGGAACAGGGAAGGGAATTCCTGCATGAATGCCGTAAATCATCAAGTTCTCATGAGTGATCACCCTGGTAAATCAAAAAGCCATCCTCCCTTACCTATTGTCTCCACCTGCCAGGAACTTTGTCTTTTCTTCAGAAATTCCCTCTGTGATTAAGTAACGAAAAGTGTATAATTGATTGAATAGTATCAGGTAACTCTTTGACGAACTCTCTTCTCCCAGTTCAAATGTGCTATTAAGCACGAAACCACCCACTACATAATCTTTTTCGACATCAGCGGCATTTTTAACAAAGAAACTAGCCTGCCCAAATACTAACCTGAAAACAGGGAAGCGTCTGTTTGTGACGACATGGATTAAGCTGAATGATTGGCAGTTTGATTGCATGGAAAAATTTTGTAAGCGAAATCACTCTATTGCCAGTCAGCGCTGGAGCGCTCTCATTTAAGGTTTGATAATCCAATTCTTTATACTCACGTAAATTCTAATGCCAGACAGCAATTAAAAGCGTACCTCGTTACTTTTCTTCTGAAGGTGGTATGTGCTCGTTGAAGTGTGGATTTTCACACTGCCCTACATATCAACGAAAACGCTACGGAACACTAACGAGAACGACATAAATGCCGCTGACTATACGATAGAGATCGTAACGGTGAGACATCGCCTCGTATACCCTTTTATAGGAGGATGGTGTAGTATAGGACTTTTAGAAAGATAAAGTTTTTAAAACAAGTAACTAGATAATCAATGGTGCCGAAGGCCGGACTCGAACCGGCACACCCGAAGGCGGTTGATTTTGAATCAACTGCGTCTACCGATTTCGCCACTTCGGCATCGAAGGCACGGATAGCCAGGCGCATTATACCGTTAACAGATCCCGGCGCAATACTAATCCGCCTCTCCGGTTTTCAACTGCTGAAAAAAACAGCCTTATGGTGCATTCTAGCACCTGTTGGTTAAGGTGGGCAGGTGGGGCAACTCTACCGCCCGCGCGCCTGCTAGCTAATTTTGCCGCCAGTTTACATACTCCCCACGCTTACTGGCACTACGGACACCAGTAAAACGGCCGGCCGGAAAACGTGGTTTTCTCAACTTCGTAGCCATAGCCGATCGCAGGCTTTACCAGCACGATGAAAGGCGCGAAAGCGAAACGTGGCGCCCCGATATTTAGCGCCTGGCTTGGCCGTCGTAGGTAGCGTAAGATAAGCGTGGAATGTCGAGCGAGAATAAACTAACACAAAAGCCGTTGCTATTCCTCGTTAAGATCGTGCGATTGATGTCGCACTGACAGCCGCGCTTGCCACAGAATTTCCACCAGCAGATAATTTTTCAGGTCGGCAATGAAGAATTAATCCAGCAGCAGTGCGCCGCACTGGCGGCAGGAAAAACGCTTGGAAATTAGCCGCGCCTGCATGGATTCTACCGCCAGTTGCGAGTCCAGTGAATCCGGGCTGATACGCAGAAAAAAAGGAGGCTTGGCGACCTCATAATATTTTATTATACTGATTTATGATTAAATATAGAGAAATGTGTCAGCGTTTTTATTCTCCAGACACACCCGAAGGTCGCGTTTCGTCACCAGAGTTTCTCCCCTTGACCACCTGCCAGACGCCATACAGATGGTTGTGACTGTAAAGTACCAGTCTATTAGAAAACCGGGTTGGTAATACTTTACCCCGCGCCTCGATCTTGTCGATGGTTTACCAGGTCAGTTGCGTCTCCCAACGCTTTAAATGGGGAAAGGCAAACTACGCCAGGGTAATCGGTAAATGGGACATTGGCCGCACGATATGTATTTCCAGTCTTTCTGGCATTTTTCCCTCCTTCAACCGCGATGGAAGCTGATGATAGGCGCCTGATGGGAAAAGTTTTTAAGCGAAAATCAAGGAAATAAACCAGGCAGGTTTTCCCGAGACTTGATCCGACGTCGATGGCGTGTATCGATCGTCGCTAGAGACCACGCGTGATGCATCCGTTGCACGAGCTTGAAGGAGTATTACCTGTCTGTCGCGGCCGCACCATATCAATAGCGGCGAGCGGCGGCCTAACGAAGTGCAAGGACGCGAATTACCGCCCTTATCCGCCTGGTCTCTCTGCGCCGCAGTTGGCTGGAGATTATTATGATGACTCCTTCCAGCCATCTGTTGTGTGCGCTGAGCGTTGTACTGCCATGTCTTGCAATGTAGAGCAAGAAGCTAGTTGGATAGATTCTGCCGCGAAAGTGGCTAACAGTTTCAAAAAATAGAACGCCAAAAGAGGCGAACAAAATACTGCCTCTACCAATAATAATTGTACCTCGTTAATTTCTCTGGCCGTGCTGTTGAACGGCAGCGATAAAGCGTTAAGTTCTTATCAATGACCAATAATCTAGGAGTGCTGCAATACTGCGTTAAAAATAATCTACTGTCCTCCAGCAGAGATTCCATGGTAAAATATCATCTGTTGGATAAGATTGTCATAAATAATAATGCACCTATCACTATTTCTACTGCAAAAATGCAGGATTTACCAGTCCTGTCTGGTGGGGATCTTTAATATCTGTCAGAGCGACACCATGAATTTGGATGCTTTTAGCACTTCAGAGTTGACTGGAAAGGTCAAAACCAAAGCCCTCGATTTGGTCATTAAGCAGAGCAAAAACTTTATTTCCTGACGCGTGTTCAGGTGGGGTATCCTCTGCATGCCTCACCGGAATGCATGCAGCACCCGAGCTGGGATACAACCGCCTCACGAAACAGGCGAAAAAATCCAGGCGCTCACCGATGGAGGAAGCATCAACAACGTCTAAGCCAGCCATTCATCGCCTTCCTTTTTAGCCATCTTTATCATGAGAATAGTTCATCATGCAAGGTTTAGTGCCGACTCAGACAGCTTTTACACTGGGAGTTTCGTGCTGACAGTCGCTATTGGTAATAGTATGGGAAACGTCATTGTCGGCAATATGCACCGTGACTCGGGAAGCGAAACAATTATAGGCTATCACAGAGAGTCTGGCAGAAATAGGGCTTTTTCTGCCTGCAAGATTTTTTAAGTAATTTATTTACAAATAAATTACTTATTATATATAATAATATAAATATGGCAGGAGAATTTAATTCATGTCATGTGTATTAAAATAAATAACGTACCATGTACATACGTACAATAACATTATTCTTCACAGGC